>NZ_CP018870.1:600000-1200000 GCF_001941845.1 Streptomyces sp. TN58 | reverse complement strand
CCCCGTGAGACGAAGTCGTAGCCGCGCGAGGGGTCCTCGGCCGCGGCCGTGACGATCACTCCCCGCCTGGCGAAGGCACGCAGGGCGCCGTGGTCCGGCTCCAGCTCGCGGACGGTCTTCTCGTCGGCCAGCTCGACGAGGAGGTCGCCGATGTGTGCGGCGGTGTCGTGGACGGAGAGGATCGGCGCTCCGCCGAGTGCGTGGCCCACGGCGGGCGGCGCCGGAACCGGCGTCAGCGAGGACGTGGGGAAGTCCATCGTGACCGTGCCGTCCGCGGCGGTCTCTGCCGTGAGGACGCCGCAGCGGGCGGAGAAGCGGATCCGGCCCTCGGCGAGGCCGGCTGTGGCCAGTACGTGCGCCGTCGCGAGCGTGGCGTGGCCGCACATGTCGACCTCCGCGGCCGGGGTGAACCAGCGCAGCGCCCAGTCGGCTTCCCCGCCGGGCGGCAGGGGGTGGGCGAAGGCGGTCTCGGAGAGGTTCACCTCGGACGCCACCTGCTGGAGCCAGGCGTCCGGGGGGAATCCGCCCTGGAGGAGCAGGACTCCGGCGGGGTTGCCGTGGAAGGGGCGGTCGGTGAAGGCGTCGACGATTCGGATGCGCATGGACCGACGGTAGGACCGTTTCCTGATCATCGACAAAGGCCAATCCGGGGTGACTGGCCCTGTTCGAGGCTGTTCGGTGAAGTAGTTTCCGATATATCGTTGACGCATCGCGACCGCTCATCGATAGTGGGTGTGTCGGAGAACCGATGAAACGGACACGAAGTGGCGAAAGGAGCGCGGACATGCGTTCACACGGACAGCACGGACGGCATGGACACGAGCACGGACGGGGCCACGGCCACTGCGGCCCAGACCGTCGGGAGGGGTTTCAGGGAATCCGCGCCGCCTTCGGCCCGTTCGGGCCGCCCTTCGGTGCGGGGCCCTTCGGCGGCCGCGGCGGCCGCGGGGGACCGCGGGGGCGGGCCCGGCGGGGTGACGTACGCGCCTCGATACTGGCGCTGCTCGCCGACCGGCCGATGCACGGCTACGAGATGATCCAGGAGATCGGCGAGCGCAGCGGCGGGGCCTGGAAGCCCAGCCCGGGGTCCGTCTACCCGACCCTGAGCCTGCTGGAGGACGAGGGGCTCATCAGCAGTGAGAGCGAGGGCGGCAAGAAGCTCTTCACGCTCACCGAGGCCGGCCGTGCCGAGGCGGAGGCCGGGCCGGACGCCCCCTGGGCCGACGCCGGGAGGGGCTTCGACTTCGAGGCGGTGCACGAGGCGCGGCAGGCCGGCGCCGGCCTGATGGAGGCCTTCGGGCAGGTCTACAGGACCGGCTCGCCCGAGCAGCGCGAGAAGGCGCTCGCCGTGCTCAACGACGCCCGCAAGAAGCTCTACCTGATCCTGGCCGACGAGCACTGACCCCGGGCGCCCGACGGATGCGGCACGCCCGGCGGCTCCTCGGCCGCCGGGCGCGCCGCTCCGCACGTACGGGCGGCCGCGGGCGGGGTCAGGCGACCAGGCCGGCGAGCTTGCGCAGCGACTCGTTCAGCGCGGCGGTGGCCGAGTCCTTCAGCTTGCCCGCCATCAGGGAGACGGCCGCCCCGGTGAACTCGCCGTCGATGCGGACGGTGGTGGCCCCGCCGTCCGGCGTCAGCGTGTAGCGGGTCAGGACGGCGACGCCCATCGGCCCCTTGCCGGTGATCGCGAAGAGCCGTTCGTCCTCCAGCTCGGAGACGGTCCAGACGACCTCGGCCGGGAAGCCCATCATCTTCATGTTCTCGGCGAAGGTCGATCCGACGGCCAGGGTCCGGGGGCCGCCCTGCGGGAAGTTCGTGTGGGTCATGCTCCACTGCCCGTACGCGTCCCAGTCCGTCAGCTGGGACCAGAGCTTCGCGGCGGGCGCCTCGATGCGTGATTGCGCGGTGACTTCAGCCATGCGGCCACCCCTTCTCGTCGGATCGGTGCGCGGAAGGTAGCCCCGGCGGTCGAAACATTCAATACTGACGACCTGTCAGATCGGGCGGCTCCGGGCCCCGCCCGCGGGACGCGATCTCAGGTGTGTCTCAACAGGTGTCACCGCAGTGACGCTCCTGACCGTCCCTGTCATGATGGCCGGATGCAAGCGTCAGGGAAAAACGCCGGACTGGGCCTCGCCCTCGTCTCGGCGTTCGCGTTCGGTGGTTCCGGAGTGGCTGCGAAGCCGCTGATCGAGGCGGGTCTGGACCCCCTCCACATGGTCTGGCTCAGAGTGGCCGGCGCGGCACTCGTGCTGTCCCCGCTGGCCTGGCGCCACCGTGACCTCCTGCTGCGCAGGCCCGCGCTGCTCGCCGGCTTCGGTCTGATCGCCGTCGCCGGCGTGCAGGCCTTCTACTTCGCCTCCCTGTCCCGGATCCCGGTCGGCGTGGCCCTGCTGCTGGAGTACCTGGGCCCGGCGCTGCTGCTCGGATACATCCGCTTCGTGCAGCGCAAGCCCGTCACGCGGGGGGCCGCCGCGGGCGCGGGCGTGGCCGTGGTCGGACTGGCCTGCGTCGTGGAGATCTGGGCCGGGCTGAGCCTGGACCCCCTCGGAGTGCTCTTCGGTCTCGCCGCGGCCTGCTGCCAGGCCTGCTACTTCGTCTTCGCCGACCAGGGCGCCGACGGCGAGGACGCTCCCGACCCGCTCGGGGTGATCGCCTACGGAATGCTCATCGGCGCCCTGGTGATGACGGTGATCGCCCGGCCGTGGGAGATGGACTGGCAGGTGCTGGCCGGAGAGGCCTCCGTGGGCGGCACCATGGTGGCCGCGCCGGTGCTGCTCGGATGGGTCGTGCTCGTCGCGACCGTCTTCGCGTACGTGACCGGCGTGGTCTCGGTGCGCAGGCTCTCTCCCCAGATCGCGGGCGTGGTGGCCTTCCTGGAGGCCGTCGTGGCCACCGTGCTGGCCTGGATCCTGCTCGGCGAGCACCTCTCGACCTGGCAGATCGCCGGCGGTGCCCTGGTGCTGGGCGGTGCGTTCATCGCGCAGTCCTCGCGGCAGGCCCGGCAGACCCCGCAGCCCGCGGCCGAACCGGTCCCGGTGGACCGTGAGCCCACAAGGGCCTAGTGTGGCGGGCATGCATTCGACCGTGCTTCCGCCTCCCGCGTCCTAGCGGGCGGCGCCCCCACGACGACGGCCAGGCCCGGGGAGCCCCCGGGCGGGCCGGTGCTGCCCGCGAAGCGATGACCCGATCCACTCATCCTTCACGCACGCACACGGAGAACACACGTGTCGAACCATTCGCCCGCCGCCGGGCGCAGCCTGCTGTACCTCGTCATCGCCGGAGCCGCCTGGGGCACCGCCGGGGCGGCCGCCTCCCTCCTCTTCCTGGCCAGTGACCTCGGCCCGCTCGCCCTGTCGTTCTGGCGGTGCGCGGGCGGGCTCGTGGTGCTGCTCGGGGTGCTCGCCCTGCGGCGCGGCCGTCCCGGGCGGGGGAGGGCGCGGGCCTCCGCGGTCTCGCAGTCCGCGGGCTCCCTCATCGTGACCGGGCTGCTCTTCACCGTCTTCCAGGCCGCCTACTTCGCCGCCGTGCGCGAGACCGGCCTGGCCGTGGGCACCGTGGTCACCCTCGGCGCCGGGCCCGTGCTCATCGCGCTCGGAGCGCGCTCCTGGATGGGCGAACGCCTCGGCCGCGGCGGTGCGGTGGCCGTCGCCGGCGCCCTCGCGGGCCTCGCCGTCCTGGTGCTGGGCAGCGGCGGCGCCGAGGTGCGCCCGGTCGGCGTCGGCTGGGCGCTGCTGTCCGCGGCCGGGTACGCGGGGATGACCCTGCGCGCCCGCCTGCTCGGGCGGCGCGGGGCCGGCGGGGACCCTCTGGTGACCACCGCCTGGTCCGTCGCCGTCGGCGCGGTGTGCCTGCTGCCGCTCGCCGCCGCGGAGGGCCTGCTGCCGCACACCGCCGAACCGGGGCGGGTGCTCTGGCTGCTGCTGTACGTCGCCACCGTGCCGACGGCGCTGGCGTACGCGCTCTACTTCACGGGCGCCGCGGCGGTGCGCGCCGCGACCGTGTCCGTGATCATGCTGATCGAGCCGGTGAGCGCGGCGGCCATCGCCGTCCTCGTACTCGGGGAGCGGCTGACCGGCGCCGTGGTGCTGGGCACCGTACTGCTGCTGGCGGCGGTCGGAGCGCTGATCGCGGCGGAGTCCCGCCGTCCGGGAGGCCGGGCCGCGCGGCCGGCCCGGCCCGCCGGAGCCGCCGGACCCGACGCCGGGCGGCCCGCTCGTCAGAGTGCGGTGAGGTAGTCCGGGACGGCGATGCCGGGGTCCAGGTCCGCGGACGGCACGGGGGTCCCGTACACCCTGCCGACCGGTACCACGCCCGCCCAGTAGGGCAGGCCCAGGTCCTCGGCGTCGTCGTTCGACGGTCCGGTGCGGAGCTTGGCGGACACCTCGTCCAGGTCCACCCGGATCACGGCGGTGGCGGCGAGCTCCTTGGCGTTGGCCGGCCGTACGTCGCCGGAGCGGCCCGGGGCGACGGCTTCGATCATGGCGTCCAGCGCGGTGCGGCACTCGTCCTGGTCGGTCACCTGGCGGGCGGTGCCGTGCACGACCACCGAGCGGTAGTTGAGCGAGTGGTGGAAGGCCGAGCGGGCCAGCACCAGGCCGTCGACGTGGGTGACGGTGACGCAGACGGGCAGGCCCGGGTCGGTGCGGCCCGCCGCGAGCAGCGGGCGGGATCCGGTGGAACCGTGCATGTAGAGCGATTCCCCTACACGGGCGAACAGTGTCGGCAGGACCACCGGTGCGCCGTCGCGGACGAAGCCGAGGTGGCAGATGTAGGCCTCGTCGAGTATCGAGTGCACCGTTTCGCGGTCGTAGCGCGCCCGGTCGCGGGAGCGGGAGGGGACCGTGCGGTCGGTGGGCTCGTACGCACCGGTCGTCCCGGTGTTCTCCGTCGTCTCCGTGGCAGGCGTGGCGGTCATGGTGCGGACTCCATTGCACTAGTGCATAATGTTCTTTGTGCTAGGAGAGTATCGGATCGTAGGGCGCCGCACATCCGAAATCGCGGCCAGCGTCGAAGCGGGAGTGGCGTCGGGGGAGCTCCCCCCGGGGTCGCTGCTGCCGCCGATGCGGGAGCTGGCCGGAGTGCTGGGCGTCAATCCCAACACCGTGGCGGCCGCCTACCGGACACTGCGGGAGCGCGGCGTCATCGAGACGGACGGGCGGCGCGGGAGCCGGGTGCGCTCCCGCCCGTCGAGCACCCCGCGGGAGGCGCTGCGGATGGCGGTGCCGGCGGGCGTACGCGACATCGCGCAGGGGAATCCGGACGTGGCGCTCCTCCCCCCGCTGGACGGGGCCCTCGCGGCCGCCGCCCGCCGTCACGAGCAGGCACCCACCCTCTACGGGGCCGACCCCGTCGCGCCCGATCTGGCGCGGCTCGCCCGGGCCGGCTTCGACGCCGACGGGGTGCCGCCCGGGCCGGTCGCGGTGACCTCGGGCGCGCTGGACGCGATCGAACGGGTCCTGACCGCCCACCTGAGGCCCGGGGACGCGGTGGCGGTCGAGGACCCGGGCTGGGGCGGCGCACTCGATCTCGTTCCCGCACTCGGGCTGCGGATCCAGCCGGTGGCGGTGGACGACGACGGGCCCCGGCCCGACGCGGTGGCCCGGGCCCTCGCGGCCGGGGCCCGGGCGCTGGTGGTCACCTCCCGGGCGCAGAACCCGACCGGCGCCGCCGTGAGCGCGGAGCGGGCGGCCGAGCTGCGTGAACTGCTCGCGCGGCACCCGGGCGTGCTGCTGGTCGAGGACGACCACGGGAACGGGATCGTCGACCTGCCGCTGCACCCGCTGGGCGGGGTGGGCCGGCACTGGGTGCTGATCCGGTCCACGGCCAAGGCGTACGGGCCGGACCTGCGGCTCGCCGTGCTGACGGGCGACGAGGTGACCCTGGACCGGGTGCGGGGACGCCAGCGGCTGGGCCCGGGGTGGGTGAGCCGGCTGCTCCAGTACGCGGTGGCGGAGCTGTGGAGCTCGCACGCCGTGGACCGGGTCGCCGTCGCCCGGGCCTACGCGCAGCGGCGGGACGCGCTGGTCGAGGCCCTGCGGGAGCGGGGGGTGCGGGCGCACGGGAGGAGCGGGCTGAACGTGTGGGTGCCGGTGGCAGACGAGACGGTGGTGGTCACGAGGCTGCTCGCCGCGGGGTGGGGAGTGGCCGCCGGGGCCGTTTTCCGGGTCGAGACCGGGCCGGGGGTGCGGCTGACGGTGTCCCAGCTGGACGTGGCGGACGTGCCGGTGCTGGCCGACGCCGTGGCCGCGGCGGTCCGGCCGGGCGTGGCCGGCGGACGCGGCGACTGACCGCGCGTCCCGTACCCCACACGTTCTGCGGGGCCGGGGTGTGCGCCCGGCCCCGCCGGACGCCGTCAGGCCGTCAGGACGGCTTGCGGGCGGCGGCGCGGGTCTGGGTGAGGGCGGCGCCGAGCAGGACGACCGCCGCGCCGACCGGCGTGTTCCAGTGCAGCTGCTCGCCGAGGACCAGCACGCCTGCCGTGGTGGCGATGACGGGGATGAAGTAGGTGACCATCTGGGCCGTGGTCGGGCCGATCTCCGTCACCAGGCCGTACTGCATCTGCAGGGCCAGTCCGGTGCCGAGGGCGCCGAGCGCGACCACCGACAGGGTCGGCCAGAGCGGGAACGAGGCCGGGGCCGAGGTGAACACGGCGCTGACCAGCGCGAGCTGGAGGGTGGAGACCATGAGCTGCCCCCCGGTCAGGGACACCGGCGAGCCGGGGGTGCCGGCCAGCGTGCGGCGGACGTAGATCCAGCCCACGGGGTAGCAGAGCGAGGCCAGCAGCGCGAAGGCGGTGCCCCTGGCGTCGACGCCCGAGAAGCCGTTCCAGGCGCCGAGGACGGTCAGCACGCCGAGGAAGCCGAGCCCCAGACCGGCGAAGCGGCGGCGCGTGGGCCGGTCCTCGGAGAGGGCGACCAGCGACAGCGCCATGCCCCACAGGGGGGACGTGGCGTTGCAGATCCCCGCCAGGCTGGAGGGGATGCTCAGCTCCGCGTACGCGAAGAGGGAGAACGGCGCGGTGTTGAGCAGCAGCGCGGCCACCGTGAGGTGGCCCCAGGTGCGCAGGCCCCGGGGAAGCGGCTCGCGGCGGACCAGGAGTACGGCGAGAAGGGCGAGGGCGCCGAAGAGGACGCGGCCCAGGGCCACCTGGAAGGGAGCGAACGCCTCGGTGCCCACCTTGATCAGCAGGAAGCTGAAGCCCCAGATCACCGAGAGGATCGCGAACCGTATGCGCCAGTCCAGGAGGCCGCTGCGGCGGGCGGTCATGGCCGGAGCGGACGCGGCCGCCGCCGCGGTCAGGGTGGCGGACGCCGGGGAGGCGGTCGAGAGGGTCGGTCGAGGGGCTGCGGGTGCGCTCATGGCTCTTACTGTGCTCGTGTCAACTTCGTAGAACAAGCGAGAGTTTCTCGTCGTCACGGCGTAGCATTGCTTACATGTTGAACCTGGAGCGCCTGCGCACCCTCGACGCCCTCGCCCGCCACGGCTCGGTCAGCGGTGCCGCCGACGGGCTCCACGTCACGACCTCCGCCGTGTCCCAGCAGATGGCCAAGCTGGAGCGGGAGGTCGGCCAGCCGCTGCTCGCCAAGAACGGCCGCGGCGTGCGCCTCACCGACGCCGGACGGCTGCTCGCCGACCACGCGGCCCGGATCATCTCGCAGGTGGAGCAGGCCCAGGCGGACGTCGAGGCGCAGCGCGGTCACGCCGTCGGCGAGCTGCGCGTCGGCGCCTTCCCGACCGCCATGCGCGGGCTGCTGCCCCAGGCCCTGTCCGCGCTGCGCACCGGCCATCCGGACCTGCGGGTCCGGGTGCGCGAGCAGGAACCCGAGGACAGCATGGCGGCCGTCGTGCGCGGCGACCTCGACATGGCGCTCGCGATCGACTGGTACAACAAGCGGATGCCGGTGCCGGCGGAGCTCACCCGCACCCACCTGCTGGACGACTCCGTCGACATCGCGGTGCCCGCCGGACACCGGCTGGCGGACCGCGCCACGATCTCGCTCGCCGAGTTCGCGGACGACGAGTGGATCTCCTGGAACGAGGGCCAGTTCTGCTACGAGTGGCTGGTCTTCACGCTGCGCGGCACGGGCGTCGAGCCGCGCATCGCGCACATCGCCGAGGAGCACCACACCCAGCTCGCCTTCGTGGAGGCGGGGCTCGGGGTGTGCGTCGCGCCGAAGCTGGGACGCGGGCCGGTGCCGCCCGGAGTGCGGCTGCTGCCCGTCTGCGACGCCGTACGCCGCCACGTGTACGCCGTCTGGCGCGCGGACGCCGACCGCCGCCCCTCCATCCGGGCCGCGGCCGACGCCCTCCGGACGGCGGCCGCCGAGCTCCGGCAGCAGCAGGTGCATTGATCACGCCGTCAGATCTTGCGGAAGTCCCAGGAGACGACCGAGTCCGGGGTGAGGCGGATCCAGGCGTGCCGCCCGTCGTGCGGCATCTCCTCGATCCCGAAGTTCTTGACCGGGAAGATCCTCTCGGCCTCCGCCAGTTCGGGACAGGGTTCGCCCGTGCGCGGGGCCTCTCCCACGAACACCGCGCTGCCGGAGAGCTCCACGCCGCGCAGCTCGTCGTACGACTCGCCCGCGTCCACGACCACGGAGATCCGCGGGTCCTTGCGCAGGTCCGCCCAGCGGCGGCTGCGGGTGATCGAGTACAGCCACAGCGAGGTACCGTCCCAGGCGAACCACAGGGCCCCCACGTGGGGGCGCCCGTCCGGCGAGACCGTCGCCACCCGGCAGGTCCGCTGCTCCCGCAGGAACGCGTCCACTTCCGCCCCGCTCATCATGATGCGGCGCCCCCGCCGCTGAGCCCCGTCCATCGGCCGCACACCCCTTCACATCTGACTACGTGTCAGGAATCATGAGGGCTCTTCCGACGCCACGCCAGGGGGAGTCATGCCGGACCTCGATCCCGCCACCACCGCGCTGCTCACCGTCGAGTGCCAGAACGGTGTCGTGGGCGAGGAGTCGGCCCTGCCCGAACTCGCCAAGGAGGCACGGGACTCGGGCATGCTGGGGAGGGTGGCAGCGCTGGTCGAGGCCGCGCGCGGGGCGGGCGTACAGGTGCTGCACGCGGTCGCCGAGCGGCGGCCGGACGGGCTCGGCGCCAACAGCAACGCACGGCTGTTCCGGGCGGCCGGGAGGCTGCCCGTGCGGCAGTTGACCGGAAGCCGCGCGGTGGAGGTGGCCGCGCCCGTCACCGTGTCCGACCAGGACCTCGTCGTGCGCCGGCTGCACGGGCTCTCGCCCATGGCCGGCACCGACCTCGACGCACTCCTGCGCAACCTCGGGGTCCGGACCCTCGTCGTCACCGGGGTCTCCTCCAACATCGCGATCCCGAACACCGTCTTCGACGCCGTGAACTTCGGTTACCAGGTCGTGGTCCCGGCCGACGCCATCGCCGGAGTGCCCGCCTCCTGCACGGCCGAGGTGATCCGCAACTCGCTCGCGCTGGTGGCGGCCGTCACCACGACCGAGGCGCTGCTCGAAGCGTGGGCCGCCGGGAGCTGACCGGAGCGCACACATCCGGACAAGCTGGGTGGCCGGCCGGTGAACCCGGAACGCCCGGCGACGGTCCGGTGCGCGCAACACCGCACGTCACCGCGGCGCCCGTTCAGTGGTCGCTCAGGGTGACGAGATGGTTGCACCCTGTCTGACCAGCTCGAACGGCCATTCGGCTATCGATGGTCGAACCGGGTGTCCGTAAATCGGTCGTCGATGTGCAACCAACCTTCGGCTCAGCAAAAATTCGATGCAGCGGCACGCAATACCGAAAGTACGCGCCGCGTCAAACCATCGAATCGAAAGTGAGTATTCCCGTGCGTTTCCGTCGCCCCGCCGCAGTCTCCGCCGTCGCGCTCCTCTGCCTGGCCGGTGCCACCGGCATCGCCCAGGCTCGGCCCGACAGCCTCTACGCCCCCTCGGCCATGGTCCTCAGCGTCGCCCAGGGGGACGACACGGCCGCGGCCACCATCGTCCGCGCCACCACACTCAGCTGCGCGCCCGGCGCCCGCGGGACACACCCCGACCCCCAGGCCGCGTGCGCGGCCCTGAAGTCCAGCGCCGGCTCGTTCGACCGGCTGCTGTCCGAGCCGGACCCGGACCGGGCGTGCCCGATGCACTACGCGCCCGTCACCGTGTCCGCGGTCGGCGTGTGGGAGGGCCGCCGCGTGGCCTGGGACCACACGTTCGCCAACTCCTGCACCATGGCGGCGACCCTGAACGGCAACGCTGTCTTCGCGTTCTGACCGTCCGAACGCGGTTTTCGCGTTCCGACCGTCCGACGCCCCGGCGCCGGCCCGGGCGGCGCCGCGGGGGAGGGGGCGCCGCCCGGACCGCGCGGTCAGGCAGCCGGGAGTTCGCGTGCGGGCAGGCGGCCGGCCCGCACCGCGTCGACGAGAGCCTGGTGGTCGCGCTCGTTCTGGTCCGCGTACGCCTCGGCGAACTCCGCGAGCGCCCGGTCGAAGACGACACCCCGGCCGAGGTACGCGGCGATCGCCACCCGGTCGCCGGACCGCGCGTGCGCACGGGCCAGGGTCATGCCGCAGGCGTTGCCGAACGTCTCCAGCTGGGCGGGCGACATCGTCTCCGGCATCGCGATGCCCTTCCAGTCGCGCAGTTGGCGGATGTAGAAGTCCCGCTTCCTGCCGTCGATGCCGTCCACCCTCTCCCAGCCGAGGAAGATGTCGCTCGCCGCCTGCATCAACCGCTGTCCCGACACCACCCGTTCACCCTGGTTGGAGTACAGGCTGGCGCCGACGTGGTCGGCGAGCACCGAGGTGTCGGCCTCCTTGGCCTGGAGGAAGAGCGGATCGCGGTCGTCCCTGCCGAGCAGCAGGAGGATCCAGCAGCGGGTGCCGACGCTGCCGACACCGACCACCTTGCGGGCGACGTCCACCAGGCGGTAGTCCTCCAGCAGCGCCCGCCGGTTGCTCTCCAGCGTGCGCCCGTAGTGGCCCACCAGTGAGCTCAGCCGCTCCACGAGTTCCTCGCGCTCGTCGTCCGGCAGCAGGTCGGCGAGCGGCACCAGCAGCGGGGGGTCCGCCGCGATCCGCGGGCCTCCGTCCACCACCTCGGTGAGCTTGTCGAAGACCTGCAGGCTGTCGCGGGTCCTGGCCTTCGCCATCGCGGCGGCCAGCTTCCTGCGGGCGCGCCTGTCGAGCTGTTCGGCGACGAGGGCCTCCAGGCCCTCCGCGTCGGTCTTCGCGTACCAGACGTCGAGATTGCCCATCCCGGCGAATCGGATCATCGCCTCGCGGTACGAGCGCACCGCGGAGTTCACGATGCGGGCGCGCTCGGCTTCGTCGAAGCCGTTCGCCCGGGCGGCGATGACCAGGCTCGCGGACAGCCGTTTGACGTCCCACTCCCAGGGGCCGGGCAGCGTCTCGTCGAAGTCGTTGATGTCGAACATCAGCCGCCGCTCCGGCGAGGCCAGCAGGCGGAAGTTCAACAGGTGCGCGTCACCGCACAGCTGTACCGCGATCCCCGAGTCCGGGCTGCCGGCCAGGTCGGACGCCATGATCGCGGCGGCTCCCCGGTAGAAGCGGAACGGGGATTCCGTCATCCGCGCGTAGCGGATCGGGACCAGCTCGGGCACCCGTGTCGCGGACTGCGCCTCCAGGATCGCCAGAGGATCCGGCCGGCCGGGAGGGGGCTGGTACACGGAGTGCCCCGACCGGGGGCAGCGGCTCCGGGCTCCCCTGCCGATGGCCGCGCGCTCCTCGGGCGTGGCCTCGGGCACCGCGCGCATCGCGGTGATCGCACTCCGGGACATCGAGGCCTCCTGACCGACTGCCCCACTGCTGCCTGTCCGCCCCCGGGGCCCGGTGGGCGGCCGTACCGCCTCAGCCCATGGTGTCCATCCCGGCCTGGGCCTCGGCCTCGGCGACGGCGATGGCCACGCCGAGCGCCTTGGTGATGTTGCCCGCGGCCGTCATCACGCGGGCCGTGCCGACGATGGGGGCGATGGCCACCAGCACGTCCTGCAACTGCTCCGCCGTCAGTCCGGCCCGGACGGCGGGGTCGATGTGCGCGGCGTAGGAGATCGGCGGAGCGTCGGAGGCCACGAGGGCCGCGAGCCGGATCAGGAGCAGCATGTCCGCGTCCATCCCGCAGCGTTCGAGCGAATCGCCCGTCATGGCGGCGAGAGTGTCCAGGACCGGGGTCTCAGATGTAGTGGACATGTCGCATGCCCTCCTCGGGTGTTGTCGCCCCCTGTCGCGCGGGGGCCTGAGCCGAGGGAGCGGCCGCCCCGAGTCCCGGCACGCCGCCTCGACCTCAACTCTAGGTCTGACCACCGCCGGGCGCGCGAGGGCGCGCACCGCTCACCGTACGGCGCGGGCGCGGTACGCAGGAGAACCGGCGAGGCCTGCGCCGCCCAGCCCGGACGCAGCCCCGTCCCACCCGCTCCGACTGTCCGTCCGGCTGACTTACGGGCGGGTCGTCCCGGCCCGCCCACCAGACGGCTGGAACCATGCACCCATGGCATCCAGGGCAGGGACGGCGACCGCTAACCCGGCGAAGGCGCGGCTCGTCCTGCTGACCCTCGCGGCGGGCCAGTTCCTGATGGCGCTCGACAGCTCCGTCATGAACGTCTCGATCGCGACGGTCGCCGACGACATCGGCACGACCGTCACCGGGATCCAGGGCGCGATCACGGCCTACACCCTCGTGATGGCCATGCTCATGATCCCCGGCGGCAAGGTCGGGGTGCTGATCGGCCGCAAACGCGCCTTCCTCATCGGCTGCGTCATCTACGGCTGCGGCTCCCTCGTCACCTCGCTCGCACCCGACCTCACCGTGCTGCTGATCGGCTGGTCGTTCCTGGAGGGAGTCGGGGCGGCGCTCATCCTGCCCGCCATCGTCGCCCTGGTCGCCGGCAACTTCCCCGTGGAGCGCCGCCCGGCCGCCTACGGCCTCGTCGCGGCGGCCGGCGCCATCGCCATCGCGCTCGGACCCCTCATCGGCGGGATCGCCACGACGTACTTCTCCTGGCGGTGGGTCTTCGCCGGCGAGGTGGTGATGGTGGCCGGCATCCTCCTGCTCGCCCGCCCCATCGCGGACGCCGTCAGCGAGCAGCGGCCGCGCGTCGACGGCGTCGGCGTCGTGCTGTCGGCGCTCGGGCTCGGGATCTTCGTCTACGGCGTGCTCCGATCCGACGAGTGGGGCTGGTTCCGGCCGAAGCCGGGCGGACCCGCCTGGTTCGGGGTCTCCCTGACCGTCTGGCTGATGCTGCTCGGGATCTTCCTGGTCTGGCTCTTCCTCCGCTGGGAGCACCGTCTGGTGCGGCGGCGCCGCGAACCCCTCCTCGACCCGGACATGCTGCGCAACAGACAGCTCGCCGGCGGACTGTCGATGTTCTTCTTCCAGTACCTCGTGATGATGGGCGTCTTCTTCGTCGTCCCCCTCTACCTGTCGGTGGCCCTCGGACTGTCGGCCCTGGCCACCGGAGCCCGGCTGCTGCCGCTGTCGGTGACGCTGCTGGCCGCCGCCGTCCTGATCCCTCGGTTCCTTCCGGCGGTGTCGCCGCGCCGCGTGGTCCGACTCGGGACCCTGGCCCTGCTGGTGGGAGCGGTGGTCCTGATGGCGGCGCTCGACGCGGACGCCGGCGCGGAGGTCGTCACCGTACCCCTGCTGCTGATCGGGTTCGGGATGGGCGCGCTGGCGTCCCAGCTCGGAGCGGTCACGGTGTCGGCGGTGCCGCAGGCGCAGTCCGCGGAGGTCGGCGGCGTCCAGAACGCCGTCACCAACCTCGGCTCCTCCATCGGCACGGCACTCGCCGGATCGATCATGATCGCGGCGCTCACGTCCTCCTTCCTGACGAGCGTCCAGGCCAACCCGGCCGTCCCGGCCGGCGTCAAGAGCCAGGCGACCGTGCAGCTGTCGAGCGGTGCGCCCTTCCTGTCGGACGCCCAGCTGGAGAGCGCCCTCGCCGAAGCCGGAGTCAGCCCGGAGGTGGCCGGGGCCGCCCTGCGGGCGAACGCGGAGGCGAGGCTGGACGGGCTGCGGGCGGCCCTCTCCGTCCTGTCCTTCGCGGCGCTGATCGCGCTGTTCTTCACCCAGCGCATCCCGCTGGTCCAGCCCTCGTCGGCGGAGGCCGCCGCGCCCCCGCCGTGAGTACCGGCCCGGTCGGATCCGCCGGATTCTCGCGGGGCGCGGAAATCCTCTGATCGTGCCCGTAGCCCGCCCTATAGCCTGGGAAAATGCTCACAGAAGTGATCGCGACCCGCTATGTGACGCCGCTGCGTGAGGGCGGCTCGCTCCCGGGGATCGTCGAGGCCGACGACCTCGGCACCTACGTCATGAAACTGTCTACTCGACGGTGCTGACCTGCATAGATGCGGCTGCACCCACCCCTGACCTGCGCGGACATGTCTTTCAGCGTCTTTCTGAATCGTGCTGCGCTACGCGGTCGATTCTCCCCACGCGCTCCCCAGGACCGTCGATACTCCCCAGATTCTCCCCCAGAAAGTGACGTTGCGGAGGGCCTGTTGGCACGTGACGTCATGCCACCGTAGGTGCTGCCAACGACACGTAGAGCGACTGTCCGCGAGGGCAGGGAGAAGCCCGGCGCCGAGCGGAAGCGGCCGCTACGGCGGCGGCCTGGCAGTGCGGCACGAACGAGAACACCAACAGGCTGCTCCGCCAGTACCTCTCGAAGAAAGCTGATCTCCGCACCTTCAGCCAGGAGGACCTGAACACCATCGCCAACGAGCTGAACACCCGCTCCCGCATGATCCACGGCACTGCACCCCGGCAGAGATGTATGCCGAGCTCCTGAACAGCGGTGATGCCTTGACCGCTTGAGCCCGCCCTCATGGCACGTGTGGGCGTCAGAGGCGGTCAGAGTATGGACCGTGGCGCCGGTGCTGGTTCAACGCTTGACCGCTGCGATCTGACGTACGCGCTGGGGCGCAGCCACTGGCCCGGCTCAGGTCGGACGCGTCGACCCGCCTGCGAATGAACGGAACTCAGGAGGGGCGGCCGTCCGTGGCCGTGATCTCGGATGTGGCCGAGCCGGCATGTCCGTCCGTGTCGACCGTGAGCTTGACCAGGGCTTGAGGCTCTCGCCCTTGATCTCGGCCATGACCGTCCCGACCTGGGTCTCGTCCGTCTGCTCGTCGGTCGCGACGACCTTGTCGACGGCCTGGGCCTGCGCACTGTGGGACCATCGCGACATAACCCCCGGCTTCTACGTCCAGGACGGCCTGGCCGAGGGCGACAAGATCCCGGGCGGTCTCCTACGCGACGTTCTGGTCCAACTGCGAAGAGATCATCAACCCGGACGGCAGCGTCCCGCTCGCGGGCGCGACGAACGTCCTGGCGGGGTGCCTGGAACACAACGACTTCCTCGGCGACAACGCGGTGTCCCAAGGGTACGGACTTCGTGGGCTGAGTTGGCCGAGTCCGGGCACGCCCACTAAAACGGCGGCTCGTCAACTGATCCCCGTTTGCCGTGCGAATTGTGATCCTTCCCGCGGCCGTGGGAGGGGAGTGGATCGCTAAGGGGTTCCATCAACATGCGCCCTTGCTCCCAAGACGCCAACACCTCGGAGGCCAACCTTCTATGCCGTTCGCTGGAGCTTTGCGCTAGAACGTTCGTCAGCAAAGAAGTCAACCTCCTGCGGTGCATCGCCAATGCCGGGGAATCCAAAAATCGAACGGCCGCGACAAGAGCCGCCTCAACCACCCTCGGATCAGAGTCATCAAAGTAGGAGGCGACGCCCGGAAAAGCTTCCGGGTAGATACTCCTGATGTTCAAGAAATCGGGAAATGGCTCGGTCGGTGAATATACCCCCCACTCTCGAATGCGCTGCTCCTGCTCAATGCTGACATCGAAGGCCACGTCAGCCAGCCATGAAAGGAGCTTGCCTCGGAGTGGGAATTTTTCCCCATCCCATGAAGGAGTGAGTGCGGCTCGACTTTCGCGGTCGCCCAAAAGTGCGGCCACATATCTGAAAGCCGGCGCGGTCGCAGAGTAGACGACTCCGTCGTTGAGGAGCGCGTCATACAGGTGGTTGAGTGAACTCGTTACTTTGGAAAAGTCACCAGACGTCAAGTCGTGCAGCTTGGTCGGCGTAACCGGGAAGGCCGAGCCGTCGGCATTCTCGAGCTCAGCCCAGTCGGTGAGATCGATGATCGTGCATGGATTCAACTTATCGCCGTTCATTCTAAAAGGTCAGCATAGTGGCCTGTAGGAAAGCGGCCAAGGCGCGGCAACTGGGCCGCGCCTTGGCGAATGCATCAGAAGGGTACCTCACTGAAAACTTGCCCGCGCTGAGATCGAACCGCTAGCGATGAGCTCCCAGGCAACATTCCTGCCACGTTTGGCGCGCAGAAACCGCATGGCCCGCCAGGCTTTGAAACCATCAGTCGGGCAGTCAAACCCCCGGATCCCGACTGTTTGGCCAGAATCCTCATGATAGTGGCCGCCTGAACCTCGACATGCGAGCCAAAGAACTTACCGCCGCCAGGGCTCGCCGCAGCAGGAATCTCGCCCATGTTCGCTCTGATCAACGGATGGAGCCGATCGGAAGCCAGGTCAAACTCTCCGTGCCCCTGAACCCAGAGGTACCCGCCGGTAGCAACGTCCGGCCTGCTGGAATATGCAGCATTCTCCGATGCTCTGGCGTGCGCCCGTTCATCCGCAGTGGAGCAGTTGTGAACGAGTGCTGAGGTCCCGCCTGCCACCACATAGTACGTGTGCTGGCAGCCCCTCCTCTAGCTGCTTTTATGCAGGTGGGGAGGGGTTTCCGCGTCCGCCGGAGTCCGTGATCGTGCGCCTGGATCCGTGGTTGTTGCCGTCGCTACTGCCGTCAGAAGTTGGGATTCTCGGTCGGGTCGGGGATGCGGTCGCCGCGCGATTCGGCGACCCGGAGCGCGTCGGTCAGGGCTTCGGTCAGCCGGCAGGCGAGCCACCGATACTCGGTGGCCGAGAGCACCTTGGCTTCGGGAGCCACGACTCCGCGGGCGTAGCCCAGGAGTTCCTCACCCATGTCGAGCTGCACCTCTTCGATGCTGTCGGCGAGTGAGGAGAGGTAGCCCCTGCCGTCGGTGCTGAGGTAGCAGGGGTTCCCGTCCTGAGTGGTCCATGGCAGTAAGCGAGGACCGGTCACGCCTGCTGCCGCGTCGTGGAGATCTCTGCGGCGCATGCGGTCCGCGTCGGTCCTGGATGTGCTCACCGTGCACCCCCACCTGGGTCGCCGAATGGAATACGGCGACCGTAGGGGCCCACTGTCCGTCACTCCATCTATGAGGCATGCCAGTTGGCGACGGAGGTGCCGGAAGTATTGCGTTGCGTGGCACCTATCCGACGACGGCCAGGTAGGAGGCCATGTCGCGCATCTCGGCGGTGAGGGTGCGCTTGCGCTTCTTGAGGATCTCCTGCATGGTCTCGGCGGCCATCCGCTGATGCCTCAGCCACTCCGGGGATGCACGGCGGACTCCGGTCAGCTCGTCCATCGCCGCGGACAGGTCGTTGGTCCGGGCGTGCGCGCGGGCCACGTCCAGGCGGTGGCGGTTCCAGTTTTCGCCGCTCGGCCGCCCGGCGCTCTTCCACGCCTTGGGTGACATGGCGTCCTCGCCGGATTTGCGAACGACCGCGCGAGCGTCCCCCACGATCATGTCGTCTTCCACGCCCTTCATGCCGACGGTGAGCGGCCCGAAGGTCGTCCAGTGCCGGAAGAACGAGCCGGTGTACTCCCGTCCCACGGCGGATGCCGCCGTGTTCGCGACGCGGTGGTAGTGGCGGGCTTCCTGGGGTCGGTTGTTGCGGCCTGCGGCAGCCGCGGCGCGAAGTGCCAGCCATCCCCATGCCGCGCATTCGTCCGGCGTCGCTCGGGACAGTCTCGGTTCGATCAGGTCGGCGGTCTGGGAGGCGAGCTGTTCGGCTTCGTCCAGCCGGCCCTGGCGCAGGAGCAGCCAGCACATTCCGATCACGCCGGATGCCCCGGTGAGTGTGTCCCCGGCCTGGCGTGCGTCGGTGATCGCGCCCGCCAGGGCGGTATAGGCGAGGTCGTACTGCCGTACCTGCGTCAGGTACCGCCCGGCCAGCTGCAATGCCTCCGCACGGGCGAGGAGCGCCTGACCGTGCTCCTCGCCGCTGTCGAAGTGCGCGACCGCGCTGTTCGCGTCCCGCAAGAGCGCGGGCAGTTGGGATGCGACGCTCTTGTAGCTGTCGGAGTGATAGAGCACCGCACCGTCGTGGACCGTACGGCGGAAGCGGCGCAGGTTCGGCTCCTCCTCGACGCTCTCTCCGTCGGAGTCTGCGAGTCCCACTGGTGGGGTGAGGGCCGCGCGAAGTTGGATCAGGTTGACGCGGTTCGGGTCCTCCGAACGGCCCACGGGCTCCGGAGCGTCCGGCGCCAAGAGCGTTGCTGTGGTTACGCTCAGCGCGCGGGCGAGGACGTGAAGGGTTTCCATGCGGACCGTGCCACCCTGCTCGACCTTACGCACCGTCCCCGGCGAGACGCCTGCGGCGTGGGCCAGTTCTTCCTGGCTCATCCCGGCCCGACGCCGGTACTTACGGACGTTGTCCGCCAGTTCCGTAGCCATGCTGACCACCTCCAGCGCCACGGTACGCCGGTCCGACGAGTCAGCCGAGGGCTATTTGGCAGATACCCGCCCGGAGCGGTGACCCACCACCGCGCTGGTGCCGAGCAGATGGCCCGCGCCATGCAGGGCCGAGGCGCCAGCGGAAGCGGGGCCTGAGCGGGAGGGGTCCCTCGTCGGTCGGGCAGCTTCGCCGTACCAGGGTTCTCCGGGGGCCGCCAAGGCTCACGCCGTGACGCTTGCGCTTGGCCTTGGCGGCCCCCGGGGGTTCCTGGTACGCCTCCGGTGACCGGCCGACGAGCGACCCCTCCCGCGACCCGACCACCCATCACCACGGCGGAGCCGCACCCGCATTCGGCCTCCTCCCCCTCGGAGAGAGGGCCGGGGCCTGGGGCAGAGCCCAGAACAACCCCCGCTGCTGGCTGTTGCGCGCCCGGACCAGCGGGGCCGCCGGCAAGCGGGGCGGAGACAGGAGCGGGCGGCGGCCCCGAGGGGCCGGAGTGCGCGCGGGCCGCGTCAGCGGGCCGCCTTGATCAAGTAAAGAAACTCTGAACAGCTCCCACTACTGCCAACTGGCCAAGCTGCCAGTCAGGGGCGCTGCTGCCGTCGCTTCTTCGATTCGGCCAGCGTGGCTTCCAGCTTCTCGCGTGGCGATGCGTCCGAGCCGGAGTCGTCGTCATGAAGGGGTGGGAGGAAAAGGCCGCGCCGGCTCGTCTCCCGTTTGATCTTCCGGCGCTCGTTGAAGACCCGCTGGTGTTCCTCACGGATGGTGACCCATCGTTGGTCGAGCTCTGCTTCGCGTGCCAGCAGCTCGTCATCGGTGAGGTCGGCGAAGTCTGCGGCGGCTGCGCGGGCCTCTCGCGCGATCTCCTCCCGCAGCAGGTAGTTCGTGATCGGCCCGGGATGCTTGCCCGGCTCCGGGGCCTGTCGCACGAAGACACCGCGGCCCTTGACCGAGTACACGAGCCCTTCCTGCTTGAGGCTCCGGTAGGCGTTCTGTGCGGTGGAGTTGGCGACTTGGAAGCGCTCTTGAATCTCACGGGCGGGCGGGAGCTGGGAGCCCGGAGGGTAGGTGCCTTCTGCGATGTCACGGCGCAGGTAGTCGGCCACCTGGACATAGGGCGGGCGGCCGTCATCGTTGCGGATGAGATCGACCGGCCAGTCCGGACCTGGCTCCTCGCCACCTTCGTCCGCTGCTGGGGTATCCGGGGCATCGCTCCCGCTGACCGTCGAGCTCACGAAGCTTCCCCGGCCTAGCTGGGAGTAGACCAGCCCTTCCTGCTTGAGGACCCGCAGGGCGTTCTGGACGGTGGAACTGGAGACGCCGAACCGTTCGCCGAGCACGTTCGCTGAGGGCAGGCGCTCACCCGAGGTGAACTCGCCGGTCAGGATCGCGTCCCGTAGGGCACCAGCCGCCTGGAGATATGGCGGTCGGGAGTCCTCGTCCAAGGGCAGGGTCATGACCCCACCGTATCGCCTGCCCGGTGGACCGCTACGGGCAGATACCTGGGCTTCCCGCCTGACTGCCCACCCACCTCATCGAAGTCACAACCTAATCGGGCTTGCAAGTTCAGCGATCATCTCCTTATGCTCATGGCGAGTCGATCAAGCGGCTCCATCGAACGAGGATGTGATGGCATGGCCATGACCCGAATCCGTGTCGCCCTGCTGCCGTCGGCGGTGTGCATCGCGGGCACCGAGCCGGTACTGAAGATCAAGGACCAGCAGACCGGAGAGGTCGCCACCGACCGCGAGACCGGCGAGTCGCTGTACACCGTGACCGTGATGCTCATGGAAGACGGCCGGGCCGAGGTCCTCAAGATCACGGTCCCGCAGTCGGGCCTGGCGGCCGGGCTCAAGCCGGGTGCGATGGTGCGGCCGGTGGACCTGTTCGCGACCCCGTGGGCGCGGATCTTCAACGGGCAGCTCTCCGACGGCGTCGCCTACCGCGCCGCCCGCCTTGAGCTGGTCGTGGTGGAGGCGGCCCTGTGACCGGCCTCGACCTGGGGAACCTGACCGACCACGCGCCGCAGGTGCTGCTGATCGCGGCAGTGCTCACGGGTGCGTGCCTGCTGCTGACCGTCGTGCGCTACGTGCTGGCTGACAAGGGCACGCGGGTCAGCATGCGGCAGGCCGTACGGGTGCGCTGGGGCTGGGTGCGGCTGGCGCGGATGGCCGGGCTGACGGTCACCGACAAGACGCCGGGCCTGCTGGCCCAGATCACCGCGTCTAAGGACGGTCCCGCCCCAGCGCCCCGGGTGCTGACGCCCCGGATCAAGGTCAAGCCCGACCGATTCGGCGTGATCGTACGGGCCAAGACCCTGCCGCAGGTCGGGCTGGAGGAGTACCAGAAGGCGGCGCGGTTCCTGGCGGACGCCTGGCGGTGCACGCGGGTCTCCGTCCTGCCGGACGGCCCGGGCCGGGTGGTGATCCGGGGCGTGCGCTCCGACCCCTTGACCACGCCGACTGAGCACCGGCCCACCTGCCGCCCGCTCACGGACCTGACTCGCTGGGAGTTGGGCGTGGACGAGTACGCCGCCCAGGTGTGCGTCTCCCTGGCCAACGTGCCCGGGGTGACCGTGGCCGGCACTCCCGGCTCGGGCAAGACCTCAGGGATCAACAAGTTCGTCTGCGACTTCGCGCCGTCGGCTGCCGTACAGATCGCAGGTGCGGACGGGAAGGTATCGAGGGCCTCGGAGGGCGACTACGCCGACCTGGTCAAGCGGATGTTCGCGTTCTGCGGTGACGACCTGGACGAAGCGAACGCGTTGTTCAAGCGCATGGTGGAGCTGCGCAAGCGGCGTTCTTCGACCATCCGTGACGTGCTGGGCGTGAAGAACATGTGGCACGTCGGCCCCTCACCGCAGTGGCCTCTCGTTGTCCTGATCATCGATGAGGCGCACACGTTCTTCCGCGAGTACAAGGGCAGCGATACCGAGACCAAGCGCCTGGCCGCGCTGACGGCGGAGAATGCCCGGCTGGTGGAGGACCTGGTCAAGAAGGGCCGCAGTGTCGGGATGCTGGTGATCCTGATCAGCCAGAAGACCACTGGTGACGCCCTTCCGACGTTCATCCGCGACGTGTGCCCGGTCGGGTTGTCGTTCGCGCAGAAGACGGTGGAAGCCGCGGTGGCCGCGCTGGGTGACGACATACGCAACTGGCCCGACGCCAGCCCGGTCACCTTGCAGGACCCCGCCTGCGTCGGCGTCGCCGTCATGGCGATGCAGGGTCGCCCCGGCTACACCCGCATCCGCACCCCGTACGTCTCCGACTACGACGCGGCCCGCGTCGCGGAAGCCACTTCCCACCTGACCGTTGACCCCGCCCTGTGCCTGGACGCTCTCCTCGACGCCATCGGCCGGACCGCCTCCGGCGACGACGAGTCGGACGGCCCCGTCCCTTTGTCCAAGCCCTGAGCGCCCCTGAAATCCCGCGTCTGAGAGGAGGCCCCGCACATGGCGGAGGAACGATTCACCCGCCACACCGTGACCGCCGTCATGGCCGTGATCGCGGCCCTGGCCTTCGTCTTCTCCTTCGGCAACGTCTGGGCGCTCGCGTCGCGGCTCGGCGTTCCCCGCCCGATCGCGCCGCTGATCGCCCCCATGGTGGACCTGTCCGTCGTCGGGCTCCTGGTCGCACTGCGGTTCCTGGCCCTGCACGGCGTCCCCGCGCACGAGTTGAAGGCCGGCACCCGCCTGCTGCACCTGTGCGGCGTACTCACCCTCGCCCTGAACACCGCCGAACCGCTGCTCACCGGTCACTACGGCCGGGCCTGCCTGGACACCGTCGCCCCGCTCCTGCTCCTCGGCTGGGGCCGCGTCGGCCCGGCCTTCCTGGCCCAGTTCCACACCGCCACCCACCCCACCTCGCACGTGGAGGCCACCACCGCGTCCATCCCCACCTTTGCCCCCGTCAGTGAGCCGGAGCCCGACCCTGCACCCGCTCCTGCACCGGCCACCAGCGCTCCCGTCACCCCGGCCCTTGAGCCGCTCCCCGTCGCCACGGCCCCGGCCGTCGTGCCCTCGGTGACCGAGGCACCCACACCGGCCCCGGCCTCGGCTTCCAAGACGGCCGTAAGCGGCTCCCGTCCGTCCCTGCCCGCCGCACTGCTCGACGCAGCCCGGCACATCGCGGACAACCACGACGCGGACCACGGAGCGTCGATCACCGCCGCCCAGCTGGCAACGCGCATGGGCGTCGCCCTGCCGGTGGCCACCGCCGCGCTCGCTCAGCTCTGAGCCCCGGCCGTAGGCCGGATCACCCGCCTGAACCCCACGCCCACCGATGGGCCCGGTTCGTCATGCCCCGAGCAGCACCAATACGCCCCTTGCCAGGACGGCGGCTGCTCGGGGCCACCCACCCCGACAGAAGGGAATCGCCCCGACATGGTCACCCTGGACCTGCGCCACGTGGCAAGCCCCGCCGTACGGGACCTGCTCCACCTCGTCAACGAGCCCGACTTCGACCGCGCACAGCAGCAGATCGAACGCCTCGGCGGCTGCACCGAGCCCGTACGCCTGACCGGCCACACCACCACCGTCGACACGACGAACGGTGAGGTACTGCGCTCGTGCACCACTTCCGACGAACCCACGGGCACCCTGCTCACCACGTGCGGCAACCGCCGCTCCTCCCGCTGCCCGGCCTGCTCCCGCATCTACGCCGCCGACACCTACCACCTCATCCGCGCCGGCCTGACCGGTGGCAAGACCGTCCCCGACACGGTCCGCACCCACCCCCGCGTCTTCGCCACGCTCACCGCCCCTTCGTTCGGCCCCGTCCACAACCGCCCCACCAGCACGAATGGCGGGCCCCGCCCCTGCCACTGCGGCAAGCTCCACGAGCCGACGGATGCCCTGCTCGGCACACCCCTGAACCCGAAGACCTACGACTACGCGGGCGCGGTCCTGTTCAACGCCCACGCCTCCGCATTGTGGGCCCGCTTCGCGATCTACCTGCGCCGCGAGATCGCCGCCCGGCTCGGCCTCACCCAGAAGGCCGCCCGCGCCGTCCTGCGGGTCTCCTTCGCCAAGGTCGCCGAGTACCAGAAGCGCGGCCTGGTCCACTTCCACGCCATCATCCGGCTCGACGGACCGGACGGCAGCACCCAGCCCCCACCGCCGTCCGCGACCGTCACCTTGCTCGCCGATGCCATCCGGGCTGCTGCCGCCCGCGTCCGTGTAACCGTCGTGTCGGACGCGATCGGGGAACGCGAACTCGCCTGGGGCGAACAGCTCGACGTACGCGAGATCGCCGCCTTCGGCACCGACGACGAACTGACCGACCAGGCCGTCGCCGCCTACGTGGCCAAGTACGCCACCAAGTCCGCCGACGCCTCCGGCACCCTCGACCGCGCCCTGTTCTGCCGCCCCTGCCAGGGACGCGGCGCCACCCTCCTGCCGCACGGAACCCCGCTCCCGTGCACCGCCTGTAGTGGCACCGGACAGGCCCGCCCCCTGCCCCGACTCGCTGTCGCACGCCACGTGCGGCAGATGATCCGCACCTGCTGGGAGCTCGGCAAGCTGCCGGAGTTCGCCGCCCTCAAGCTCTGGAAGTGGGCGCACATGCTCGGCTTCCGTGGCCACTTCTCCACCAAGTCCCGCTGCTACTCCGTCACCCTCGGCGCGCTCCGCGACGCCCGCCGCACCTGGCGCACTGAGCAGGCTCGTGCCCAAACCGGCCTGCCCGACCTCGACCCGACGACAACCCTCGTCGTCGGCCACTGGGCCTACCACGGCTCGGGCTACAGCCCCGGCGCCGGACTCCTCGCTGCTGCCGTCTGGCACCGCAGGCAACTGGAACGGCAATTCGTATCGGAAGAGGGCTGCCGATGACCTCGTACTCACCCACCGCACCCCGTCAGGCGCCGAGCGCGTCGCAAGAACTGCTGACCGTGCCCCAGGTCATGGCCCGCCTCCAGCTCGGCCGCTCAGCCGTCTACGACCTGCTCCGGACTCAGCAGCTTGCCTCGATCACCCTTGGCCGCGCCCGCCGCATCCCCACTCACGCCCTCACCGACTTCATCCGCACCCGCCTCGACCAGGAAGCCGCCGCCTGATGACCACACCCCGCGACGCCACTCCCTCCCGCCGCGTCCGCGCCAACGGCGACGGGACCGTCTACCAGCGCAAGGACGGACGCTGGGAAGCCGCCGGCTACGTCCTCGCCCCGGGCAACACCCGCAAACGCATCCGCGTCTACGGCACCACCCGCAAGGACGCACTCGCCAAGCTCACCGAGAAGATCGCAACCAGCAACCGCGGCGTCCCCATACCCTCCGCGCAGGGTAGCGTCAGCGCGTACCTGACGTACTGGCTGGAGGCAGTCGCCGTCCACCAGCTCCGCGAGAATACCCACACCCGCTACACCGCGTGCGTCAGCCAGTACCTCGTCCCCGGCCTGGGTAAGAAGAAGCTCGCCAAGCTCACCGCCAAAGACGTCCGTACCTGGCTCAACCAGGTCCGCACCACCTGCCAGTGCTGCGCCCGCAGCATCGATGCCGGCCGTGATCAGCCCCGTTGCTGCGCCGCCGGAGCGTGCTGCTCCAAGCGGCTCTCCCCGCTGACGCTGGCGTACACCCACTCCGTCCTCAAGTCCGCTCTGGAGCACGCCGTCCGCGAGGAGGAGATCACGCGCAATGTCGCCCGCAACGTCCGTACGGGGACGCCGCGCCCCCGTCGGTTCGAACCGCTCACGGCAGATGAAGCCCGCCAGTTTCTCGCTGCTGTCCGCAATGACCGACTGTTCGCGCTGTACGAACTCGCCCTCCGCACTGGACTCCGCAAGGGCGAACTCCTCGGACTCCAGTGGGAAGACCTCGACCTCCAGACAGGCACTGCCAGCATTCGCCGCACCCTTCAGCGGACCCAGACCGGCGGACTGACCGCCCTGCCCACCAAGACCCGCGCGTCCGAACGCCGCATCGCCCTCCCCAGCGAGTGCATCCACTCATTGAAGGAACACCGCGAGGCACAGGAACGAGAACGAGAGGTAGCAGCGGACGGCTGGAGGGACAACGGCCTCGTCTTCAGCACGCCGGCAGGAGGGCCGATCGACCCGGCGAACCTCAATCGCAGCTTTCGAGCCCTCCTCAATCGGGCAGGGCTCCGCTGTATCCGCTTCCACGACCTCAGGCACTCAACCGCCACCCTCCTCATCGAGCAGGGCGTGGAACTCGTCGTGATCAAGGAACTCCTCGGTCACGCCCACATCGGCGTCACCGCCACGGTCTACGCTCACGTCCGACTCCGCCTCCAACGTGACGCCATTGACCTCCTCGGCCGCACACTCCACAACCCCGCCGTGACCACCAACCAACCCGATGATGGTGACAACCCGGCGCCCTGCGCTCTCCCCATCCGCTGACGTTGCCGTCAGCTACTGCCGTCACCCCACGGATAAGCCCCGCCAGGACATGCCTGGCGGGGCTTATCGCTTGCTGCCACTATTAGGACATATGCCCGTCGCGTAGAACTTCCTCAGCCTCTTCCAAGGCCTCACTGGAGACGCGTCGAAATTCACCTTCGAATCGCGAGATCGAATTACTGAGGAACTTAACAACCTCATTCGACGAATCGGCGAGCTGAGGAATCAGAAAGCAGACCTCTCGGAACAGCTCAAAGTCCTCCCCATCAGCCTTCTGGAGAATCTCCGGAAGGATATCAAGGATTCTTCTTCTGCAATACTCGGCAACATCCACTGAGACTCCGTCAACTAGCGCTTGGAGTCCACGAGACCTGGCGTTGAGGATCGATTCAAGCAAGGCTACGGAGTCTGAATTAAGGCCCCCTCCGCACCCTACGTGCTCCGCGATGATGTCGACGCACGGGGCAGCGGCACTGTACAGCTGCCCTTGATTAGCGACCTCGCAGTAGAGCAGCCCGCCTGCACGGTTGCGCTCCTCTGCATCACTCCCGAGCAGTCGCCCAAGATGCTGTCGAAGCTGGTTCGAAGGAATACTCAGGGTCGTGAGGGATTCCCAATTCCACTCTTCGGACGATTTCACCCTAGATCACTCTCCCATTCAGTTCCAGGAGCGAACTGATCACGAGTAGTTCGACTTTCGCAACGCGTACACACAGGGGCAGGGGTGCGCTTCAATGGGCGAAGCGGCACGCTATAGACGATGTCTTCCGGATTCGCGCCTCTGGCGACAAGATCGGCTCGACAAATGTCCTCCGCGCAGAAGGCGCCATCTCCGGTCTTCTTCATGCCGACTGCTACGTTCCCAGTTTTCCGGTCGACAGCGGCGGACCCCATTGCAAATTCACGAATCTTGGAGCGAGACATCGTTGAATGCATTTTGTCGAGCTCAGCGGCCAGCGCCTGGTTCGCCTTCTCTGAGGCTTCGCCGTAGCTGAGATCGCAATTGTGAACGAGGACCGGCGTAGCCTCTGCCAGCACATAGTACGTGTGGAAGTCGTCGACCGTGAGGTTGTGGGTGGTGACGGAGTTGGGGTAGTTGCGGGTGTTTTGGACCGTGAGGGTCGTGCCCTCGGGCTTGCGGAGCTGCTCACCCGGGGCGAATTTGCCGGCGTCGAGCCACTGGCGGCGGGTTTCGCTCCAGTGCGGGTGGTGGGAGGTGGAGGTGAGGGTGGCCGGCGGGCCCCGGGGGTTGGCGTCGTCGGTGAGGGTGAGGTCGGTGAACTCCTTGTCGTCCGGGGTGATGATGGTCGCCGTGACCGTCTTGGATGCGGTCTCACCAGTCTGAGGGTCGGTGGCGAGGACCTTGTCGCCTACCTCGACGTCCTCGATGGCCTTGCTCGTCCCGTCGGCCATCTGAACGCGAGTGCCGGTGGGGAAGCTGTTCTGCTTGGTGCACCCCGGTGCTGCTCCTGAGTCGCCGGAGCGCGCGTCCGCCCCCCCGCCGCTCGTCTCGGCGTCGGTGTCGCCTCTGTCTGCCTTGGACTGCGTGCCGGCGCTGTCGCTTGCTGTCTCTGTCGATGCCTTTTCATCGGCTGATTTGCGTGCTTGGGCTGCTGCTGTGGACGCTTCGTCCTCGGCCTTCTTGGCCTTGGTGAAGGCTTCCATGGCCCGCTTGACCTTGGATTCGGCGGCGTCGACGGCGGAGTAGGCCTTGTTGAGCTGTTTGTAGATCTTGTAGGCCTCAATCCCGACCTTGAGGGCCTTGGCGATCTTCCCGGCGGGGACGGCGTTGAGGGCGGTGCTGATGCAGGCCATGACGTCGCCCTTGGTGAAGCAGTCACGGGCGTCGTTGTAACCGATGAGGTCCATGACCAGGTCGATGACGGCGTGCTTGAGGGCGTCGCGGCGCTTCTTGGCCTTGTTCAGCTCCCCGTTGGCCTGGGTCAGCGCCTTCGAGGTCTCGCTCGAACCGCTGCTACCGCCGCTTCCGTGGGCCGCCGTGGATGCGGCGGCGTTACTGATTGTTCCGGTGTGGGTGTTTGCGGCGCAGGAGGAGAAGTTGTCGCAGAAGGCCTTCAGGCCGTCGGGGTCGGATGCGTTGATGGGGTCGTTGTTGGCGTAGGCGTAGGCGTTCCACTGCTGTGGGTTGCCGGGGTCGATGATCGGGTCGGGGCTGATGAAGCGGCCGGTGGCCGGGTCGTATTCGCGGGCGCCGAGGAGGGTGAAGCCGGTGGCTTGTTCCTTGGTGCCGCCGACGAAGCCCTTGTCGCCCGCCCAGGTACCGGGCGCGGGCTGGGTGCCGCGTTCGTTGCCGAAGGGGTCGGCGGGGCGACGGACGTGGTTGAGGTCGGCGGCGTTGAACTGGACGCCGTTGGTGCCGTGGTGGTCGGAGGACTGGTAGGTGAGGTTGGACGTTCCCGCGGTGGTGGTGCGGGTGATGGACAGGCCGCCGGGGGCGCCGTAGGTGCGGACGTTGGAGACCTTGCCGGTGGCGGTGTCCAGGGTGATCTGGTCGGTGCCGAGGTTGAGCGTGGTCTTGCCCGGATCGCGGCGGATGAGCTGGTTGCCGCCGGTGTCGTAGAGGTAGCTGGTGCCGGCGCTCTCACCGGTTCCGGTGATCTTGTCGAGCTTGCCCTGGTCGTTCCAGGTCAGGGTCTTGGTGCCCGGTGTGCTGGTGATGGAGGCGGTGTTGCCGCCCGCGTCGTAGGTGTAGGAGGTGACCTTGGTGCCGGTCGCGCTGGTCTCGGTGGACTTCATCAGGGCGTGCGGGCCGCCGGTGCCGCCACCGGTCTTCGGGTCCGAGGACGGGGCGTTGGGGCCGGTGCCGAAGGTCTGGGTGACCGTCGTGTCCTTGGCCGAGTTGCCGGTGACGTCCTTCTTCACCAGCTTGGTGCGGTTGCCGATCTTGTCGTACTCGTACTGATGCCAGTACGGGGCCGGACCACCCACGCTCGGCTTACCCGCACCGTCGAAGGCGGGTGCGGTGCTGTTGCCGCAGCCGCCGATACCACGGACGCTCGGCTGCGGCGCCGTCGTGGTGGTACCGGTGTCGGTCCACGCCTGGGTGAGACGGCCGAGGTAGTCGTGGGTGAAGCACTGCAGGTCCCGGCTCGCGCCGTCCTGGGTGTTGCTGATCGAGGTCAGCTGCCCGACCCGGTTGTAGGTGTAGTCGACGGCGTCGACGCTGGCCCGCGTTGCGGTCTGCTTGTCCAGGGTGGAGCGGACGGGCCGGCCGGTGGCCTGGTCGTAGTCGATCGTCGAGACGACCTGCTTGCCGGTGCCGCCGATGGTGGTGCGGATGGCACGGCCGTAGGGGTCGTAGCGCATGTTCACGACGTACGGCGTGATCACCGAGTTGATCGTGCCGTCGAGGGAAGTGAAGCTGCCCGCGATGTTGTAGTTGAACGTCAGCGTTTCAGCGGCCAGGCCGGCAGCGGTGATGGCCGGCAGGTCGGTCGTCTGCAGCTGCCCGTACTTGTCGTAGGTGTTCTTCGTTTCGTAGGTGCCGGCGAGCTGCTTTTCGTTGGCGGGGATGGTGACCTTGGTGCCGAGAGGCCGGTAGCCGTTGTCGTAGCCGGTGACTTCGGTCTTGTACTCGGCGCCGGACTTGCCGCCCACGTAGCGGGTGGTGGTGGCCGGCTTGCCGAGGGCCTTGGGCAGGGTGTCGTAGGTGAAGCCGCCGACCTGCTTGGTCGGGTCGACGACCTTGCCCTCGTACGTCGCAACGGTGCGGCCGAGGAGGTCGCTGACGGTGGTCGCGCTCTTGCCGCGGGCGTCGGTGACGGTGACGAGGTTCTTGGCGTCGTCGTAAACCGTCTCGGCCGTGCCCGAGTCCGGGTCGGTGGTCTTCACCGTGCGACCGAGGAGGTCGTAGGCGAAGGTCCACTCGTTGCCCGCGGAGTCCTTGCGCCGCAGTTCCTGGCCCTGGGTGTTGACCTCGTACAGGGTCTCGTCGTAGTCACCAGTGGGGGTGTTGCTCTTGTACTGGCGCAGGAGCGAGGTGGTGCCGTTGCTGATGCGTGTCGTGGCGTAGCCACCTGCGGGCGGGATCGAGCGGACCTCGTCGGCCCCGGGGTATTCGGTTTTCGAGCGCCACTGCTCGATGCCGTAGGACTGGAAGACGGAGGCGGTGGGGCGGCCGAGGCCGTCGAAGACGGAGACGGTCTGCGCCGGGATCTTGCTGTCGGGGTTGACTCCGCCGTTGGGCAGGAACAGGGCGCCACCGGGGGCAGCCTGGTCGTTGTAGTACGGCGCGCTGGTCTTGACCTGGCGGCCGTGCGAGTCGAACAGGGCGTCGGTGATCATCCGGCCGTAGGCGCCGGAAGGGGTGTGGGCCTGGGTCTGGCGGACGCGGCCGAGGCCGTCGTAGATGGTGTAGCTGTTGATGTACGAGTTGTCGTTCATGAGCGTCTGGCTCAGAACGGTCGTGGGCGCGTTGGCGCCGTTCATGCTGTATGAGAACTTGCGGACCGGCGGATCGACGGTCCGGTCCTGCCCCGGCTGCCAGATGGTGACGACCCGGCCGAGGGAGTCGTAGCCGCGTTCGGCGACGTGGCCGTTTTCGTCGGTGGTCTTCATCGGCAGCGCGCGGCCGGTGTCGAGGGTGGTGGTGGTCTTCCAGCCGAGGGGGTTGGTGTGGGTGACCTCGTACGGCAGAGCGTTGGGCAGGGACTTGTACTCGGTCTTGTTGACAGCGCCGTCCGGGTGGGCGGCGTCCTTGCGGAGCTGATTGGTGCTGGTGGTCAGGCGTCCGTAGACGTCGTAGGTGGAGGTGATGTTCAGCCGGTAGACCGGCTGACCGGAGGCGTCGTACTTCTCCAGGACCTCGGTGCCGGTCTGGTCGGCGGTCGTGCCCGTCTGTCCGAGGGGTTTGCCGTCGAAGTAGGCGCGCGTGTCACCGACCGTGTTCGCGGCTGTGGGCGTCTGCGCGCAGCCGCTGGCGCCCTTGAGAACCAGGGTTCGGGAGGCGAGCTCCGTCAGCGCACCACCGGCCCCGGCGGCGTAGGTGAAGGTGGTGCACAGGCGCTGGTCGGGGCGGGAGAGGTCGCTCTTGTCGTCGACCTGCAGGGGCCTTGAGAAGGCGGTGTCGTCGTAGGTGGAGGTGCGTTCGCTGACGCGCCAGGTGGTGCCGTCGGCGAGTTTGGCGCGGCTGGTGACCTTGCCGGTGTTCATCACGCGGGCGGTGATGGGGGGCATGCCGCCGGACTGGGCGCGGGTGGCGGTGGGCTTTTCTCGGGTCCAGGGGGTGGATACCTCGTCGGCGATGACGGTGCCGCCGTCGCGGTCGTAGGTCTGGGTCTGGCGGACGAAGCCGGAGAGGTGTTCCTCGTCCTTGATGGTGCCGCCGTGGGCATCCGGCACGTTCACGGTGCGCTTGGTGCCGTTGGCGAGGACGTCGCCGTCCATGCCGCGCAGGAAGGTGGCGACGGACTTGGTGCGCGGTGCTTCTGCGCTGTTGCCGTTGCCGGTGCGCGTGGTGACGGTGGCGTAGCCGCGGAACTGGTCCCAGGTGCGGGTCTTGGAATCGGTGAACTCGGAGTCGTTGCGGTGCCAGGCGATGCCGCCGCCGTATTCGTAGTCGGTGACGACGGTGGTCTGGCCGGCGACCATGTCCTGCTGGGTGACGGACTGGACGACGACCTTGTGGAACCAGTCGTCGACCGGATCGGGGAAGGACTGGTCGGGCAGGTACCACTTGACCGGCATGCACGCCATCGTGTTGTTGTCCGCGGCGGCGGGCATGGTGCCCTTCACACGGGAGCACTCCGGGGCCTTGTAGACGACGTTGATCCGGCCACCGGTCTCGGTGGTGATCTCCTGGATCCGCGGCCGGTGGAAGGGGGAGGTGGTGGCTTCGGTGCCGTTGGGGCGCTTGACCGGCCCGTCGACCCGGTTGGGGATCTTCGCCGGCTTGCCGAAGGTTACGGGCGGCACGTCCAGCTTGGGCCGGGCGTTGGTCGCGCTGCGCTGGATGGACTCCAGCCACAGCGTCGGCGCGGAGCCGTCGCCGGAGGGCTCCAGGCGCTGCTTGAGGTTGTAGGTGTCGATGTTGCGGTAGCCGCCAGTGCCGAGGACCTCGGTCTCGATCTTCGCCAGACGCTTGGTGGAGAAGAAGGTCGGCGACAGGTTCAGGCACTGACCGGTGGCCGCGCACTCCTGGTCGACCGGAGTGTCACCCCACGCTCCAGGGGAGGTCTTGCGCTTGGCCGGGTCGCAGGCGGTGGCTCCCTCGAAGCAGCGGTCCTCGATACCCAGCTTGATCTGCGCTGCGGTGTTGGCCTTGCCCTTGGCGGTGATCTGGTCGGGCAGGCGCTGGCCGTAGCCGATCCAGGTCGGGTAGGAAGCCCGCTGGTAGAGGGTGGGGGTGCCGGTGCCGTTGTTCTGGCCGCCGCCACGTGCGTAGTAGTTGTGCTCCTGGCCGTAGCGGTAGGAAGTCAGGTTCTGGTGCGGGTCGACGACGAAGTCGAGGTTCCACTGCCAGCCCAGCTGCTGCCAGGTGCCGTTGGCCGGGGTGGCAGCACCGAGGCATTTGTCCTGGCCGCTGTTGAAGTACACGGGGACGGTGGAGACGGAGTCGGCCTGCGGGTCGGTGCCGTCGCCGCCGGGCAGGCGGTTGGAGCCGAAGTAGTACTGGGTGCCGTCGGTCGTGGTGACCTTGAAGGCCTCGCCCTTCCAGGCCGGGTTCCGCTGGCCGGTCAGACGCTCGATCTTCGTACCGTCGTCACCCTGCAGGCGGTACTCGCAGGTGGTGTCGTCGCGGACGATCTGGCCCGCGTGGCCCGCCATCGACAGGGAGAGGATGTCGCCGGCCCAGCACTCGTCACCCGAGTTCGCGATGCCCGCGTCCTTGCAGCCCTTGTACGAGCGGGAGATGGCGCCGGGATGCCAGTCCCAGCCCTCACCGATCAGACCGGCCTGCGCGTTCGTCGACGCGGTGCGCCCGTCGATGGAGGCGGAGTCGTAGCCGAGCGTCAGGCTCGGTGCGGCGCCAGCGATCGCGGACGGGATCTCGGCGGTGTAGCCGTAGGTGAAGTTGCCGGCGTTCGCCCCGGCCTGCCAGGAGGCCGACGGCAGAAGCGGTGTCGCGGAGTAGTCGCCGAGGTTGCTCGACGGACCCGGCTCCACGCCCACAGGGACGTTCTGCGGCGCCAGCATCTGCGGTGCCGCTGCGAGAGCCGCCTTGGCGTCGCTCTGCCCCGTCAGCCCGGGCGTCTGCGCCGCGGGCCGCTTGGGCATGTCGATCTCGGCGACGAGACGGCCGGACGCGTCGCGGTGTGCGGGGAGGGGCTTGCGGCTGGTGCAGCCCGGTGCGCCCGGTGTGGTCAGGGCGCAGGCGGGCAGCTGGACCAGTCGGGCGCGGGCCCCCCAGTTGGCGCCGGCGTTCTTGGCCCAGGTGGAGGCGTCGACTGCGAGCTCGACCTTGCCCGATGCGGCGGCGCCGACGGGCTCGGTGAGGGCGATCAGTGCGCCGTTCACGCCGGCGGCGCTGGTGGTCTTGGCGTCCTTGACCTCGACGTTGACGCTGCCCGTGGTGGGCGGGGCCGCAGAGGTGGCGAGTTCGGACAGGGGCGTGGAGCGGTTCGCCGTCTTTCCACCGGCAGCTCGCCTGCCTGGCGGGTCTTCGACGGGTCGGCGGGACGGCCGGCCGGCGGCCTGCTGATCTCAACCCGGTTGGAACCGCTGGGGGTCTTCGCCTTGGCGGGCTTCCACGCCTTGCCGGTGGAGGTCTCCTTGGCGGCGGTCTTGGCGCTGGAGCCCTTGACTGCCTTCGCGTTGGGCAGGGCCGTTTTCGGCGGCACCCACACCTTCGGCGGTTTGTTGGCTGCTTGGGCTGCTGGAAGCCCTAGCCCTGATACGACGACAGCGAGTGCGGCGACCACCGCGACTCTCGCCCGCCTGCGCTGTGAGCGCACGGCGAAGCCACCCCGATGGAACAACAGGATCCCCCACAGAGAAAGAACACGGACGAAGCGGACAGTTGTGTCCGAATCAGCCGCACCCTATGAAGGTTTCGTGTAAAAGGTAAGCGATCTTTAAGGATTTTCTCAGGTGGGGGATGTCACTCGCCGGACAAGGTGTCACGTCGCGCCGCTATCCGGACATCTTGATCTTCAACGCTTTGGCAACGTCGCAAACGGCAGGCAAATGTGCGCCTGACTTCTGTTCATTTCTGCCGACAGCGAGGACCCTCGCCCATGAGGCCAGCCATCCGTTCATCCCATTCCGGCCCCGGGGTCCGACGCAGACGGCGAGCCGCCGACTCGCTCACGCTCCCCGTTGCCGGGGCCGTGTTGCTTGCCCTTGGTGGCACACTGCTCGCAGGCCCGCCTGCCTACGCCGAAGACACCCGCGGACATGGCCCCGCCGACAGCGCGTGGCCCGTCCCCGGCACGAACCCCAACGCAGCCCTGACAGCGGCTGTTGACGCCGCGAAAGCACAGGCCAAGAGCAGCGGCAAGCCGGTGCTCATCGACTACCTGACGACGGCCAATGCGCAGACCTTCGCCACGTCGACCGGATCGCTCAGCACCGACACCTCGCCCGTGCCGCAGCGCGTCAAGACCGCCTCGGGCACGTGGAAGGGCGTCGACGCCACGCTTCGCGCCAACGCCGACGGCACCGTCTCCCCGGCGGCCGTTCCATCCGCACTCAGCCTCTCCGGCGGCGGCACGGGCCCGATGGCCACGATGACCACGACGGACGGCAAGAAGCTGTCCCTCAAGGCGCCCTTCCCGTTGCCGAAGCCGACGCTCAACGGCGACAGCGCCTTGTACGCCTCCGTCCTGCCGGGCGTGGACCTAGAGCTCAGCGCCACCACGCTCGGCGGTTGGCGCCAGGTCCTGATCGTGCGCACCCCGGAGGCCGCGGCGAACCCCGCCGTCAAGAAACTGCAACTCGCGGTCGAGGCCGACGGCCTGACGGTGAGCGCGGACAGTGCCGGCAACCTGAAGGCCGCCGACGGCCAGGGCAAGACCCGCTTCTCGGCCCCGACCCCGCTCATGTGGGACTCGGCCGGCTCGGCGGCCCCCGCGCCTGCCCCGCTTATGAAGTCGGCGCAGACCCAAGCCGCCCGGTCCGCGCTGACCGAGACCTCCGTGACGCCGTCGAGCACCGACGGTCCCGGCACCGGGGCCAGCGTCCAGAGCATCGCCACGACCGTGGACGCCAAGGGCATCCAGCTCGTCCCCGACGCAACGCTCCTCGGCCAGGGCACCGGTCCGTGGTACATCGACCCGGGCTGGAACCCGACCCTCGACAATGCCAACCAGGCCTGGGCACAAGTCCAGGAGGCGTTCCCGGACACGAACGAGTTCAACGGCACCCAGTACGGCCAGGACAAGCCGGCCGCCGGCTACTGCGGCTACATCGTGGGCAACCCGCCGTGTGACAGGGAGGGCCGCTCGCGCGCCTACTTCCAGATCGGCGTGGACTCCCGTCTCCACGGTGCCGAGGTCATCAACGCGACGTTCTACGCGGATGTCGTGTCCTCCTCCAGCCCCAGCACGGTCACCCCGATGGGCCTGTACTCCACCGGCTACATCGGCAACCCGACCAGCTGGAACCGCCAGCCCTGTGACAAGAACTCGCGCATGGGCGGCTGCGGCAAGATCGGCACCGTGAGCATGTCCGGGTCGGGCGACATCCAGTTCGGCGTCAAGGACCTGGTGAAGACCGCGGTCGCGAACAAGTGGCCCACCATCACCCTCGGCCTCGCGCCCGACGACGAGTACAACAAGTACTACCGTCAGCGGTTCACCAACACCCCGCACATCGTGGTCGAGTACGACATCCAGCCCACCGTCTGGTGGCCCCGCGCGGCACCCACGCCCGGCTTCGCCGACACCGCCTCCTACGCCGACTGCCGCACCCCCGGCACCACCAACCCGTGGGACAACCCCGGCTGGGTCGGCGCCAACAACAACATCACCCTGACGACCTCCACCTACTCGGCCACCGGCCAGCAGCTCTGGACGGCGTTCCAGTACTGGGACGACGACAAGAACGGTGAGACCAAGTACGCCGAGACCGGATGGCAGAGCAGCTACGGCGCCGTCACCGTCGACATCGGGCCGCTGACCGACGGACACCAGTACGGCTGGCAGGCCCGCACCACAGACGGCACGCTCACCAGCGCCAACACCGAAATGTGCTTCTTCCGCGTCGACCGCACCCCGCCGACCGCGACCATCACCTCCACCGACTTCCCCGCCTCCGGCACCATCGGCGCCCACCCCAAGCGCGCAGGACAACCCGGCACCTTCACGCTCACCGGCACCGACCCCGCCCCCATTGGCGGCGGCCGGACCTCCGGTCTGGCCTGCGCGCGGTGGACTACCGACCCGGTCAAGGCGGCCGCCACCGGCTGGAAGTGCACCGACACCGCAGCGGGCATCGTCAAGCTGACGGGCGGCAAGGCCGACATCAGCATCACGCCGCCCCGCTGGGGCACCAACTACGTCTACCTGCAGACCCAGGACAACGCGGGCAACATGTCCCAGCCGTTCGTCTACAGCTACTACGCACCTTCCAACCCCGACGCCGGCTCGTCCGTCTTCGGTGACATCAACGGAGACCACAAGCCTGACATCCTGCTGCCCGGCGGTGCAGGTGATCTTCGCAAGATCGGCGGCGGCGAAGACCCCTACGGCGCGCCCCGCGCCAAGATGGTCACCGCGCCCGGCAACAGCGGGAACTGGAACGCAATCCAGATCAGCCACCGCGGCAGCCTCGGCTACAAGAGCGTCGACGACCTCTTCGCCCACCAGAGCGGCAGCCCGCACCTGTACGTCTACGACAATGACGGCAACGGCGGCTGGTTCGACGGCCAGGCAGCCACCGGCATCACCAAGCCCACCAGCTGCCTGAAGTCAGACAAGACAACAGTCATTCCCTGCGCCACCAATGGCTATGGCACCGACTGGTCCAAGGTGACACAGATCGCGGCAGTCGGCGGAGTCACCGGTGAATCCGGTGTAACTCTGCCTCAGACGTCCCTGCTGTTCGTCGAGAACGGACGCCTGTGGCTCGCCACCCCCTCCGGTGTCAATAAGGTGTTCGCACCGCAGGCGATCCTGTTGTCGGGGAACGACACCAAGTGGGACGGCTACGACCTGATCGCCCCGGGTCGCGCCCAGGGCACGGCCTTCCCGACCCTGTGGGCCCGCTCCAAGACCGACGGCGGCACCCTGCACGCCTTCACCGTCAAGAGCGCCACCGACCTGACCGGGTTCACCGATCCGACCGCAGGCCTGATCACGGGCAAGATCGATCCGAAGACCTACCCTCGTATCGGCTCCAACGGAGACATCAGCGAAGACCGCATCCCCGACCTGTGGGCTGTCAACACCAATCAGCAGCTCGTCTCCTTTCACGGCACAGGGACCCGCCCTGACGGGGGGAACCCGAATCCCACCGTCACCGGCATCGACACCTCACCCGTCACCTTAGGCGACCTGAACGGTCCCTCAGCCAAGTGGGGTCTCACCGGCCTGACTGGTAGCAAGGCTCGTGACGAGGTCGGTTTCGATGCCGCCACGGCCCCCGCCGGCAGCAACCCTGCCACCTCCGCAGGGGTCACCTTCGCCAAGGAACCCATTGCAGGTCACGAGACCACCCACGCGGCGTTCACGGGCAAGGCCTCCAGCATCACCAGCACCACCAAGGCCGTCGACACGCGCAGCAGCTTTACCATCACCACCTGGGCGAAGGCGGCAACGGCCAATGGTGGCATCGTCGCCAGCCAGGACGGCACTCGCAGCAGTGCCTTCCTCCTCTACGCCGACCCCAACGGTCAGGCTTGGCGCTTCGCCATCGCCCGCGGTGACACCGACGGCCTGATGTACGACTGGGCCGACCTCGCCGTCAACAGCGCGGTCCGCTTCATCCCCGGCCAGTGGACGCGCATCTCCGCCGTCTACGACGCCACGACCGGCATGATGCGTCTCTACGTCAATGGCACTCTCGCCAGCACGGGCCACCACACCGCGAGCACCAGCCAGATCCCCACCGGTCCGCTTGTCATGGGTCGCTATAAGAAGGACGGCCAGCCCGCCCATGTGACGGACAGCGGGTTCGTCGGCGGCATCAGCAACCTCGCCGTCTACCCCTACGCCGCACCGGTCACCGCCCCCGACGCATCCAGCCCCATCCACCTGGCCGGCGCGGCAGCCAATTGCGTCGACAACGACTACGACCGCGACACCGACGGCAACAAGATCCAGATCGCTGTCTGCAACGGCACGAACGCCCAGCAGTTCCAGATCCGCAACGACGGCACGATCCAGATCCACGGCAAGTGCCTCAACGCCGCCGCAGCCGGCACCGCGAACACCACACTGATCGAACTGCGCACGTGTGACGCGAGTGCCAAGAGCCAGCAGTTCCTGCCCCGCGCCAACGGCGCGATCCACAACCCCGTCTCCGGGCGCTGCATCGACCTGGGCAACAATGACACAACGCCCGGCCGACAGCTCTGGCTCTTCGACTGCAACGGCTCACCCGCCCAGACCTGGACCATCCCCAGTCTCGGCACCGCCCCACTGCCACTGCCCGTCCCGGTAGCGAACATTTCCAACCCGTAACCGCACACCAGCACAGCACGGGCCCGCCACCCCGACGCGGGGTGGCGGGCCCGCACTCTGCCGCAGGCCACGCGCCTTGGCGGCCTGTTCAAGCAATCATCTGAGACGAAGGAGCCCCGTGCGCAAGCGCCGACTCGTCATCACCGCCGCTGCTCTCGCAGCCGGCGTCGGACTCATACCCGGCATGGCCCAGGCCCAGCCGGCAGCACCCGACCCCCACAAGGCAACCGCTCCTGACGATGACCCGACCGCCGCCGAGGCCTCCGGAGCCGAGGTCTTCACCAGCTCCGAGGACCGCACCGTCCGCACGTCGGCACCAGGCGCCAAGAACCGGACAGCGGCCGCCGCCGACAGCAGCGCCCTTTCCGTCAGGCTGGACAGCTGGGGCACCTCCGCGCACGGCATGTTCCTGTACTCGACCTTCAAGGGCGTCGAAGGCCCCTTCAACGTGACCATCTCCTGGGGTGACGGCATCACCGACACGGTCACGACCACAACCGAAAGGCCGCTGGAAAGCGAGCACTCCTACGCCGAAGTCGGCGACTACACCATCACCGTCACCGCGACCGACCCAGCAAGCAACACACAAACCACCAACAAAGTCGCCGTGAGGACGAAGGGCTCGGACTTCACCCCTCACACACCCCTGAGACTCCTGGACACCCGCAACGGCATTGGCGTCACCAAGGGTAAGGTCCCCGCGAACTGGTATACGTCTGTCAAGGTCACAGGCCAGGGATCCATACCCGACAACGTCACCGCCGTGGTCCTCAATCTGACCGTCACCAACACCACAGACAGCGGCCACATCATCGCCGCCGGCTCTGGCAAGCCCATGCCCGATACGTCCAGCGTCAACTATGCCGCAGGTGAGACCGTGCCCAACCTGGTGGTCATGCCCGTAGGCAGCGACGGCCGCGTCAACCTGGACAACATCGGCTTCGGTTCCGTCGACCTCATCGCCGACGTCACCGGCTACTTCACCCCCACCCCCGCCAGCGGCTACAAAGCCCTCACCCCGACCCGGTTCGTCGATACCCGCGAAGGCAAGGGTGCACCCAAGGGCCAGGTAGCAGGTCAGAGTTCCCTCGGTGTGCAGATCGCCGGGGTGGGCGGGGTGCCGAAGGGTGCCACCGCCGTCTCCCTCAACCTGACGGTCACCAACCCGCGCGAGGCCGGACACCTGACCGTCCACCCCAGCGGACAGGCCGCGCCGACCGCGTCCAACCTAAACTTCACCACCGGCCAGACCGTCGCCAACTCGGTCATCGTCCCGATCGGCCCCGACGGCCGGATCATGGTCCGCAATGGCTCCTGGCAGCCCACCGACGTCGTCATCGACGTCAACGGCTACTACACCCCCGACAGCAACGCCGCCTACGTACCTCCTCTGGGCATCCCCACCCGGCAGTTCGACAGCCGGAGAGACGGCAAGCCCCTCCCCGCCCGCGACTACCTCCACCAGAAGAGTCGCCCCGGCGTCGAGGCATACATCCTGAACACCACCGTCACCAACACCACCGGCAGCGGCTTCCTGTCCGTAGCACCCGACCCCAACACCACGGAACAGTACGAAAACGGCACCGCCACCCCGCCCGCGCGACCCGTGGCATCCAACCTGAACTGGACCGCCGGCAAAACCGTCGCCAACCTCGTCCAAGCCCACCCGGCCGAAGGTGGCACGATCGCCTTCTGGAACCAGGGCTGGGAGAACATCGACCTGATCATCGACCAGTTCGGCCACTACGGCACCGACTGACGCAGGTGTTGCGGGGTGGCTGCCGACACACGGCAGCCACCCCGTACCGGCTTCACACCGCAACTACTTCGCTAGCGCGAAGGTTCGCGACGTGCTTCTCTTCGACGCCGGACAGTACGGCGACGACCTCGCCTGCGGCTTCGTCGCGGGCCCCGACGGCGACCAGCTCCTCTGCGTATGGAACGAAGCTGCCAACCTCATCGTCAGCGGGACAACGCCCGAACGTCCAGGATCGCCTCCTGGAGCGGCAGGGGGCTTCCGTCAGCAGGTCGAGGTCGCCCTTGTCCTTCGAGCCGGCCACCCCCAGCTCGGTCCGCACGCCAAGCCTCGGCCTCATTGACTGCACGGCGCCGTTCCCGCGCAGCGCCCTGCACGCGGTCACGAAGTTCAGCCTTGACACTCCGCTGGCGACACCACGACCGCGACGCGTGCGGCCGCCCCCCAACCTCGCGGCCGTCATCGGCAGCAAGGGCACCGTCCTGGGCTTCGTCACCATGGAAGACGTCCTGGAATAAGTGGTCGGCGAAGCTGCCTGAACGGTGTCCCGGCGGTACTCATCGCAGGCCGGCCCCACGCCCGGGGCCGGCCTCCGGCCTTTCTCGGTTGGTCAGGGCCGGTACACGCTCAGATGCTTCACACGGAACGACATGTCCGTCATGTCCTGCTGGGGCGGAGGATGGTGAACGCCTGCGCAAACCGACAGGTTCACGATCAGATACGCGCACCAGTCCTCACCCACACCGGTCCCGTCCGCGTGGGCGTGTACGCCCATGAACGCCCCGCGACCCACTGGCCGGGACAAGAGAAGTCGGCGACGAACACGACGCGCCCTTACTCGCCTCCACCATGCCCCGGGTCAACGACGACGGCGCCTGCTGGTCACCGCCACGGCCCGCACGCAGGGCGGCGGCCCCGAAGGGCGGTTTCCACGTGCTCGGCATACCTGTGCCTCGATCATGCCGAAAGCCGGAGAGTCCGTCGTGACCCTGGCCCGGCGGCTCGGACACTCCTCGCCAACGATCACCCTCGGTTATGATGCTCGCTTCATGCCGGAGGCCGGCGGCAAGGGGCGCGGCACCATCGGCGGTCTGCTGGTGGAGCGGGGAAGCCGGCGCGCCGGCCGAAACTCCCCGGATTCTCCCCGGCGCCGTTGACCGGCGATCTGCGCCTCAGGCAAATGTTCCGTGGATTGCAAGGCTGAAGAGATGGGTGGCCTGGGAAAGTGTTGGGAGAGGTCGTAGCGACTCGCTATGTCACGCCCTTGCGTGAGGGCGGCTCGCTGCCCGGAATCGTCGAGGCCGACGACTGCGGAACGTACGTCATGAAATTCACCGGAGCCGGGCAGGGCCGCAAGACCCTGGTCGCCGAGGTCGTCTGCGGCCGCCTGGCACAGCGGCTGGGGCTCAGGGTCCCCACGCTGGTGCAGATGCAGCTCGACCCCGTGATCGGGCTCGCCGAGCCCGACCAGGAGGTCCAGGAACTGCTCAAGGCCAGCGGCGGCCTCAACCTCGGCATGGACTACCTGCCCGGCTCCATCGGCTTCGACCCGCTCGCCTACCGGGTGGACCCGGCCGAGGCAGGGCGCGTGATCTGGTTCGACGCCCTGGTCAACAACGTCGACCGGTCGTGGCGCAACCCCAACATGCTGGTCTGGCACGGGGACCTCTGGCTCATCGACCACGGCGCCACCATGATCTGGCACCACAACTGGCCCACGGCGCAGGCCGCCGCCGCCAAGCCGTACAACGCGTCCGACCACGTCCTGGCCCCCGCGGGCCCGGACATCGCGGGCGCGGCCGCCGCACTCGCCCCCCTGGTCACCGAGGAACTGCTCACCGAGGTCACCGCCGAGGTGCCGGACGAGTGGCTGGTGGACGAGCCGGGCTTCGACTCCGCCGACGCGCTGCGCCGGGCCTACGTGGAGGCGCTGCTGCCGCGCGCGGCCACGATCCACGAGAGGATCTCGCTGGAGGCCGAGGTGAAGGCACCGGCCGGGCCTCCCGGGTGGCTCACCGACCACCTGCCGGAATGGCCCCACAAGACCCACACGAAGAAGAGCGGCGACGAGTGAGCAAGCGGGATGTGTTCGAGTACGCGCTGGTGCGCGTGGTGCCCCGGATGGAACGCGGCGAGTGCTTCAACGCCGGTGTGATCGTCTACTGCCGGGCGCATTCCTACGTCGCCGCGCGCACCCACCTCGACGAGGCGAAACTCCTCGCGCTGGACCCCGGGGCCGACGTGGCCGGCGTACGGGCCGCGCTGCGCGGGGTCGAGGGCGTGTGCGGCGGCGGAGAAGCGGCGGGGCAGGCCGCGGGTGACGACGCGGGGCGGCGCTTCCGCTGGCTGATCGCCCCGCGTAGCACCGTGGTGCAGCCGGGGCCGGTGCACACGGGCCTGACAGCCGACCCCGCGGCGGAGGTGGAGCGCCTGCTGGACCTGCTGGTGCGCTGACGGCCGGGCACCGGGCCGGGCCGGTCGCCGTTGACACGGGGTGCCAGGGCTCCTAGCGTCTCCTCAGCTGAAGCTACTAAGCGGTTGCTCACCTCCGGGCGCCGCCTCTCTAGGGCGAGGAGAACCAGCATGTCCACCACCGAGCAGCGCGTCGCGATCGTGACCGGGGCGGCCCGGGGCATCGGCGCGGCCACCGCCGTACGCCTGGCGGCCGAGGGCCGCGCCGTCGCCGTACTCGACCTCGACGAGGCGGCCTGCAAGGACACCGTGGAGGCCATCACGGCGGCCGGCGGGCGGGCCCTGGCGGTCGGCTGCGACGTCTCGGACGGCGCCCAGGTGGAGGCGGCCGTCGAGCGCGTCGCCGCCGAACTCGGCGCCCCCACCATCCTGGTCAACAACGCCGGTGTGCTGCGCGACAATCTGCTCTTCAAGATGAGCGAGACCGACTGGGACACGGTCATGAACGTCCACCTGCGCGGCGCCTTCCTGATGTCGAAGGCGTGTCAGAAGTACATGGTGGAGGCCAAGTTCGGCCGCATCGTCAACCTCTCCAGCAGCTCGGCGCTCGGCAACCGCGGCCAGGTCAACTACTCGGCGGCCAAGGCCGGCCTGCAGGGCTTCACCAAGACCCTGGCCATCGAGCTCGGCAAGTTCGGCGTCACCGCCAACGCCGTCGCCCCCGGATTCATCGTCACCGAGATGACCGCCCAGACGGCCGCCCGCGTCGGAATGGGCTTCGAGGACTTCCAGACCGCCGCGGCCACCCAGATCCCCGTCCAGCGGGTCGGCCGTCCGGACGACATCGCCAACGCCATCGCGTTCTTCACCGGCGAGGCCGCGGGCTTCGTCTCCGGCCAGGTCATGTACGTGGCCGGCGGCCCCCTCAACTGAACCCGACCACGAGAGGCAGGGCGTACGCCATGACGTACAGCGGTACCGACAGCGGCAAGGTCGCGCTGATCACCGGAGCGAGCCGGGGCATCGGCTACGGCATCGCCGAGGCACTGGTCGCCCGCGGCGACCGGCTCTGCATCACCGGGCGCAACGAGGAGGCCCTCAAGGAGGCCGTGGAGCGCCTGGGAGCGGACCGGGTGATCGGGGTGGCCGGGAAGGCGCACGACGAGGCCCACCAGGCCCTCGCCGTCGAGCGCGCGATGGAGGCGTTCGGCCGGGTCGACTTCCTGGTGAACAACGCCGGCACCAATCCGGTCTTCGGACCGATCGCGGACCTGGACCTCGGGGTCGCGCGGAAGGTCTTCGAGACCAACGTGATCTCGGCACTCGGCTTCGCCCAGCGGACCTGGCACGCCTGGCAGAAGGAGAACGGCGGCGCGATCGTGAACATCGCCTCGATCGCCGGTGTCTCCGCCTCGCCCTTCATCGGCGCGTACGGGATGAGCAAGGCCGCCATGGTCAACCTCACGCTCCAGCTCGCGCACGAGATGGCGCCCGGGGTCCGGGTGAACGCCATCGCCCCGGCGGTGGTCAAGACCAAGTTCGCCCAGGCGCTCTACGAGGGCCGGGAGCAGGAGGCGGCGGCGGCCTATCCGCTGGGCCGGCTCGGGCTCCCGGAGGACATCGGAGGGGCCGCGGCCTTTCTTACATCTGCACAAGCGGAATGGATCACCGGGCAAACTCTGGTCGTCGACGGTGGGATGTTCCTCAATGCCGGAGTGCACTGACCGATAATCGGACGTATTTGCCTCCGAAAGGGAGGTAAATAGGTATCGAATGTGCACGGAACCGGTCAAGTGCCTCACGAAACCAACCCATTGGATTCGTGGGGCACTGCGGTAGGGTCTGCCGCACCCCTGGCTGATCGAGGAGCGTGCACGTGTTCAACCGGACCAGATGCCTGCAGATCACTGCGGCCCTTGCGTCCATATCCCTGCTCGCCGGTTGCGGCCTGCTGTCGGATGACGACGGCGACGAGGCGAAGCGGATCGTCGTCGGGACCACGAGCGCGCCGAGCACCCTCGACCCCGCCGCGGCGTGGGACGGCTCCTGGGAGCTGTACCGGAACGTCTACCAGACCCTTCTGGCCTTCCCCACGGGCTCCACCAAGCCCCAGCCGGACGCCGCCCAGAACTGCGAGTTCACGGACGGTGCGAGCCAGGCGTACCGGTGCACCCTGCGCAAGGGCCTGAAGTTCTCCAACGGCGAGCCCCTCGACGCCAAGGCCGTCAAGCACTCGCTCGACCGGATCCGGACGATCGGCTCCAAGGTCGGCCCGAAGGACCTCTTCGGCAGCCTCGACAAGATCGAGACCCCGGACGCGCTGACCGTCGTCTTCCACCTGAAGACCTCGGACGCCACCTTCCCGTACGTCCTCGGCTCCCCGGCCGCCTCGCTGGTGGCGCCCAAGGACTACCCGGCCGACAAGGTGCGCGAGGACGGAAAGATCACCGGCTCGGGCCCCTACGTGCTGGACTCGTACAAGGAGGGCGGCGAGGCCGTCCTGAGCGAGAACAAGACCTACTCCGGCTTCGCGAAGCGCCAGAACAAGGCCGTGACCATCCGCTACTTCGCGGACTCCGAGAAGATGGTCGCCGCCCTGAAGGCCAAGGAACTTGACGCCACCTACCGAGGCCTGTCGGCCCCGCAGGTCACCGACCTGCAGAGCCCCGCCGCGCACCAGCTGGGCGTCCAGGTCGTCGAGAACGTCGGCGCCGAGATCCGCTACCTCGTCTTCAACCCGAAGGACCCGGCGGTCAACAAGCTCGCCGTCCGCCAGGCCATCGCCCAGCTCATCGACCGCGGCACCCTCGTCTCCAAGGTCTACCAGGGCACCGCCGAGCCGCTGTACTCGATGGTTCCCAAGGGCGTCGTCGGCCACAAGACGCCGTTCTACGACAAGTACGGCGCCGCGGACGCCGGCAAGGCCAAGAAGATCCTCAAGGAGGCCGGCATCAACCAGCCGGTCGAGCTGACCTTCTGGTACACCACCGACCGTTACGGCTCCTCCACCGCCGAGGAGTTCACCGAGATCAAGCGCCAGCTCGACGAGAGCGGCCTGTTCAACATCACCCTGCGCAGCCAGCCCTGGAAGACCTTCCAGGAGGGCTACAAGAGCCAGGAGTACCCGGTCTTCGGCCGAGGCTGGTTCCCCGACTTCCCGGACCCCGACAACTTCATCGCGCCGTTCGTCGGCAAGGAGAACGCGGTCGGCACGCCGTACGAGCAGAACGAGATCCTGACCGAGCTGCTCCCCAAGTCCCGCCGCGACGGCGACCGCTCCAGCGGGGTCCAGCAGTTCGAGAAGGCCCAGCAGATCTTCGCCGAGGACGTCCGGCTGCTGCCCCTGTGGCAGGGCAAGCTGTACGTCGCCGCACGCGAGGACATCGCGGGCGCCGAGCGGGCCCTCGACCCGCAGACCGCCATGCAGATGTGGGAGCTGTACCGCAAGACCAGCTGGTAGCCGCGGTCCCGCCCGGGCGGTCGTCCCGGGCGGCCGACGCGTTGTCAGTGGCCCCCGGTAGGTTCTGAGCAGTTGCACTTGCACGAACTTGTACCGGAGGTTGTCGCCGTGACCCAGATGCTGCCCGAGTCCTGGCTCCCCGTCCTCGGCGGGGAGCTGGACCAGCCCTACTTCAGGGAACTCACCGAGTTCGTCGAGAAGGAGCGGGCCAACGGGCCGGTCTACCCGCCCCGGGAGCAGGTCTTCGCCGCACTGGACGCCACGCCCTTCGACCAGGTGAAGGTCCTCGTCCTGGGCCAGGACCCCTACCACGGCGCCGGCCAGGGCCACGGCCTGTGCTTCTCCGTGCAGCCCGGGGTCAAGACCCCGCCCTCGCTGCGCAACATCTACAAGGAGATGAAGGAGGAGCTCGGCCTGGAGGTCCCGGACAACGGGTACCTGATGCCGTGGGCCCGGCAGGGCGTCCTGCTGCTCAACGCGGTGCTCACCGTCCGCGAGGCCGAGCCGAACTCGCACAAGGGCAAGGGCTGGGAGAAGTTCACCGACGCCGTGATCCGCGCGGTCTCCGACCGCCCCGACCCGGCCGTCTTCGTCCTGTGGGGCGCCTACGCCCAGAAGAAGATCCCGCTCATCGACGAAGAGCGGCACGTGATCGTCAAGGGCGCCCACCCCTCGCCGCTGTCGGCCAGGAAGTTCTTCGGGTCCAGGCCCTTCACGCAGATCAACGAGGCCGTCGCGGCCCAGGGCCATGAGCCGATCGACTGGCGGATCCCGGACCTCGGCTGACCTCCCACCGCGCCTCGGCGCCTTCACCGGAACCTCCGGATAGCGTCGTGACGACCGGACCGGAACAGGTCCGGCGGAGCAAGCCGGAGGCGCCGTGACCGAGCAGCAGGAGGCGTCGGAGGACGCCGTCATGACGAGGATCGGCCAGGCGGTCATCCTGCTGCACGCGGGTGACCGCGAGGAAGCCCGCAACCGGCTCGGCGAGATCTGGCAGGAGATCGGCGAGGAGGGGGACCGCCTGCACCGGTGCACCCTCGCCCACTACATGGCCGACGCCCAGGACGACCCCGCCGACGAGCTGGCGTGGGACCTGCGGGCCCTGACCGCCGCCGACGCCCTGGGCGACGGCCAGGGAGGCGGTGACGAGGGTCCGGGCCACGGGCGGCCGGCGGTGCGGGAGCCGGGTCCCGCGATGCGCGTGTTCTACCCCTCCCTGCACCTCAGTCTGGCCGCCGACTACCTCAAGCTCCAGCGGCCGGAGGCCGCCCGGGTCCACCTGGCGCGGGCCCGCGCGGCCGCCGGGGCACTGGCCGACGACGGCTACGGCCACGGCGTACGGGCCGCCATCGCACGGCTGGAGCGGCGCCTCGCCGAGGACCCGGGCACCCGGCCGGGGCCCTTCCCCGAACAGTCGTAGCAGAGGGCAGAGGGCAGAGGGCAGGGGCACGCGGCGCCGGCGGCCCGGGCAAGAGTGCGAGCTCCGGGCGTCTCAGCCGCCGTGGACCCCCGCGCAGATCCGGGCCTCGGGGCTGTCGGGATGCCACCGGCCGTGGCGCCGGCCCAGCGCGCAGACGTCGGCCGGCCGCACCGGCAGTTTGCGCATCAGCTCGCGCTCCGCCTCCGCGTCGGGCCGGGCGTGCCGCCGGGGGCCGTCGGGACGCCCCGGGGCGGGCTGGCCGGCCCGTCGGGGCTCCGGGATGTCGGGGACGGGCGGAGCGGCCGTCACGGCCCCGCCCGGGGCGCTCCGTGCGGAGTCGCCGGCGGCCCGCCCGGCAGGGGCCGCCGACGGCGGCGCGGCCTGTTCGGGGGCCGCCTCCACGGCCTCCAGCGCCTCCAGGGCGGGAGCCCGGACCACCACAGGGGCGGTCCCCGGACCACCGCGCGGCTCGTGCCGGGGCGGGACCCCGGCGGCGGGGGCCGCCGCGGGCTGCACGGGTCCGGGGCTCACATGGACACAGCCGGAGACCGCCGAAACGGCGCAGGCGACTCCGAGCAGCAGCTTTGTCGTGGTTCGCGTTGGATGCACCCGGCAACTCTGCTGTGCGAGGACCCCGTTGTGAAAACCCGGAGCCCATATTCACCCCGCACGGGTGACGGGCGGCGGGGTGACCGGCGGATCGCCGGCCCCCGCGGGGGCCTGGACCCCGGGCCCCCGCCACGGGACGGCTCAGTCGCCGGTGGCGCCGTCTATCTGCTCGCGCAGCAGGTCCGCGTGCCCGTTGTGGCGCGCGTACTCCTCGATCATGTGGGTGTAGACCCAGCGCAGACTGAACACCTCGCCGCGGTGGTGGTTCGCGGCCTCCGAGCGCAGGTCGAGCGAGCGGCCCGCGGCCGCGCTGCGGGCCAGTTCCACCTCTGCCCGCCACACCTGCTCGGTCTCGGCCCAGGTGGCCGCCTCGGTGAAGTGGAAGTCGCCGTCCCGGTCCTCTTCCGTGACGTACAGCTCGGGCAGTTCCTCGCCCAGCATGATCTCCCGGAACCAGTACCGCTCCACCTCCGCCATGTGCCGTACGAGGCCCAGGAGGCTCAACTCGGAAGGCGGGAGCGGGGTCCTGCGCAGCTGTTCGTCCTTCAGCCCCTCGCACTTCCACAGGAGGGTGGCGCGGTGGTAGTCGAGCCAGCCGTCCAGCATCTCCCGCTCGTCGGCGGTGGTGGAGGGCTCGTCGCGATGTGATCCTGAACTGGTGGTCATGGCGATCATCCTGGGCGAAGCGGGCCCCCGACCACCAGCGATTAAGCTGCCAGGATCCCACAAGGACCGAACTTGGAGGCCCCGGTGAAGGTCGGCTGCATCGGACTCGGCGACATCGCGCAGAAGGCGTACCTGCCCGTCCTCACCACCCGCGCGGACGTGGAACTGCACCTGCAGACGCGCACCCCCGCCACCCTGGCGCGGGTCGGCGACACCCACCACGTCCCGGCCGCGCGGCGCCACGCCGATCTCGACGCCCTGCTCGCCCAGGACCTGGACGCGGCCTTCGTGCACGCCCCGACCGGAGCCCACCCGGAGATCCTCACGCGGCTGCTGGAAGCCGGCGTACCCACCTACGTGGACAAGCCGCTCGCCTACGAGTTCGCCGCGTCACGGCGGCTGGTGGAACTGGCCGAGAAGCGCGAGGTCTCCCTCGCCGTCGGCTTCAACCGCCGCTACGCCCCCGCGTACACGCAGTGCGCCGACCACCCGCGCGACCTGATCGTCATGCAGAAGAACCGGGTCGGCCTGCCCGAGGACCCGCGCACGCTGGTCCTCGACGACTTCATCCACGTCGTCGACACCCTGCGCTTCCTGCTGCCCCGGGAGGCCGACCGCACCGACGTCCGCGCCGTGGTGCGCGACGGGCTGATGCACCAGGTGGTGCTGCACCTCTCCGGCCCCGGGTTCAGCGCGCTCGGCATCATGAACCGCCTCTCCGGCTCCAACGAGGAGGTCCTGGAGGTGTCCGGCAAGGACACCAAGCGGCAGGTCGTCAACCTCGCCGAGGTCATCGACCACAAGGGCCAGCCCACCGTGCGCCGCCGCGGGGACTGGGTGTCCGTCGCCCGGCAGCGCGGCATCGAACAGGTCGTGGACCACTTCCTGGAGGCGGTCGCGGCGGGCCGGACCCTCAGCGCGCGGGACGCGCTGCTCACCCACGAGCTGTGCGAGACGGTGGTGAACTCGGCTCTGGAGCAGGCCTCCTGAACGACCGCACCCCCACCACCGCACACCAGGCGGCCAGTACGGCGAGGGCCGCGGTCACCGGCCAGGCACCGAAACGCACGAAGACGGTCGAGCCCCGCGCCAGCGGCACCTCGTACACCTGCGCGGTCCGCGCCGACGTGGCCAGCGCGGGGCCGATCCGCTCACCCGACGGGCCGTGCACCACGCTGACCCCGGTGAGGGTGGCGTGCACCATCGGACGGCCGTTCTCCGCTGCCCGCAGAGCCGCCAGGGACGCGTGCTGGGCCGGGGCCCAGCTGTCCTGGAAGGTGGAGGTCGCCGACTGGGCGACGAGCACCGAGGCCCCGTCGAGGGTGAGGCGCCTGCTCATGTCGGGGAAGGCCGACTCGAAGCAGACCAGCGGGCCCACCCGGACACCGGCGTGCCCGCCGGGCCGCCCGGGCAGGTCCATGACGACCGGCGTGTCCCCGCGCATACGGTCCTCGCCGGCCGCTCTCCCGACCGAGGTGGCCCATCCGAGCAGCGTCCGGGCCGGTACGTACTCACCGAACGGCACCAGCCGCATCTTGTCGTACCGGTCACCCGTGGGGCCGGCGGGACCGACCAGGACGGCGCTCTTGTATATGCCCGGGCGGTCCGCGCGGCGCGCGTCCACGTTCACCAGCAGTGGCGCCCCGACCTCCGCCGACAGCGCGGCCAGCCGCCGCGCCAGGTCCGGACGGGCCGACAGGTCCTCGCCGACACTGCTCTCGCCCCACACCACGAGGTCCACGTCCTGCCCCGCCAGCGGCCGCGTGAGCCGCTCCCCGGCCGCGAACCGCCGCTCCGCGCTGTCCGGTCCGTCCGGCACCAGCCCCGGCTGTACGACGGCCACGCGCAGCCCGCCCGACTCCGCGGGCCGGGCCGCCCACACCCACACCACGCCCGTCAGCAGCGCGCAGCCCGTGAGCCCGGCCACAGCCGGGACCCGCGCCCGCGGCACGGCGATCAGCAGCACCAGGGCGCAGTTGACCGCCACCACCAGCAGGCTGACCAGCCACACCCCGCCCACCGAGGCCAGCCGCAGCGCCAGCGGCACCTGCCACTGGCTGGCGCCCAGCAGGCCCCACGGCCCGCCCAGACCCTGCCAGGACCGGACCACCTCCGACAGCAGCCACCCCGCCGGTACGACGACCAGGGCGCAGGCGGACCGGCCCGCGGAGGGGCGCCCGCCGAGCAGGGCGCGCACCAGCAGCGCCCAGGGGATCCACAGCAGGCCCACCAGCGCCGCCACCGGGAGCAGGAACACGTGCAGGCTCGGCAGCAGCCAGTGGTGCACGGCCAGGATGTAGCCGGCGCCGCCGAGCCAGCCCTCCAGGGCCGCCCGCCGACCCGTCGGGGCCGACCTCAGCAGCAGCATCCACGGCACCAGGGCGGCGTAGGCGAACCACCACAGGGCCGGGGCGGGGAAGGCGAGCGCGGGCAGGGCGCCGGCCGCGAGCGCCGCGGGCGCCCGCCACCGGCGCGACCACCCGCTCTGCATCGGGACCATGGCGCCTCCGCTTCCAGTGTGGGCAGTGCCGGGCGGTGCCGCCTCTCCGGCAGGGCGGGTGGAGCGGGTCAGAAGGCCGTGTGCCGCCACTTCTCGTGCACGGTCACCCGGGTGAGCCGCCAGCCGTCCCGGGTGCGGGCCAGGGCGAAGGTGTAGCGCCCGGCGGCGACGAAGTCGGGGGAGCCGGCCGCGTCGCCGGCCTCCGGCCCCGCCAGCCGCATCGGATTGAGGAAGTCGGCGCGGACCTCGGCGCTGTCACCGGGCGAGCCGCCGGCGTCCTCCAGCCGGATCAGCCGGTTGACGATCAGGTGCTGGCGCACGGGGAAGAGCCTCATGGTCTCGGAGAGCCAGTCCGCCACCTGCTCCGCCGGACCCTCGATGCCGCCGGCCGAGCTGTAGTCGGCCCGCCCGCCGGCGGCGAAAAGGGCCCGATAGGCGGCCCAGTCGCCGTCGTCCACGGCCACCGCGTAGCCCGTGACCACGTCGTCGATCGCCAGCCGGTCCATCACCGTCGCGAGATCCACACGCTGAGTCATCGGGTCAGTGTGGGGCTGGGCGGCCCCGAGGCCAAGGGGTGTGCGGCGACGGGATCGCCCGCGCGGCCCGTCAGTGACCGGAACGCGCCTCCCGCTGCCTGACCACGACGAGGAACGCGTCGCTCGCCAGATCCATGACCACCTCGGCCGGCACGCCCTCGCGCATCCGCTGCGCCGCGTACTCCTCGGCGGGCCAGCTCCCCCGCGGACTTCCGGCCGGAAAACGCTCCAACACCACTCGACCCATGGGACACCCCCTGTTTCTCGCCTTTCAGCCTCTTCGTGAAGAACGACGCGGAGGCCGTCCGGGAACGTTCCCGGACGGCCTCCGATTCACGCGAAGTGGTGGAACGGGGTCTCGCCAGGAACCGGAATCGCCCGCGTGCGAGCTCAGCACATCCGTACCGATCAGCACGATGCCCTTGTGCTCGACACGACCCCCGCGGTGCTGCTGTCGCACATCGCTGTCGATGAGCGGGCCGGCCGCCTCAGGGTCAGGTCGGCACACCACGAGGAACAGCCCAGACGCCCCGCCCGTGCAGCGTCTGCAGTGGCGCATCCAGGACGGCGAAAACGCGCTCAATCAGGCCGAGTTCGCGCCAGCGCTGAGTGAGCATCGGCTCGACAGCCTCCGATAAGGCACCTGACAGACGGTCCCGGTCCGCCAAAGTCGCCTATGCGTAGGTTATTTTGACTGGCCTTCTGTCTCGAACCGACTTCCATAACGAACGAAGGGAAACGCCATGAGGATCACCAGCACTGCACGTAGGACGCGGGCCAGGATGACCGTGTCCATCGCGGCCCTGGCCGCGGGCTCACTCATACTCACCGCCTGCAGCGGAAGCAGCGACAGCGCCGGCAAGCTCGACGGTACCTACTACGTCAAGGACGTCAACGGCACGTCCAAACTCGGCCAGCTGGTCGTCAAGGGCAACAGCGTCTCGCATCATGAGTACGGCTGCGATGGTGTCTACGAGAAGCCGGGCGTGACCAGCACCGGCGAGTTCAACAAGGATCAGTCCCAGATCATATGGACGGTCGCCGGAGACGACACCCGCAACAGGCGGACCGGCAGCGAGCCGATCTCGACCAGCAACACCTCGATCAGCATCAGCGGTAGCGCGTACGTGCGTGACAACTCCGATGCCGGCAAGGCTCTGTTGGACGGCTTCAAGACCAAGTGCGCGAAGTAGCGTCGACGTCCCTTTGGCCGGCGAAGCAGCACAGAACCCCGTAGCGCCGACATCGTCTGGACCCGCCTCGACCGCGTCGACTTCACCCCCGCCGCCCGCCGACCCGACCGCCGACACCTGCTCGGGGACGTCACCGGCCGGTACGAGCTGCGTGAACCGTTCACCCTCGCCCTCGGTGGGCGTGAGGCGGCTCACTCCTCCATCTCGCGAAGCCGTGGCCCGGCGTCCGGCAGAGAGTCAGGGCACGAGGCTGTCGAGGTCGATGTCGAGGGGGATGGGGACGGAGACCTTCAACCGGTTGCGGTGGATGCCGGTGGCCACGTAGCTGCTGGTCATGACGTCGAGTTCGTAGGTGTGGACGGTGGGGGCGCCGGCCTCGTCCTCGACGCGCCAGAAGTGGGGGATCCTGGCCTGTGCGTACTTGAAGGGCTTCAGGGAGCGGTCGCGGTCCGCCGACTCCTCCGAGACGACCTCGATGACCAGGGCGACGTCCTCGGGCGCGTACCAAGTCCGGTCGGGGTCGTACGGGGCGGTCGTGATCAGGATGTCGGGCTCGGGGCGGCTCTTCTTGTCGAGCCGGACGGTCATCTCACGCTCGGCGTCGAATCCGACGGGGGCGGCCTGGCGCAGGGCGAAGGTCAGGTTCTCCACCAGCCGGGCGTGCCAGGACCGCTGCGGCGACATCATGAAGATCAGGGCTCCGTCGATGAGTTCGGTGTGCCGCGGTGCCTGGGCGAGGCCGTCGAGGTCATCGGCTTCCCAGCCGCTGATCCTGGGCGGGATCATCCAGTCGGGGAGTTCGGCGGTCACGGCTTCCTCCAGGCGCCTCGAAGAAATCAGGGGCCCTCATCCCGGATCGCGGACACGGGCGCAACGCTGGTGTCAGCATAGTCGAGCGACCGGACCTCTCACTCGGCCCGTGTGAGCCAGACGAGCCGGAGGCCGGTGTTCATCTCGGTGTGGATCCGGACGACGTGCTCTATGGACGAGCTGCTTCGGCGGAGTGGTGCACGTCAGCATGAGCGTCGGGTCGAGGTCGGCCGACACCAGGCTCGCGATGTCGTCGAGGTCGCAGTCGTAGCCCCGTCCTTTCCTCACAGGGAATAGGGGCCGCAAGTGGTGGCCTGGCGTACGGCGGTGCCGCGGCTGGTTCCCGGGCTCTACCGAGCCGTGCGGAGCGTCAGCTGGCACTGGACGCGACCTGCCACGTGCGCACCGCCCGCGCCCTCGACCGCTCGCTCGGGACCTGGTCGACAGCTCGGAGTTCACCCCGATCGCCGCGGACGCGGATGCCTTGCGCCACAGCCGGCCCTCAGCCTCACAGTTCGCGAGCCCTGCGCCTGTCCGGCTGCATCTGCATGGAGGACGCCCAGTTCTGGTTCCCGAACGCCGCCGACGCCGGCTCGGCCACCGCTGCCTGCGCCCTCTACCTCCTGCACCTGTCCCGGGTGGAGGTCACCGTCGCCCACCACTGGCAAGAGCAGACCACCTGCACGGACGCCGAGCTGATCACCGACCTCCTCGCTCCCGCCCTGTTCGGCCACCACCGGCCCCGGCAGGTCACCGAGGTCCAGCACCACCTCGCGCACGACGTCCTCGCCGCCCTCGCCCACGTCTCCGGCCCCTCGCGGGTGCTTGGCAGACTGTCGGTACGTAGCCGCGGACCGACGACGGCCGGCTCAGGGACCACTCCGCCCTCACGGTCGCCCTGGCGCTCACCGCCGGGGCGCCGCTGGACGTGACCGATCCGGCCGCCGCGGAGCTCACGGCGCCGGCGCTGTTCTGACCCTGTTGCAGAGTCCACCCGAGGAGGACGGCGTGAAGGTTGACACCTGGGACTACGTGACGCGGCTGCGGAAGTGGTTCGACGCGGACGCGGCCCCGACGTCGGTGGAGGACGCGCGGCCCCTGCATGTGCTCAAGATTTCTGAGGCACCGGGGGAGGTCGCGGAGGCCCTTCACGGGGCGCTCGGCGCAAACCCGCGCAAAGGTGCGTCCCACGACTGGGGGACGTGGCGAAGGAGCTCGCGGACGTCATCGTGACGGCCATGGTCGCCCGGGCCAGCGTGAGCGGGGATGGCGCGACCGTGGTGGAGCAGCAGCTCCAGGCCCGCGTGGAGGAGGAGATCACGGCGGCCGGGGACATCCGGCTCCTCCAGGTCCTTGCGATCAGCGGCGACATGGGCGCCACCGCCACCGCCGTGTACGGCGCGCCGGGCACCGGCCCGAGCGGTGAGGCGGTCGAGATCACGCACACGTGGGAGGACGCGAAGGCGTGCCTCGGCCTGCTCATCCTCACGGCCGCCGCCGCAGTGGACGACCTCACCGGCGATGCCTGGGACACGGTGGATGAGCGGCTGCGCTTCCTCGTGGCGAAGGTCCGGCACAGGCCGGACACGAAACCCCAGCTGACCCGCTCCACCCCCTGTACGGAAGGGCGCACGGCAGTGCGGGCCCTTCCGCGTCATCCCCTACCTTGCGGACGCACACGTCCCAGTGGGGCGTATCCCGGCTCCCCGGTGGGGGAGGAGTGGAAGACAAGTGGGAGATGAGCATGGCGTGGTGCCGCCATCAGGCGCTGGGAAATGCTCGATGGGGCCACCTGTGCGGCCCTGGTTCAGCCGCCGGACTCACCGGCGTGCGGGCTCAGCACGTCCGTACCGATCAGCACGAACAGCACGACGCCCAGCACGACGCGGTAGACCACGAACGGCATGAAGGACTTCGTGGTGATGAACTTCATGAACCACGCGATCACGGCGTAGCCGACGAAGAAGGCGATGAGCGTCGCGAAGACCGTCGGGCCCCAGGAGATGTGGCCCGGCTCCTCGATCACGTCCTTGATCTCGAAAGCGCCCGAGGCCAGCACGGCCGGGATGGCCAGGAGGAAGGAGTACCGGGCGGCCGCCTCGCGGGTGAAGCCCAGCAGCAGGCCGCCGGAGATCGTCGCGCCGGAGCGCGAGACACCCGGGATCAGGGCCATCGCCTGGCAGAGGCCGAAGATCAGCCCGTCCTTGACGCCCAGCTGCTGGAGCGTCTTGCGCTCCCGGACCGCCCGGTGCCGGCCGCCCTCCTCGTCGCGGGCGGCCAGCCGGTCGGCGACGCCCAGCACGATGCCCATCACGATGAGGGTGGTGGCCGTCAGCCGCAGGTCGCGGGCCGGGCCGACGATCGCGTCCTTGAACACGAGGCCGAGGATGCCGATCGGGAGCGAGCCGACGATCACCAGCCAGCCCATCTTGGCGTCCTGTTCGGAGCGCAGGGCCTTGGTGTACAGGGAGCGGAACCAGGTGGAGACGATCCGCGCGATGTCCTTGCGGAAGTAGATCAGAACGGCGGCCTCGGTGCCGATCTGCGTGATGGCGGTGAAGGCCGCTCCTGGGTCGTGCCAGCCGGCGAATGCCGCGGTCAGCCGTAGGTGGGCGCTGGAGGAGATCGGGAGGAACTCCGTAAGCCCCTGGACGAGACCGAGGATTAGGGATTCGAACCAGCTCATGTCGGGGTGCGCTCGTCCTTGTGATCGTCGGGCAGTTCGCTCCCGATGCTAGGGCCCGTGAGGGGCCCCGCTGACCACAGGCGGACTCCGGTACGCCGGTTCGCACGCCGGTTCGTACGCCGGTCCGGCGGTCCGACCGGGTGCCAGGCGGTGCCTTTTGCGCCATCCGACGACCGCGGCGGCGACCACGGAGACCACGATGAAGCCCAGCGAGACGAGGAAGGCGGGGGAGCCGGGGGAGGAGGCGCTGGCCCCGGCTATCACGTACGCCGTGGTGTTCGGGATGACGCCGAGCGCCGTCGCCAGCAGGAAGGGCGCCCATCCGCAGCGGGACACCGCCGCGCCGTAGTTGGCCACGACGAAGGGGACTCCGGGGAAGAGCCGTACCGCGAGCATCGAGCGGAATCCGTGCCGGCTGAGCTGGCCGTCGGCCGCCTCCAGCAGCCGCCCCCGCAGGAACGGGCGCAGAGCCTCCTGCCCCATGACCCGGCCCAGCCCGAAGGCGATGCCGGCGCCCAGCACGGTGCCGCCGACCGCCGCGACGAGGCCGAACTGCGTGCCGAAGACGGCTCCCGCGGCCAGGTTCAGCAGGGGGCGCGGCACGAACGCCGCCGAGCACACGCCGTACACGGCTGCGAACGCCAGGACGGCCGCGCCCACCGGGAGGCCGGGGGGCCAGCCCTCCGAGAGGATCCGCTGGGGTTCGTAGACCAGCACGCACACGCCGGCCGCGGCGAGCAGCACGACGAGCAGCGCCAGCCGGGTCCACGGCGCGAGGAGGAGGGGCATCCCGGGAGACTAGCCGAGCCGGGCGGCATCGCGCCGTAATCTGGGCCTCATGCTGTCGAACGGCGAAGGGCCCCCCGGGGTTCCCCGCAGCGCCCTCGCGGACCTCCTGCTGGAGCGGCTGACCGCGACGTACGCGCCTGCGGCCGATCCCGGGCGGGCCGAGGCCATGGCCGCGTACATGAAGCACGCCGCCCCCTTCCTCGGCATCCCCACACCGCTGCGCCGGGAGCTGTCGAAGGCGGTGACCGAGAACACCCCGCGGCCGTCGGAAGCGGACTGCGCGGCACTCGCCCTGCGCTGCTGGCGGCTTCCCGAGCGGGAGTACCACTACTTCGCGGTGGACTACCTCCGCCGCCACGTCGGCCGCTGCACCCGCACGCTCCTGCCCGTCGTCCGGCACCTGATCACCACCGCCCCCTGGTGGGACACCGTCGACCTGCTCGCCGCGCACACCGTCGGCCCGCTGGTGGCCGCGGACCCCGGCCTCGCCCCGGTGATGGACGAATGGGTCGGCGGCGAGGACCTGTGGCTCGCCCGCACCGCCCTCCTGCACCAGCTCCGCTACAAGGACGCCACCGACACCGCCCGGCTCTTCGCCTACTGCCGCCGCCAGGCCGCCCACCCGGACTTCTTCCTCCGCAAGGCCATCGGCTGGGCCCTGCGCGAGTACGCCAAGACCGACCCCGACGCGGTGCGAGCCTTCGTCGACGCCGAACGCGCGGTGCTGTCCCCGCTGTCCGTGCGCGAAGCACTCAAGAACCTCTGAGCGGCCGCCGGTTCGGCCGGTAATTCATTCGACGGACACAGGACCGTCCGGCACCATCGTGGACATGTCCCGGTACGCCTTCCCCGCAGCGCCGTCCGCAGTCGCGGACGCGCCGAAGGCTGCCGCATTCGCGGACGCACCCGTCTTCGCCGCATTCGACGGCGCACGAAGCTGACCCTTCCCGGATCGTCCGGCGGACCCCGCAGGGGGAGGGTCGGCTCGGTTCAGGGGTCCCGTACACGCTTCGAGCAACGGGAAGAGATCATGGCCAAGACGGCCTTCGTGCGGACCAAGCCGCACCTCAACATCGGCACCATGGGTCACGTCGACCACGGCAAGACCACCCTCACCGCCGCCATCACCAAAGTCCTCGCCGAGCGCGGCGGCGCCTCCTTCATGCCCTTCGACCGCATCGACCGGGCCCCCGAGGAGGCCCGCCGCGGCATCACCATCAACCTCACTCACGTGGAGTACGAGACCGACACCCGCCACTACGCCCACGTCGACATGCCCGGCCACGCCGACTACGTCAAGAACATGGTCACGGGGGCCGCGCAGCTCGACGGCGCCATCCTCGTCGTCTCCGCGCTCGACGGGGTCATGCCACAGACCGCCGAGCACGTGCTCCTCGCCCGCCAGGTCGGCGTCGACCACATCGTGGTCGCGCTCAACAAGGCCGACGCCGGGGACCCCGAGCTGACCGACCTGGTCGAGCTGGAGGTCCGCGAACTGCTCACCGCGCACGGCTACGGCGGCGACGGCGCGCCCGTCGTACGGGTCTCCGGGCTCGGGGCGCTGGAGGGCGACCCCCGGTGGACCGGGGCCATCGAGGCCCTGCTGGACGCGGTGGACACGTACGTGCCCACGCCGGTGCGCTACACCGAGGCGCCGTTCCTGCTGCCCGTGGAGAACGTCCTCACCATCACCGGGCGCGGCACGGTCGTGACCGGCGCCGTCGAGCGCGGCAGCGTACGCCTCGGCGACCGCGTCGCCGTCCTGGGCGGGGACGGCGAGCCGCTCGACACGGTCGTCACCGGCCTGGAGACCTTCGGCAAGCCGATGGAGTCCGCCGAGGCCGGCGACAACGTCGCGCTGCTGCTGCGCGGCGTGCCGCGCGACGGCGTGCGCCGAGGGCACGTGGTGGCCGCCCCCGGCAGCGTGGAGCCCAAGCGCCGCTTCAGCGCGCAGGTGTACGTGCTCTCGGGGCGCGAGGGCGGCCGTACGACCCCGGTCGCCACCGGCTACCGGCCGCAGTTCTACATCCGCACCGCCGACGTGGTGGGGGACGTGGACCTGGGGCTCGCGGGCGTCGCCCGGCCCGGCGAGACGGTCACGATGACCGTCGAGCTCGGACGGGACGTCCCGCTGGAGACGGGTCTCGGCTTCGCGATCCGTGAGGGCGGGCGGACCGTCGGCGCCGGGACGGTGACAGCCGTCCTGGGCTGACCGCCGGATCGGGACCCCCCTGTGGTGACGGCGGGACGGCTGCGCCAGACTGCCGTCACCACAGGCAGGGACGACAGGGGGAGCGGGCGGGATGGGCGGCGACACGGCACTGGTGCTCGGCGGCGGCGGACTGACCGGCGTCGGCTGGGAGTGCGGGATCATCTACGGGCTCGCCCGCGCGGGCGTGGACCTCACCACCGCCGACCTCGTCGTCGGCACCTCGGCCGGATCGGTGGTCGGCGCCCAGCTCACCTCGGGACGGTTCAGCGCGCAGGAGCTGTACGAGCGGCAGCTGGGCGACGCCGCCGGGGAGGCCGCCGCCAAGCTGGGCGCCGGCGTCATCGCCCGCTACGCGCTGGCGATGGCGCGCTCGCGCCGCGACCCGGCCGCCTACCGCCGGCGGTTGGGAGCCATGGCCCTGGCCGCCGACACCGGCCCCGAGGCGGAACGCCGCAAGGTGCTGGCGGCCCGGCTGGCCTCCGACGAGTGGCCGCAGCGCAGGCTCGTCGTCACCGCGGTCGACGCGCTCAGCGGTGAGCTGAGGGCCTTCGACCACGAGAGCGGCTGCGGGCTGGTCGACGCGGTCGCGGCGAGCTGTGCGGTGCCCGGCGTATGGCCCCCGGTGACGGTGGGAGAGCGCCGCTTCATCGACGGGGGCGTGCGCTCCGCCACCAACGCCGACCTCGCCGCCGGGTACGCACGCGTGGTGATCATCGCCCCGATCGCTCTCGGCTCCGGACTCGTCCCGGCACCGGCCGCGCAGGCGGCCCGGCTGCGCGAGGCGGGGGCCCAGGTGCTGCTCATCACCCCCTCGGCCACGGCCCGCGAGGCTTTCGGGCGCAACGTCCTGGACCCGGCACGGCGCGACCCGGCAGCCCGCGCCGGCCTGGCGCAGGCCCCGGAGCACGCGGCCGAGGCGGCGGCCGTCTGGTCGGGCCGGGCGGCCTGAAGGGCCGGGACGCCGGCCTCTGGCGGACAATGGGGCGGTGAGCGACGAACGGATCCCGGTGATACGGGACGTGGTACAGGGCACCGCCAAGCTGATGCCGGACATCGACGGGGAACGGGCCTGGCTGCTCACCGTCGACGGCGCCCCGCAGTCCCATGTGGACCTGGACGATCCGCAGCACCTGGAGTTCGAGTATGTACGCCGCCTCGCGCACGTCCTGGACTGCGCGGCGGACCCGGGGCTGCCCCTGGACCTCGTGCACCTGGGCGGAGGCGCGCTCACCCTGCCCCGCTACGCCGCGGCCACCCGGCCCGGGTCCCGGCAGGCGGTGGTCGAGTTCGACGCCGGCCTGGTGGAGCTGGTCACGGGGCACCTGCCGCTGCCGGAGGGATCGGGGATCACCCTGCACACCGCCGACGCCCGGGCCTGGCTGGAGGCCGCGCCCGCGGAGAGCGCGGACGTGGTGGTGGCCGACGTGTTCGGCGGCTCCCGGGTGCCGGCGCAGCTGACCTCGCTGGAGTACGCGCGGGAGGCCGCACGGGTGCTGCGGCCCGGCGGGCTGTACGCGGCGAACCTGGCGGACGGGGCGCCGTTCGACTTCCTGCGGAGCCAACTGGCCAACTTCGCCGCGCTCTTCGCGGAGCTCGCGCTCGTCGCCGAGCCGTCGGTGCTCCGCGGACGGCGCTTCGGCAACGCCGTGCTGCTGGCCTCCGACACCCCGCTGGACGTGGTGGCCCTGGCCCGGCGGTGCGCGTCCGACGCCTTTCCCGCCCGGGTCGAGTACGGCGACGGCCTGGCCCGCCTGGTCAGAGGTGCGGCAGTCGTCTCCGACGCGGACGCCGCTCCCTCGCCCGCTCCGCCGGAGGGCGCCTTCAGCCTGGGGTGAGGCTGGACGCCGAGGTCGAGGACGCGGGCGCGTCCTTGTCGGAGATCGGGCCGCCGCCCTTGTGGACGGACGGCTTGCGCGTCATCCGGCGCACGTCCGGGACCAGCAGGACGAGAGCGGTGACCAGGACCACCAGGCTCGCGCAGCCCCACAGGGCCTCGGTGCGGCCGAAGGCGGACTCGACCGGGCCGGCCAGGGCCGTGGCCAGCGGGAGCATCGAGACCGAGCCGAACCAGTCGTAGGCGGAGACCCGGGAGAACTTCTCCTCCGGGATCTCCTGGTGCATGGTCGTCATCCAGTTCACGCCGAAGACCTCGATCGCGGCCCCGCTGACGAACATCACCGCGCACAGGCCCCACACCGGCAGGGGTACCGCCAGACCCGCCGACGGCAGCGCCAGCGGGAACACGCACAGAGTGCCGACGAGCAGCAGCCGCCGCGGTTTCCACACCATCATCAGCACGGCGCCGGCGATGGTGCCGATGCCGAACAGTGCCAGGGCCAGGCCCCAGGGCGCCGGTCCGCCCAGCCGGTCCCGGGCGACCAGCGGACCGTAGACTGCCTCCGCGGCTCCGACGACGGCGACGACGACGGAGAACTGGAGCACGATGCTCCACAGCCAGGGCCGGGTGTGGAACTCCACCCAGCCTTCGCGCAGGTCGGCCAGCAGCCCGCCGCCCTTGGCCCGGTCCGGCGCACGGCTGACGTCGAGGAAGGCGCGCAGCGCCCCGGCGATCGCGAACGCCGCGGCGTCGACGGCCAGCACCCAGCCCGGGCCCATCGCGGCGATCATCGCCCCGCCGAGGGCGGCTCCGCCGATGCCGGCGCCGTTCATGGCCATGCGGAAGAGGGCGAAGGCGCGGTTGGCGTGCTCGCCGGAGACGGTGGACAGCAGCATGCCCTCGGCGGCGGGGTTGAAGAAGGCCGTACCGGTGCCGCACAGGGCGGTCAGCAGCATCATCTGCCACAGCTGCGGGTCGCCGGTGAGGACGAGCAGCGCGAACAGCCCCTGCGAGACGCAGTTCAGGGCGTTGGCGGCGACCATCACGCGATGGCGCGGCAGCCGGTCGGCGACGGCGCCGCCGACGAGCAGGAAGACGACGAGCGGCAGGGTGCGGGCGGCCGCGACCAGGCCCACGTCACCACCGGAGCCGCCGGCCTCCAGGACCGCGAAGGCGGAGGCGATGAGCGCCCCGTGGCTGCCGAGGTTGGTGACCACCGCGGCACCCGTGAGCAGGGTGTAGTTGCGGCCGGCCCACTCAGGCCGGCTGCGGGTGCGGCGGGGCTCGGGCGTACGGCGCGGGGCGTCGGAGGGAGAACTCACCCCCGGACTATCCCCGCCCCGGGCCGAGAATCCAAACGGATTCCCGACGCCGGGGCGGGGACGGGTTCAGCCGGAGATCATCCGGTGCTGAGCCGGATGGAGCTGAGGATCTTGTCGGTGATCTCGGTCGGGACCTCTTCCTTCACGCCGGCCGCGGTGACCAGCGCGAAGCTGGCGAAGTCACCGACGGCGTTCTTGAAGGCGAAGCCGACCGCCTTGCCGTCGGTGGAGCACTTGTGCTCCTTCTTCACGTTCGGCGCGGTGGCGACCACCATGTGGCCCTTGATCCCGGAGGAGGTCGTGAACTCCTTGGGCTCGGTCACCTTGACCGTCCCCTTCGGCTCCTTCTGCGCGAAGCCCGCCCACACCCACGTGCCGGTGTTGTCGGTCGCCGCCTGGGCGGTGTCCTTGGCGCCCTGGGCTCCCTTGACGCCGGCGTCCGCGATCGAGAACTTCTCAAGGTTGCCGTCGGCGTCCTTGTCGACCGTGCACCACTCCTGCTTGAGGGTGGCGGTGCCGGACATCGTGATGACCGGCTTGCCGTCGTTCTTGACTTCGTCGTCGTAGAAGAGCGAGACGCCGGGGTCGTTGACGTTCCACTCCGGGGGGACGTCGTAGGCGACGTTGTACTTCGTGTTGGTGACGACCTTCCAGCCCGGGATGACGGGCTGCATGGCGCCGCCGGCCCGCGGGTTCGGGCTGCTGCCGGCCGGGGCGGGCGTCTCGGGGGCCGGGGAGGTCGCGGCCGGCGGCTTGCCGTTGGCCTCGGTGCCCTTGTCGTCCCGGGTCAGGACGTACGCGCCGGTCGCGGCGGCCGCCACGACGACCGCGGCGGCCGCGACGATGGCCACGGTCTTGGTCGAGTAGGGGCTGCTGCCGGACGCCTGGGGTGCCTGCGGCGGCTGGGGCTGGGCCCAGGGCTGGCCCGGAACCGTCGGCGGCTGCTGGTACCCCGGTTGCTGCTGGTAGCCGGGCTGCTGCTGCGGGTATCCGTAACCGGGCTGCTGCTGGTACGGATTCGGCTGCGCCGGCTGTCCCGGCGGCTGCGCGTACGGGTTCTGATGCGCGTCCTGGGGGTTCTGATCGCCCCCGGGCGGCTGCTGCTGTCCTGGCCACATGGCCGGTAACGATAGTGGGAGCCACCGACAGGAGCCACGGCCGCCCCCCGGAGAGCTCTGGCCAACCATCTCTACTCGCGGGTAACATCGCGGTCCATGAGCGCAGACCAGATGAACGTGGGCGAACTGCTCGCCGCGACCGTGCCGATGGCCCGGACCCTGAACCTCGAATTCCTGGAGACCACCCCCGAGCGCGCGGTCGTCCGGCTCCCCGACCAGCCCGACTACCACAACCACGTCGGCGGCCCGCACGCCGGCGCCATGTTCACCCTCGCCGAGTCCGCGAGCGGCGCCATCGTCCTGGCCGCCTTCGGCGACCAGCTCTCCCGGGCCGTACCCCTCGCCGTGAAGGCCGAGATCGGCTACAAGAAGCTCGCCAAGGGCGTCGTCACCGCCACCGCCACGCTCGGCCGCCCGGCCGCGGAGGTCGTCGCCGAACTCGACGCCGGCGGCCGCCCCGAGTTCCCCGTCACCATCGCCATCCAGCGCGAGGACGAGGCCGTCACCGGCGAAATGACCGTCATCTGGACCCTCCGCCCGAACGCCTGACGCCCGCCCCGCCTTTTGGGCTCGGTTCGCCTCGGGGGCGAAGCCTTTTGCCGGCTCGTGAGGGCGCCCCTTCGGCTCACTCGCCGCCTCTTGCTGGGGGCTCGGTTCGCCTCCGGGGCGCCTTTTGCCGGCTCGTGAGGGCGTGCGTGCTCGTAAACCGCTCGTTCCCCTTTTTTCGCGGGCTCGGTTCGCCTCCGGGGCGCCTTTTGCCAGCTCGTGAGGGCGTGCGTGTTCGTAAACCGCTCGTTCCTCGCGGTTTCCTCCGCGCGCTCGCCCTCACTCCCCGGCGCGCCCCTTCGGCTCACTCGCCCCTGAACCCCGGCGGTCACCGGACTAGAGTCCTGCCACGACAACGGAGGGGGTACCCCATGGCCAAGGTCAGCATCAGCCTCGACGCCGAACTCGTGGTGGAGGTGATGGTGCTCGCCGGAGTCGGCTCGCCGCAGGACGCGGTCGAGGCCGTCGTACGGGACTACATCGCGCGCGGACACCGCACCGAGGCGCGCATCCAGAGCCAGGACGAGCCCCGGCGCACCACCGACAGCCTGCCGCCACTGCCGGAGGGCTGAACCTGGGCGCCCGCGGTGGCGCGTCTCGACCGGGCCCGCGGACACCCGGAGCACAGTGGCCCGGGAGCGGTCCGGTGCGGGCCGCTCCCGCCGACCCGTGCCGCAGGGAGCCAGCATGAGCGAGGACGTGTCCAGGCGTTCGGCGATGCGGCTGTTCGCAACGGCGGGCGGGATGGCCGCGGCCCTCGGCGCCGGCGGCTGCGCCCCGGCCCTGCCACCGCCCGGCGCGGGCCCGGCCGTACCCGCCGCCGGCGCCGCGGGCCCACCCGCCCGCAGCGGCACCGGGACCGGCACGGGCGGCGCCGCCCGGATCGACGCCCTGCTGGAGCAGCTCACCCTGGAAGAGAAGACCGCCCTGCTGCACGGCGCCCCCGACCCGGCCCCCGCCGGCCACGCCGGCCATGTGCCCGGCGTACCGCGCCTGGGCATCCCCGCCCTGCGCTTCACCGACGGGTCCGCCGGCGTACGGGTCTCGCGGCCGGCCACCGCACTTCCCGCGCCGGTGCTACTCGCCTCGGCCTTCGACCCGTCGCTGGCCCGCGAGTACGGGCAGGTCATCGGCCGCGAAGGCCGGGCCCTCGGCCAGGACGTCGTGCTGGCCCCCATGGCCAACCTCATCCGAACCCCTCACGCCGGCCGGAACTTCGAGACCTTCTCCGAGGACCCGCGGCTGACCGCCGACCTGGTCGGCGAGGTGGTACGGGGGATCCAGGACGAGGGCCTCATCGCCGCCGTCAAGCACTTCGCCCTCAACAACCAGGAACGCGGCCGCGACACCGTCGACGTGTCCGTCGGCGAGCAGACCCTGCGCGAGACGGAGCTGCGCGGCTTCGAGGCAGCCGTGGCCGCCGGCGCCGGCGCCGTGCTGGGCTCCTCCAACAAGGTCAACGGAATCCACGCCTGCGAAAGCGGACCCCTGCTCGACGAACTCCTCCGCAGAAGCTGGGGGTTCGACGGCTGGGTGGTCTCCGACTGGGGCGCGGCCCACAGCACCGTCGCCGCCATCCGCGCCGGCCTCGACATGGAGATGCCCGCCGGAACCCACTTCGGCGGGCCGCTGCGCGAGGCGGTGCGCGGCGGTTCCGTGACGGAGGCGGCCGTCGACCAGGCCGTGCACCGGATCCTCTCCACCATGGACCGTTTCGGACTGCTGGCCGCCCGGCAGCCCGCCCGGCCCCCGCGCGACGCCGCGGCCGGCGCCAGGGTCGCCCGCAAGGTGGCCACGGCCGGTGCGGTGCTGCTGCGCAACGAGCACGGCACCCTGCCGCTGACCGGACCCGCGGCCCGCTCCATCGCGGTCATCGGTCCGACCGCCCAGGTGCCGTTCGTCGGCGGCGGGGGCAGCTCGCAGGTCGTCCCCGACGGCGCGGACGCCCCGCTCACCGCCATCCGCCGCAGGGCCGGGAACGGCTCGACCGTGCGCCACGCCCTCGGCGAGGACCTGTACGGGCGGCCGCTCCCGGCGAAGCTGCTGACCCCCGCCGCCGATCTGGAGCACCGCGAGGTCGGGCCCGGCCGCGTCTGGACCCACGAAGGCACCTTCCACCTCGCGGCCGACGACGAGTGGACCCTGCTGGTGCACTACACCGGCGAGCGGCCCGGCGTACGCCTCGACGGGGAGGAGCTGTTCCCCGTCGAGGCGGGCGTGGCCGAGCACTACGCGGGCGGACTGCTCGGCACCGCACCCGACGGGATGGCCGTGCGCCGCCGGACCCTCGCCCTCAAGGCGGGCACCCACCGGCTCGCCGTCACCGCCTCCGGCGGGGACAAGGGCCAGCGGCTGCGCCTGCGGCACACCACGGGGGCGATCCGGGCCGCGGACCTCGCCGAGGCGGTGCACACGGCGAAGGCCGCCCGCAGCGTGGTCCTGTTCGCCTACGAGGACTCCACCGAGGGCCGGGACCGGACCTCGCTGGCGCTCCCCGGCGGGCAGGAACGGCTGATCGAGGCGGTCACCGCCGCCAACCCGCGTACGACGGTCGTGCTCAACACCCCCTCCGCCACGACCATGCCGTGGCTCTCGCGTACCGGAGCGGTCCTCCAGATGTACTACCCGGGGCAGGAGGGCGCCGGGGCCACCGCCGACGTCCTCTTCGGCGACGTCGACCCCGGCGGCCGCCTCACCCAGACCTTTCCGGCCGACGGGCGGACGACGCCGGTCGGGGCGGACCCCGCGCGCTACCCGGGGGTGGGCGGCCGGCAGGAGTACTCCGAGGGTGTGCACGTCGGCCACCGCTGGTACGACGCCGAGCGGGCGACACCGCTCTTCCCCTTCGGGCACGGCCTGTCGTACACGACGTGGCGGTACGAGAAGCTTTCGGTCCGCGCGTGGCACGGCGGGCTGCGCGTGGAGTTCACCGTCCGCAACACCGGCCGGCGCAAGGGCACGGACGTCGCCCAGGTGTACGTGGGGCCGTCCGAGGAGCTCCGGCTCGACCAGCCGGTGCGCGCCCTCGCCGGCTACCGGCGGATCACCCTGCCGCCCGGCGCGGCGCAGCGCGTCACGATCGACGTCGACGCCCGTGCGCTGTCCTCGTGGGACCCGGAGCGCCACACCTGGGTACTGGGCTCCGGCCGCCGCGAGGTCTTCGCGGGGCGTTCCTCGCGCGAACTGCCTCTGAGGTCAAAGGCCGCTCCGGCGAGCCGATAGGCTGCCCGTTCGGCGTGTCACAGGGGGCGCGCCGGGGACGACTCGGAAGGACGCACCGGTGCACATCCAGGAATGGCTGGAGACGATTCCGGCGGTCAGCATCTATCTCCTGGTGGGCCTGGTCATCGGCCTGGAGAGCCTTGGCATCCCGCTGCCGGGCGAGATCATCCTGGTGAGCTCGGCACTGCTGGCCTCGCAGCACGGGGAGATCGACCCCGTCGTCCTGGGGCTGTGCGCGATCACCGGCGCGATCGTGGGCGACTCGATCGGCTACGCCATCGGACGCCGGGGCGGCAAGCCGCTGCTGGAGCGGCTGGGCCGGCGCTTCCCCAAGCACTTCGGTCCCCAGCAGGTCGCACTGGCGGAGCGCTCCTTCGAGAAGTGGGGCATGTGGGCCGTCTTCTTCGGCCGGTTCGTGGCGCTGCTGCGGATCTTCGCGGGGCCCCTCGCGGGCGTGCTGCACATGCCGTACTGGCGGTTCCTCGTCGCCAACGTCCTCGGCGGAATCCTCTGGGCGGGCGGAACCACCGCCGTCATCTACTCGGTCGGCATCGTCGCGGAGCCCTGGCTGAAGCGGTTCTCCTGGCTGGCCCTGGGTCTCGCGGTGGTGTTCGGGATCGTCGTGACGCTGGTGGTGCGCAGCCGGATGAAGAAGGCGGCGGAGGCCGTCGGCGCGGCCGGCGGGGGGATCCCCGCGCAGCCGGCGGCCCACGCCACGGTCGGTGAGTGACGGGGCCGGAGCGGACGGCGCCGGAGCGGACGGCGCCGGGCGGCCCACGCCGCCCGCACGCTCCTGGCCGCCGGGACCGGCGCCGGGAATCAGGGCGTGACCGAGGCGCGGTGCTGCTTCGCCAGCTCCGCGTACATCTGGGCGTTGACCCTGATGCCCTCGCGCTCCTCGTCGGTGAGCTCGCGCCGGACCTTCGCGGGGACGCCCGCGACCAGTGAGCCGGGCGGGACCACCATGCCCTGCGGGACCAGCGCCTGCGCGGCCACGAGGGAACCGGCGCCGATCACCGCGCCGTTCAGGACGGTGGCGCCCATGCCGATGAGGCAGTCGTCCTCGACGGTGCAGCCGTGCACGACGGCGTTGTGGCCGATGGAGACGCGCTCGCCGACGGACAGGGGGAAGCCGGGGTCGACGTGGAGCGTGCAGTTGTCCTGCACGTTGCTGTCGGCGCCGAGCGTGATCGGCCCGCAGTCGGCGCGCAGCACCGCCGAGTACCAGACGCTCGCGCCGGCGGCGACGGTGACCTCACCGACCACGACCGAGGTGGGCGCGGTGAACGCGGTGGGGTCGATGTCCGGGTGCTTGCCACCGACACCCGCAACGAGTGCCTGGGCCGTCTGATGCGTCATGTTCGCTTCCCTCTGGTCGGTCGTCCGGTTGCCGCGCCAACAGCACGGTAGGCCACGCCGCCCGCCGTTCCGGCGATGGGGTGAAGATCACAGGGCCGTGGTCCGGACGGCCGCCGCCGGGCGCACTACCGTGGCCGGGTGCCCAAGAAAAAGAACACGTTCTCATCCGTGGCGGTCCTGCGCCGCCGGCTGGCGAGCCGTGTGGTCCACACCGGCTGGCGCTGGATGCAGCAGGCCGGCGCGGTGACCGCGCAGGCCCCGGGCCGGCTGCGCTTCGGCGCGATCGGGGACGGCACCCGGCTCGCCTTCCCGCAGGGCACGGTCTTCGGCGAGCGGTGGATCCGGCTCGGCGGGCACTGCATCATCGGCGAGCAGGTCACCCTCACCGCCGGGATGATGCCGGGCCTCGACCTCGGCGCGGAGCCGATGCTGGTGCTCGGGGACGGGGTCGTCATCGGGCGGGACAGCCACGTCATCGCCGACGCCCGCATCGAGATCGGCTCGAACACCTTCTGCGGACCCGGTGTCTACATCACGTCCACCAACCACAGCTACGACGACCCGCACGAGCCCATCGGCCGGCAGTGGCCGCGCAGCGCCCCGGTGGAGATCGGCCCCGGATGCTGGCTCGGCACGGGCGCGGTGATCCTGCCGGGGGCGCGGCTGGGCCGCAACGTGGTGGTGGCCGCGGGTTCCGTCGTGCGGGGCGAGGTCCCCGACCATGCCGTGGTGGCGGGGGCGCCGGCGCGCATCGTACGGCGCTGGACCCCGGAGACGGGGTGGCAGCCGCCGCTGCGGACCCCGGCGCCCGTGCCGATCCCGGACGGCATGACGCCGGAGCAGCTGCGGGGGCTGGCCGCGCTCACGGAGGCCGAGCCGGCCGAGGTCGAACGGGCAGGGGCCCCACTCGTGCAGGCCGACCTGGTGGAGCCCGACCTGGTGAAGGCCGGGCTCGCGGAGGCCGGCCGCGCCGAGGCCGACAAGTAGCCCCCAGCCCCACCTCGGGGCCGGGCCGCCGCTACAGCGCGGGGATCTCGATCGCCGGGCAGCGGTCCATGACCATTGCCAGCCCGGCCTCACGGGTCCGCTCGTAGGCGGCCTCGTCGACCACGCCGAGCTGGAACCAGACCGCCTCGGCGCCGACGGCGACCGCCTGGTCGGCGACCGCCCCGGCCAGGTGGCTGTTCACGAAGACGTCCACCACGTCCACCTTGAACGGGATCGCCTCCAGCGAGGTGTACCCAGGCTCCCCGTGCACGGTCTCGGCCTTGGGATGTACGGGGACCACGCGCTTGCCGAACCGCTGGAGCACGCGGGCCACGCCGTAGGCGGCCCGGTCCCTGTTGTTCGACAGGCCCACCACGGCCCAGGTGTCACCGAGCTCGGTGAGGATCTTGCGGATGGTTGCCGGATCGCCGTACACGCGCCGCCTCCTGATGATGCTTCGTTCCGTCGTCTGCCGCTTACGCTCAGCCGCGTCAACCGAAACACCCCGCGCCGGATTCCCCTCGCGGACGCGGACTAGGGTGGAGCGGTGAAGGCAGACCAGTACGTGACGGTGGCCCGTGAGGGCGCGCACGAGTCGGAGATCAACCGCTCGCGCTTCCTGTGTTCCCTCGCGCCCGCCGCGACCGAGCAGGAGGCGCAGGACTTCGTCGCGCGCATCCGCAAGGAGCACCCCACCGCCACGCACAACTGCTACGCCTACGTCATCGGCGCCGACGCCGCCGTCCAGAAGGCCAGCGACGACGGGGAGCCCGGAGGCACCGCCGGGGTGCCCATGCTGCAGATGCTCATGCGCCGGGACGTCCGCTACGCCGTGGCCGTCGTCACCCGCTACTACGGCGGCGTGAAGCTCGGCGCCGGAGGGCTGATCCGCGCCTACGGCGGAGTCGTCGGCGAGGCCCTCGACGAACTCGGAACCGTCACCCGGCGGCGCTACCGCCTGGCCACCGTCACCGTCGACCACCAGCGGGCCGGCAAGACGCAGAACGACCTGCGCTCCACCGGCCGCACCGTGGTGGACCTGCGTTACGGGGCCGCCGTGGAGATCGAGGTCGCCCTACCCGAGGCGGACCTGCCCGCCTTCGAGGCCTGGCTGGCCGACAGCACGGCCGGTACGGCCCGGCTCACCCTGGGCGGTGAGACGTACGCGCCCTGAGCGCCCCCGGGGACGGGTTAGCGTAGTGGGGTCCAGCGACCGGAGACGACCAGGGGGAGACGGCATGCGCGGCGGGGCCGGCCAGTGAAGTTCCTGCACACCTCCGACTGGCACCTCGGCCGGGCCTTCCACCGGGTGAACCTGCTCGGCGCCCAGGCGGCCTTCGTGGACCACCTCGTCGAGACGGTCCGCACCCACGAGGTCGACGCCGTCCTCGTCGCCGGCGACGTCTACGACCGCGCCGTGCCCCCGCTGCCGGCGGTCGAGCTGTACGACCGGGCCCTGCACCGGCTCGCCGACCTCGGCGTGCCCACCGTCATGATCTCCGGCAACCACGACTCCGCGCGCCGCCTCGGGGTCGGCGCCGGGCTGATCGGCCGCGCCGGGATCCACCTGCGGACCGACCCGGCCGGCTGCGCCGATCCGGTCGTGCTCGCCGACGCCCACGGCGACGTGGCCCTCTACGGGCTGCCGTACCTGGAGCCGGCCCTGGTCAAGGACCAGTTCAGCACGCCGAAGGTCAGCCACGAGGCGGTCCTGGGCGCGGCCATGGACCGGATCCGGGCCGACCTCGCCACCCGCCCGCACGGCACCCGCTCCGTGGTCCTGGCACACGCCTTCGTCACCGGCGGGCAGGCCAGCGACAGCGAGCGCGACATCAGCGTCGGCGGCGTCGAAGCCGTGCCGGCCTCCGTCTTCGACGGGGTGGACTACGCCGCCCTCGGCCACCTCCACGGCTGCCAGACGATCAACGAACGGGTCCGCTACTCAGGTTCCCCGCTGGCCTACTCCTTCTCCGAAGCCGACCACCGCAAGACCATGTGGCTGATCGAACTCGGCCCAGCGGGAGAGATCAGCCGCGCCGAGCGCGTCGACACCCCCGTACCGCGCCCCCTCGCGAGGCTGCGCGGACGGATCGACGACCTCCTCGACGACCCCGCGTACGCCGTGCACGAGGACTCCTGGGTGGAGGCCACCCTCACCGACCCGGTCCGCCCCGACGACCCCATGGCCCGCCTCGCCGCACGCTTCCCGCACACCCTCACCCTCACCTTCGACCCCGAGGGCCGCCGCGAGGAGACCGGCGCCTCCTACGCACAGCGCCTGCGCGGCCGCACCGACCAGCAGATCGCCGAGGACTTCGTCGCCCACGTACGCGGCGGAGGCCTCCCCGACGAAGCCGAACGGGCCGTCCTGCAAGGCGCCTTCGACGACGTACGCGCCGACGACAGCTGCCGGGAGAACCGCCGATGAGGCTGCACAGGCTGGCCGTCACCGCCTTCGGACCGTTCGCCGAGCCCCAGGAGATCGACTTCGACGCCCTGTCCGGCGCCGGGATCTTCCTGCTGCACGGCCCCACGGGAGCCGGGAAGACCTCCGTACTCGACGCCGTCTGCTACGCCCTCTACGGATCGGTGCCCGGCCCCCGCCAGGCCCCCGGCACCAGCCTGCGCAGCGACCACGCCACCGCCGGCACCCCCACCGAGGTCACCCTCGAACTCACCGCGGGCGGCCGCCGCCTGGAGATCACCCGCCGTCCCGAACAGGAGCGTCCGAAGAAGCGCGGCACGGGCACCACCAAGGACAAGGCCCAGAGCTTCCTGCGCGAGCACACCGGCGAGGGCTGGGAGGCCCTCAGCCGCTCCCACCAGGAGATCGGCGAGGAGATCGAGCAGCTGCTCGGCATGAGCCGTGAGCAGTTCTGCCAGGTCGTGCTGCTGCCGCAGGGGGAGTTCGCGCGGTTCCTGCGCGCCGACGAGGCGGCCCGCGGCCGACTCCTCGGCCGGCTCTTCGACACCCGCCGCTTCGCCGCCGTCGAGGCGCTGCTCGGGGAACGCCGCCGGGCAGCGGAGGCCAGGGTCCGGGCCGGCGACGAGAAGGTGCTCCACACCGCCCAGCGGCTCGCCCAGGCCGCCGGGGACAGCCCCGACCTGCGGGCCTGGCCGCTCCCCGGACACCAGCCGGGAGACCCGGGGCTGGCGCAGGCGGTCCGCGCCTGGGCGGCCGTCGCCCGCTGCTCCGCCCGCGAACGGCTCGACGTCGCCGAGTACGCGCTCGCCGCCGTCGAGAGCCGGCACGCCGCCGCCCGCCGGGCCGCCGAGGACGCGAGGGAACTCGACCGGCTCCAGCGCCGGCACGCCGAGACCGTCCGCAGGGCCGCCCTGCTCGCCAAGGCGGAGCCGGAACGCGCCCGGGTACGCGACCTCCTGGACGGGGCCCGGCGCGGAGCGCTGGTGGCCCCCGCCCTGGAGCTGCGCGGCGCGGCCTCCGCGGCGCACCTCGCCGCCGCGCACGCCGAGGCGGCGGCGCGGGCGGAACTGCCGCCCCCGCTGCGGGAGGCGGGCACCGAACAGCTGGCCGCCGTCGAGCAGCAGCTGCGCGAGGAACTCGGCGCGCTCGGCGCCGCCCACCGCGTCGAGCAGCGCAGCGCCGACATCGGCCGCGAACGGGCCGACCTGGAACGGGAGTCCCGGGCCGCCGAGGAGCAGCACCAGGAGGCCGCCGAGTGGCTGGGGCGCTGGGAGGAGACCCGTACCGCCCTCCAGGAGCGGGTGGACGCCGCCCAGCAGGCCGCCACCCTGGCCGAGCAGCTCGCGGGTCGGCTGGAACCGGCCAGGATGAACCTGAACGCCGCCCGCAGGCGGGACGAGTTCGCCGCCGACGCCGAACGCGCCGAGGGCGAACTGCTCGACCTGCGCGAGGAGTCGGCCGGCGCGCGTGAACGCTGGCTGGAGCTCAAGGAGGCCCGGCTGCGCGGCATCGCCGCCGAACTCGCCGAAGCCCTGGTGGCCGGAGAGGCCTGCGGCGTCTGCGGATCCGCGGAACACCCGGCTCCGGCCCGCCCCGCCCCCGGCCATGTGGACCGGGCCGCCGAGGACGCCGCCCACGCCGTCTTCGAACAGGCGGAGGAGGCCCGGGCCGCCGTCGAACGCCGGCTCGCCGCCGCCCGGGAGGCCCGCGCCGAGGCCGCGGCCGCCGCGGGCGAGTCCACCACCGCCGAACTACTGTCCCTGACCGCCGACCTGACCACCCGGCACGCCGCCGCCCACGCCGCCGCCGCCGGCCTGCACGCCGCCCGTGAACAGCTGGCCCGGGCCGAGCGGGAACACGCCGCGCGCAGCGCCGACCGGCTCGAAGCCGAGACCAGGGCCGCTGCCAGGGCCTCCCGCCGCGAGGCCCTGGAGCGTGAACAGGCCTCCCTGGAGGCCGAACTCACCTTGGTGCGGCGGGGCGCGCCCACCGTCGCGGCCCGCGCCCGGATCCTGGAGGACCGGGTCAGGACGGTCGCCGGGGCCGCCGTCTGCCTGCGCCGCGCGGAGACGGCCGCCGCCCGCCTGAAGGAGGCCGACGCCCAGCTCGCCGACGCCGCCTTCAAGGCCGGTTTCGACACCGTCGAGGCCGCCGCAGGCGCCGTCCTCCCCGAGTACGAACGCACCGCGCTCCAGCACCGTGCGGACGCCTGGCAGGCTGAGGAGGCCCTGCTGGCGGACCGCCTCGGCGAGACCGACGCCGCCGAGGCCGCTGCACTGCCCCCTGCCGCGCCCGAAGCCGCAGAGGCCTACGCGGCCCGGGCCGCGGCGAAGCTCCGTACGGCAGGCTCCGCCTGTGACGCGGCCCGGGTCCGCTGCGCCGAACTGGACCGGCTCTCCCGGCAGATGGAGCAGGAACTGCGCGCGCTCGGCCCGCTGCGCGAGGCCTACGACCGGGTGGCCCGGCTGGCCGCACTGACCGCCGGCACCTCCGCCGACAACGAGCGCAAGATGCGCCTGGAGGCCTACGTACTGGCAGCCCGGCTGGAGCAGGTGGCCGCCGCCGCGACCGTACGGCTGCTGCGCATGTCCGGCGGCCGCTACACCCTGGTGCACTCCGACGCGAGGGCGGGCGGGCGGGGGCGCTCCGGCCTCGGTCTGCACGTGGTCGACGCGTGGACGGGCGTCGAGCGGGACACCGCGACCCTGTCGGGCGGCGAGACCTTCTTCGCCTCGCTCGCCCTCGCGCTGGGCCTCGCCGACGTGGTCACCGACGAGGCGGGCGGTACGCGCCTGGACACCCTCTTCATCGACGAGGGTTTCGGCAGCCTCGACGACCAGGCGCTGGACGAGGTCCTCGACGTCCTGGACTCGCTGCGTGAGCGGGACCGGAGCGTCGGCATCGTCAGCCACGTCGCCGACCTGCGGACCCGCGTCCAGGCCCAGCTGGAGATCGTCAAGCAGCGCGGCGGCTCCGTCGTGCGCCACCGCACGGCGGCCGTCACGGACTGAGCGGGCGGCGGGGCAGCGGCGAGGAGTAGACGATGCTCGTCGTCACCGGGCCGAGCCCCGCGATCCGGCCGGTGACCTCCTCCAGGTGTCCCATCGAGCGCGTGGCGACCTTCAGGACGAAGCAGTCGTCGCCCGTGACGTGATGCGCCTCCAGGATCTCCGGGGTGGCCTCCAGGAAGTCGTGGAACGGCTTGTAGTTGCCGTGCGGATAGCGCAGCCGCACCAGGGCGAGGATCGACTTGCCGAGCTTGTCCGGGTCGACGACGGCCGTGTAGCCGGTGATGATCCCCGCCTCCTCCAGCCTGCGCACGCGCTCGGTGACGGCGCTCGCGGACATGGAGACGGAGCGGGCGAGGTCGGTGAAGCTGGCGCGGCCGTCCCGCTGGAGGGCGCCGAGGATCCGCCAGTCGGTGGCATCAGGGGAATAATCGGTCATGCGGCAGGTCTAGCAGGGGATTCCCCGGCAGAACAAGGGGAAGGCCGGGGAAAGTCACTTCCGAGGAAGATCAACAGATCGTAGATTTCCCACCATGACGACGACACAGAACGCCTCTTCCGTCCCGGCCGCCGACAACCCCGTACTCCGGGTGCCCCCGGCCTCCCCGGCCGCGGCCGCCGCGTACTTCGCCGCAAGCCTGGCCTTCCACGCCGACGTCTCGGACGTCGCGAGCGCCTTCCGGGCCCACCGCGAGTCGGGCGCCGAGCTGGGCTTCCAGCTCGTCGACTCCCGCTCCACGCCCGCCTGGGACCAGGCGCACGTGCCCGGCGCGGTCCACCTGCCCACCGCCCTCATTCCCGAGCAGGCCGAACGGCTCCTGGACAGGAACATCCCCGTCGTGACGTACTGCTGGGGCCCCGGCTGCAACGGCGGCACCCGCTCCGCCCTCGCCCTGGCCGAACTGGGCTTCCAGGTCAAGGAGATGCTCGGCGGCATCGAGTACTGGATCCGCGAGGGCTTCGAGGTCGAGACCTGGCAGGGCACGCAGCAGCGCGCCGAGGCCGACCCGCTGACCGCGCCGACCGGCTCGGACGACTGCGGCTGTTGACGCGCCCGGCACACGGCCGGGCCGCCCGCTCCGCGAGGGGACGGGCGGCCCGCCCGGCGCCCGCCGCGCGCGGGACCGCGAGGCGGCCGCGCGCGGACCGGGCGTCAGAGCTTCGACAGCTCGTCCAGCAGGTCGTCCAGACCCAGCGAACCCTGCGACAGCGCAGCCATGTGCCACGCCTTCAGGTCGAAGGAGTCGCCGTGCGCGGCGCGCGCGTTGTCCCGGCCCAGCAGCCAGGTCCGCTCCCCCAGCTTGTATCCGATCGCCTGCCCCGGCATCGACAGGTACCGGGTCACCTCGCTCTCCACGAACTCCGCCGGCCGGCCGCTGTGCAGGCCGAAGAACTCCTGCGCGAGGTCCACCGTCCACCGCTCACCCGGGTGGAAGGGCGAATCCGCCGGGATCTCCAGGCCCAGGTGCATGCCGATGTCCACGATGACCCGCGCGGCGCGCATCATCTGGCAGTCCAGGTAACCCAGTCGCTGCTCGGCGTCCTTGAGGTAGCCCAGCTCGTCCATCAGCCGCTCCGCGTACAGGGCCCAGCCCTCGCAGTTGGCGCTGACCCAGCCGACGGTGGCCTGGTAGCGGGAGAGCTGGTCCGCCACATGCGTCCACTGCGCCAGCTGGAGGTGGTGGCCGGGCACGCCCTCGTGGTACCAGGTGGAGACCAGGTCGTAGACCGGGAAGCGGGTCTGCCCCATGGTGGGCAGCCAGGTGCGTCCGGGTCGGGAGAAGTCCTCCGAGGGGGAGGTGTAGTACGGGGCCGCGGCGCCGCCCGGAGGGGCGATGCGGGACTCCACCTTGCGGACCCGCTCGGCGAGTTCGAAGTGGGTGCCGTCCAGGTTCTCGATGGCCTCGTCCATGATGCCCTGCAGCCAGGCCTGGACCTCGTCCACCCCTTCGATGTGGGTGCCGTGCTCGTCCAGGTGCTTCAGCGCCTCCCAGGGGCCGGCACCCGGCAGGATCTTGGCCGCCTCGGTCTTCATCTCGGCGAGCAGCCGGTGGTATTCCGACCAGCCGTACGCGTAGGCCTCGTCGAGGTCCAGGTCGGTGCCGTTGAAGTACCGGGACCAGCGGGCGTACCGCTCGCGGCCCACCGTGTCCGGGCGGCCCTCGACGGCGGGGGCGTAGACCGCGCGCATCCAGTCGCGCAGTTCCACGACGGCGGCGGTCGCGCCGGCGGCCGCCGCGTCCAGCTCGGCACGCAGCAACTGCGGGCCGTTCGAGGCGAAGTCCTCGAAGAAGGCCGCGGCGGTGCCGTCCTGGCCCGCCCAGGTGGTCAGCTGGCCGATCATGGTCTCGGTGGCGCGCGGACCGCCGTACAGACCGCGGTCCAGGCCGAGCTGAAGGCTCTCGCGGTAGCCGGCGAAGGCGTCCGGGACGGCGCGCAGCCGCTCGGCGATCGCCGCCCATTCCTCGTCGGTGTCGGCCGGGGTCAGGGAGAAGACCTCGCGGACCGAGTGCACCGGGCTGTGGATGTTGCTGACCGCGCACAGCTCCTCGTCGGCCTCGTGCACGGCGAGCTCGGCGGTGAGCCGTTCACGGAGCAGACGGCCGCAGCGGCGCTCGGCGTCGGAGTCGGCTCCGGGCAGGGCCTCCGCGGCGTCGAGGCGCGCGAGGGTCGTGCGGGAGAGTTCGGCGACGGCGGCGCGGCCCGCCGGGGAGAAGTCCGGGAGCTTGGCGGAGCTCTCGGCTACACCCAGGTAGGTACCGGTGATGGGGTCGAGGGCGATGAGGCCGTCGACGTACTCGTCGGCCACCTGGCGGGGCAGCCGGGGGACGCTGCCGGTGTGGAGGGTCTCTGACATGCGGCCATCTTCGTATGTGAGGCGTCCTCCCGTCATCACCCATTGTCGTCAGCCTCCTGACATGGGCCGGAGCGCGGCTGCCGGCCGCACCCGGATGTGGTCAACAGGCCGTGCCTACAAGCGATTTCAGGACCGGGGGTGGGTCGTCTGCTCGGCGGTGCGGCCCGGAGTTTGGCCGGATCCGGACGCAGGCGCCCCGTACGGAGACGGGGGCGCCTGCCTCCGCAGGCCGGTTCAGTGGCGGCCGCGCGGAGTCGGGGAGTCGTACGGCAGGGCGAGGGGAACCCCGTACGCACGACGCGTGCCGGGGGGTGCCGCTTCCAACCGGGCCGTGATCACCAGGGTGCCCTCCTCGATCTGGTAGTCGAGGGGGAGGCCGAGGCCGCGCATGGCCGCGACCATGCCGGTGTTGGCTGCTCGGGTGACGGCGTACACACTGTCGCACCCGGCCTCGACGGCCATGGCGACGAGCCGGCCGAGCAGCTCGGTGCCGATGCCGCGGCGCTGCCAGTCGTCCTCGATGAGCAGCGCGACCTCGGTCTCGTCGCCGTCCCACAGCAGGTGGCCGAGGGCCACGAGCTTCCCGGACGCGGTGGTGGCGGCGAGGGTACGGCCGAAGCGCGGGCTGAGCAGGTGGCCGAGGTAGCGGTCGGCGTCGGAGACGGGCCCGTGGTAGCGCAGCCCGAGGGTGCGCTCCGAGCAGCGGTCGTGCATGGCGCGGGCCGCGGCCAGGTCGGATCCGTCGGCTCGGCGCACGGTGATCTCGTTGCCCTCGGGGAGGGTCAGCACGTCCTGGCTGCGCGGGACGCGCGGGCCGAGCCGGGCGTCGAGCTCGACCAGGGCGCGGGCCCGGGCGAACTCGGTCGGGGTGAAGGGCAGGTAGGGCCGCTCGATGGTGATCGCGCCGCCCGCGGGATCGCGCAGCCGCATGACGGTGTCCTCCAGTACGCCCTCGACGGGGGCCTCCGCGCCCGCGTTGGGGCGGCCGGAGAGCGTGGTCGCCGGGATCGAGTGGATCGTGCAGCGGCCGAGCAGCTGGCGCAGGGCGAGGGGGAGTTCGGCGGCGTCCAGCGCCGTGCGCGTGGCCAGGCCGAGCAGCCGCGTCGGGGTGTCGACGAGGTCGTGGGCGTCGGCGCGCTCGATCCATGTGCTGTGGCCCCCGGCCTGGGAGACGGCACGGGTGAGATCGGCGGAGGGGAGCTGCTGCGGGGCGCGCAGCAGGAACTCGTCCACGGTGCCGCCCTCGGGCAGCGGGTGCGTCTGGAGGGTGAGGATGTCCACGCCGTGGCGGGCGAGGGCGGTGCAGAGGACGGCCAGGGAGCCGGGCTGGTCCCGTACGGTCGTGCGCATCCGCCACAGGGTGGTCGCGGCGGGCGCCGCCGACGGGGCCGGTTCGCCGGGCGGCGGCGTGCCGGGCGGCGGCGTGCTGGACGGCGGTGTGCTGGGCGGTGGCGCATGGCTGTGGCGCCGCGCCCACCAGGTGTGGAAGGCGGCGGTCACCAGCAGCGCGATGGCCGAGGCGACCAGCAGGACCGGGCCCCGGGGGCCGTGTACGACGAGATTGGCGATGGCGTCGGCGACCGCGACGGCGCAGAACAGTGCGGCGAGTTCGACGACGTCGCGGCGCCAGTGGTGGCGCTGGTGGTGCTGGGGACGCTGGGCGGGGGCGTGGGCACGGTCAGTCATGCACGCCACTGTGGCGCAAGGGTGTTGCGTGATCACGAACGAACTGTGACCGACTGGTTAAGTGTCCATCTGGCCGATTTCGCCTGGTTCTCGGGGCGGGCTGTCCGGCCGCCGCTCGCCGGTCCGATGCGGTCGCTCACTCGGTCGCGTACTCCTTCTCACGCGGCGGGGCCGGCTCGGCGCTGCGTGCCGTGTCCAGTACCACCCGGGCGACGAGGGCCGGGTCGTCGCTCATCGGGACGTGGCCGCAGCCCGGGAGGCGGACCAGCCGTGCGCCGGGGAGGGTGTGCTTGGCCCGTATGCCCTGGCGGCGCAGGAGCAGCCGGTCGCGGGTGCCCCACGCGATGGTGACCGGCAACCCCGGTACGTCGTCGGTGAAGCGTACGGAACCACCCGCGGCCAGGGTGTCCTCGAATCCTCCGGCATGGCGCAGGGCGAGGGTCTCGGCGACCACGGCCTCCGGCGAACGGCGGCCCGGGCGGGCGTAGATGGTGCCGGTCAGCGCGGCCCGGCCGACGGCGGTGCGCGAGAGCCGGCGGACGGCGGGAAGGGGCAGGGCCCCGGCGCCGGCCCGCATCGCCAGAAGGACGGCGAAGGCGTAGCGGCGTTCGGCTTCGGTCCAGAACCCGGCGGGGGAGAGGGCTGTGACGGAGCGGACGAGGCCGCTCCGGCCCATTTCGAGGGCGAGCAGGCCGCCGAGGGAATTGCCCGCGACGTGCGGGCGCTCGACGCCGAGGGCCGTGCACAGCGCTCCGAGCGCCGGTGCCACGGTGTCCAGGGAGTACGGGACGCCCTGGGGCAGCGGCTCCGAGGCGCCGAAGCCGGGCAGGTCGACGGCGATCACGTCGTGCTCGGCGGCCAGTATGTCGGTCACCGGATGCCAGGCCTGGAGGTGATGGCCGATGCCGTGCAGCAGGAGGAGCGGTTCGCCCGAGCCCTTGCGCTCGTAGGCGACGGTCGTCGTCCGGGGGCCGAGCGGCGAAGTGATCGTGAAGGAGACCGTGGCGGTCATGCTGCTCCTCATCGGTTGGACGTGACTGCTGCGAGACAGGCTGTCAGGAGTGCCCACCGCCATGATTACCGTCGGGTAGCCCTTGGCTACAAGCCTTCGGCGCATACGAGAACATCCCGTGAACGGCTTGATACATATGCCCGGTCTGCCCGGCAAAGGGACGAGCATTGGTCTTGACCAAGGGGGTGCACCGTCCTATCGTCGCAGGGATAGTGCAGGAACCTTTAATAAACAAGGGCGCGGAACTGCCGCCGGAACACACGGCGAGTGCGGCGAGGGCAGGAGGAGTCAGGGTGGGGACCACGCAGCTCGAAACGGTGCCGGAGCCGAAGTACTGGCACCTCAAGACCGTCCTCAGCGAGGCGCTCGACCAGGACTTCGCCGTCGGCGAGGTCCTGCCCAACGAACGTGAACTCGCAGCCCGTTTCGGAGTCGCCCGCGCGACCCTGCGGCAGGCGCTGGAGCAGCTGGAGCTCGAAGGCCGGCTGCAGCGCCGCCGCGGCGTCGGCACGACCGTCGCCCCGCCGCGTGTCGGGGTGGCCGTCGGCAGCGCCCGGCACAGCTGGCCCGGGGAGGCCGCGGACGGTTGGGAGCCGCAGGACGCGTCGGAGTCCCTGCCGTCTGCCGCCGTGGTGAAGCTGCTCGGCCCCGGTGGGGCGTTCGCCGCCGACCAGCCGGTGCACACCGTGCGCCGGACCAGGATGACGAACGGTCAGGCCGTCGCCGCCGAGCTGCTGTACGTGCCGGTCGCCTCGGTGCCCGGACTGCCCGCCATCGAAGCCCCGTCGGGCCCCGCCCGTGCGCGTGCCGTCCTGCGGGAGCTGCAGCGGCTGGTCCTCGACGGCCAGGACCGGTCGGTGGAGCTCGGCTCCGCCCGCGCCGACGACGCCAAGGAACTGGACCGGCTGCCCGGCGCGCCGGTGCTCCTGGTCACCACGCGGTACTTCACCGCCGCGGGTACCGCCGCGGTCTCGGTGGCCACCTACCGCGCCGACACCTGCCGCCTCACCTTCGGTGACTCCGGCGGCGTCGAGATCACGCACGAGCCCGTCGCCTCCTGACACCCGACCGAGCCGGACGGCCGTGGTGCGGCCCGCGTGTGCGGGCCGCACCACGGCCGTCCGGCCTTTCGGGGTGCCGGGGCCGCCGGGCCGCCTACTGCGCGGTGCCCGGTGCCGGTGACCGGTGTCAGTGGGGGCGGGCCGTGACCGTCTTCTCCACCGCGAAGAGCTCCTCCTCGACGTGGTCGAGCGCGAGCCGGAGGGCACCGGTCGCCACCGCGGCCTCGCCGAGCAGCGACAGGGACACACGCGGCGGGCGCAGGCAGTACCGCTCAAGCTCACGGCGCAGGGGATCCAGGACGCCGTCCAGGCCGGCCGCCCAGCCGCCGACGACCACCAGCTCCGGATCCATCGCCAGGACCAGCGCCGCCACGTCGTGGACGAGACGCTGCAGGAACCGCTCGACCGCGGCGACGGCCCGCTCGTCGCCCCGCTTGGCCTTCGCGAACACCTCGGCGACGGCCGGCTCGTCCAGCGGGTGCAGAGGCTCGCCCGTCGTCGACAGCAGCCGCTCGGGCGTGGCTTCGCGGCCCAGCAGGTGCAGGGCTCCGATCTCCCCGGCCGCCCCGCCGAAGCCCCGGTGCAGCCGGCCGCCGATGAGCGAGCCCGCGCCCGGACTGAGACCCGCCATCACGAACACCATGTCTCCGGTGTCCCGCGCGGCCCCCTTCCAGTGCTCGGCGACCGCCGCCGCGTTGGCGTCGTTCTCCACCTGCACCGGGCAGCGGAACGAGCGCCGCAGCCGGTCCCCGAGCGGCAGCCCGGTCCAGCCGGGCAGGGCGGTGCCGAGGCGTACCGTGCCGTCCGCCTCCACGATCCCGGGACTGCCGACCCCGACCGCGCGCAGGGAGTCCCGCGGCACGCCGGCGCGGCGCAGCAGATCGGCCACGGCCGCGCGTACCCGCTCCAGTCGCTCGTCGGCGGAGGCCGTCTCTGCGACCTCCTTGGTGCCGGCGCCGATGATGCGCCCGTCCAGCCCGGACAGCAGGACCGCGACGCGGTGCGAGCCGATCTCGATGCCGAGCAGGTGCCCCGCCTCGGCCCGGAACCGGAACCGTCTGGCCGGACGGCCCTGGCGCCGCGCGCCCTCCTCGGCCTCGGCCTCGACGACGAGCCCGGTCCCGATCAGTCCCTCCACGACCCCTTCGACGGTCGGCCGGGAGAGCCCGGTCAGCCGTGTGAGGTCGGTGAGGCTCGGCGAGCCGGCCGTACGCAGTGCACGCAGCACCACCGCGGAATTGATCCGCCGGAGCAGAGAGGGGTCCCCGCCGGTCAGCTGCCCCAACGTGTGTCCTCCCAGCTAGCCAGCTAGCGAGCTTGTCAGCCGGATCGTACTGCGCCCCGGGTGAGGCTGCGAGAAGCAGCCCCCCATCGGCCGGAGCCGGCCTTCCCCTCAGGCGGGGGAGACGAAGCCCGACTCGTACGCCGTGATCACCGCCTGGGTCCGGTCCCGCGCCCCCAGCTTCGCCAGGATGGCACTGACATGCGACTTCACCGTTTCCGTCCCGACGATGAGCTCGGACGCGATCTCCACGTTGGTGAGTCCCCGCGCCATGAGCCGCAGGACCGCCTCCTCCCGCTCGGTCAGGGCGGCCCGCTCCAGCACCGCCCGCGCCTGCCGGTTGCCGTACTCCGCCGCCAGCGCCCGTACGGCCGCCGGGAAGAGCAGCGTCTCGCCCTCCGCCACCAGCCGTACGGCGTGGACGATCTCCGAAGGCTTGGCCCGCTTCAGGAGGAAGCCGTCCGCTCCGGCCCGCAGCGCCTGGTAGACGTACTCGTCGTTCTCGAAGGTGGTCACCACGAGGATCTTCGGCGGGGAGTCCACGGTCCGCAGCACCGCGCGGGTGGCCTCGATCCCGTCGAGCAGCGGCATCCGCACGTCCATGGCCACGACGTCCGGCCGCAGCTGCCGTACGAGCGGGATCACGGAGGCGCCGTCGGCGGCTTCACCCACCACCTCGATGTCGGGCTGGGCGTCCAGAACGGCGCGCAGACCCGCGCGGACCAGGGGTTCGTCGTCGACGAGCAGAACGGTAACCGGCATCCCGTCAGCGTATTCGCTCCAGCGGCAGCCGCGCGCGAACCCTCCAGCCTCCCTCGTACAGCCCGGTCTCGGCCTCCCCGCCGAGCAGCGCGGCCCGTTCGCGTATCCCGCGCAGTCCGCTTCCGCCGCCGATCGTCATGCCGGGGCGTTCCGGCAGGGCGTTCGTCACCTCCAGATCCAGCCGGTCCTCGGCCATCTCCACCCGGACCCGGACCGGCACGGGGCCGCAGTGGCGCAGCACGTTGGTGAGCGCCTCCTGCAGGATCCGGTACCCCTCACGGGTGACCGGTCCCGGCAACGTCGCCAGCGGCCCTGTCAGTTGCGCGTCCACCTCGGAGCCGGACGCCCGCGCCGACTCCAGCAGCCGGTCGGCTTCCGCCAGCGTCGGCCGCTGCGAGGGCGGCTGTCCCGACTCCCGCAGCACGCCGAGCACGCGCTCCAGATCCTCCAGCGCGGCTCTGCCCGTCTCCTCGATGGCGCACAATGCCCGGTCGGTGAAGGCGGGATCGCCTGCCGCGCGCGCCGCCCCCGCCTGCACGACGGCCACGGTCAGCGCGTGCCCGATCGAATCGTGCAACTCCCGCGCGATCCGTGTCCGCTCCAGCAGCTGCTCCGTCCGCTCCTCCAGCGCGCTCAGCCGCTCGGCCGCCGAAGGGCCGAGCAACCGGGTGGCGGCAGCAGTGACCAGTTCGCCGAGCACGACCACGACGGCCATGAGGACGACGAGCGGAAAGGGCGCCAACAGCGCGGCGAGCCAGCGACTCTCCGGTATGTGCGGCGCCAGGGGGTCGGGGTCGAGGGAATGCCCGAGAGCCGTCGCGATGAGTTCGACGGTCATCGCCGGCATCCAGACGGTGGCGCCGACCGCGCCGATGGCGACGACCATGCGCGTCGCCAGCCACAGCACCGTCCGCCAGCGGTCCCCCCAGTGCGCGGACGAGGCCAGGCTTATGGCGCCCTCGGCCGAGCCGCGGTCGTGCGGCGTGAGCAGGAACTGCGCCTGGAGCCCTTCCGCGAGCCGGACCCAGGGCACCAGCCCGAACGGGAGCACGAGCAGCAACGGCCCCCACGGCCACTCCGGGACCACGAACATCCATATGGCCAGCACCAGCACCGGCACGCAGAGGTGCAGCCAGCGCGAATACGTCACTGGTCGGAACGGGGCCCTGAGCAGTCGGTACATGCCCCCATGGTCGCAGCGCCCCGCCAGGTGCCGTCTCCCCCGTGCGGGGGAGACGGCACCCCCGCACGGGGGAGGGAGGAGGGTGGGGCGGGCGGCGAATCTTGAGCCATGAACAGCATCGAGATTCGAGAACTGACCAAGGCATACGGCTCCCACCGTGCGGTGGACGGCCTCACCTTCGATGTACGGCCCGGGCGGGTCACCGGATTCCTGGGCCCCAACGGCGCCGGGAAGTCCACCACCATGCGCCTCCTGCTGGGCCTGGACCGGGCGACCTCCGGCACGGCAACCATCGGCGGCCGGCGCTATCTGGACCTGCCGGACCCGCTCCACCGGGTCGGCGCCCTCCTCGACGCACATTCGGCACACGGCGGACGCACCGCCCGCGACCACCTCCGCTTCCTGGCCGCCGCAGGCCGCATCCCCGTCCGCCGGGTCGACGAGGTCCTGGAACAGGCCGGCATAGCCTCGGTGGCCCGGCGGCGGATCAAGTCCTTCTCACTCGGCATGCGCCAGCGCCTCGGCATAGCCGCCGCGCTGCTGGGCGACCCCGGGGTGCTCCTCCTGGACGAGCCGACCAACGGACTCGACCCCGAAGGCATCATCTGGATACGCGAGCTGATGCGCGGCCTCGCCGCCGAAGGACGCACCGTACTGGTCTCCAGCCACCTGATGTCGGAGACCTCCGCGTTCGCCGACCACCTGGTCGTCCTCGGCAACGGCAAGGTCCTCGCCGACACGTCGATGGCGGAGTTCATCGACGCCCGCAGCGCCCGGCGAGTGCGCCTGCGCACCTCCGATCCGACCCGGCTGCGGGCCGCCCTGGCCCGGGACGGCTTCGAGCTGACCGACTCCGGCGACGGGCGGTGGACCGTCGAGGGCATACAGGCCGAACAACTCGGCAACCTCGCAGCCCGAGAGGGCATCCCGGTCCTGGAACTGTCCGACGAGCGCGCCTCACTGGAGCAGGCCTACCTCGATCTCACCGCCGATCACGCGCAGTTCACCGCAACCAACTGACTTTCCCGAGCCTTCAGGAGGCACCGCCATGCGCGCCGCTCTGCCCACCGTCCCCACCCTGCACTCGGAATGGATCAAAATACGGTCCCTGCGCGGCACCCTCGGCGGGCTGATAGCCGTCTTGGCCGCCACCGCCGGCATCCAGGCGCTGACAGCCGCGGCGATCGGCCAGGCCGAGGAAGGCAGCATGGGTTCCGATCCGCTCTTCGCCGCCTACTACGGCGTCTCCTTCGGACAGATCGCCGCGATGGTCTTCGGTGCCGGCGCCGTGTCCAGCGAGTTCCACAACGGAGCGCTGCGCACCTCCCTGGCAGCGGTGCCGAACCGCACCCGCTTCTACCTGTCGAAGATCGCGACAGTGGGCGTGCTGGCCCTGTTGACAGGCCAGGTCACCGGATGGGCGACATTCGTGGCCGGGCAGGCGTTCATGGGGCCTTACGCCCTGGAGCTCGGAGACCCCGGCACCTACCGCGCAGTCGTCGGAAGCGGCCTCTACCTGGCCCTGATGGCGCTGTTCGCAGCCGGTCTGACCGCCGTACTGCGCAGTGGAACGGTGGTGCTGAGCCTGCTCATACCCTTCGTCCTGATGGTGTCCTTCGTCATCGGCGAGGCCTCGGGCGGCGCGGCCCAGTTCCTGCCGGACCGCGCCGGGCAGTTGGTGCTGCACTCCCAGCAGGAGGGCAGCCTCGGCCCCTGGACGGGTCTCGGCGTGATGGCCCTGTGGGCGGGTGCCGCCGTGCTCGCCGGCTGGGCGGCGGTGCGCCGCAGGGACGCGTGACGCCAGGCCAGTTGTCAGTGCTGCTCGGGATACTGGCGCCATGACCACGGCAGAGCACCTCGACACGATCGACCGGCTCCTGACGAAGGAGTTCCCGCAGGAGCCGGTCCGCACCGTCGACAGCAGCAGCGGTCCGGGCTTCCACCTGGCGCAGTTCTCCCGGACACCACACTTCTGGGACGACGACGGCACGCGCCGCATCGAGGCCGCCGACCAGATCAGCGCGGAGTACGGGGCGCTCACCCAGGCCGCGACCGACCGGTGGGGGAGCCCGCAGATCTTCAGCCTGGGGACGCTGAGGAACCGCGTGTTCGAGGGGGAGGAGATACCGCAGCCCTGGACCGACCTGAGCACCAGCACCGACCACGTCCACCTCTGGCAGGCCGGAGAGCGCTGGCTGGTGGCCTGCGTGACCCAACGAGACCGGGAGGACCCCTATGTACTGACAGCAGCCGTCACGGTCATCGACCCGCCGTAACCGGCGATGTGGAGGAGGAGCCGTTGCGGTCGAACCGGTTCTGTCGACCCGCGTGCGGACCGGGTTGACCAGTCGTCACGGATCCACGACGCGTCCGGCTGTTCTCCGGAGATGTCGAATCAGTCAGCGGCGGCGGGCGTCGGTCTCGCCGGTGTGATGGCGCACTGCGGTGGAAGCCCGGTCGCAGCCGTGGAGCTCTTGGTGGCGGCGATAGCCGCGGCCCCGGCGGCTATGGAGCCCTACACGGCCCTCGCCGAGTTGTGGCGGGAGCGGTGCTCAGAACTGCAGCAGAGCCTCGCGGAGGACGGCTCGTCGAGTGCTGTGCTTGCGCAGGCGTACTTCCTGTTCCTCGAAGGGAACATGGACGACGCGGTGATGGCTCTTGGCTCCGTGACGGGAGTGCGGCCCGATGTGGCCTGGGGCGCTGCGCCATGGTTCGGTGATGCGGGCTTCCTCGACGCGGTGAGTGCCGAGGCGCTGGCCGAGGCGTGTCTGCGGACCCTGGACTACGGTCCTGACCTGGACACTGATGAGATGCGTGAACGGTTCGCGCCCTGGTTCCATGCCGTCGACGTCGTGTCCGCCCGGAGCCCCGTTCCTGAGCCGCTCGCCTCCATGGCCCGGTTGCCCCGGTCCTGCGGCCGGTACGAGCTGGCCTTCGACCTGTGCGACCGTGCGGATGCCGTCGAGCGGGTCATGTGGACGGCAGTCGCACGAGCAGCGACCTGGCTCAGGATGGGCGATCTGACACAGGCCGCTGTGGCCTTCGAAAGCGCCTTGCTCCTGGATCCCGCCAACTGGTCCCTCTACCTGGACCTCGCAGATGTGCGCGCCGACCAGGGCGACTTCGCCGCAGCGGCGAGCCTTGTCGCACAGGGTCTGGAGCACGAACCCCGCGAGGTCTCCCTGCGTGCGGCGGGCGCCGCCTACCGCACACGCCTCTCCGGCTCATCCGATGACCTACAACTCCTGATCAGCCTGGCGCCGGAGCTCGCGAACACCGCCTACCGGAACCGGCTGATCGACCACGCCTGTGCCGGGCCGAAGCTGCCACCGAGCCTCGTCGCCCGGGCCCACCGCATCCGCAGGGGCTGACAGCGGGACGAGCTTGCCGAGGGCCGTCAGGACGGGGGAGTGGCTGCTTCGCGGAGGCGGGCGTACTCCCGGGCCATGGACTCGGCGGTCCAGTGGGCGTTGAGGCCGCTGGGATTGGGGAGGGCCCAGATGCGGGTGGAGCCGATGGTGCGCTCCTGGGGGCCGATCTGCGCCTTCCGCTCGCCGAAGGCCGTGCGGTAGGCCGTGACCCCGACGACGGCCAGCCACTGGGGGCGCAGCTGTTCCACCTTGGCCGTCAGGATGCGGCCGCCCTCACGGAACTCCTCGGCGCTCAGCTCGTCGGCGCGGGCCGTGGCGCGGGCCACGACGTTGGTGATGCCGAGGCGGTAGGCCAGGAGCTCTTCCTGCTCGGCGGGGGCAAGGCGGCGCGGGGTGAAGCCGGAGAGGTGCAGGACCGGCCAGAAGCGGTTGCCCGGGCGGGCGAAGTGGTGGCCCGTCGCGGCGGAGAGGAGACCGGGGTTGATGCCGCAGAACAGCACACGCAGACCGCCCGCGACCACGTCCGGGAGGACGCGGTCGCGGGCGGCGGCCAGCTCTTCGGGCGTCAGAGGATCGAGCCCGGCGCGTAACCGGCCGCCTCGGGGTGCTGCTTGGCGATCGCCTCGATGCGGGAGACCACCGCCGCGACCTGGTCGCCCGCGGCGCCGGTGAAGGAGAGCTTGTCCGCCATCAGCGCGTCGAGCTGCGCCCGGTCCAGCGGCATCCGCTCGTCGGCGGCCAGCTTGTCCAGCAGCTCGTTGCGCTCGGCGCCCTGCTCGCGCATGGCGAGCGCGGAGGCGACCGCGTGCTCCTTGATGACCTCGTGGGCGGCCTCCCGCCCCACGCCGGCCCGCACCGCGCCCATCAGGACCTTGGTCGTCGCGAGGAAGGGCAGGTAGCGGTCCAGCTCGCGGGCGACGACCGCGGGGAACGCACCGAACTCGTCGAGGACCGTCAGGAAGGTCTCCAGCAGACCGTCGAAAGCGAAGAAGGCGTCCGGCAGGGCCACGCGGCGGACCACGGAGCAGGAGACGTCGCCCTCGTTCCACTGGTCGCCGGCGAGCTCACCGGTCATCGAGGCATAGCCCCGCAGGATGACCATCAGGCCGTTCACGCGCTCGCAGGAGCGGGTGTTCATCTTGTGGGGCATCGCGGAAGAGCCGACCTGGCCGGGCTTGAAGCCCTCGGTGACCAGCTCGTGGCCGGCCATCAGGCGGATCGTCTTGGCGATCGAGGAGGGGGCGGCGGCCAGCTGGACCAGCGCGGTCACCACGTCGTAGTCGAGCGAGCGCGGGTAGACCTGGCCCACCGAGGTGAAGGCGTGCGCGAAGCCGAGGTGGGTCGCGATCCGCTGCTCCAGGTCGGCCAGCTTGGCGGCGTCGCCGCCGAGCAGGTCGAGCATGTCCTGGGCGGTGCCGACGGGGCCCTTGATGCCGCGCAGCGGGTAGCGGTCGAGGAGGTTCTCCAGGCGGTCGTAGGCCACCAGCAGCTCGTCGGCGGCGGTCGCGAAGCGCTTGCCCAGGGTGGTGGCCTGCGCGGCCACGTTGTGGGAGCGGCCGGCCATGACCAGCTCGGCGTGCTCGCCGGCCAGCTTGCCCAGGCGGGCGAGTACGGCGACCGTACGGTCGCGCGCCAGCTCCAGCGAGAGGCGGATCTGGAGCTGCTCGACGTTCTCGGTCAGGTCGCGGGAGGTCATGCCCTTGTGGACGTGCTCGTGGCCGGCGAGGTCGTTGAACTCCTCGATGCGGGCCTTCACGTCGTGCCGGGTGACCTTCTCGCGTTCGGCGATGGAGGCCAGGTCGACCGTTTCGAGGACGCGCTCGTAGTCGGCGAGGGCCGCGTCCGGGACCTCGATACCGAGGTCCTTCTGGGCACGCAGCACGGCGAGCCACAGCCGCCGCTCCAGCGTCACCTTGTACTCGGGGGACCACAGGACGGCGAGCTCCGCAGAGGCGTAGCGGCCGGCCAGGACATTGGGGATGCGGGGCTTGGCAGTCACGTGTAGGGATTCTACTTGGGCCGCCGCTGTGTGTTTACGCAGGTCGGGCCACCGCTTGCGATTGTGGCTTGCTACGAGGGCGGGGCTTCCCCGTACGGCTGCAGTTCGGGGCGCTTGGCCGGGCGGCCGTCCCCGGAGGAGCGGCCCGTCAGGCGGCGGCCGATCCAGGGCAGCAGGTGCTGCCGGGCGAAGCTCAGGTCCTGCGACCGGCGTGCCGTCCAGCCGGGCGGCTCCGCTGCGGCCAGTTCGGTGCGCCAGTCCAGCTCGGAGGGCAGGCCCAGGGTCTGCCAGACGGCCTCCGCCACCCGGCGGTGGCCTTCGGCGGTCAGGTGCAGCCGGTCGACGTCCCACATCCGGGGGTCCGCGAGGACGGGAGCGCCGTAGAGGTCCACCACGAGCGCCCCGTGCCGGGCGGCGAGCTCGTCGATGGTGGCGAAGAGCTGCTCCATGCGGGGGCGGAAGCGCTCCATCACCGGCCCGTTGCGGCCGGGGGAGCGCATCAGGACGAGCTTCTTGCAGGAGGGGGCGAGGAGCTCCACCGACTCCTCCAGGTGGTCGCGGACGCGGCCCATGTCCACCTTGGGGCGCAGCGCGTCGTTGAGCCCGCCCACCAGCGTGACAACGTCGGCTCCCATCGCGGCCGCCACGGGAACCTGGTCCCGCGCGATCTGCCCGATGAGCTTTCCGCGGACCGCGAGGTTGGCGTAGCGGAATCCCGGCTCGCGCGCCGCGAGACGGGCGGCCAGCAGGTCGGCCCAGCCGCGGTAGGAGCCGTCGGGCAGGAGGTCGGACATTCCCTCGGTGAAGGAGTCGCCGACCGCTACGAAACTGGTGTAAGGCGCATTCATCTCCATGGCGGAGTGATGTTACCGCGCGGTACCCCGACCCTGCCTCGCAGGGCCGGGGCCCACGATCACGCGGAAGCCGGCCTTCCGAACAGTTCCCGCAGCACGTCCTCCATCGTCACCAGGCCCGTCATGGCGTCCGCGGCCCCGAGGACGGCCGCCAGGTGGGTGCGGCTGCGCCGCATCGCGGTCAGCACGTCGTCCAGCGGCGTCTCCGCCCGCACCTGCGCGATCGGCCGCAGCGCGGACGCCGGGAACGGCTCGTCCCGCGACTCCCCGTCCGCGTCCAGGGCGTCCTTCACATGCAGGTAGCCCAGGATCCCGTGCTGCGCGTCGACCACCGGGAAGCGGGAGTACCCGCTCTCGGCGGACAGCCGCTCCAGCCCGGCCGGAGTGATGCCCTCACGGGCCGAGATCACCCGCTCGGCCGGCAGCACCACGTCGGCCACGGGCCGCCGGCCCAGCTCCAGGGCGTCGTGCAGGCGCTCGCTCGCCCGGTCGTCGATGAGCCCGGCGTCGCTGGAGTCCTTCACCATGCGGGCCAGCTCGTCGTCCGAGAACGTCGCGGTGACCTCGTCCCTGACCTCCACCCGCAGCAGCCGCAGCAGGGCGTTCGCGAAGGCGTTGACCGCGAAGATCACCGGCCGCAGCGCCCTCGTGAGGGCCACCAGCGGAGGCCCCAGCAGCAGCGCCGTGCGCACAGGCTCGGACAGCGCCATGTTCTTCGGCACCATCTCGCCGAAGAGCATGTGCAGGTACGTCGCCAGGGCCAGCGCCACCACGAAGGAGATGGCGTGGGTCAGCCCGGACGGCACCCCGACCAGGTCGAAGAGCGGCGTCAGCAGATGGGCGATGGCCGGCTCGGCCACCACACCCAGCACCAGCGTGCACAGGGTGATGCCGAGCTGCGCCGCCGCCATCAGCGCCGACACGTGCTCCAGCCCCCACAGGACGGCGCGGGCCCGCCGGTCGCCCTGCTCGGCGTACGGCTCGATCTGGCTGCGCCGGACCGAGATCAGCGCGAACTCCGCACCGACGAAGAAGGCGTTCACGACCAGGGTCGCCAGGCCGATCAACAGCTGGATCACGGTCATCGCGCGTCCTCCGTCCCGTCGGCGGAGCCGGTGGCGGCGACGGGCGCGTGCAGCAGCACCCGCGCCGCCCGGCGTCCGATGTCGTCCACCACGTCCAGCCGCCAGCCGTCCAGCTCCAGACTGTCGCCGACGGCCGGGATCCGGCCCAGCTCGGTCGCTATCAGACCGGCCAGGGTCTCGTACGGGCCGTCCGGCACCCGCAGTCCGATCCGGCGGAGCTGGTCGGTGCGCGCGGCGCCGTCGGCGGAGTAGAGCTGCCGTCCGGAGCCGTCCGAACCTGCCGGGGCGAGGTCGGGGGTCTCGTGCGGGTCGTGCTCGTCGCGCACCTCGCCGACGACCTCCTCGACGATGTCCTCCAGGGTGGCCACACCCGCCGTGCCGCCGTACTCGTCGATGACCACGGCCATGGTCTGCTTGCCGGACAGCCGGTCCAGCAGCCGGTCCACGGTCAGCGACTCCGGTACGAGCAGGGGCTCGCGCAGGAGCTGCGACACCGGGCGGCGGCGCCGCTCCTCGGCGGGCAGCGCCAGCACGTCCTTGATGTGGACGGTGCCGACGACGGTGTCGAGGCTTCCGCGGTAGACGGGGAAGCGGGACAGGCCGGTGGCCATCGTCGCGTTCGCCACGTCCTCGGCGGTGGTCTGCACGTCGAGGGCGGTGACCTGGACGCGGGGGGTCATCACGTTCTCCGCGGTCAGGTCGGCCAGGTTCAGGGTCCGGACGAACAACTCGGCCGTGTCCTTCTCCAGGGCGCCCTCCTTGGCGGAGTGCCGGGCCAGGGCCACCAGCTCCTGCGGGGTGCGGGCGGAGGCGAGCTCCTCGGTCGGCTCCATGCCCAGGCGGCGCACCAGGTGGTTCGCGGTGGTGTTGAGATGGCTGATCAGCGGCCTGAACGCCCGGCTGAAGACCCGCTGGAAGGTCGCCACCCGCTTGGCGATCGCCAGCGGCGAGGAGATCGCCCAGTTCTTCGGGACCAGCTCGCCGACCACCATCAGGACGACGGTGGACAGCACGGTCCCGAGGACCAGGGCGGTGGAGGACGCGGCACTCGGTGACAGGCCCATCGCGTTGAACGGCCCCTGGAGCAGGGCGGCGATGGACGGCTTGGAGATCATGCCGATGACCAGACCGGTCACGGTGATGCCGAGCTGGGCGCCGGAGAGCTGGAAGGTGAGGGTGCGGACGGCCGCCAGGGCGCTGTCGGCACCGCGCTCACCGCGCTCGACGGCCCGTTCCAGCTCGCTGCGCTCGACGGTCGTGAGCGAGAACTCGGCCGCGACGAAGACTCCGCAGGCAAGGCAGAGAACCAGTGCCACGACGAGCAGGAGGACCTCGGTCATCGGTCGATCACCTCCGTCCCATGATCGGCCAGGTGGAGGGGGATCGCGCGACGTCGCGGACGCGGGGGTCGCGAACGCGGAGGTCGTGGGGCGGGATGTCGTGGACTGGGAGGCTCGCCCATGGGCGGACGCTCACACCTTTCACTCAGGAGGGACTGTGACCACATGGTAAAGGACGAGCAAAGCAGGCGGATCGGCGGTTGGGTCGAGCACCGCCGGGTGATGGGATCAGGACATGAGTGATCTTCATATCGGCCCCGCGGGGGCGGACGACCTCACCGCCGTACTGGACTTCTGGAAGACCGCCGCCGAGGGGACGAGCATCAGCGACGACCTCGCGGGTATCGGATTGCTCCACGAGCGCGACCCGCAGGCGCTGCTGCTCGCGCGCCGCGACGGCGAACTCGTGGGGACCGTGATCGCCGGGTTCGACGGCTGGCGCTGCCACCTCTACCGGCTCGCCGTGCACCCGGGGCACCGGCGGCGGGGGATAGGCGCGGCGCTGCTGGCCGCCGCCGAGGAGCGGTTCGCCGCGCTGGGCGGGCGGCGGGCCGACGCGATGGTGCTCGACGGCAACGTGCGGGCGCACCCGGCGTGGGCGGCGGCCGGGTACGGGGCGCAGGAGCAGTGGACGCGGTGGGTGAAGCCGGTCGGCTCGCCGCCGGGGCCGCAGGGGTGAGGTGCCCGGGCCCGGCGGCCCGTTGCCCCCGCCGTACCGGGGCTCCGCCCCGGGCCCCGTACCGGGGCTCCGCCCCGGGCCCCGCGCCTCAAGCGCCGGCGGGGCTGGGATGCGGGCCCCGCGCCTCAAGCGCCGGCGGGGCTGGGATGCGGGCCCCGCGCCTCAAGCGCCGGCGGGGCTGGGATGCGGGCCCCGCGCCTCAAGCGCCGGCGGGGCTGAAAGAGCGGGGCTCCGCTCCGGGCCCCGCGCCTCAAGCGCCGGCGGGGCTGGAACTGCGGGCTGCGCCCGGGGCTGCGACGGGTGGTCAGGTGGTGGCGGGGGTGTAGGCCGGGGGGGACCAGGCGGTGAGGAAGGACGGGGCCGACCAGGTGCCCGAGAGGGGCGGGGACAGCCAGGAGGGGGCCTCGGCGCGGAAGAGCTCCGGGGGAAGGGTGCCCGCGCCCTCCGGGACCGCGCCCAGGAGCGGCAGCTCCGAGGACTTCGGGAGGTCCGCCAGGTTGCAGCGGGCCGCCAGGTCAGGCGAGTGCGGCCAACTCCCCACGACCACACCCAGCGGGGTCAGGCCCCGGGCCCGCAGGGCCTCCGCCGTGAGGGTCGTGGAGTTGAGCGTCCCCAGCCCCGCCGGGGCGACGATCAGGGTCGGGGCGCCCAGCAGCCGCGCGGCGTCGGCCAGCGTGTGGCCCGCCTCGTCGAACTGCACGAGCAGCCCGCCCGCACCCTCCACCAGGACCAGGTCGTGGTCCCCGGCCAGCCGCCGGGCGGCCTCCGCGATCTGCGCCGGCGCCAGCGTGGGCAGACCCGAGCGCCGGGCGGCCGTGTCCGGGGCCAGGGGCTCCGGGTAGCGGGCCAGTTCCATCGCCGTGACGGAGGAGCCGGCCAGCCGCACCACCTCGGCGGCGTCCCCCGGCTCCTGCGGGCCGACACCCGTCTGCGCCGGCTTGAGCACCGCCACCGACCGGCCCGCCGCGACCGCCGCCGCCGCGACGGCCGCGGTGACCACGGTCTTGCCGATCTCCGTGCCCGTCCCGGACACCATCACTACGGACATCTGGCGCTCTCAGCCTTCCTGGGCCGCCGCGCACACCGCGCGGCAGATACGGTTCACGTCCTCGTCGCCCGTCACGAACGGCGGCATCACGTAGATGAGGTCCCGGAACGGCCTCAGCCACACGCCCTCGCGCACCGCCGCCCGAGTGGCCGCCGCCATGTCCACCGCGTGGTCCAGCTGGACCACGCCGATGGCGCCGAGCACCCGTACGTCCCGTACGCCGGGAATCCCGGCCGCGGCCGACAGGCCCTCGCGCAGCCCGGCCTCGATCCGCTTGACCTCCAGCGCCCAGTCCTGGCCCAGCAGCAGCTCCACGGAGGCCAACGCCACCGCCGTGGCCAGCGGGTTCCCCATGAAGGTGGGGCCGTGGGCGAGCACCGGTACCTCGCCCTGCGAGATCCCGTCGGCCACCCGCTCCGTGCACAGGGTCGCCGCCAGCGTGAGGTAGCCCCCGGTCAGGGACTTGCCCAGGCACATGACGTCCGGGGTGATGCCCGCATGGTCGGCCGCGAACAGCGCGCCCGTACGGCCGAAGCCCGTCGCGATCTCGTCCAGGATCAGCAGGACCCCGTACTCGTCGCACAGCTCGCGCAGCACCCGCAGATAGCCGGGGTGGTGGAAGCGCATGCCGCCGGCGCCCTGCACCACCGGCTCCACGATCACCGCGGCCAGCTCGTCCGCGTGCGCTGCGATCTTGCCGCGAAGGTGGTCGGCGTACGCGGGATCCACGGGCGTGTCGAAGCCGCCGGGCGGCGCGTCCGCGAACACCTGCCGCGGCAGGTGACCCTGCCACAGCTCGTGCATGCCGCCCTGGGGGTCGCAGACGGCCATGGGCTGCCAGGTGTCCCCGTGGTAGCCGCCGCGCCAGGTCAGCAGGCGCGTCTTGCCCGTGCGCCCGAGCGAACGCCAGTACTGCAGGCACATCTTGACGGCGACTTCGACGGCGACCGAACCCGAGTCGGATAGGAAGACGTGCTCCAGCCCCGCGGGGGTGATCTCGACGAGCTTCGCGGCGAGCCGGACGGCGGGCTCATGGGTCAGCCCGCCGAACATCACGTGCGACATCCGGCCGAGCTGCGCGGTCACGGCCTCGTTGAGCACCGGGTGGTTGTAGCCGTGGATGGCGGACCACCAGGAGGACATGCCGTCGACCAGTTCGTCGTGGCCCTCCCCCTGGGACGGGTCGGCGAGCCTCAGCCGCACGCCCGCGGCCGAGTCGACGACCAGCGGCTCCTGCCGCCCGGGCATCGGGCCGTACGGGTGCCAGACGTGCTGCCGGTCCAGCGCGAGCAGTTCCGCGCCGGCCGGGCGCGGGTGGTGCAGATCAGGCATTGGGGGCGATGTCCGTCCCCGCGCCGCGGCGGCGCACGGCCACCAGGTCCGACCGGAGCGCGCCCGGCTCGGCCTGCGCCGGCCGCGCCGGCACCGGCTCGGCTTCGGCGTGCGCGTGGCCCGAGCAGCCGCCGCACGCCGACCCGCAGCCCGCCGCCTCGTCCGAGGCCTCGGACGAAGCCGCGCCCGCGCCCGAACCGCACAGCGAGGCACCGCCGCCCGAACCGCAGCCGCCGCCGGAGGTCGTGTCCGCCAGGTCGGAGCGGTGCGCGGGAAGGGTCGTCGTACCGGCGCCCTCCACCTCGAAACCGGCGTCCGCGATCATGTCGAGGTCTGCCTGCCCGGCCTGGCCCTCACTGGTGAGGTAGTCGCCCAGGAAGATCGAGTTGACGATGTTCAGCGCCAGCGGCTGCAGCGAGCGCAGGTGCACCTCGCGCCCGCCCGCCAGCCGGACCTCGACGTCGGGGCAGACGAACCGGGCCATCGCCAGGATCCGCAGGCAGCGCTGCGGGGTGAGGTTCCACTCCTTGGCCAGCGGAGTTCCCTCGAAGGGGATCAGGAAGTTGACCGGAACCGAGTCGGCGTCCAGCTCGCGCAGCGAGAAGACCACGTCGACGAGGTCCTCGTCGGTCTCGCCCATGCCCGCGATCAGGCCCGAGCAGGCCGACAGGCCCGCCGCGTGCGCCTTCTCCACGGTGTCCACGCGGTCGGCGTAGGTGTGGGTCTTGGTGATCTGGCCGTAGGTGGCCTCGGAGGTGTTCAGATTGTGGTTGTAGGCGTCGGCGCCCGCCTCGCGCAGCTTCTCCGCCTGGCCGTCCGACAGCAGGCCGAGGCACGCGCACACCTCGATGCCCTCGTTCTGCTCCTTGATGGCCTCGATCGTCCTGCCGACGCGCTCCACGTCCCGGTCCGTCGGCCCCCGGCCGCTGGCGACCAGGCAGACCCGCTTCGCCCCGCCGGCGACGCCCGCGGCGGCGGCCTGGGAGGCCTCTTCAGGCTTGAGCCAGGTGTACTTGAGGATCTCGGCCTTCGAGCCCAGGCGCTGGGAACAGTAGGAGCAGTCCTCCGGGCACAGGCCCGACTTCAGGTTGACCAGGTAGTTCAGCTTGACCCGACGCCCGAACCACTGGCGGCGCACCTTGCCGGCCGCGGCCACCACGTCGAGCAGTTCGTCGTCAGAAGTCGCCAGCACGGCGAGCGCTTCTTCGCGGGTCGGCAGCTCGCGCCGCAGCCCCTTGTCCACCAGGGTGTTCAGCAGGTCCATGGACCCGATCCTGTCCCACCGGACCCATCGCGGCCAAGGAGAGATCGCACAACATGGCCGGATGGGTGTGTGTGTATCACCACACCTGGCGGACAAGTCCCGGCGACTAGGGTCGGGCAGGTCTGTGGACTGCCGACAAAACACGAGGACACGCCGATGCGCCAGCACACTCCCGACCCCGCGGACGTCTTCGCCTGGATCGACGACGCGGAGCGCGCACGGGAGCAGGCCGGACTGGTCCGCTCCCTGCGCCCCCGGCCGCCGGTGTCGACGCTGCTGGACCTCGCGAGCAACGACTACCTCGGCCTGTCCCGGCATCCCGAGACCATCCGGGGGGCCCGCGAGGCGGCCGAGTGCTGGGGAGCCGGAGCCACCGGTTCCCGTCTCGTCACCGGCACCACCGAACTGCACGCGGAACTGGAACGGGAGCTCGCCGCCTTCTGCGGCTTCGAGGCCGCGCTCGTGCTGTCCTCCGGATACGCGGCAAACCTCGCCGCCGTCACGGCGCTCAGCGACTGGGGCACGCTCGTCGTCTCCGACGCCGGCAACCACGCCTCCATCGTCGACGGCTGCAGGCTTTCGCGCGCCGAGACCGCGGTGGTCCCGCACTCCGACCCGGACGCCGCGCGCAAGGCGCTCGCCGCGCACGAGGGCCGGGCCCTGCTGGTCAGCGACTCGGTGTTCTCCGTCGACGGCGACGCCGCACCGCTCGCCGGATACGCCGCCGCCTGCCGCGACGAGGGCGCCGCCCTGCTCGTCGACGACGCGCACGGACTGGGCGTGCTGGGTGAGGGGGGCCGGGGCGCGCTGGACGCCGCCGGACTCGCCGGCGCGCCGTACGTGGTCGCCACCCTGACCCTGTCGAAGTCGCTGGGCAGCCAGGGCGGCGCCGTGCTCGGCCCGGCCAAGGTGATCAGACACCTGGTCAACACCGCGCGCACCTTCATCTTCGACACCGGCCTGGCCCCGGCCGCCGCGGGCGCGGCCCTCGCGAGCCTGCGCCTGCTGCGGCGGGAACCGGAGCGCGCCGGCCGCGCCCGCGAGGTGGCCGACCGGCTGTACGGGCGGCTCACCGCGTCCGGCCTGACCGCGGCCCGGCCGGACGCGGCCGTGGTGTCGGTACGGGCCCCGTCGGCGTCGGCGGCACTGCGCTGGGCCGCCGACTGCCGCGAGGCAGGTCTGTCCGTGGGCTGCTTCCGCCCGCCGTCGGTGCCGGACGGCATCTCCCGGCTGCGGCTGACCGCCCGGGCCGACCTCACGGGGGACGAGATCGACCGGGCCGTCGAGACGATCATCGCGACCGCGCCCGCCGGACACCTACTGGTGCCGTGACCGCGAGGTTTTCCGAGCCGCAGCACCAGGACGCGTGCGCCTAGGACGCGTGCGCGTCCGCCTGTACGGAGGCGAGGAAGCCGTCCCAGGCCGGCCCGGTGAAGAGCACGGCCGGGCCGTCCGTCCGCTTGGAGTCGCGGACGGCCAGCAGACCGTCGCCGAGGACGGCCGCTTCCACGCAGTTGTTCATCCCGGTGCTGCGGCTGCTCCGCCGCCACCGCGCGGTTCTGATCAGAAGTCCGCTGGTGCTCAAGGGGGTTGCGGACACGGGGGTGCCTCCTCTACGCGTCGTCAGCGAGTGAGCTGATGAGTTCCGACGAGTCCTCGGGCGGGAGGGCGTGCGCCTGGATGGTGCGGAACGCGGCGCCGTACGCCTCTAGGTCTTCCTTCCGCTCCAGATAGAGGCTACTCGTCAAATGGTCGAGTACCACCACATCCAGATCGGCGATGTTCGTAAATGAGAAAATGACGAACGGTCCGGTGAGGCCGAGATGGCCGCCCACGCTGAACGGAAGGACCTGGAGGCTCACTTGGGGGAGCCGCGCCACCTCCACCAGGTGCCGCAGCTGCTCCGCCATCACCCCGGGCCCGCCGATCTGCCGGCGCAGCACCGCCTCGTCCAGCACCGCGCTCAGCTCCAGCGGCGGATCCGCCCGCAGCACCGACTGCCGGGCCAGCCGTACCTCGACCAGCGCGTCCACCTTCGGTTCCGGAAGCCCGCCGAGCGCGGCCCGGGTCACGGCACGCGCGTACTCGGGGGTCTGTAACAGCCCGGGCACCACGGACAGTTCCACCGTACGGGCCGACCGGGCGCCCGCCTCCAGGCTGATGAAGTCCCGGTACTCCTGCGGCAGCAGCCCCCGGTAGTCGTGCCACCACTGGCGTCCCCGCCCGGTGTCGCCGCCCGGCCCCGGGCCGGCGGCCGAGGCCGACAGGGCTTCCAGGAGGGCGCGCTGCTCCGGGCTCACGAACTCCCCGTAGACGTCGAGGAGCAGGCGGATGTCCTCCGGTTTCACGCCGCTGCGACCCGTCTCGATACGGCTGATTTTCGACTGGTGCCATCCCACGATCCGGGCGGCCTCACCACTGGTGAGCCCGGACCGGTCACGCAGGGCACGCAGTTCCTCGCCGAGCTTGCGCCGACGCACCGCGGGACCGTGCTGCACACCCGCCTCCTTCCACCGGCACAGCTCGCACCAGTCTGCCGTCCAAATACGCTCTTCCGTAGCAGAGTTCACCGCATCGGGCGACAGATATATGCATATCTTTGGGGAAAGGCTGATGTGGCGGCACGATGGGTGGCACTCTGGCGTCCAGCACAGATCCGGGGCTCATCCGCTCCGGTGGGAAAGGGACGTCGCCATGGCAGACCACCAGGAAGCATCCGTCACTCTGCCGAGCGATCCCGCCTCGGTGGCCGCTGCCCGCCGTTATGTCGCGGAAGTGCTGGAGGAGTGGGGACTGCCCGGCGACGCCGAGACCGCCGACAGTGTTCGGTTGATCGTCTCAGAGCTCGCCACCAACGCCGTACAGCACACTTTCGGCCAGTCGCCCACCTTCACCGTCGACATCCGGCTGGAGCGCGAGGAATGGCTCCGGGTCGGGGTGACCGACAGCCACCCGCGCCGGCCCCGCCGGCTCCCCGCCGCCGTCCAGCAGGACAACGGCCGCGGCATGGTCATCATCCGCTGGCTCGCCGCGGAGGCGGGCGGCCGGCTCTCGGTCACGCCCACCGAGGACGGCGGCAAGACGGTGTGGATCGCGCTGCCCTGGACCGCGGGGGCGCCGGCCGCGGCCGGCAGGGGCTGCTGACCGCGGCGAGCGCCGCGGATCCGTATACGGAAGCGGCGGGCCGGTGGCCCGCCGGGCGGAACCGGGTGCCTGCCCGAAACACGGGTTAACCCGGTGGAAAAGTCCCGCCCCTAACCTGGCGGTCCGTGCCACCGCCAATGATCACCCATGGGCCGGTAAAGCCGCGGTGCGCGGAACGGAAAGCCTTCCCCTGCGTCGGGGCAAGAGACGCCTGGGTGGGAAACGCGCAGGTCGACAGAGTGCCGCGGGCCGCTAGGGTCGCCTCGGCGTGTCGGCCCTGTCCCGGAAGCTTGGTGAACACGAGTGCAACTGACACCGCACGAACAGGAGCGACTGCTCATCCACGTCGCCGCCGACGTGGCCGAGAAGCGGCGGGCGCGCGGAGTACGCCTCAACCACCCCGAGGCGGTGGCACTCATCACCTCGCACATCCTCGAAGGCGCCCGCGACGGCCGGACGGTGGCCGAGCTGATGGCCTCCGGCCGCACCGTGCTGAGCCGCGCGGAGGTCATGGAGGGGATTCCCGAGATGATCCACGACGTGCAGGTCGAGGCGACCTTCCCGGACGGCACCAAGCTCGTCACGGTCCACGACCCCATCGTCTGACAAGGAGCCCCCCGCATGATCCCCGGCGAAATCGCCCTCGGGGAGGGGCCGGTACTCCTCAACGAGGGCCGCCCCGTCACCCGTCTGACCGTGCTCAACTCCGCCGACCGGCCCGTCCAGGTCGGCTCCCACTACCACTTCGCCGAAGCCAACCCCGGCCTCCGCTTCGACCGCGCCGCCGCACACGGGCTCCGGCTCAACATCGCCGCCGGCACCGCCGTCCGCTTCGAGCCGGGCATCCCCGCCTCGGTGGAACTGGTCCCGCTCGCAGGCCTGCGGACCGTCCCCGGACTGCGCGGGGAGACCGGAGGGCCGCTCGATGGCTGAGATCCCCCGCCAGGTGTACGCCGACCTCTTCGGGCCCACGGCCGGGGACCGCATCCGGCTCGCCGACACCGACCTCTTCGTCGAGATCGAGCAGGACCTCGCCGGCGGCCCCGGCCGCTCCGGCGACGAAGCCGTCTTCGGCGGCGGCAAGGTGATCCGCGAGTCCATGGGCCAGGCCCGCACCACCCGGGCCGAAGGCGCACCCGACACCGTGATCACCGGAGCCGTGATCCTCGACCACTGGGGCATCACCAAGGCCGACCTCGGCATCCGCGACGGCCGCATCTGCGGCATCGGCAAGGCCGGCAACCCCGACACCATGGACGGGGTGCACCCCGCCCTCGTCATCGGCCCCGAGACCGAGATCATCGCCGGCAACGGCAAGATCGTCACCGCCGGCGCCATCGACGCCCATGTGCACTTCATCTCCCCCACGGTCGTCGACGAAGCCCTCGCCTCCGGGATCACCACCCTGGTCGGCGGCGGCACCGGACCCGCCGAGGGCACCAAGGCGACCACCGTCACCCCCGGGCCCTGGCACCTGGCCCGCATGTTCGCGGCGCTGGAGTCCTACCCGGTCAACATCGGCCTCCTCGGCAAGGGCAACACCACCTCCCGCGAGGCCATGCACTCCCAACTGCGCGGCGGAGCGATCGGATTCAAGATCCATGAGGACTGGGGCGCCACCCCCGCCGCCATCGACGCCTGCCTGAGCGTCTGCGACGAGACCGGCGCCCAGGTCGCCATCCACACCGACACCCTCAACGAGGCCGGCTTCGTCGCCGACACCCTCGCGGCCATCGCCGGGCGGACCATCCACTCGTACCACACCGAGGGCGCCGGCGGAGGGCACGCACCCGACATCATCACCGTCGTCTCCGAACCGAACATCCTGCCCAGCTCCACCAACCCCACCCGGCCGCACACCGTCAACACCGTCGAGGAACACCTCGACATGCTGATGGTCTGCCACCACCTCAACCCCGCCGTCCCCGAGGACCTCGCCTTCGCCGAATCCCGCATCCGGCCCTCGACGATCGCCGCCGAGGACGTCCTGCACGACCTCGGCGCCATCTCCATCATCTCCTCCGACTCCCAGGCCATGGGCCGCGTCGGCGAGGTCGTGCTGCGCACCTGGCAGACCGCCCACGTGATGAAGCGGCGGCGCGGCTTCCTCCCCGGCGACGGACCGGCCGACAACCACCGCGCCCGCCGCTACGTCGCCAAGTACACGATCAACCCGGCCGTGGCCCAGGGCATCTCCCGCGACGTCGGCTCGGCCGAGACCGGCAAGCTAGCCGACCTGGTCCTGTGGAACCCGGCCTTCTTCGGGGTCAAGCCCGAACTCGTCATCAAGGGCGGCCAGATCGCCTACGCGCAGATGGGCGACGCCAACGCCTCCATCCCCACCCCGCAGCCCGTCCTGCCCCGGCCGATGTTCGGCAGCCACGGCCGCGCCCCCGGCCTGAACTCGCTGAACTTCACCGCGCAGGCCGCACTCGACGACGGACTGCCCGAACGGCTCGGACTCGCCAAACGGTTCACCGCCATCGAGACCACGCGCAAGGTGACCAAGGCGGACATGCGCAACAACGACGCCATGCCGCGGGTCGAGGTCGACGCCGACACCTTCACCGTCACCATCGACGGCGAGCCGGTGGAGCCCGCACCCGCCGCGGAACTGCCCATGGCCCAGCGCTACTTCCTCTTCTGACAGGCCCCGCCACATGAGCCTCGCCGCGCTCCTCGTCCTCGCGGACGGCCGCTTCCCCGCCGGGGGCCACGCCCACTCCGGCGGGGCCGAGGCCGCCTGCAAGGCGGGCCGGATCCACGACGCGGCCACCCTGGAGGACTTCTGCCGGGGCAGGCTGCACACCGCCGGACTCACCGCGGCGGCCCTCGCCGCCGCGGCAGCCCTCGGCCTCGACCCGGCGGCACTCGACGCCGCCGCAGACGCCCGCACACCGTCGCCCGCACTGCGCACCGCGGCGCGGCGACTGGGCCGCCAGCTGCTCCGGGCCGCGCGGGCCACCTGGCCCGACCCCGGACTGGAACAGCTCGCCGCCGCGTTCCCGCGCGGCGCCCACCAGCCCGTGGTGCTCGGACTCACCGCCCGGGCGGCCGGGCTCGGGCCGCTCGACGCCGCGCACGTGGCGGCGTACGAGAGCGTCGGCGGGCCGGCGACCGCCACCGTACGGCTGCTGGGCCTGGACCCCTTCGAGGCGAGCGGGGTACTGGCCCGGCTCGCCCCCGAGCTCGACGACGTCGCCGGCCGCGCCGCCGAGGCCGCCCGCCAGGCCCTGCCGGACGGGGTCGACGCCCTGCCCGCGGCCTCCTCGCCCCTGCTGGAGATCACGGCCGAGGTCCATGCCGGCTGGCCGGTACGGCTGTTCGCCTCCTGACCACGCCCCCTTCCACACCCGGAGCACCCCATGCACCTCGACCACGCCGTCGCGCGACCCCACCGGCACACCCACAGCGCCGCCCCGCTGCGCGCCGACGGCACCCGCCGTGCCCTGCGCATCGGACTCGGCGGGCCCGTCGGCTCCGGCAAGACCGCCACCGTCGCGGCCCTGTGCCGGGCCCTGCGCACCGAGGTGTCCATGGCGGTGGTCACCAACGACATCTACACCCGCGAGGACGCCGAGTTCCTGCTCCGCGAGGCCGTCCTACCCCCCGAGCGGATCACCGCCGTCGAGACAGGGGCCTGTCCGCACACCGCCATCCGCGACGACATCTCCGCCAACCTCGAAGCCGTCGAGGAACTGGAGGACGCCTTCCGCGAGCACGCCCCGCTCGACCTGATCCTCGTCGAGTCCGGCGGGGACAATCTCACCGCGACCTTCTCCCGCGGCCTCGTCGACGCCCAGATCTTCGTCATCGACGTGGCCGGCGGGGACGACATCCCCCGCAAGGGCGGCCCCGGCGTCACCACCGCCGACCTCCTCGTCGTCAACAAGACCGACCTCGCCCCCCACGTCGGCTCCGACCTCGGCCGGATGGCCCGCGACGCAGCCGAGCAGCGCGGTGAGCTGCCCGTCGCCTTCCAGTCGCTGCGCGGCCCGGAGGGCGTGGCCGCCGTCGCCGGCTGGGTCCGTGAGCGGATCGCCGCCTGGACCGCACGGTGACCACCGCGCCCCCCGTCCCTGCGCCCGCGACCGGAGTACGGGCCACCGCCCGCGTCCACGCCGTGGCCGACGGCAGGGGCGGGACCGCGCTGCCCCTGCTCGCCGGAGAGGGCCCGCTCGCCCTGCGGCGTACCCGTGGCCGGGAGTCCGCGGAAGCCGGGGTGGTGCTCGTCGGCGCGATGAGCGCCCCGCTGGGCGGTGACCACCTGACCGTCCGCGCCACCGCCGGGCCCGGCGCCCGGCTGGCCCTGACCTCGGCGGCTGCCACCCTCGCCCTGCCCGGCCGGACGGGCGACCCCGCCCGCTACGACGTGGAGCTCGACCTGGAGGACGGGGCCTCGGTGCGGTGGCTGCCGGAGCCGCTGGTGTCGGTCCGCGGCAGCGACCTCCGGGTACGCACCCGCGTCCGGCTCGCCCCCACCGCACGCCTACTGCTGCGCGAGGAACAGGTGCTGGGACGGCACGGGGAGCCGCCCGGTCTGCTGCGCAGCCGGCTCACCGTCACCCACGGCGGCCGGCCGCTGCTGGACCAGGAACTCGCCTGCGGCCCCGGCGCTCCCGGCGGCTGGGACGGCCCGGCGGGACTCGCCGGGCACCGGGCCGTCGGTCAACTCCTCGTCGTCGACCCGGCGTTCGAGGAGGACCCGCCGCCGGCCGCGGTGCTGGGGGAGTGCGCCGTCGCGACCCCGCTGGCCGGACCCGCCGTCCTCGTGACGGCTCTGGCCGCGGACGCCCTCCGGCTGCGTGAAGTGCTCGCCGCCGCCGGCCGTGCCTACGGCCACTGACCGGCAAGGTCGACGCCCCGGGCGTGACATGTGCGCCGCACGCCACACCGGTCGCCCCGGCCGCGGAGGCCCCCCGCTCAGCGGACGCCGCCGGGGCCGGACTCCCGGCGCGCGAGGAGCTGACCGCCGTCCGCCACCGGGACCGCCCGCAGGCGGAGCGGGCTCAGCGCACCGTGCGCCGGGCCTGCTTCCGCGCTTCCTCCTCCTCGGCCTTCACCTCGGCCGCGTACCGGTCGACGTACTCCTGACCGGACAGGGCGAGGATCTCGTACATGATCTCGTCGGTGACCGCCCGCAGGACGGTGCGCTCGCCCTCCATCCCGGCGTACCGGGAGAAGTTCAAGGGCTCGCCGAAGCGGATCGTCACGCGCCGGATCTTCGGGATCCGTTTCCCGGGCGGCTGGATCTCGAAGGTGCCCACCATCGCGCAGGGCACGACCGGCACCCCCGCGCCGAGGGCCATGGCGGCCACGCCCACCTTGCCCTTGTAGAGCCGGCCGTCGTGGGATCGGGTGCCCTCCGGGTAGATGCCCAGCAGCTCGCCCTTGGCCAGGACGCCCAGCCCCTCGCGCAGGGCCGCCTGGCCGGCGTCCTTGCCGGACCGGTCCACGGGGATCTGCCCGGCGCTGCGGAAGAACGCCGCGGTGAGCCTGCCCTTGATCCCGGGGCCGGTGAAGTACTCGGCCTTCGCCAGGAAGGTGATCCGCCGCGCCAGGATGGCGGGCATCAGGAAGTGGTCGGAGAACGACAGGTGATTGCCCGCGACGATCGCCGCGCCCTCCGCCGGGATGTTCTCCAGCCCCTCGATCCGCGGCCGGAACAGCAGCCGCAGCAGGGGTCCGAGGAACACGTGCTTGAGCAAGTGGTAGAACACCAGGCCGCTCCTGTGGGTATCCCGTTGTCACGGCCAGTCTACGGACGGTGAGTCGCGGGACGGAGGGGGCGGTGTCGACCTTCCTCAGGTACTGCGCGAGGCGGCCATCCCCGCCGTCAGCAGCCCCAGGACCACCCAGCCGAACCACAGCCAGCCGTTGCTCCCGAGCACCACCGAGTACGTGGCGACGGCCACCAGGGAGGCGAAGGTCATGACTGCCATCGCCTTAACGGATCCGGTCATGCCCCATGGTGGCGCGCGGACGCGGGGTCGCGCTACTGGCCACGCGCGCGGAGCGAGGCGAGATACGCGTTGTACGCCTCCAGCTCCTGGTCGCCGTTGCGGTCGGCGGCCCGGTCGGAGCGCTTCGCTGCCCGCTGCTCGGAGTGGTACCACTGGTAGATCAGGGCGATCAGGACCAGGACCGAGGGGATCTCGCTGAACGCCCAGGCGATGCCGCCGCCCCACTGCTGGTCCAAAAGCGGATCGATGCCGAGGGAGGCCGGCGGGTCCGCGTACGTCCTGATCATGGGCTGGCTCGCCATCATCAGGGCGATGCCGAAGAACGCGTGGAACGGCATGCCCGCGAAGAGCTCCAGCATCCGCATGACGTAGCCCGGACGGTGCGGACCGGGGTCGATGCCCATGATCGGCCAGAAGAAGATCAGACCGACCGCGAAGAAGTGGACCATCATCGCGATGTGCCCGGTGCGGCTCTCCATCAGGAAGTCGAAGAGCGGCGTGAAGTACAGCGCGTAGAGGCTCGCGATGAACATCGGGATGGTGAACGCCGGATGGGTGATCACCCTCATGTACCGGCTGTGCAGCAGCGCCAGCAGGAGCTCGCGCGGCCCCCTGCGGCCGCGGCCGGCCGGGGGCAGCGCGCGCAGCGCCAGCGTCACCGGGGCACCCAGCAGCACCAGGATCGGGGTGATCATGCTGATCACCATGTGCTGGACCATGTGCACGCTGAACATGACCATGCCGTAGTCGTTCAGCTTGGTGCACATCACCAGGATCACGGTCAGCACACCGAGGGTGAACGCGATGGTCCGGCCCAGCGGCCAGGAGTCCCCGCGCCGGCGCAGCCGCAGCACGCCCCACCCGTACAGGGCGAGGCCCAGCAGCGAGCCGAACAGGAAGAAGGCGTCGAAGGAGAACTCCAGCCCGCGCCCGAGAGTGAACGGCGGCAAGTCCATGTTCATGTCCATGCCGTGCCCGCTGTGATCCATCTGTTCACTCCCTTGACTGTGCTGCCCCACCACAGTAGTGCCGCCCCCGCACGCTCGTGCGCGCGGGGGCGGTCTGCCACAAATGGGACGCCGGGGAGCCGTCAGAGAACGGTCTGGGCCTCGTCGTAGCGGTCGGCCGGGACCGTCTTCAGGGACGAGGTCGCCTCGGCGAGCGGCACCATCACGATGTCCGTGCCGCGCAGCGCGGTCAGCATGCCGAACTCGCCCCGGTGCGCCGCCTCCACCGCGTGCCAGCCGAAACGGGTGGCCAGGACCCGGTCGTACGCGGTGGGCGTGCCGCCGCGCTGGACGTGGCCCAGGATCACCGGACGGGCCTCCTTGCCCAGGCGGTTCTCCAGCTCCGCGGCCAGCAGGTTGCCGATGCCGGCGAACCGCTCGTGGCCGTAGATGTCCTTGCCGCGCTCCTCGAAGGCCATGGAGCCGGGCTTCGGCTTGGCGCCCTCCGCGACCACGACGATCGCGAACCGCTTGCCCGCCGAGAACCGCTCGCCGACGATCGCCGTCAGCTCGTCGATGTCGAAGGGCCGCTCCGGAACGACGATCGCGTGCGCGCCCGCCGCCATGCCCGAGTGCAGGGCGATCCAGCCGGTGTGGCGGCCCATGACCTCGACGACCATCACACGCTGGTGGGACTCGGCGGTCGTCTTCAGCCGGTCGAGCGCCTCCGTCGCGACCCCGACGGCGGTGTCGAAGCCGAAGGTGACGTCGGTGGAGGCGATGTCGTTGTCGATGGTCTTCGGGACGCCGACGATCGGCAGGCCTGCCTCGGAGAGCAGGTTCGCGGCCTTCAGGGTGCCCTCGCCGCCGATCGGGATGATCGCGTCGAGGCCGAGGTCCGCGACGTGCCCGCGGGCGCGCTCGACACCGTCGCGCAGGTGCGCGGGCTGGACCCGGGAGGAGCCGAGGATGGTGCCCCCGCGGGCGAGGATGCCGGCGACGGCATCGAGGTCGAGCTTGCGGTAGTCCGCCTCCAGCAGGCCCTTCCAGCCGTCGTGGAAGCCGATCACCTCGTCACCGTGGTCGACGACGGCGCGGTGCACGACGGAGCGGATGACGGCGTTGAGGCCGGGGCAGTCGCCACCGGAAGTGAGCACACCTATGCGCATGGCAGAAGAGACCTTTGCAACGTGGGCCGACGACCGGACCACGTCGTCCGGTTGGAACTACGGCCACCCTACAAGCGGTTTGGAGGTGCCCTGAACCATCCTCCACATGCTGGTCGTGATCGTCGTACAAAACGACGTCGGCCCGGTTCCCCCTAGGGAAAACCGGGCCGAACACATGATGCGGGGGCCGCCCCGATGAGCGGCTGCGGGTGGGTGCGGACGGGGTGCTACGCGGGCTGCGTAGCCGCCGCGATGCGCTCCGCGCGCAGCGCCTCGTACCACCGGTCGTCTATGGCCGGCAGCGCGTTCACGTCGAGGGCCAGCTTCAGCAGCAGGTCCGCGATGTGCGGGTTGCGGGCCATCACGGGACCGTGCATGTAGGTGCCGAACACCGTGTCGTTGTACGCGCCTTCGGTACCGTCGCCGGTGCCGTTGCCGCGGCCCATGGTCACCCGGGCGAACGGCTTCGCCGTCGGGCCGAGGTGCGTGACGCCCTGGTGGTTCTCGAAGCCCGTCAGCTGCGGCAGGCCCAGGCGCGGGTCGATGTCGGCGAGGACGTCGCCGACACACCGCTCGCCCTCACCGCGCACGGTGACGACGTCCAGCAGGCCGAGGCCCTCCTGGCGCTGCCCCTGGTCGTTGACGAACTCCTTGCCGAGGATCTGGTAGCCGGCACAGACGGAGAAGACGATCGCCCCGTTCGAGACGGCCCGCTCCAGACCCCCGTCGCGCAGCAGCCGCTCCGCGGCCAGGCGCTGCGGACGGTCCTCGCCGCCGCCGATCAGGTAGATGTCGCCCGAGGTGGGGATGGGCTGGTCGCTGCGCACGTCCACGCGCTGCACGTCCAGGCCGCGCTGGCGGGCGCGGCGCTCCACGACGAGGGCGTTGCCCTGGTCTCCGTACGTGCTGAGCAGGTCGGGGTAGACCCACACCAGACGCAGGCTGTTGTCGCTCATGCTCTTGTGTCCTCTGGGGTATGAGTACTAGTTGCCGACGCGGCGGCGCACGTCCTGGAAGGCGGTGTAGTTGGCGATCAGCTCGATCTGTCCGGGCGGCGCGAGCTGCACGGCCTCGTCGAGGGTCTCGCACACCCGGAAGTCCAGGCCCGCGACCTCCAGGCGGACCGCGAGGTCCAGCTTGCGGTCGCCGATCACGAAGATCGGGTGGCCGGCCAGGCGCGGGTAGTCGACGTCCCACAGCCAGGAGGTGTCGGTTCCGTCGGCGCCGCGCGCGTTCACGGAGAGGATCACCGGGGTCGGCGGCGGGTCGATCAGCGAAAACGTTTCGAGCCAGCCCGCCGGGTTCTTGGCGAGCAGCAGCCGCAGCTCACGGCCCTGGAAGTTCACCACGTCGTAGCGGCCGGCGACGGCCTGCACCTGGTACATCCGCTCCAGCGCGACCTGCGGCGGGACGCCGAAGACGGCGGCCACGGCGGCCGAGGTCGCGGCGTTGGCCTTGTTGGCACGGCCGGGCAGCTGGAGGTGGATCGGCCAGGCCGAACCGTGCGGGTCCAGCACGTGGTCGCCGGAGAGCACCCAGGTCGGGGTCGGGCGCCGGAAGCCGCACTCGCCGCAGAACCAGTCGTCGCCCGGGCGCTGCATGACACCGCCGCAGGAGGGGCACGACCAGGCGTCGTCCTTCCACTCCTGGCCGGCCGCGACCCACACCACGTTCTGCGAGGAGGAGGCGGACCAGACGATCAGCGGGTCGTCGCAGTTCGCGACGATGACCGCCTTGGACCCCTGGAGGCCCTCACGCCACTTCTCCGCCAGCATGCGGGTCTCGGCGGCGCGGTCCAGCTGGTCGCGGGAGAGGTTGAGCAGGGCGATCACCTTGGGGGTGACGTCCCGGGCCACTCCGGCGAGGTACTTCTCGTCGACCTCGATGACGCCGTACTTGGCGTCCGAGCCGCCCGCGAGGGCCGAGGTGATGCCCGCCGGCATGTTGGCGCCGAGGGCGTTGGAGACGACCGGACCGCTGGCCCGCAGGGCCTCGGCGATCAGCCGGGTCGTCGTGGTCTTGCCGTTCGTCGCGGAGACGAGGACGACGTCGAGATGTTGCGCCAGCGCGCCGAGGAGATCGGGGTCGAGCCTGAGTGCGACCTTGCCGCCGATCACCGATCCGCTTCCGCGTCCCGCGGCCCGCGACACCGCCGCCGCGGCCTTGCCCGCCGTCACGGCCAGCTTGGCCCGCGGCGAAAGCGGCTCCGTGTTGCCTGCCATCGTCCCTTGTCCTCCTAGCGTCGGTCGGCCCCAGCCTATCCAGTACAGGCAGGAGCCTTGACCGCGGCGCCCCCCGCCCCACCACGGATCTCCTCGTACGGCCGCCCGTCGTAGGCTTGCGGCCATGCGACAGCGCCCCATCCCCGGTACCACCGGCCTCGTCCGCACCATGAGCCTGCTGGGTGATCCGGTGCTCCACTCGCCCTGCCCGGAGGTCACCGAGTTCGGGCCGCGACTCGACCGCCTCATCGAGGACATGTTTGCGACGATGTACGCCGCCGAGGGCGTCGGCCTGGCCGCGAACCAGATCGGCGTCGCCCAGCGGGTGTTCGTCTACGACTGCCCCGATGACGAAGACGTACGGCACGTCGGGCACGTCGTCAACCCCCGTCTGATGGCGGCCGACGGGGACGAGTTCCTCGGACCGGAGGGATGTCTGTCCCTGCCGGGGCTGGAGGCGGGCACCGTCCGCTTCGACCACGCGGTCGTGGAGGGGGTCACGTCGGACGGCGCCGCTGTGCGGATCGCGGGTACGGGGTTCTTCGCGCGCTGCCTCCAGCACGAGTGCGACCACCTCGACGGGACGGTCTACGCGGACCGCGTGACGGGCATGCGGGCCCGTCGCCTGCGGCGGGCGATCCGCAAGGCCCCGTGGGGCCGGGCTCGCTAGGCCGTGTCTGACCGATTGCGCCGTCCGCCCGCAGGGCGGGGCGCGCGGCGTCCGGTGCGTGCGATCGCCAGGCGCAGGATCATCCTTGTACTGGGCGTACGTGGATGACTCCGACAACGCAGCGAGTGTGCGTGCCGGGCGTCGTGCGCCAGGCGGGATTTGTCAGACACGGCCCAGCGCAGCCCCTGCTGATGCTGTCCCCGCCGGGCTGCGCCCGTCCGGCGAGGCTGAGAATGCCGCCGGCCCGGCCCGCCCGCAAGGCGGCGCGCCTTGGCGGGCGGCTCCTGCGTGGCCGGGGAGGCGGTGGGGGTGCGGACGTCAGAAGCCGGGGCCGTTTTCGCGGTTGCCGGCGGTGGCGAGGCGGCCCCAGAGGAGGTCGGTCAGGCCGGCCACGAGGTCCGCGCGGGCGCAGGGGCGTTCGCCCAGCCACCAGTCGCCCGCCGCGTGCATCATGCCGACGATGCCGTGGCCCCAGACGCGGGCCAGCTGCTCGCCGGCGGGGCCGAGGTCGACCCGCTCGCTGATCACCTGGGCCAGCTCCTCGCCGAGCCTGCGCAGCAGCGGCGCGGAGTGCAGGCCGACGTCGAAGCCGCGCTCGGAGGTGTGGGAGTCCTCGGCCGGGTGCATCAGGAAGCGGTAGACCTGCGGGCGGGCCTCGATGGCCGCCAGGTAGGTGTCGAGGGTCGCCTCCACCCGTCGGCGGCGTTCGGCGGGGGCGTCGAGCGCGGCCCGCAGCGAGTCGAGCAGGGCGTCGGTGTGCCGGACCGCGAGTGCCTGGTAGAGGCCCGCCTTGTCCCCGAAGTGCCGGTAGAGGATGGGTTTGGTGATGCCGGCCTCGGCCGCGATGGCGTTCATGGAGGCCTTGGGGCCGTCCCTGAGCACGACCCGGTCTGCCGCTTCGAGCAGCTCCCGCCGGCGGCGCTCGGCCGCTCCCGGTTCGCCGGTCTGCTGCGTGGTCTCCATGAGTTCTCTCCCCGCCCTTGCGATGTGCCTGACGCCCACGCAACGTAACACCCATGGCACCCCGGCGATCGAATCAGCGGACACGAGCTGGGGGCCGGGAGCGGCATCGACCGTGCTTGACAGTGTTTACTCGCCGGTAACAGACTGTGGCAACCACGTAGGTTACCGCTAGTAACCTCCGGAGTGACGAGTGCGGACAGGTGGAGGGGACATGGCGGAGTTCACCATGGAGCTGAACGAGGACCAGAAGCAGGTGCGGGACTGGATCCACGGCTTCGCGGCCGATGTGATGCGACCCGCGGCCGCGGAGTGGGACGAGCGCGAGGAAACTCCGTGGCCCGTCATCCAGGAGGCCGCCAAGGTCGGCATCTACTCGCTGGACTTCTACGCCCAGCAGTTCTTCGACCCGACCGGGCTCGGCATCCCGATGGCCATGGAGGAGCTCTTCTGGGGAGACGCGGGCATCGCCCTGTCCATCGTCGGCACCGGGCTCGCGGCGATCGGAGTCGTCGCCAACGGCACCGAGGAGCAGATCGGCACCTGGATCCCCCAGATGTACGGCACCCCCGACGACGTGAAGGTCGCCGCCTTCTGCTCCTCCGAGCCGGACGCCGGCTCGGACGTCGGCTCCATGCGCACCCGGGCGGTCTACGACCAGGCCAAGGACGAGTGGGTCCTCAACGGCACCAAGACCTGGGCCACCAACGGCGGTATCGCCAACGTCCACATCGTGGTCGCCGTCGTCGACCCGGCCCTGGGCAGCAAGGGCCACGCCTCCTTCATCGTGCCGCCCGGCACCCCGGGGCTGTCGCAGGGGCAGAAGTTCAAGAAGCACGGCATCCGCGCCTCGCACACCGCCGAGGTGGTGCTGGAGGACGTACGCATCCCCGGAAACTGCCTGCTCGGCGGCAAGGAGAAGCTGGACGAGCGGCTCGCCCGGGCCCGCGAGCGCGCCCGAAGCGGCGGGGGCGAGCGGGTCAAGAACGCCGCCATGGCCACCTTCGAGGCCTCCCGGCCGGCCGTCGGCGCGATGGCCGTGGGCACCGCGCGCGCCGCGTACGAGGTCGCGCTCGACTACGCGAAGACCCGTACGCAGTTCGGCCGCCCGATCATCGACAACCAGGGCGTCGCCTTCCAGCTCGCCGACATGCGCACGCAGATCGACGCCGCCCGGCTGCTGGTGTGGCGGGCGTCCTGGATGGCGGTCGCGGGCCGGCCGTTCGAGTCGGCCGAGGGCTCGATGTCCAAGCTCTTCGCGAGCGAGGTCGCCAAGAAGGTGACCGCCCAGGCCGTCCAGATCCTCGGCGGAAACGGCTTCACCCGCGAGTACCCGGTGGAGCGCATGCACCGGGACAGCGCGATCTACACCATCTTCGAGGGCACCAGCGAGATCCAGCGGCTGGTGATCGCCCGCACGATCTCCGGCATGCCGATCCGCTAGCGCGGGGCCCCGGCGGGCGGACGGGGGCGCGGGGCGGGCCCCCATCCGCCCCCATCCGCGCCCCGGCGCGCGTGTCAGCGCAGCGGCGTCAGGCAGGCGCTGGTGAAGTCGTCCGGGCCGTACTTCGGGTCGGCGAGGTAGTCCAGCGGGGCGCAGCGCGCACCGGGGGTGTCCAGCAGTCCGGTGACCTTGTACGCGGCGCGGGACGAGTCGCAGGACACGACCTCCAGGTCCTGCTCGCCCCAGGTGCCCTCGTTGCGCACGCACTGCCCCACGGACAGCTTCGGCGGGCCGTCGACCACCAGGCCGAGCACGATGAGCGCCTGTACGGCCAGCACCACGAGCAGCACCGGCATGAGGAAGAGCAGGGCCGGGGGGCGGCGCCACAGCGGCTTGCCCGGGTCGAGGGGCGGGCGGAAGCCGCCCGACGGGGGAGCGAGCCTGCGGAAGGCCGCGCGCGGGCCGAGGTTCATGAGCAGGGTCACGGGCGTGACGAACAGGGACAGCGGGCTCCACCAGCCCTGCCACAGCGTGTCGGACGACATGCCGCGGTAGGTGGCGAGGCCGCAGTCCCGGCAGAAGGGGCCGCGGCGGCTCAGGAACCGCGCCAGGACGACCATGCCCTGGTGGCCCCGCACGGTGGCGGGCGCCGCCGGCCAGCACCCGCACAGGCTGCACCCGTACCGGCCGGGCTGCGGGTGGGCGCCGTACGCGCCGTACGGCTGCTGCGGGCCCGTGAACACGGGGCCTCCGGCCGGGCCGTACGGACCGGGAGCCTGCTGCGGCGGTGGCGGAGTGGCCACGGATCTCTCCTCGTTCGTTCCGTGATCACCGGCAGGGTGATCACGGAACAGTAACCAGCGCGGTCAGCGGCGCAGCAGGCGGGTGACGGCCCGGCCGAAGAGGAGCCGGCCCGCCGCCGCGACCGCCGGGTCCAGGGCGCGGGGGAGGCCGCGCAGGCGCAGCTCCTCGCGCCAGTGGACCTCCGAACCGCCCGCGGGAAGGGGGCGGATCTCGATCTCCGCCCAGCCCGTCACCGCCCGTCCGCGCTTCTCCAGCCGTACGAGTCCCGGCGAGCCCTCCGCGGGCGGGCGCCAGACGACGACCTCCATGCGGTCGTCGAATGTGATCCTGCCCACACCCGTGCGGGCTGTGAAGACCGTTCCCGCGTGTGTCGGGGGCGCCGTCTCGATGATCGTCCGCGTGAGGGGCACCTGCGCACCGTGGAGCTCCCAGTCGGTGAGCCTCGACCATGCCTCGGCGGCCGGTGCGGATGTGCGGTGAACGATCCGGATAACGGGCATGAGCGCATGGTAATCGGGCATACACACCGTGAACTGGACGGCCGAAACGGGTTCCGTCCGGGGGTGGCGATCAGTAATACTCGCCGCCACCGTGGATCGCGGATTCGACCGGGTGACCACCGGCCCTCCCGCCCCACATCGCGAGGAGGTGCGCCATGTGCTCCCACCAGCCCCCCTGCCCAGCCGCCGAAAGCGCCGACCACGACGCCGCCCGCACTGTGGTCTCCCGCCCCGAACAGGGTTGGAGCCTGCTCTGCAACGGAGTGGTGATCTTCGACGACACCGGTGAACTGCTCCCCGACCGCCGCGCGGTGGCACCCCGCCGCCCCGCCCTGGTCTGAGCGAGGAGGCAGCATGCGCCAGCAGCTGATCCGCAAGCCCGTCCCCAAGCCCGCCCCCCGAGACCTGGACCTGCGCACACCGTCGGGCAGACCCCTCCCGTACTGACGGGAGCCCCGACGGGATTAACCGGCGCGCCGTTCACGGGCTAGCCCGTGAACGCCGCCGCACCGCCCCGGAACGCCGCCTCGAAGGCCGCGTCCCCGATCACCGCCCGTGCCTGCCGTTCGCCCTCGTCGCGCAGGGCCGTCAGGGAGGGCGAGCCCATCTGCGGCCGTCCCACGGTCCGCCACCACGCGTGCCCGGTGCCCAGCAGGCGGGCCGCCAGCTCGCCGTCGCCCAGCCCGGCCACCGCCGTGGCCAGCAGGTCGAGGCCCAGTGCGATGCCCAGACGGTCGCCGAGGAGCCGCTTGCCGGACAGCATCGCCCGGACGTGGCGTGCCGCCTCCCCGTGGTCGCCCAGGCCCAGTGCGGCCACCGCCAGGACGTAGTCCGCGTAGGCCCGCATCCACCGCTCGCCCAGCTCCGTGCACGCCTCCCGCAGGGACCGCGCCTCCTCGGCCGCCTCCTCGAAGCGCTCCAGCGCGCACAGGGAGTAGCCGGTGGTCAGCTTGCACAGGAGCCAGCCGGGTCCGGTGGGCCTGCCGCCGTGGGCGGCCCGCGCCCGCGGGCCGGACAGCTCCAGGGCCCGTACCGGGTCGCCCGGCATGAGGACCGACGCCGCGTGCAGGTAGGCGGCGCGCAGTTCCCGTTCGGGGTCGGCGAGGCGGGCGGCGTGCAGGGCGCACTGCTCGCCGACGCGCCGGGCCTCGTCCATGTCGCCCTGGAGCACCATGGTGAGCCCGAGGGACCACAGGGCCTGGTTGTAGGCGACCTCCGTGCGCGGCGCGAGCCGCAGCGCCCGCTCCAGAAAGGCGCGGCCCTCGTTCACGTGCCCGCACGCGCACCAGAAGAACCACAGGTTCCCGGCCATCTCCAGCGCCGCCGCCGGGTCGGCCGTCAGCAGGTGTTCCAGGGCGGTGCGCAGCTGGGTGTGCTCGGCGGTGATCCTGCGGTACCAGTCGACCTGTCCGGGGCCCATCCAACCCCGGTCGGCGGCCTGCGAGAGCGCCGCGTACCAGTGCGCGTGCCGGTCGGAGACCAGCTGGGTCTCGCCCAGTTCGGCCAGCCAGTCCTGCCCGTACTCGCGGATCGTGTCCAGCAGCCGGTAGCGGGTGCCGGCGCCGCGCTCCCGGGAGCGCAGGACAACGGACTTGGCGGTGAGGCCGGCCAGTACGCGTTCCACCCGGGAGGCGGGCAGCGGGCCGCCCGCGCACACGGCGCGCGCCGCGGCGATGTCGAAGTCACCGGTGAACACCGAGAGCCGGGCCCACAGCAGGCGTTCGAGCGGCTCGCACAGCTCGTGGCTCCAGCCGATCGTGGTGCGCATGGTCCGGTGCCGGGGCGGCCGGGTCGCCCGGGCGTCCGACAGCATCTCGAAGCGCTCGCCGATCCGCTCGGCCATCTGCTCGACCGTCCACGACCGCAACCGGGCACCGGCGAGTTCCAGCGCGAGGGGGATGCCGTCCAGACGCCGGCACACCTCGGCGGCGACCGCGGTCCGCTCAGGGTCGGCGAAGACCGCGGCGGCGTGGGGTGCCGCGGTGAGGGCGCGGGCGCGGAAGAGGGCCAGGGCGTCGCTGTCGGGTCCTTCGCAGGGCAGCGGACGGACCTCGACGACTTCCTCGATCGCGCAGCGCAGGGGCTCGCGTGAGGTGATCAGGATGGTCAACCCGGGTGCGGACTGCAGGAGTTCACCTGCCAGGTGGCGGCAGTCGGCGACCAGGTGCTCGCAGGTGTCCAGGACGAGCAGGAGCTCCTTGTCGGCCATCCAGGCGCACAGTTCCTCGTCGAGCGGGCGCGGGGAGTGGTCGACGAGGCCGACGGTGTGCGCGGTGGTAGTCGTCAGGAGGGCGGGGTCGCGCAGCGGTGACAGGTCGACCCACCAGACGCCGTCGGGCCGGGCCTGCCGGGCGTCGGCGGCGGCGCGCAGGGCGAGCCGGGTCTTGCCGACTCCGCCGACCCCGGTCAGGGTGATCAGTCTCCGTTCGCGTAACAGCTGTCCGAGCAGGTGCAGTTCGGCCTCCCTGCCGATGAAGCTCGCCGGTTCCGGCGGCAGGTTTCCCCAGGGTGATCCGGCGCCGCCCCGGGGCGCGCCGTTCGCGGAATCTGGCTGATTGTCATTGACCGAGTACTCACCGAACACGGGAGTATTGTGCGCGATCTTCTTATCCCACCGTGCCGTTAGGGCGGGATCGGTGTCCGCCGGTCATGCGACGAGGGTGATCCGCCGTTCCGCGGAGAAGGCTCCCCAGTTGCCGTCAGGGAGCCTGGCCCGCAGTTTCACGGACCACTCGGTGCCGGTCGGTTCGGCCACGGTGAGGCGGTGCTCCACCCGGCCGGCGGGCACCGCGCCGGCGCCGAACTGGATGACGGTGGTGGGCCGTCCGTTGACGTACAGCTCGTACTCCGTGGTCGCGCGGCCGGTGTCCGGGGCGGTCCAGGTGAGGGTGACCGTGCGCGGTGAGGCGGTCGCGGTGAGGTCGGCGGGTGCGGTGGGCGGCCCGTCGCCGGAGGCGGGCGGGGTGCCGACGTCCACGGCGGGGCCGTCGGGGGAGGAGTTGTCCGCGCCGTCCCGGGCCCGGACCGTGAAGGTGTAGACGGTGTCGGGCCGCAGGCCGGTCAGTGTGGTCTCCTTCTCGCCTGCTCCGGCGGTGTGGATGCGCACGCCGCCCTGGTAGACGTCGTACGCCGTGACGCCGGTGTCGTCCGTGGAGGGTTCCCACGACAGCCGGGCGGAGCGGGGGCCGGTCGCGCGCGCGGTGGTGGCGGCGGGGGCGGTGGGCGCGGTGCGGTCCTCGGCCTTGGCCTCGGGCGTGGTCACGAGCGCGGCGGGGCCTGCTCCGGAGAGGTTCCCGGCGGCGTCCTCGGCCCGCACCGTGAAGGAGTAACCGGTCTTCGGGGCGAGGCCGGTGATGTCCACCATGGTCTTCTCGGCCGGGAGTTCCCGCACCAGGCGTCCGCCCTCGAAGACCTGGTGGCGCGTCACCCCGGCGCGGTCCGCCGGGGCGTCCCACATGACGTGCACGGAGGTGGCGCTGCCGGCCTGGGCGGTGAGCCCGGTGGGGGCGGGTGGCGGCTCGGTGTCGGGTGCGGTGCAGGCGGTGAGGGCCACGAGGCCGACGAGGCCCACGAACCCCGCGAGGACTGCGAGGCCTACGCGGCCCGTGCGGCCGGTGGCGGCGGGGAAGAGGGCGGGCGTGGGGGCGCTGCGTCGCACGGGGTGCCTTCCTCGGCCGGCTTCCGTAAAGGTCTAGACATATATGGCACGGAAGGCGGGAGGGCGACAAGACCCGTGCGTTTCTTGTCGGTGATGTGACCCCATTCGTCGACTTCTGATCACGTCTGGCATTATTGCCAGCTCTTTGCAATAACGGATGAACGCGAACAGGGATGTGCAGAGCATGACGGCCCGGACAGTACGGGGAGCGGCCAGGGCGACGGTGGCCGCCGCACTCATCACGGGCGTGGCGGCATGCTCCACCCCCGGAACCGGGGCCGCCGGCGCCGCCGGCGCGGACTCCGTCGTCGTCGGCATCGCGACCGAGCCGGAGAGCCTCAGCCCGCTGCTGGGCTACGGCAAGGACGGCAACTCCAAGATCTTCGACGGCCTGCTCACGCACGACGCGGACATGAAGCTGAAGCCCGCCCTGGCCGAAGCCCTCCCGGACGTCTCCGCGGACGGGCGCACCTACTCCTTCACGCTGCGCCGGGGCGTGAAGTTCAGCGACGGCGCCCCCTTCTCCGCCAAGGACGTCGTCTTCACCTACAGGACGATCCTCGACCCGGCGACGAACAACGCCTCCAGGACCGAGCTGGACGCGATCGAGTCCGTCGAGGCGAAGGGCGAGGACACCGTCGTCTTCACCCTGAAGTACCCCTACGCGCCCTTCGCCGAGCGGACCGTGCTGCCCATCGCCCCCGAGCACATCGCCGGCGGGCAGGACGTCAACAGCGGCGACTTCACCACCCGTCCCGTCGGCACCGGCCCCTACGTGCTCACCGGCTGGTCCAAGGGGGAGAAGCTCAGCTTCAAGGCCAACCCCGGCCACTGGGGCGGCGAGCCCGCCGTCAAGAAGCTCACCATGGCCGTGATCAAGGACGACGACGTACGCGCCACCCGCCTGCGCTCCGGCGAACTGGACGGCGCCATCCTGCCCCCGAACCTCGCCAAGGGCTTCGCGAAGGACCCGGCGCGCCGCACCTACGCCGCCAGGACCTTCGACTACCGCAACGTCACCCTCCCGACGCACCACAAGGTCACCGGCGACCTCGCCGTCCGGCAGGCCCTGGACATCGCCGTGGACCGCACGGCCATGGTCGACAAGCTGCTGGAGGGCGCGGGCAGGCCCGCCTACGGCCCGGTCCCCACCGGCAGCCCGTGGTTCGCCGCCGGCACCGAGCGCCCCCACGACCTCGACCGGGCCCGCAGGATCCTCGACGACGCCGGCTGGAAGACGGGCGAGGACGGCATCCGCGCCAAGGACGGCGTCCGCGCCTCCTTCCCCCTCTGGTACACCTCCGGCGACAAGATCCGCCAGGACCACGCCCTCGCCTTCGCCTCCGACGCCAAGAAGGCGGGCATCGAGGTCAGGACCGAGGCCGGGACCTGGGAGGTCATCGAACCCCGGATGAGGACCGAGGCCGTCCTCGCCGGCGGCGGCTCACCCGCCGACCCGGACTTCGACCAGTACCTGCTGCTCACCTCCTCCCTCGGCGGCGACGGCTTCAACAACATGGCCTGGTACGACGATCCGGCCGTGGACGCGGCCCTCGCCGAAGGGCGCCGCAGCGCCGACCCGGCCATCCGCAAGGCCGCCTACGACACGGTGCAGCGCCGGCTCGCCGAGAACCCGGGCTACGTCTTCCTCACCCACATCGACCACCTCTACGTCGTGAACGACCGGTGGGACGGGCTCGGAACCCAGGTGGAGCCGCACGACCACGGCCTCGGCGCCGGCCCCTGGTGGAACGTCGAGAACTGGAAGCCCCGGCAGAAGCAGAAGTGAGCCCCACCCCGTGACCACCCACCCCGTCCGCCTCCCCTGGAGGCCGATGGCGCGCATGGCGGGGCGGCGCACCCTGTCCGCCGCCCCCGTCCTGCTCGCCGTCACCTTCGGCGTCTTCGCCCTCGCCGCGCTCTCCCCCTTCGACCCCGTCAAGGCCTACGCCGGAACCGCGGGACTCACCGCCTCGCAGGCCGAACTCGACCAGCTGCGGACCAACCTCGGCGCCGACCGGCCCCTGACCGCCCGCTGGTGGGACTGGCTGACCTCGGCGCTCACCGGCGACCTCGGCACCTCCACCGTCATGCGCCAGCCCGTCACCGACGTCATCACGGAGCGGGTCGGCTGGTCGGCGCTGCTCGCCGCCTGCGCCTTCACCGCGGCCGTCCTCGCGGGCACCGCGCTCGGCGTCCTGGCCGCGCGCCGGGCGGGCGGCGCGTTGGACCGGGCCGTCTCCGCGCTCGCCTACACCCTGGAGGCCGCCCCCGTCTTCTGGCCGGCACTGCTCGCCATCTGGCTCTTCTCGGTACGGCTCGGCGCACTGCCCTCGGGCGGCCTCACCGACGCCGGCAGCGACACCGTCACCTTCGCGCAGGTCGCCTCCCACCTGGTGCTGCCCGCGCTGGTGCTGGGCGCCTCCCAACTGCCCTGGTTCTTCCTGTACGTCCGCCAGGGCGTCGCCGACGCACTGGGCGAGGACCCCGTACGGGGCGCCCGCGCGCGGGGTCTGGCCGAACACCGGATCCTCCTCGGCCACGCCCTGCGCTCCGGAATGCTGCCGATGCTGACGCTGATCGGCTCCCGGGTGCCCGAACTGATCACCGGCGCCCTGCTGGTGGAGACCGTCTTCAGCTGGCCCGGCATCGCCGCGGCAACCGTACAGGCGGCCACTGCCGTCGACTTCCCCCTGCTGGCGGCCCTGACGGTGCTGGCCACCGCGGCCGTACTCGCCGGGAACCTGCTGTCCGACCTGCTGTACGGGCTGGCCGACCCCAGGGTGGGCTTCGATGGCTGACACCGTCTGGCGTCCGCGGGGCCGCACCCGGCCCACCACCCGCACCCTGCGGGTCCGAGCCTCCGCCGCCGCCATGGCGGTCATCGTGCTGGCCGTGCTGGCCGTACCGCCGCTGGCACAGCTTGACCAACAGGCGGTCGACCTGGCGTCGAAGCTGCAACCCCCCTCGTGGGAACACCCCTTCGGTACCGACGACGTCGGCCGAGACCTGCTGCTGCGGTGCGTCTACGGCCTGCGCGTCTCCCTCCTCGTCGGCCTCGTGGCCGCACTCGCCGCCACCGTGATCGGCACCGCGGTGGGAGCCGCAGCGGGCGCCCTCGGCGGCTGGACCGACCGGCTGGCGATGCGCGCGGTGGACACCCTCTCCTCCGTCCCCCACCTGCTCCTGGGCATCTTCGTCGTCGCCCTGTTCCGTCCGGGGGTCTGGCCCGTCGTCGCCTCGGTGGCGGCCACCCACTGGCTCTCCACGGCCCGGATCGTCCGCGCGGAAGTCCTGTCCCTGCGCGGCCGGCCCTACGTGGACGCCGCCGTCTCCGGCGGAGCCTCCCGGTGGCGGGTCACCGTACGGCACCTGGTGCCCGGCATCCTCCCGCAGGCCGGCCTCGCCGCCGTGCTGATGATCCCGCACGCGATGTGGCACGAGTCCGCCCTGTCCTTCCTCGGCCTAGGACTGCCCGCCCACCAGGCCAGCCTGGGCGGCCTCGTACAGACCGGGCGCGGCTCGCTGCTCGCCGGGGACTGGTGGCCCACCTTCTTCCCCGGCCTGCTCCTGATCGTCCCGACCCTGGCCGTCGCCGGCCTCGCGGGCGCCTGGCGCGACCGCCTGAACCCGCGCCGCCGATCGGAGCTGACCCTGTGACCCCGCCACCGCCCCCTCCGCCCGTGCTCCGCGTCGAACGGCTCTCCGTGCGCTTCCGGATGCCCGCGGGACGGTACGTGGAGGCCGTCACCGACGCCGACCTCACGCTGGCGCCCGGCGAGAGCCTCGCCCTCGTCGGCGAGAGCGGCTGCGGGAAGTCCGTGCTCGCCTCCGCCCTCCTCGGCCTGCTCCCCGGCAACGCCGAGACCGCCGGGTCGGCCCGCCTCGCCGACGGCCTCGACCTGCTCGCCGCCGACGAGCGCACCCTCGCCCGCACCGTACGGGGCCGCCGCGTGGGCCTGGTCCCGCAGAGCCCCGCCGCGCACCTCACCCCGGTCCGGACCGTCCGCGCCCACCTGGAGGAGACCGTCCGCGAACTGGCCGACCCCGCCCCCGCACCCCACGGACCCGGCCGGGCCGCCCGCCGCGGGCGCGCCCGCCGGGCCGCCCTGCGCGCGGCGGCGGAGGCGGCCGCAGCGCGCGCCGCCTTCCCCGCCACCCACCTCGACCGCCACCCCCACGAACTCTCCGGCGGCCTCGCCCAGCGTGCGGCCACCGCCCTCGCCCTCGTCGGCGACGCCCCCCTGCTCCTGGCCGACGAGCCGACCACCGGCCTGGACCGGGACCTCGTCGAGCGCACCGCCGACGAACTGCGCGCCCACACCCGAGCCGACGGCCGGGCACTGCTGATGATCACCCACGACCTGGCCGCGGCCGAGCGGATCGCCGACACCGTCGCCGTGATGTACGCGGGGCGGATCGTCGAGATCACCCCGGCCGCAGACTTCTTCGGCGGCCCCGGGCCCCGTCACCCCTATGCGCGCGGCCTCCTCGACGCCCTCCCCGAACGCGCCTTCGCCCCCGTACCCGGAGCGCCGCCCGAGCTCGGCGCTCTCCCGCCCGGCTGCGCCTTCGCCGCCCGCTGCGCCGCGGCCGACCCGCTCTGCCGCACCCGGCGGCCCACGCTCACCGAAGGGGTGGCCTGCCACCATGCTTGAGCTCACGGACATCACCGCCGGCTACGACCGCCGTGCCCCCGCGGTCCGGGGCGCGCACCTCACCCTGCGCCCGGGGGAGTCCCTGGGCCTGCTCGGCCCGAGCGGTTGCGGCAAGTCCACCCTGGCCCGGGTCGCCGCCCTGCTGCACCGGCCCGACCGGGGGACCGTCACCCTCGACGGCCACACCGTGACCGGCTTCTCCCACCGCGCCCCGCGCTCGCTGCGCACCGCGGTCGGCGTCGTCTTCCAGCAGCCGCGGCTCGCCGCCGACCCCCGCCTGCGGCTGCGCGACCTCGTCGCGGAACCGCTGCGGGCGACCGGCCGGCGTAGGGAAGCGGCGGCGCGGGTGGCCGAGTTGGCCGAGCGGGTGGGACTCGGCGCGGACCTGCTCTCCCGCCGGCCCCACGAGGTCAGCGACGGCCAGCTGCAACGCGCCTGCCTGGCCCGGGCCTTGGCGCTGCGGCCGCGCTGGCTGGTCTGCGACGAGATGACCGCCATGCTCGACGCCTCCACCACGGCCGCGCTGGTCGGCGTCGTCGAGGACTACCGCGCCGAGACCGGCGCCGGGCTCCTCGCGGTGGGCCACGACCCGGTACTGCTGGGGCGCTGGTGCGCGAACACCGCCCACTGGAGCGAGATCGTCAAGGACTGACGCCCGTCACCCTCGGCCCGACGGCACCGCGTACATCGGGGCCTTCGCAACGGCATCGTCGCGGTACGCGACCGCTGACCCTCCCGGCGGACCGTCGGCCTCCGCGTCGCCCAGGGGCCGGTGGGCGAACACATCACGCCGACTGTCCGTATGAACTGCGACACTTCACGGAACCGGCCCCGGCTTACCGCCGGTCACGACCCTACGCTTCTTGCCGAAAGCGCCCGCGGCCCCCACCGCGCGGGCGACCGGCGGGCCCTGGAGGCCCTCACAGGGGGAAATGATCTCGTGACGCGTGTACGCCAAACCCTGGTCGCACTGTGCGCCCTGTCCCTGACCTTCGTCACCGTGTCCGCGAGCGCTTCGGCGGACACCCGCGCGACCGTGTCGCAGACCGCGGAGAGCGGTTCCGTGACGGAGTCCCGGCCCGGCATCCTGGGCACCTGGTACAACCAGCTCGGCTCCGTCATGGTGGTGACGCGGGCCGCGAACGGCGGGTTCACCGGAACCTACGAGTCCGCGGTCGGCAACGCCGAGAAGCGCTACACCATGACGGGCCGCTACGACAGCGCGCCCGCCGACGGCACCGGGACCACCGTCGGATGGACCGTCGCCTACCGCAACGCCCACCGCAACGCCCACTCTGTCGCGACCTGGAGCGGACAGTACGTCGGCGGCAGCCAGGAGCGGATCGTCACCCAGTGGCTGCTGAGCTACGGCACGACGCCCGCCGACCAGTGGAAGTCGACCGTCCTCGGCCACGACGAGTTCACCCGGGTCAAGCCCTCCGCCGCCGACATCGAGAAGGCGCGCCGGCTGGGCGTGACTACTGCGAATCCGCAGGCCTCCGAAGGGGAGTGACCCGGCAGCACCGGCCGAGCGTGTGATCCGTCCGCGGCGAGGAGGCATCCCGTGGCGGACGGATCCCGCATGCCCGTGCGCGGCGAGGTGACCATGGCGCAAAACCTCCGTTGGCCTGCAACTTCTGTTGTGGGAGTGTGGAACGGACTCCGGTTCGCGCGGCCTTCGAGCCCCGTGTCATGATCGCGTTCCGCACTGACCAGCCGGGGGGCAGGGGGTTCGTTCTCGTGTTAGGCAAGATCTCCACGCTCGCGCTCGGAGCGTTCGCAGTGGGGACGAGTGGTTACGTCGTCACCGGAATGCTGCCGCAGCTGAGCGAAGAGCTGTCCGTCTCGCTGTCCACGGCGGGACTGCTTACCACGTCCTTCGCGGTGGCCTACGCCATCGGCTCACCGCTGCTGGCCGTGGCCCTTGGCGGGTGGCGCCGCCGGCCACTGATCATCACGGCGCTGCTGGTGGCCGCGGCCGGCAACGCGCTCGCCGCACTGGCGACGGACTTCGCCGTCCTGACGGCCGCCAGGATCGTCACCGCCGTGGGCGCCGCGGTGTTCACCCCGGCCGCCACCGCGGTCGCCGCCGAACTGAGCGGCCCCGAGCGGCGGGCGCGCGCGGCGGCCTGGGTCTTCGGCGGGCTGGTGACCGCCACCATCGTCGGCGTGCCGGCCGGCACGCTGCTCGTCGGCCCGCTCGGGCACCGGGGCGTCTTCTGGCTCGTCGCGGGTTTCTGCGCGCTCTCCGCGGTGGCCGTCGCGGTGGCCGTGCCCGAGGTCGCGGCGCCCGCCAGGGTGACCCTGCGCCGGCGGCTGGCCGTCGCCTCCGACGGCCGGGTCGTCGCCGTCCTCGCCATCACGCTCGCGGCCAGCCTCGGGGTGTTCACCGTGTACACGTACGCGGCACCGGTACTGGCCGAGACCGTCGGGGCGCACGGCACCGGGCTGAGCCTGCTCCTCTTCGGCTACGGGATCGGCGGCGCCGTCGGCAACGCGGCCGGCGGGTTCGCCGCCGACCGCTACGGCTACCGGATGCCGCTGCTGGTGGCCGTGTCCGGCAGCGTGATCGCCCTGTCCGCGCTGTCCGCGGTGCACAGCACGGCGATCGCGGCGGTACTGCTGTTCTTCTGGGGGGTGTCGAGCTGGGGCTTCAACCCGCCGGTCCAGCGCCGGCTGCTCGAACTCTCGCCGGACGCCGGCGGTCTGCTGCTGGCGCTCAACGCCTCCGCCCTCTATCTGGGCATCGGCCTGTCCGGGGTCGTCGGGGGCGCGGTGCTCGACCACGCCGGCATCACCGCCGTGGCGCTGACCGGGGCGCTGCTGTGCTGCGTCGCGGCCTTGATCCACATGGTCTGCGGCAGGCGTGCCGTACTGCAGCCGACCCGCTGAAACCTGTCCCTCTCGGTAAAGGACGACGTCCGTGCGCGAACTGAACAACGTTGTGGGAATCGTCACGGGGGCGTCGCGCGGCGTCGGCCCGCACATCGCCGCGGAACTGGCCCGGGCGGGTGTCCGACTGGCACTCGTCGCCCGGTCCGGCGAAGGACTCAAGACCGCCGCGGAGGAGATCGGGCGGCTCGGTCCCGAGCCGCTCGTGGTGCCCGCCGACGTCTCCGACGAAGGGGCGCAGCGGCGGATCGTGGAGACGGTCCGCCGCGAACTGGGGCCGGCCGGGATCCTGGTCAACAACGCCGGGATCGAGCACGTCACCCGGTTCCAGGACGCCACGGTCGAGAGCATCCGGCAGGTCCTGCTGGTCAACCTGTTCGGCGCCGAGGCCCTGACCCGGCTGGTCCTGCCGGACATGCTCGAAGCCGGGCGCGGACACGTGGTCAACATCGGGTCCGTGGGCGGGCGTACGGCCTATCCGTACGCCACGATCAACTCCTCCGCCAAGCACGGCCTCGTCGGCTTCACCTGGTCCCTGCGCGAGGAGCTGCGGGGGACCGGGGTGGGGGTGTCGGCCGTGTACCCGACGCTGATCTCCGACGTCGGCATCTCCGCCGGCTGGCAGGCGGGCCGGCGCCCGCCGCTGCTCGGCCGGGTCGGACCCGACGAGGTCGCGCGCGCGGTCCTGAAGTGCATCCGGGAGGACAGGGTGGAGATCACCGTGGCGCCGGTGATGGAGAAGGTCGCGGACGTGGTCAGCGCCCTCTCCCCGCGGCTCACCGCCTGGATCGCCCGAAACGGTGGGATCTACAAGTACCTGCGCGGGGTCGCCGACGCGCAGACACGTTCACAACGACACTCTGAGCCGGCCTGACCCGCCGGCCCATACGGGGGAACCGATGTCCGAACTCTCCGCTGTGCCCGCTCCCGACCAGGACGAGGGCCTGACCCGGCTCCGCGACCTGCTGGCCGGGATCAACACCGACTACGACCGCCAGGTCCGTCCGCAGGAGCCCTTGATCCTCGACTCGCTGGACGCCGTACGGTTCAAGTCCGCGATCGACACCGCCTGTACGACCGACCTCCCGCTGGAGATCTTCTTCGGTCACTGCACCCTGGAGACGATCGCCTCGGCGCTGCTCAACCACGGCACGGACGGCGCGGCCGTCCCGCAGCTGGTCCCGGCACCCGGCCGCGACCACGAGCCCTTCGAACTCACCGACGTCCAGCAGGCGTACTGGCTGGGCAGCCGGGGATTCGACCTCGGCGGACGCTCCGCCCACTTCTACGTCGAAGTGGACCTGTTCGCCGCCGACCGGGCACGCGTCGAGGAGGCCTTCAACACCCTGGTCGGCCGCCACGGCATGCTGCGCGCGACGCTGCTGCCCGACGGCCGCCAGCAGGTGGCGCGGGAGGTCCCCTACTACCGCATCCGCCACGCGGACCTGACCGGGCTCCCCGAGGCGGACGGACGATGTCGCCTTGAGGAGACCCGCGAGGAGATGGCCGCCCAGGTCTTCGACCCGCACACCTGGCCGCTGTACGACATACGCACCCACCAGCTGGACGCCGGCCGGCTCCGCCTCCACCTCAGCGTCGACCTCCTCTTCGCCGACGCGGGCAGCATCCAGGTCCTGCTGGCCGAGTGGATCCACCTGATGCTCGACGCCGACTCACTCGGCCCGGCCCCGGCGGCCACCTTCCGCGACTACCTCGACGGCGTCGCCGCCTACCGCACCCAGCCCGGCCACGAGCGGGCCCGCGCGTACTGGCTGGACCGCCTCGACACGCTGCCGCCCGCTCCCGAACTGCCCGTCCGGGCCGTCGCCCACGCCCAGGCCCCCGCCTTCGTACGCCGCGAGCGCCGGCTGCCCGGCCGGGTGTGGCGGCAGATCCGGGACCGCGCGAACGCCCTGGGCGTCACGCCCTCCGTGCTGCTGTGCGCCGCGTACGCACAGGTGCTGCGCACCTGGAGCCGCTCGTCCCGCTTCACCCTCAACCTGACCCTCGCCGACCGGCCCCGCTGGCACGCCGACATCGACCGGCTGATCGGCGACTTCACCAGCACCGTCCTGTTGGAGTGCGACCTCGGCGGCGCACCGGACCTGGCCACGGCCGCGACCCGGATCCAGGGGCAGCTGCGCCGCGACCTCGCCCACGCGCGCTTCAGCGGGGTGGAGGTGCAGCGCGAGCTGGCCCGCCGCGGCGACGGCACCCAGGCACGGATGCCCGTCGTCTTCACCAGCCTGCTGCGCGAACAGGACAGCCTCGGCTCCCTCGAAGGCCTGGTCTTCGAGACCGGGTACGCCGTCTCCCAGACCCCGCAGGTGTACCTGGACAACCAGGTCGTGGCCCGCGGCACCGACCTGCTGATCAGCTGGGACGCCGTCGAGGAGGTCTTCCCCGAGGGCGTGCTGGACGACATGTTCACCGCCTACACCGACCTGGTCGGGCGCATCGCCGAGCAGGAGGAGCCCGCACCGCCCGGCCTGCCGGTACGGCAGCTCGCCGTCCGCAGGTCCGTCAACGACACCGCCGGCCCGCAGCCCGGCGAGCTCCTGCACGCCGCCATCGGCCGACAGGCGGCCGCACACCCCGGGGCTCCCGCCGTGATCAGCGCCGAGGCCACCCTCACCTACGGCGAACTCGACCGCCGCGCCGACAAGATCGCCCACCGGCTGCGCGAGCTGGGCGCGGAGCCGAACACCCTGGTCGCCGTCCTGATGCACAAGGGGTGGGAGCAGGTCCCCGCCGTCCTGGGCGTGCTCCGGGCCGGCGCGGCCTATCTGCCCGTGGACGCGGGCCTGCCGCCCGAGCGGGTCGGACAGCTGCTGAAGGCGGGCGGCGTGAGCGTGGCGCTGACCCAGCCCGGCACCCGCGTCCCGGCCGGCATCACCGCCCTGACCGTCGAGCGGGGTCCCGAGCCGGAAGGCGCCGGGGAGCGGGACGTGCCCGACGGGCCGGTACCGGCGCCCGCCACCGGCCCCGACGACCTCGCCTACGTCATCTTCACCTCGGGCTCGACCGGCCTCCCCAAGGGCGTGATGATCAGCCACCGCGCCGCGGTCAACACCGTCGACGACATCAACACCCGATTCACCGTGGGCCGCGAGGACCGCGTGCTCGGACTCTCGTCGCTCAGCTTCGACCTGTCCGTGTACGACGTCTTCGGCGTGCTGGGAGCGGGCGGGGCACTGGTCCTGCCCGCGCCCGGCGAGTCCCGCGACCCCGGCCGCTGGGCTGCCCTCGCCGACGAACACCGGGTGACGCTGTGGAACAGCGTCCCGCCGCTGCTCGAACTGCTGGTGGAACACTGCGAGCAGCAGGGCACGGGCTTCCCGCGATCGGTGCGGACGGCGCTGCTCAGCGGCGACTGGATCCCGCTGAGCCTGCCCGGGCGGGTCCGGGCCGTCTCCTTGGGGGGCCCCGAACTGATCAGCCTGGGCGGCGCCACCGAGGCCGCGATCTGGTCGATCTGGCACCCCGTCGGGGACATCGACCCCGAGTGGCGCAGCATCCCGTACGGCACCCCGCTGCGCAACCAGACCTTCCACGTCCTCGACGCCGACCTCACCGACAAGCCGGACCACGTCACCGGCGAACTCCACATCGGCGGCGTCGGCGTGGCCCGCGGATACTGGCGCGACCCCGAGCGCACCGCCGCGCAGTTCACCGTCCACCCCGCCACCGGCGAACGGCTCTACCGGACCGGCGACCTCGGCCGCTACCTGCCCGACGGCACCCTGGAACTCCTCGGCCGGGACGACTTCCAGGTCAAGATCGGCGGCCACCGCATCGAGCTCGGCGAGATCGAGGCCGTGCTCGGCGGACACCCCGGCGTCCGCACCGCGGTCGTCACCGCCCAGGACGGCAGGCGGCTGATCGCCTACGCCGTGCCCGAGACCGGGGCCGAGTTCGCCGAGGGCGAGCTGCGCGACCACCTCGCCGCCAAACTGCCCTCCTACATGGTCCCCGCCGTCGTCATGACCCTGGACCGGCTGCCGACGGGCGCCAACGGCAAGCTCGACCGGCGGGCCCTGCCGGTGCCGCAGGCGGCCGCACCGGGCGACGAGCCACCCGCGAACACCACCGAGGAGGCGCTGGCCCGCGCCTGGGCCTCGGTACTCCCCGTCGAACGGATCGGCCGACACGACAACTTCTACGCGCTCGGCGGAGACTCCCTCCTCGGCGTACGAGCCGTCGCCAGGGCCGCCGAAGAGGGACTCCACCTCACGCTCGCCGACTTCTTCGCCCGCCCCACCATCGCCGAACAGGCCGGCTGCGCCACCGACCGCCTCCCGGCCGCGGCCGACCAGACGGAGATCACCGGCCGTGCCGGCCTGTCGCCCAGCCAGCTCTGGTTCTTCGAGCAGGACTTCACCGCCGCCGACCACTGGAACGGCATGTGGCCCGTCTTCGAACTCGACCGGCGGCTGGAGCCCGGCGCACTGCACCGGGCACTGGCCACCGTGCTCGCCCACCACGACGGACTGCGCGCCCGCTTCGGCACCGACGCCGACGGTCCGTACGCCGAACTGCCCGGCGTACGCCCGCCGGACGCCTCCCGCGTCACCGAGGTCGACCTCGGTGACATCGCCGACGCCGACGTGGAGGCGGAGATCGCCCGCCACGTCGCGCTCCGCAACAGCTCCCTCGACCTGGCCGACGGCACGACCGTCCTGCTCACCCAGTTCGACCTGGGCCCCCGGCGCAGGCCCAGGCTGCTGGTCAGCGCCCACTGGCTGGTCATGGACTACTACTCCTCCCGCGTGTTCTACGAGGACCTGCGCACGGCCTACTTCGCCGTCGAGCGGGACGACGAACCGCACCTGCCGCCCAAGACGGCCCCGCTGCCGCAGGCCGCCGAGCAGTTGCGGGCACACGCCGCGAGCGAGCAGGTCGAGGCGGAACTGCCCTATTGGACCCGGCTCGCCGACCTCTCGCCGCCGCCGCTGCCCGTCGACCACCGCCGCGGCCCCAACACGCAGGCCTCCGCCGTCCGCCACTTCGACGAGGTGACCGGCGAGACCGCCGCCGCCGTCGTGAGCGGGCTGCCGCGGCGGCTCGGGGTCGAGATCCGCGAGGTGCTGCTCACCGCACTGGCCCGAGCCGTCACCGCGTGGACCGGGCATTCCGAACTGCTCGTCGAGATCGAGGGGCACGGCCGACAGTCAGCCTTCGGCCCGCTGGACATCTCCCGCACCGTCGGCCGCTTCTCGACGCTCGCCCCGCTGGTCCTGCGCCCCGGCGAGCTCACGGACGTGCGCGACCAGATCCGGGAGATGCCCCACCACGGCGTCGGCTACGGCCTCCTGCGCCATCTGCACCCGGACCCCGCCGTGCGGGCCCGGATGGCCCGGGTCCCCGCCCCGGAGATCGGCTTCAACTACTGGGGCGACGTCAGCGAGTACTTCACCGGTGACGCCCGGCCCGTCGTCGACTCCTTCGGCCACCACCGCAGCGGCCTCGGGCACCGCACCCGGACCCTCGACCTGATGGCCATGACCTCGGACGGCACCCTGCGCCTGGTGTGGACCTACAGCACCGACCTGCACACGGAGGCGACCGTCCGGGCCCTGGCCGACCGCTTCACCGACGAACTGCACACGCTGGCGCGGAGCGCCGGATGAACGGGGAGAGCACGACCATGGACCACCCGCGTCCCGAGGACATGTTCGGCGCGGTGACCGTGCCCGAGGTGCTGGAGCTCGCCGCCGCCACCCCGCGCGGCATCACCGTCGTCAACCGGCACCTCGACCAGACCCCGCTGCCCTACGCGCTGCTCGCCGCCGGAGCCCGCCGGGTGGCCGGCGGGCTGGCGAGGGCGGGCGTGCACAGGGGCGACCGGGTCGCCATCGTCTCCTCCACCTCGCCCGGCTTCCTTCTCAGCCTGTTCGGCGCCTGGCGGGCGGGCGCCGTACCCGTCATCCTGCCCCTGCCGCACCGGCTGTCGGACCTGCCGGACTTCGTCACCGAGGTCAACCGCCGCCTCGACCACGTGGACGCGCGCTGCGTGGTGGTGGCCGACGCCTTCGGCGACTTCGTGACCGGCCGGATCACGGGCGGGCGTCCCGTACTGACCTGCGGCGACCTGGCCGGGGAGCGCGAGGAGATCAGCGGACCGGTCGAGACCCGGCCCGACGACCTCGCGTACCTGCAGTTCACCTCGGGCACCACCGGACTGCCCCGGGCGGTCGCCCTCACCCACCGGCAGATGCTCACCAACGCGGCCGTGTGCTGCGAACGGCTGGAGCTGGAGCGGGACCGCAGCGTGCACGTGAGCTGGCTGCCGCTCTACCACGACATGGGCCTGATCTCGGTGCTCGCCGGCATGGCCTACCGGATCAAGCTCGTCCTGCAGCCGCCGGAGGACTTCCTGGCCCGCCCCGACTCCTGGGTGGACGCACTGTCCCGCTTCAAGGCCACCAGCACGGTCGCCCCGAACTTCGCCTACGGCCTCGCCGCCCAGGGCATGCGGCTGCGCCCGCGCGAACTCGACCTGTCGCGGCTGGAGGTGTGCGGGGACGGCGCCGAACCGATCCGGGCCGGCACGCTGGAGCAGTTCGTCGAGGCGGGCGCCGTGCACGGGCTCAGGCCGCAGGCGATGACCCCGATGTACGGAATGGCCGAGGCGACCCTGGCCGTCGCCATGGGGGAGGCGGCCCGGCCGCTGGTCTGGGACCACGTCTCCCGTGACGGCCTGCAGGCGGGCGGGACCGCCCGCCCGGTGCCGGCCGGTGCCCCGGACGCCCGCGCGCTGGCGGTCTGCGGGCCGCCCGTACCCGGTGTCCGCGTCGAGATCAGGGACGAGGACGGCAAGCCGCGGAGCGAGCGGCAGGTCGGCGAGATCTGCGTGAGCAGCCCCTCCCTGATGCAGGGCTACTGGCAGGACCCGGAGGCGACCGCGGCCGTCCTGCGCGACGGCTGGCTGCACACCGGCGACCTCGGCTACCGCACCGAGGACGGCGGGGTCGTCGTCTGCGGCCGGATCAAGGACATGATCATCGTCTCCGGCCGCAACCTGTACCCCGAGGACTACGAGCACGTGACCGCCAAGGTGGAGGGGGTACGGCCCGTGTGCGCGGCCTTCGCCGTGCCGGACACCGAGCGCATGATCGTGGCCTTCGAGTCCGCGAAGGGCGTGGAGGACCACCAGGAGGTGGCAGCCCAGGTGATGCGGCGGCTGCGCGAACATCTCGGCCACGCCCCCGACAAGGTCGTGGCCCTGGACAAGGGCACGATCCCGCGCACCTCCTCCGGCAAGGTCCAGCGCGGCCTGTGCCGGGAGCGGTACCTGACGGGCCGCCTGGCGGCCCTGGCGGAGGTCGCGCGCTGACACCGGCCGTGGCCGCCCCGGTGCGGGGCGGCCACGGCGGGGCGGCGGGTCACCGGACAGCCCTGTGGCGGCGCCGGCTCAGCGGCGCCGGCTCACCACGAGGCGCGCACCCCGGGCCGGGATCAGCGTCACGTGGTGGGCCTTCTGCTGCTCCGGCTCGGGCCGGTCCGGCCGGATCTCGTAGCGCTGAAGCACCTCCCGCAACGCCACGGTCGCCTCCAGCAGCGCGAAGCCGGCGCCGATGCAGCGGCGGGCGCCGCCCCCGAACGGGATCCACGTGTTGGCCGGCGGCTGGCCGTCGAGGAAGCGCTCCGGACGGAACTGGTCGGGCTGGTGGTGGTAGGCCGGGTCCGACTGCACCATGCCGATGGCGGGCATCACCGTGGCGCCCGCGGGCAGCCGGTAGCCGCCGACCGTCATCGGCTGCGTGAGCTGCCGGGCCACCTCGTACACCACCGGCTTGAGCCGCAGCGCCTCCTTGGCGACGGCCGTGAGGTACGCGTCGTCGCCCTCGTCCGCGGCCTGCTGCGCCCTGCGCAGCTGCTCGGGCCGGCGGACCAGTTCGTGCAGGGCCCAGGCCAGGCCCGTGGCCGTGGTCTCGTGCCCGGCGAGCAGGAGGGTGATCAGCTGGTCGCGCAGTTCCGCGTCGCTGAACCCGCCGCCCTCCTCGTTCTCCGCGGCCTGCAGCAGGCGCGACAGCACGTCGGTCCGGCTGTGCAGGTCCGCCGCACGGCGCCGGCCGGCGATCTCCGCGTACAGCAGCTTGTCCAGCCCCCGCTGGAGACCGATGTGGCGCCGCCACGGCCCGAAGCGCTGCAGCAGCGGATAGGGCAGCCCGAGCAGGGTGACCGGGCCGATGTCCGCGATGCCCCGCACGAGCGGGCGCATCCGCTCCAGCCGCCCACGGTCGGTCACGCCGAACACCACCTGGAGGATCACCTCCAGGGTCAGGGCCTGCATCCGCTCGTGGGCGCTGAACACCGTCCCGTCGGGCCAGCTCTCGACCTCCGCCCGCGTCAGCTCGCCGACCATCTCCCGGTAGCCGGCGAGCGCCGCGCCGGTGAAGGCGGGCATCAGCAGCCGGCGGGCCCTGCGGTGTTCGGCCTCGTCGGTGAGGAGCACGGAGTGCTCTCCCAGGGCCGGCCCCATGATCGCGTTGCCCTCGCCCGCGTGCAGGACCTCCACCGGACCGCCGAACACCGTCTTGATGTCCTCCTGCCTGGTGAGGATCACCAGATGGCGGGTCGGCGTCGTCAGCCGGAGCGTGAAGACGTCCCCGTGACGCCGCTTCAGCAAGGGGAACAGCCGGTGCCGGTACTGGGCGAACAGCAGGGTCTGGACCACCGCGGGCAGCCGCAGACCGGGCGGGCGTACCGCGCGGCCGGTGGCGGGCGCCGATAAGGAGGTCGGCAGATCGTCTATACCGCTGGTCATTGCGGAAATCCCCCTCGGAGAACGAACTCGTGTGTTTCGTTCGCATGCAATTGCCGGTCCCGACTCACGCTAGCAGCCGAGAAGGGCCGCAGAAATGGCGGAAGAACGGTTCCGGTCGCTAGGGTCCTGAAGTGCTCGAACTGATCCTTCCGGCCGCCGTGGCATGTGCCGAGAGCTTTGCCGACGTACCGGAATCCACGCTTTTCCCCGAGGAATTGGAAGTACTCGGGGCAGCGCGCCACGCAGGGCGCCGCCGGGAGTTCACGACCGTCCGGCACTGCGCCCGACGGGCTCTCGCGGACATCGGCGTACCGCCCGCCCCGGTGCTGCCCGGCGAACGCGGGGCGCCGGTGTGGCCGGACGGAGTGGTCGGCAGCATGACGCACAGCGCCGGGTACCGGGCGGCGGCCGTCGCGCGAGGCGACCGTGTGCGGGCCGTCGGCATCGACGCCGAACCCCACGCGCCGCTGCCCGGGCGGACGCTCGGGGCCGTCACCCTCCCCGAGGAGCGGGACCGGCTGGCCGCCCTTGCCGCGGACTTCCCCCACGTGCACTGGGACCGCATGCTGTTCTGCGCCAAGGAGGCCGTCTACAAGGCGTGGTTCCCCATGCTGCGGCGCCGGCTGGGCTTCCGGGACGCCTCCGTCACGTTCGATCCGGTCGGCGGGACCTTCCGCGCCCGGATCGTGGAAGGGACGGGGGAGGAGCCGCCCGCACCCCTCGTCTACGAGGGACGCTGGGCGGCCGCCCCCGAGCTGCTCCTGGCCGCGGTCGTCGTGCCGGCCGGCCCCGCCACCGTCGGGAATCGGCCGGATCGCGCCGTCCCGCCGACGGGTTGAGAACGGACACCGGCACCCCGCGGCCGACGGGCGGGCGTCCGCCCGCGAGGCGCGGCCGACGGCGCTCAGAGCCGCCAGGCGGCCACGACCGAGGCCGCCTGTTCCTGGTTCAGCCGGGGGTCGCACAGGGGCCTGGCCCGCCCGTCGAGCCCGGCGATCGAGCCGGCGCCGGCCACGCATTCCAGTACGTCCTCCGGCGTGGCCTCCAGGTGGAGTCCTCCCGCGGTTCCGCCCGCGTCCGCCACGGCCCGCCGGAAGCCCCGGACCTCGTGGACGACCTCCTCGACGAGGCGCGTCTTGCGGCCGGCCGGGGTGGTGAGGGTGTTGCCGTGCATCGGGTCGCACATCCAGACCACCGGATGCCCGGCCCGGCGTACGCACTCCACGAGCGCGGGAAGGTTCCGCCGCACCGCGGCGGCCCCCTGGCGGGCGATGAGGGTGAGCCGGCCGGGCTGCCGCCGGGGGTCCAGCAGGCCGCACAGCTCCAGCAGTTCCGCCGGGGTCGTCGCCGGCCCGACCTTGCAGGCGACGGGGTTGTCCACCGCGGCGAGCAGAGCCGCGTGGGCCCCGCGTGCGGAGCGGGTGCGCTCGCCGATCCACGGCCAGTGCGTGGAGGAGAGGAAGGCCTGGCCCGATCCGTCCCCGCGGACCAGGGGCAGTTCGTAGTCCAGGACGAGGGCCTCGTGGCTGGTCCACGTCGTGGAGCGGGTCCGTGCGCCGTCCACGCGCAGCGCGGCGTGCACCGCCCGGGCCGCCCGGTGGCAGCCCGTCAGCCGGCGCGGGTCGTGGACCCGGGCGGCGGGGTCTGGGGCCGGAGAGTTGACCATGTGACCGCGGAATACCGGGAGTTCACGGCCCTGGTGGCGCTCGGTGGGCCGGGAGCGCGGCTTGGCGTACTGGCCGGCCATGCGGCCGACCCGTACCGTCGGCCGGCCGGTGGCCTCCGAGAGGGCCGTGGCGAGCGTGTCGAGCATGCGGACCTTGGCCCCCACGGCCTCGGGCGTGCTGTCAGCAGGGTCCTCGGCGCAGTCCCCGGCCTGCAGGATGTTCACCTCGCCCCGCGCGGCCCCGGCGACGAGCAGGGCGAAGTCGCGCACGTCGCCGGGGCCCACGAGCCCCGGCGCGGAGCGCAGCTCCCGCAGCGCCGCGGGCAGAGCCTCGTGAGCGGCCCAGTCGGGCTGCTGGGAGGCGGGCAGCGCGGCGATGTGGTCGAGAGCTTCGGCCGGATACGGTTCCCCGCCGTACCAGCCCGGTTTGTCGATGAGCGGTATGCCGTGCGGCATGGTGGTCCCCCTGTTTGTGGTGCTCCTGATGCTCGTGGTGCTGTTCGGTGCGGTGGTGCCGCGGCTGCCGGGGTCATGCGGCCGCCTCCCCGGCGGGCTGCCGCGGCGGCGCGGCCGGTTTCACGGTGAGGCGGCGCACGCTGGAGCTGCACAGGGCGAAACCGGTGGCCGCGACGACGAGGACGGCGCCGGCCACGAGCGTGGTGTCGATGCCCGCGTGCAGCGCGACCGGGCCCGCCGCCACCTCCCCGATCGGGATGGCCACGAAGGAGCCGAGCGCGTCGTAGGAGTAGACCCGGGCCAGCCGCTCCTGCGGAATGTTCTCCTGGAGGGACACGTCCCAGGCGACGGCCAGCTGTTCCAGGGCCACACCGTTGACGAACATCGCGCCCGCCAGCACGGCGACGTGCGAGGTCGTCCCCAGGGCGAGCAGCGGCACCGCCTCGAACGCCCCGACGGCCGCCCCGATCCGCAGGGCGTGGCGGGGCCGGGTGCGGGCCGCGAGGAAGCCGCCCGCGAACGCGCCGGCCGTCTGCGAGGCGAGCAGCAGCCCCCAGGTCGTCCGGCCGAAGGACTGGTCGGCGATGGTCGGTCCGAGGACCTGGAGCCCGCCGGCGACCACCGCGTTGATGACCAGGAACTGGAGCACCACCACCCACACCCAGGTGCGGGAGGTGAACTCCTTCCAGCCCTCGCGCAGTTCGGCCAGCGGCCGGGCCGGGCCGGCCGGCACCGGCGGCGTCCCCGCCGCCCGCAGTCCGGCGAAGCACAGCCCCGCCAGCAGGAACACCCCCGCGTTCACGGCGATGCCCCAGCCGGGGCCCGCGAGGCCGACGACGATGCCGCCGGTGGAGGCGCCGAGGACCATGCCCGCGTTGACGGCCATCCGGACGACCGCGTTGGCCGGCCGGATCATCTCGTGCGGGACGGTCTGCGGTACGAGGGCGGCCGCCGCCGGAAGGGACACCGCCGACACCATGCCGTTGATCACGCTGATGACGACCAGCACCGGGATCGAGGCGAAGCCGAACAGCACGCTCGCCGCGATCACGGCCTGGGCCAGCCCGGCCGCCACACTCGACCCCTGGAGCACCAGCCGGCGCGGCAGCCGGTCGGCGATCACCCCGCCGAACAGGAGCAGCGCCACATTGGCCACCGACCGTGCCCCGACCACGATCCCGAGGTCGATCAGCGACCCCGTCAGGTCGAGCACCGCGAAGGAGAGCACGATCGGCGCCATGGCGTTGGCGAAGTACGTGGCCATGCGGCCGCCCGCGAGGCAGCGGAAGTTCCGCTGCCGCAGCGGAGCCAGCAGGGTGGGGGCGCGGGACCCCTCGGCGCTCATCGTCCGGCCGTCGGGCTCTTCGCGATCAGCACGCTGTTGGAGGCAGCGCCCTGGTGCGTGTTGACGAGGACGCCCGGCCTGGGAGTGCCGTGCCGGACGTAGATACCCGAGAGCCCGCGGCCGTACACCATCGGCCCCAGGACGCAGGGGACGGCGGCGCTGCGGATCTCCCCGGTGGTCCCGTGTGCGAAATCGAAGGTGACGAGGTCGGCCTCCACCACCCGCTGGAGGATGTGGTCGCCCGTCCCGGCGGCCGCCAGGACCAGCTCCCGCCACTCCTCCTCACCCACCGAGCGGCCCAGGGTCACTCCGGCACCGCCGTAGCCGTCACCGGGCTTGAGCACCAGCGAGGCCCGGTCCCCGTCCAGGGCCCCCTCCCCGGCGATCACCGTGTGCGGCACGTGCCGGCGTACGAAGTCCCGGTCGTCCGCGCCGAGCAGGCCCAGGTCCTGCCAGAGCCAGGCCAGCACCCGCTTGTCGCTGACCGGGCTGGTCGCCTCCGGGGTGTACATGCGGGCCGTGCCCGCCCGCAGCGCCGCGCCCAGGGCGTCGAGCCCGGGACCGGCCTGCTCGACGGGCAGGAAGAGGCGGAACACCCCGCGCGCGACGTGCTCGCCGGCCCGCAGCCGCTGCCGGTCGTCGAGGGTCAGCCCGTCCAGCGGGTAGCCGACCACGGTGATGCCGTGGGCCTTGCCCCGTTCGGCCATGGGGGCGAGGAAGGCGATGAAGTCGTCGGGGTCCGCCAGGTGGTCGTGGCCGTCCTCGCGGAAGACCGGTACGACGAGGCAGTCGCCCTCGGCCAGGCCGAGGAAGGCGACCAGCTCGGTGAAGAACGCGTCGACCGCGGACGGCGGGGTGCGCAGCGGGCTCCCCGACGGCTCCGGCCCGGAGGCTGCCGGGCCGGCGTAGACCTCCTGGAACTGCCCGGCGACGAGGTCGGCCTCGATGGCCCCGCCGATCGCCCCGTCGATGTTGAGCTCGACGACCCTGGGCACGCCCCGCTCGACCATCACGTCCGCGCGCACCGAGGTCAGCAGCCGCTCGGTGAGCGGCTCCGCCGGGTCGAGCAGCGGGAACTGGCTGAGAGGCATGGAAAGCGCGTCCAGCAGCTCCCCGGCCGTCGACGCCCGGCGCCGGCAGGCCTCCAGCACCAGGCCCGCAGCGCGGTCGGCGACCGCGCCGACCAGGGCGAACGCGTCGGCGTCCAGCATCAGCGGACGGGTGGGGCACCAGGAGTCCGCAGGGCGCGGGACACCGGCGTGGGCCCGCCGCCAGTGCTCCCGGCCGAGCGCGTCGATCCGGCCGCGCACCTTTGCCGGGAGGGTGCCGTACACGTCGACCACGCGTACGTCGCCGCGTACGCGGCTGCCGGTGTCGCTCACGGTCGGGCCGCCCACCGCTCGTGGCCGGGCAGCAGGCCCAGTTCGGCCTGCCGGTACGCCCGGATGATCTCGGCGGCCACGGCGTTGTCCGTGTCGAAGACGATGTCGTCCACGCACCGTACGGGGCGCACCCCGCCGGCGGTGCTGGCCACGCACAGCGCCTCGCAGGCCCACAGGTCCGCGGCCGTCAGCGGGCCGCGGTCCACCTCGTAGCCGAGGCCGCCCGCGATCCCGATCACGGAGTCCACGGTGATGCCGTCGAGCGCGGCGGGGGAGTCGGGCACCAGCAGCGTACGGCCGCGCACGCCGAAGACGTTCTGCACGGTGCACTCGGCGACGAAGCCCGCGTCGTCCAGCAGCAGGGCGTCGTCGAAGCCGCGCTGCCGGGCGTCCATCCAGGCGAGCCGGGAGCCCAGGTAGCCGGCGGAGACCTTCGCCTTGGTCGGGAAGGCGTGCGGGCTGAGCCGGGCGACCGGCGACAGGGTCAGCCGCGGCTGCTGCGCGCGGATCACCGAGTCGAAGGACGAGACGTCGAAGGCCAGCACGGCCACCTGCGCCTCGGTGCCGGGAGCCGCCAGACCGAGCACCCCGTCCCCGAGGAAGGCGAGGGGACGCAGATAGGCCCGGCGCAGGCCGTTGGCGGTCAGCGTCTCGTGGCAGGCGGCCGCCAGCTCGGCGGGCGTCTGCCCGAGCGAGATCCCCACGAGGCGGCACGACTCGGCGAACCGGGCCATGTGCTCGTCGAGCCGGAAGACGTGGTGGCCGCCCTCCGCCGACGGGAACGCGGAGACGCCCTCGAAGACGCAGAGCCCGTAGTGGAGGCTGTGGTTGGCGAGGGTCAGGGCGGTGTCCCCGGCGGGGACCACGCTGCCCTGCCACCACATCAGCTTCGCTGGTTCGTTCATCCTTCTCAGTCCTTGTCGTGCCGGGCGACCGCCCGGCAAATCAGGTCGCCCACCTCGCCGGTGCGAGCGGTGCCGCCCAGGTCGGGGGTCAGCAGGTCCCCGCACAGCACCTCGTCGACGGCGCGCTCCACGGCGGCGTGCGCCGCGCGCAGCCCCATACGGTCCAGCATCAGCGAATAACTCATGACGGAGGCCAGCGGGTTGGCGCGGCCCGTGCCCACCAGACCGGGGGCGCTGCCGTGTACCGCCTCGAACACGCCGGCGAAGCCGGTGTCTTCGGGGTCGTAGCTCGCCGAGGGCGCGACGCCGAGGCCGCCGGCGAGCATGGAGGCCTCGTCGCTGAGGATGTCCCCGAAGAGGTTGCCGGCCACCACCACGTCGAAGCGGGCCGGGTCGCGGATCAACTCCATGGCGGCGGCGTCGACGTACAGGTGGTCGCACTCCACGTCGGGGTAGGACGCGGCGATCGCGCGGAACCGGCCCTGCCACAGCGGGCCGGCGCTCGGCATGGCGTTGCTCTTGTCCACCAGGGTGAGCCGGCGGCGCCGGGAGCGGGCCAGCTCGAAGGCGGCCGTGACCACCCGGTCCACCGCCCAGCGGGTGTGGACGCCGACCTCCATCGCGACATGGCCGGGGCCGCCGCCGCGGACCGTGCCGCCCACGCCCACGTACACGTCCTCGGTGTTCTCCCGCACGATGACGAGGTCGACGTCCTCGACCGCGCGCACGTGCTTGAGGGGGCAGTGCGCGAGCGTGCGCAGGCGCACCGGGCGCAGGTTCACGCCCAGTTCGAGCTGCTGGCGCAGTCCGCCGATGACGCGGACCGCGTGCCGGTTGTCGGGGATCCGGGCGTCGCCGAGCGCCCCGAGCAGCACCGCCCGGTGGTCGCGGCGGATCGCCTGGATGTCGATCTCGACGTCCCCGTGCTCCAGGAACCAGTCGGCGCTGTAGGGCAGCACCTCGGTCTTCAGGCCGGTGGCGAAGACGTCCTCGACCACCGCGTGCACCTTCAGCACCTCGGCCATGACCTCGGGTCCGATGCCGTCTCCCGGGATGACCGCGACGGTATTCATACGGCCGACGCTTCCGCCCGGACCTGCTCCGCCCGTACCTGCGCGCCGGCGTGGGCGACGAGGCCGCCCGCGTCGAGCAGCTCCCGCTCGAACGCGGAGGGCGGGGCGATGGGTGCGGACGTCCCCCGGGTGACGTTGAGCAGCTCGCCGCGCTCGTCGTCGACGACCAGCCGGTCGCCCTCCCGGATCTCGTACGCGAACTCCCCGACCTCCACCAGCCTGAGGCCGATGTTGAGGGCGTTGCGGAAGAAGATCCGGGCGAAGCTGTGCGCGACGACGAAGGGCGCGCCGGACGCCTTGATGCCCATCGGGGCGTTCTCGCGGGAGGAGCCGCAGCCGAAGTTCATCCCGCCGACGATCACCGAGCCGCGCAGGTCGTGCCCGGATGCCGCGTAGTGGTCGAGGAACGGCTGGTTGCCCGCGTGGGCCATGATGTGCTTCTTGTACTCGGCGGGGTCGGGGATCTGGCAGAACACACCCGGCAGGATCACGTCGGTGTTGACGTGGTCGCCGAACACCCAGGCCCGGCTTCCGCCGCCCCCAGCCCCGCCCCCGCCCGGGGCCTCGGCCGGGGCGGGGACCTCGTCCGCGGCGTCCGTGAGCGGGGCCCGGCCCTCGCGCGCCGCGTGGAGCGCGAACAGCTCCTCGATGCCGCTCCGCAGCGCGTCCTCGTCGGCGTAGTAGTCGCTCCGGTCGCCGATCGGGGCGAGCACACCGGTCAGCGCGGCCCGCGCGGCGACGGCCGGGCTGGCGAGGACGACACTGGCGTCGACGTCACCGCACCGGCCGCGGAAGTTCCGGTTGGAGGTGAAGACGGCGACCTCCCCCTTGCCGAGCACACCCGACTTGATGCCGATGCACGGACCGCAGCTGGAGGACTCCACATAGCAGCCCGCCTCGATCAGCACGTCGATCAGGCCCTCCTTCATCGCCGCCCGGTAGGCCTTCTGGGAGGCCGGGATGACGATGGTGCGCACCCCCTCGTGGACGCGCCTGCCGCGCAGCACGTCCGCCACGACCCGCAGGTCCTCCAGGTGGCCGTTGGTGCAGGAGCCGATGAAGACCTGGTCCACGGGTATCGCGCCGTTCTCGTCGGCCCTGCGGGCCAGCGGCGCCACACCGGTCATCAGGTCCTCGCGGTCCTTGTACTCGTCCCAGTTGCGCAGCAGGTGCCGGAGCTGGTGGGTGCCCACGGCGTTGTCCGGGGAGAACGGCAGCGCGACCGTCGGCTCGATCAGGCCCAGGTCGACGTCGATCACGTCGGCGTACCCGGCGTCGTCCTCGTCGACGGTGAAGGACGGGTACTCCACCCCGTCGCCGAGGTAGTCGGCGAGCACCCCGTCCGTGGGGAACAGGCCGTACTTGGCGCCCATCTCCACCGCCATGTTGCTCAGCGACAGCCGGTCGGTGACCGCGAGGGACGCCAGACCCGGTCCGCCGAACTCCAGGCTGCGGTAGACCGCCCCGTGCACGCCGATCAGGCCGCACAGGTACAGCGCCACGTCCTTGCCCTGGACGTGCGGGCGCAGGCTCCCGTGGAAGCGGACCAGCGTCGCCTCAGGCACCCGCATCCAGCAGCTGCCCCGGACCAGCGCCACCGCCAGGTCCGTGGAGCCGATGCCGGTCGCGAGCGAGGCGATCGCGCCCGCGGTGCAGCTGTGCGAGTCCGCGCCGACCGCGACGTCGCCGGGGCGGATCAGACCCTGCTCGATGAGGATCTTGTGCTGGATGCCGCCGTCGTAGCCCACGTCGAACACCCTGATCCCGTGCTCGCGCGCGAAGCGCCGCAGCTCCACGAGGATCGAGGCCATCGAGGCGGTGTGGGTGGGGACCACGTGGTCGAAGACGAAGGCGGTCTTCTCCCGCTGCGCGGCGAGGCCCGCGGCGATGTACGCGTCGTCGAAGCCGGAGTCGCGCAGGATGTCCAGGGCCCACTTGACGGTCATCTCGCTGCCCCAGCACAGGTCGAACGGCAGGTCCACGACCTCGCCGGTGCTGACGGGACGGCCGAGTTTGTGCTCGAAGAGCTGTTTTACGAGAGTCATCGCTGAACGCGTCCGTCCTGGTCGCCGAGAAGCTGTTTCTTGAGGCAGTCGAAGACGGCGACGTACGGCTCGATCCGCCGCTGCGCCGCCGGCGAGGAGAACCGGATCCATCCGCGCACCGGGGCCGGGCGGCAGCCGCGCAGCCGCTTCGCGTCCGCCGAACCCATGCCGTACGAGACGCGGCGGGCGCCGCCCGCCACCGCCCGCTCGACCTGGTGGTAGAAGACGAGGTTGAAGTAGGCATAGCCGGCCCCGACGGCGGCGGCGTCGAAGCCGAGGAACTTGGGGTGCAGGACGCCGCCGGCCTCCAGGCAGAGCAGGAAGCCCGAGACGTCCGGGCCCTGCGCGCCGTGCCGCCGCACCACGAACAGCGAGGGGCCCAGCGCCGGGGCGGCCAGCAGCGCGGTGAACAGCCGCTCCATCGCGCCGCGGTCGACGGGCAGCCCGTACTTCTTCTGCTGCCCCTCGGACAGTTCGGCGCAGCGGGCGATCACCGCGGGGTCGGGGTCCGCGATCCGCTCCACACGCAGCCCGGCCTCGCCGAACTTGCGGATCTCGGCGCGGGCGGCCGTACGCCGCTTGCGTTCCAGGGTCTCCAGGTACTCCTCCAGCGAGCCGCAGGACGCGGTGTCGAGGTGGTACTCCAGGTCGGAGAGGAACTCCAGGTAGCCGTGGCCGGCGAGCGCCCGGTGCAGCTCCGCGTCCCCGCCGGACTCCCACAGGAAGGACTGCGAGGGGATCCGCTCGGTGCGGCAGAACGCCTCCACGGCGGCGAGCAGTTCGCCGATCGCGGCCTCCCGGTCGGTCCCGGGCAGGGTCAGCACGTCGCTCGCGTACCCGTACGGACTGGTCATCACCAGCGCCGGATAGGCCGCCGCACGCGTGTGCGCGGCCTCGGCGCGCACGACCGCGGCGAGCAGCGCGCCCGCGTCGGCCGACTCCCGCGGCGACCGGTCGCGTGCCAGCGCCTGCCGGAGGTGGTCCATCTCGTAGTCGCCGAACAGGGCGCCCGCCGGATCGTGGTACGGGAACGCGTCCGGGTCCCGCACCAGCAGGCCCTGTACGCCGGCCACCGTGCGCCCGCCGTCCCGCAGCAGAAACAGCACCAGTTCGAAGCCGAAGCACTCCTCGACCGCGCGCAGCCAGTCGTACGAGAGGTACACCTGCTCCGGCGGGACCAGCGCGTCCCACCCCTCACGGCCGACGGCGGACGCCGACCGCACCACCACGACCTCAGCCCCCACGGACGTCCACGCCCTTCGTGGCGACCGCGATCAGGCGCTCGGCCCGGTGGTCGTACGGTCCGCCGTCGTAGTCCCCGTGGAAGCGGACCTCTGCGAAGCCCGCGCGGCGCAGCATGTCCCGCAGTTCGGCCGCGCTGTAGAGGTGGATGGTCATCGATCCGGTGGCCGCGCGCGAGCCCTCGATCGAGTACCAGTCGCTGCGCAGCCGGCTCCAGTCGTCGAGGACGGTGTCCCGCTGGACCAGCACCCTCCCGTCCAGCTCGGACAGGGAGACGCGTTCGTCGCGGCGCGCGAGGACCTCCTTGCCTACGACGTCGACGAGCAGGGTTCCGCCCGGAGCGAGGCTGGCGTGCAGGTTGCGCAGCACCTGGACGTTGTCCTCGTGCCGGTCCAGATACCCGAACGACGTGAACATGTTGACGGCGGCGTCGAACGCCTCCGGCTCGGCGAAGGCCAGCATGTCCGCCTCCACGAACCGGACGTCGACGCCCGCGTCCCGGCTGCCGGCCCGGGCCCGCTCCAGCAGCGGCGCGCTCAGGTCCACGCCAGTGACCCTGTGCCCGGCCCGGGCCAGCGGAACGGTGAACAGGCCCGGCCCGCAGCACAGGTCCAGCACACGGGCACCGGACGGGAAGCGGAACAGCGGGGACCGCTCCACGATCCGCACCGCCTGCGCGGCCCGCTCCGCCGAGAACAGATGGGGGTAGAAGTCCCTCCAGAACGCCTGGTCCGCGAACCAGGCGCCGGTGTCGTGCTCTTCGCTCATACCGCCATGGCCGTTCGCTCGTGGTAGATCGCGACGACCTGAGCCTCGGTGACGCTCGACTTCGTCAGCACGGACGCCTCCTTGACCTCGCGCAGGACCGCCCCGAGGACCTGGTCGTCGTAGGCCAGCCCGTGCTTGTCCAGGACGTGCGAGATGATGCCCTTCCCGGAGTGCTTGCCCATGACGATCCGCCGCGTGTGGCCCACCAGCTCGGGCCGCAGCGGCTCGTAGGCGGTGGAGTCCTTCATCACGGAGGACACGTGCAGGCCGGACTCGTGCGAGAAGGCGTTCCCGCCGACGATCGGCTTCATGGGGCTGACCTCGATGCCGGACAGGTCGGCGATCAGGTTCGACATGGGCTTGAGCCGGGACAGGTCGATGTTCGTCTCGAAGCCGTACAGCTGGGTGAGGGCCACCACGACCTCCTCCAGGGAGGCGTTGCCGGCGCGCTCGCCGAGCCCGTTGACCGTGCACTGGACCTCGTCGGCGCCGCCGAGGATGCCGGCGACGGTGTTGGCCGTGGCCAGGCCGAAGTCGTTGTGGCAGTGCAGCGAGAGCGTCACGTGGATCTTCGAGCGCAGCCGCCCGATGAGCGCACGGAAGGCGTCGGGAGTGGTCGAGCCGACGGTGTCCGCGACACCGACCAGGTCCGCGCCGCTCTCCTGGGCGAGTACGAGGACCTCCTCCAGGTAGTCGTACGGGGTCCGGGTGGCGTCCTCCGACCCGCAGCCGACGTACATGCCGAGGTCCTTGGCATAGGCGACGCCGTCGGCCATCTCCCGCTTGAGGCGGTCGCGCACCGAGCTGTCCGTACCGCCGAACTTGACCCGCATGTGCACGTCGGAGGTGGGGAGGAAGGTGTAGATCGCGTTCGCGCCGCAGGCCCTGGCCAGGTCGATCTCGGCGCGGTTCGGCCGGCAGAACGCCACGACGCGCGCGTTCAGCCCCAGCTCGGCCATGCCGCGCACGGCGTCCTGGTCGGCCTGCGAGGAGGCCGGGAAGCCGGCGTCGATGACGTCGACGCCCATCTCGTCCAGGAGACGGGCGATCCGCACCTTCTCCTCGACCTGGAAGGCCACACCGCAGGTCTGCTCGCCGTCGCGCAGGGTGGTGTCGCAGACGCGGATCCTCCGCGCGGCGGGTGCGGTCTCGCTCATACGTCCTCTCCCAGCAGGTATGCGCGGCACTTGGTGCCGATGACGTCACCGGAGAACCGGGGGCGGCGTCCGTAGACCACCCAGGTGGTGGTCACCGCGCCGATGTAGCGGTCCAGGCGCAGCGCCCCGTCCGACTTCTCCAGGTACTCCAGGTGCGTGAGCCCGGACTCGTACGCCCCGGCCAGCAGTCCGGCGCCGACCACCGGCTTGGACGCCACGGGTACGACCTCCTCCCACTGCGACACGTCGACGTAGCCGGCGGTCGCCGGGACCAGCCCGATCGACCGGGGCCGCTCGACGTCGGCGCGGCTGAGGAGGACCAGTTCCTTCGTGGGGTGGATGAAGGTGTCCACCACGTGGACCTCTTCGAAGTACCGCTCGGTGAGCAGGTGCACCTCGGGGTGGGCGCTGCACTGGACGAGGTAGTCGGACTCGCTCCGGCGCACCCGCTCCAGGCCCTCGTGCAGGTCGATGGTGAGGTCGATCTTCGCGTCGTCCCCGATGCCCTGGAAGGCGAGGTAGTTGCGCACGGCGTTCTCGTGGCAGCTTCCCTCGGGGCCGAGGGTGGTGAAGGTCAGGGTCATCGCAGTGCCTCCGCGCCGGCCGCCGGGGGAGAGTCGATGATCTCGTCCTCCAGGCGGCAGGCCTCGTCGATGAGCAAGGTCGCCAGGGAGCGCATGAAGTCGGGGGAGAGGTCCAGCCGTTCGCCCCGGGCCGCGTACGCCTCGCGGACCGCGGTGACCCGCTGCGGCTGCATCATCGGGATGCCGTTGGCCCGCTTGGCCTCGGCCACCTCGCAGCAGACGGCCAGACGGGCCGCGACGAGTTCCGCGAGCTGCTGGTCCAGTGCCTCCAGCCGTTCGCGGAACGGCCGCAGGACCTCTTCGGGGGTCGCGTTCATCGCGAGGCCTCCAATGCCAGGGCGCGGGCCGCGCCGCGCAGGGACGGGAGTCCGTATCCGCCCTCCTGGACGAAGACGGTGGGCAGCCGCTGCTCCGCCACCAGCGCGGCGACGGGACCGAACACCTCCGGCGCGAGGCTCCAGGAGCCGTGCGGGTCGCCCCCGAGCACGTCGAAGCCGACCGAGACGACCAGGGCCTCGGCGCCGTGGCCGCGCAGATGCGACAGGGCGTCCCCGACGAGCGCCGCGAACCCCTCCGGGCCGGGGTCGGCCCCCGCCCCGAAGAGGCCGGGGCCCGGCTCGAAGGAGTACGGGAAGTCGTCGGGCCGGGTGGAGTGCACCGACGCGAACGGCAGCGTCGGATCGCCCTGGACGCAGGCGAGCGTGCCGTTGCCCAGGTGGTAGTCGACGTCGAGGATGCCGACCCGGGAGGCGCCCTCCTCCTGGAGGGTCCGGGCGGCGATGACGGCGTTGTTCAGGAAGCAGTACCCGCCGTACCAGCCGGGCCCCGCGTGGTGGCCCGGCGGCCGCACCAGCGCGTAGGCGTGCTCTCCGAGGCGGGCCGTCAGCCCGGCCGCCCGGACGGCGGCGGCCGCGGCGCCCAGCGCCGCCGGCCAGACCCCGCGGGTGACGGGCGTCTCCTGCACCAGACCGGGCGCCGCGAACGCGTCGTCCAGGACGGACTCCGCGCCCGCGGGCACCCCGTGGCGCAGGTGCTCCAGCAGTTCCTTGCCGTGCACGGCCTCGGCGAGGCGTTCGGCGCGGGCCGTCTCGTCCGCGCCGGGCGGGGCGAGGACCGCCCCGCCGTCGAGCAGCCCGGCCAGGATCCGGTGGATCCGCTCGGGCACCTCCTTGCTGGCCACCTGGGCGCCGCCCGGCTCGACCGTGAACGGCAGGGCCTCGGACTCCTCCGGTACCACCACATGCAGGGTCATGACAGGTCCTTGATCACGCGCGGGCCGATGGCACGGAATCCGGAGCGCTCGTAGAAGGCCAGCGTCCGCGGGTAGGAGGGGAACTGCTCGGACGGCAGGCAGACTTCGACCCGGCGCACGCCGTCGGCGGCGCACAGCGCGTCCAGTTCGGCCAGCAGCAGGGCGGCGACCCCCTTCGACCGCAGGCCCGGCTCCACCCACAGCTCCTGGACGTGCCGGTACGGCGCGGCGAGTCGCAGCGCGGTCTGGGTGGTGTACCCCAGTACGCCGGCGACGCGGCCCCCTTCGTCCCGCGCGACCAGCACCCCGGCGCCGTCCCGGCCGGCGATGGCGTCCGCCACCGCGGCCCCGAGCCCCGGGATCGTGTGCGAGGCGTCCCCGCGCAGCTCCCGCAGGAGCGCGGTGACGGCGTCGGCCACCGCCTGCGCCTCGTCGGGCCTGGCCGGTCCCGCCTCGAAGCCGCTCCCGCCGCCCGTCCCGCATTCCACCGTACTCATCCCCGGCACCTCGCAGCCGTTCCCGATGTGGCCCCGTCCAGCTCCTCGACGCCGAGGACCCGCAGCAGCGCACGGGCCTTGAGCCGCGTCTCCTGGAACTCCTCCTCGCCGTCGGAGAGCACGATCAGCGCTCCGCCCACGCCGATGCGCACGCGCTTGCCCTCCCAGACGATGGTGCGGATGACGATGGACTGGTCCGCCGCCCCGTCGAACCCGAACCAGCCGAGGCTGCCGGAGTAGACCCCCCGCTCCTCCGGCTCCAGCTCGTCAAGGAGTTCCACCGTCCGCTTCTTCGGCGCGCCGGTCATCGAGCCGCCGGGGAAGAGCGCCTGCACGCAGTCGACCGCGCCGCGGTCGGAGCGCAGCCTGCCGCGCACGGTGGTGACCAGCTGGTGGACGGTGGCGTAGGACTCGGCGGCCATCAGGCGGGGCACGTGGACGGTGCCGGCGTCGCAGACCTGCCCGAGGTCGTTGCGCAGCAGGTCCGCGATCATCAGGTTCTCGCTGCGGATCTTGCGGTCCGTCTCCAGTGCCTCGCGGGCGGCCTCGTCGGCCACCGGGTCGGCGTGCCGGGGGGCCGTGCCCTTGATGGGCTTCGCCTCCACCTCGCCGTTGCCCGCGACCGTGACGAACCGCTCCGGCGAGGAGCTCAGCAGCGAGCGCTCGCCGAGCCGGACGTAGGCGGCGTAGGGTGCCGGGTTCTCGGCCCGCAGCCGCAGGTAGGTCTCCAGCGGGTCGGCCTCGCTGGTGCCGCTGATCTGGTAGGTGTAGCAGGCCTCGTACGACTCGCCGTCGTGCAGCCACTGCCGCACGGTGTCGAAGTGGCGCAGGTACGTCTCCCGGTCGACGCCCGGCTCCAGTACGGCGGGCGGGCTCTCGCGCCGGGGACGGGGCACCAGCGGGCGGCGCGCCAGAGCGCGCACCTCCTCGCACCAGGCGTTGTGCTCCTCGGCGGACAGGCCGACGGTGACCAGGTAGCGCCGGTCGGCCTCGTGGTCGAAGGCCACGAAGCGGTCGACCCGGAGCAGCTCGGCGTCCGGCCGCTCACCGCTGCCGGGCCGGCCGATGCCGACGCTTCCCTTGACGCCGTAGCCGAGGTAGCCGACGTAGCCGCCGGCGAACGGCACCGGTGACGCGCCGACCGGTACGGGTGCGGTCGCGAGGCCGGCCCGCAGGTGCTCGAAGACGGTGCCGGGCAGCCGCTCCACGGCCTCGTCGGTCTCGCGTTCCACGACGCCGGCCCCCGCGTACGCCCGAAGGACCTCCAGGCCGTCGCCGGCGCAGGAGCCGAGGTAGCTGTAGCGGCCCATCCCGTAGGCGGCGCGTGAGCTGTCGAGCCAGAAGCTGTACGGGCTGTCGGCGAAGGCGCGCACGAACAGGCCCTCGGCGTCGAGGTCCGCCTCCAGTTCGCTCCAGCGCAGCGCGGGCGTGACGCCCAGGAAGTTGGCGACGATCTCCTCGCCGTACTCGCTGTCCACCGACTCGGGGTGGAACTGCACACCGTGCAGCGGGCGTTCGCGGTGCCGCAGGCCCATCAGGACGCCGTCCTCGGACCAGGCGGTCGCGACGAGGTGCTCCGGCAGCGGCTCGGTGACGGTGAGGGAGTGGTAGCGCACCGCGCGGAAGCCCTGCGGGATGCCGGCGAAGACGCCGGTGCCCGTGTGGGTGATCGCGCTGGTCTGCCCGTGCACGGTCTCGGGCGCGTGGCGCACCTCGCCGCCGAAGGCGAGGGCCAGGCCCTGGTGGCCGAGGCACACCCCGAGGACGGGCACGGCGGCCCGCTCCAGCAGGTCCCGGCACAGCCCGAAGTCCTCGTCCCTGGCCGCGGTGCCCGGGCCCGGTGAGATCACGACGTGGGTGAAGTCCTGTCCGAGCAGTTCTTCCGCCGTCGCCTCGTCATTGCGTACGACGACCGGCGGCACACCCGCCACCTTCCAGATCAGCTGGAAGAGGTTCCACGTGTAGGAGTCATAGTTGTCTACGAGAAGGATTCGCAGGTCTATCACGATGTGGTCGAGCTCCTTGACGGCCGGCCCGGCTTTTCGGGCACGGTGGACCGGCTGACCGACTTTTCTATCGGTGGTGATTCACGGATGAATCCATTGCGCCGAATCGAGCGCACGACGGCACGCTCAGGCGGAAGCCGGGCATGGCGATGCGGATGAAAGTGACATGTTTTCAAGCCCCCGTTGTGTCTGTCACTGCTCGGATCTTCACCGGATGTTCATAATCGGCCGTTGGTCGATGGCCGGTGTCGCGGTCCGGGAAGGCCGTTCCGGTGTTCGATGCTAGTCACGTCGGGCCGAATATGCATCCTCGTGTGACTCAACCCACTGCGGTCTGCGTCAACTTCCCCTGGCGTGGCTCCAGTCAGTTGTCACACCCCCGACCGCGTCGGCGCAAGCGATTATTGAGGGATCGTCGGCCCGCTTCGGCGGAAACAGGTATTGACAAGCCGTCCGATCTCGTCGACCGACCCGGTAGTTTCAGGCCACATGTACCGCGTGTGGCTTGCCGTTGACCGGAAATCGACTTTTCCGCCGTCATTCAAGTCGGCGACATGGAGGGTGATTTCGGCCAGCGGTGGGCGTGACCGCACTCACGCCCGCTCCGTCCGTGTCGGCATATGCTTGCTGGTACGTTGATCACAACGACCCCGTTCGTAAAGCCGGTTCACGAGACCGGCTCGACCTGAAAGGGGAGCTGGGAAATTCACGATCCTGACATGCGTGATCCCGCGCAGGGTCCCCGGGAGGCGTCATGCCCCACAAGGTGATTCTGGCGCTTCTCGCAATCGGCTCCTTCGCCGTCGGCACGGACGGCTTCGTCATCAGCGGGATCCTTCCGCGTATCGCCGGTGAGCTGGACGTGTCCGAGCCGATGGCCGGGCAGCTCGTCACCGCGTTCGCGCTGAGCTACGCGATCAGCGCACCGGTCCTGATGACCCTGACCGCCGGACTGTCCCGGCGCGTCATGCTGCGCGGTTCGATGGCGGCCTTCCTGCTCGCCAACGTCCTGGGCGCGCTCGCCCCGACGTACGGGGCGCTGATGACGGCCCGCATCCTCGCCGGGGTCAGCGCCGCCCTCTACATGAACACCGCCGCGGCCACCGCGACGGCGCTCGCGGGGGAGCGGTACCGGGGGCGGGCGGTCTCCATGATCATCGGCGGGCTCACCGTGGCCACGGCGCTCGGCGTGCCGGGCGGCACGCTGGTCGGGCAACTCGGCAGCTGGCGGCTGACGCTGGCGCTGGTCGTGGTGCTCGCCCTGCCCGTCCTCGTCGGCCTGTTCGCGGTCCTGCCGGCGGTACCGCAGCCGCCCGCGATCAGCATGCGGGACCGGGTGCGCATCGGCGCGCAGCGCCCGGTGCTGCTGGCCGTCCTCGCCAACCTGTTCGCGGTCGCCGGCTGTTTCACCGTCTTCACCTACCTGGCGGCCTTCACCCGCGCCACGACGGGCATGGACGACGCCCGGGTGAGCATCGTCCTGCTGGTGTTCGGCCTCGCGGGGGCGGTCGGCAACGCGGTCGGCGGCCGGCTCAGCGACCGCATCGGGGCGCAACGCACCTTCACCGCCTCGGTGTCGGGCGTCGCCCTGGCCATGGCGCTGCTGGCGGTGCTGTCGAGCTTCTTCGCCTCCGGATCGGCGGCCGTGGTGGCCGTCTTCCTCGCCGTGACGGTCGCCTGGGGGACGGTCTACTGGGCCGAACCGCCCACCGCCATCCACCGTGTGCTGGACCTGGCGCCGACGGCCCCGAGCGTGGCCATCTCCGTCAACAGCTCCGCGTCGTATCTCGGCGTCGCCCTCGGCGGTGCGGTCGGCGGCGCGGTCCTCGACCGGCTCTCGCCGGCCGCCCTGGCTTGGACGGGCGCGGGCCTGGAGCTGATCGCCCTGGCCCTGGCCGTCCTGCCGGGGGTTCGCGCGGGCCGCAAGCCCCGGGCCGGGCAGCCGGCCGGCGGTCTGCGGGAGCCCGTGCCCGAAGCACGACCTTGAAACCTTTGAAAAAACCTATGCAATCCATCCGATTTTGGGGGAGGTTGGCCACCCGTGGCTAACGACGACGTTTTCGACCGGCTCACCACCTGCACCGTCGACGTCCTGCAGGTCAAGGCCGCGTCCGTGACCCCGGACGCGCATCTGGCCGACGACCTGGGCGCCAGCAGCCTCATCCAGGTCGAGCTGGTCATGGCCATCGAGGAGGAGTTCGGCATCTCGGTGCCCGACGAGTCCGTCGAGGAGATCCAGACCGTCGGCGACCTGCACCGGCTGATCCTTTCGCTGGTCGCCTGATGAGCGGCCGGACAGACGTGGCACGCCGCGTCGCGATCACGGGCCTCGGTGTCGTGAGCGCCTGCGGCACCGGGGCGGAGGCCTTCTGGGAGGGCCTCTTCCGAACGCCCCCGGACGGACACCGGGAACTGACCGACTGGGACCCGTCACCCTGGCTGGACGTCCGGGAGGCCCGGCACACCGACCGGTTCACCCAGTTCGCCGTCGCGGCCGCCGACATGGCCTACCGCGACTCGGGCCTGACGGAGGTGGACGCCGAACGCAGCGGCGTCGTCGTCGCCACGGCCCTCGCCGGAGTCAGCACCTTCGAGCGGCAGAGCGTCATCCACCACGAGCGCGGCGGCAGGCGGGTCTCCCCCTTCCTCGTGCCGATGATGATGGCCAACGCCGCCGCCGCGACCGTGGCCATGCGCCAGGGCTGGCGGGGGCCGTGCGAGAGCCTGGAGACCGCCTGCGCCGCCGCCACCCACGCCATCGGGCACGCGGCACGGATGATCGCCGACGGCACCTGCGACCGGGTCATCGCCGGCGGCACCGAGGCGGCCGTCACGCCCACCATCGTCGCCGGGTTCACCAACATGCGGGCCCTGTCCCCGTCCGGCCGCACCCGGCCCTTCGACGCGGAGCGCGACGGCTTCGCCATCGCCGAGGGCGCCGCGGTACTCGTACTGGAGGAGTGGGACACGGCGGTGGCGCGCGGCGCGGTCATCCACGGCGAGGTGCTCGGCTCGGCCAGCACGGCCGACGCGCACGACATCACCATGCCCGCGCCCACCGGCGCCGACGCGGCCCGCTGCATCCGCCTGGCCCTCCAGGACGCCGGGGTGCGCCCGGAGGACGTACGGCAGATCAACGCCCACGGCACCGGAACCCTGCGCAACGACGAAGCGGAGACCAACGCCATCCTGTCGGTCTTCGCCGACTGCCCGCCGGTGACCTCCACCAAGGGGGCCACCGGGCACGCCTTCGGCGCGGGCGGCGCCTTCGAGGCTGTCGCGGTGCTCCTGTCCATGCGGCACGCGGTGATACCCCCGACCGTCGGTCTGACCGCCCTCGATCCCGCGCTCGCCGTGGACGTGGTGGCGGGCGAGGGCAGGAAGTGGGAACCCGGACCGTCCCTGACACAGTCGTTCGGCTTCGGCGGCCACAACGGCGTCCTCGTCCTCGGCCCTGCCCGATAGCGTTCGGAGCGAAGCGATGGAAACAGAGCGACACGGCGATCCGCACGACGTCTTCGCGTGGATCGACGACAGCACCCGGCGCCGGGACCGGGCGGGCCTCACCCGCCGGGTCCAGGTCCGGGGCCCCCGGCCCGACGTGATCGACTTCGGCGGGAACGACTACCTCGGCCTCACCCGCCACCCCGGCGTGGTCCGGGCGGTGGCCGACGCCTCCCTGACCTGGGGAGCCGGCTCCACCGGCTCCCGGCTGGCCACCGGAACCACCGAGGTGCACACCGAACTGGAGCGGGAGCTGGCGGAGTTCACCGGGGCGGAGGCCGCGCTGGTCTTCTCCTCCGGCTACCTGGCCAACCTGGGCGCGGTGACCGCACTGGCCCGCCCGGGCACCCTGATCGCCTCCGACGCGTTCAACCACGCCTCCCTGATCGACGGCTACCGCCTCTCCGGCGCCGAGGTGGTCGACACCGCGCACGCCGACCCGCAGGCTCTGGAACGGGTGCTCGCCGGACGGGAGCAGCAGCGCGCGGTGGCGGTGACCGAGTCGGTGTTCTCCGTCGACGGCGACCTCGTCGACCTCGGTGCCGTACTCGACGCCTGCCGCCGGCAGGGCGCCGGACTCCTCGTCGACGACGCGCACGGCTTCGGGGTCGTCGGCGGGCGCGGAGAGGGCGCGGTGACCGCCGCCGGCCTGGCCGGCAGCCCCGACGTGGTCACCACCATCACCCTGTCGAAGTCCCTGGGCGCCCAGGGCGGCGCGGTGATCGGCCCCCGCCGGGTCGTCGACCACGTCATGAACATGGCCCGGAGCTTCCTCTTCGACACCGGGCTCGCCCCGGGCTCCGCGGCCGGCGCCCTGGCGGCGCTGCGGGTCCTGCGCGCCGAGCCGGACCGTCCGGCACGTACCCGCGCGGTCGCGGCGGCACTCGCCGAACGCCTCAGGGCGGCCGGCCTGCCGGTGACGGACGCGCAGGCGGCCGTGGTCTCGGTGCGCGGACCCTCCGCGGCCCAGACCGCGCGGTGGGCGGAGGACTGCCTGGCCGAGGGGGTCAAGGTGGCATGCTTCCGCCCGCCGTCGGTACCCGACCGGTTCTCCCGTATCCGGCTGACCTCCCGGGCCGACCTGACCGAGGCGGAGATCGACCGCGCCATCGAGACGGTGGTCAAGCACAGTCCCTGGTAAGGCCTTTGACCGAGCGCACGGCGGCTCGGGGGCCGGCCGGGATCGGCCGGCCCCGGGCGCACCGGGGCGCGGTGGGTCAGCCCCGCCGCACCAGTACCTGGAGCGGGGCGCGGAAGGACAGCAGCGCCAGCATCTCCGGCGAGGACCCCTCGCAGAAGCGGAGGTCCGGAAGCCGCTCGGCGGTCATCCGCATCACCACGTCGGCCTCCATCCTGGCCAGTTCGGCCCCGGAGCAGCGGTGGCGCCCGATACCGAAGGACAGGTGCCTGCGTACGTTGGCCCGGTGCGGACAGATCTGCTCGGGGTGTTCGAAGACCTCGGTGTCCGATCCGGTGGACGACAGCATCAGCAGCAGGGGAGCCCCTGCCGGGAGGCCGACACCGGACAGCGTCACCGGCCGGGCGGTGACGCGGCGCCAGGTGGTGATGGGCGGGTCCCGCCGCAGCACCTCCTCGGTCCACGGTTCCACGACCGCCGGCTCGGCGGCGAACCGCTGCCACAGACCCGGTTCCCGGAGCGCCCTGCGGTACATGGTGCTCAGCATCTGGGTGGTCGTCATCTGACCGGCAATGATCATGAAGTAGACCACGGCCGCCTTCTGGGTCACCCCCAGCGGCTCACCGTCCGGCAGCCGGTGCGCGGCCAGTGCGCCGAGGAGCGTGCCCTCCTCGGGCGCGGGCTGGGACACCAGGCCGGTGAGCCAGGCGTAGAACTCGGCGGCCTCGCGGGCCAGCGCCACCTCGCGCTCGCCGCGCGGCCGCCCCCAGAACAGCTCAAGGGAGGCGTCGCTCCAGCGGGCGAGGGTGTCGATGTCCACGTCGATGGCCGCTTCCAGCCCGAGCAGGCGCAGCATCACCCGGAAGGGAACGTCCCGGGCGATGGTCGTCGCCAGATCGCAGACGCCGTCGGCGGCGAGCCGCTGCTCGACGTCGTCGAGGGCCTCCGCGACGACCTTCTCGACCATCGGCACCGAGGCGGCCACGGCCTGGGCGTTGAACAGCCTGGTCATGATGCGCCGATAGCCGGCGTGGCTGTCGGAACCGTTGTTTGCAAGCGTTTGCGGAAGGTCGAACCTGACCCGTGCAAGGACGCGCAGCGTCGGCACGGAAAATCTTCCTATTGCGTCGATCGCATTGTCCGGAAGGTAATTCTCCGGATCGAGCAGAATGGCGCGCACGTCCGCGTACCGGCTGATCAGCCAAAGTCCCGTGTTCTCGTCGAACTTCACGGGTTCGTGTTCTCGTAGCGCCGCCATCGCCGGATACGGGTCGAGCGCGTACCCCTGGTCGAACAGGTCCACACTGTCAACGGGTATTGCCATCACGTCAATTCCACCTTCCCCCGGTCGACGGTATCAAGCCGTCGTGATCACGCTGAATACCAGCCGGGGAGGAAACCCTGTGAGACGCGTCTCGCGCGGACGCCGCCCGGGGCGGGGTCCGCCGGCGGCGGGCGATCCGGAGGGGATACCTCCGGGCCGCCCGCACGTGTACGGTCCGGCGTCTCGGCACCCTGGGGGCGCCCGGACGCTTCTACTGCTGGACGGCGTCGAGCGGGTTGCCGTTGTTGACGCCGGCCTTCTTGGCGGCGTCGATGGCCGCGGCTGACGGCTTCACCTTCGTGAAGGTGTCGTGGCCGACCAGCGTGGACTTCCAGGCGTTGGCCTCGGTGGTCCCCGAGGTCAGCAGCCACTGGGTGTTGATACGGGCCTCGGAGCCGCCGACGTACTGGCCGCTCCACGTGGTGGCGGAGTGGGCGTTGCGGTAGTTGTTCTTCCACGCCACCGTCCAGCCGAGGGCGGTGCCGCTGCCGTCGGTGGCCGGAGCGCTGTCGTAACGGCCGGTCAGGACGTAGCGGCTCTCGGCGTTGCCGACGGCCGACTCGTAGGTGCCGGTGAGGCTGCCGTCCGCGTTCGCGGTCACGATGAAGGTCGAGCCGAGCTGGTTGTACCAGGTGCCGGTGATGCCGGCCTCGGCGACGGCGGCCTGGGCCTTCGAGTCCTTCGACGGGTCCGCGGACGCGCTGGCCGTAATACCGACGGTGGTCAGAGAAACGGCAATGGCTGCAACGACGATCTTGCGCATGTGCGACACGAAAAAGCTCCCCTGGTTGTTGCCGGCGGAGGACGGGTGGCGTGCGTGATGTGCGCGTCGCCCGTATCCCGCCCGTCAAGGCTTGTGACCTCGGCCGGGCACCTGAAGGTGCCGGTGGTGAACAGCAATGCGGCATGCACCCTTCGGCGGCGGATCTGGGTGGTCGAGGTCCCGGTCGATGGTTGCCAAGGGCACATGTTCGGTGTAAATCGTACTATCGATTGGCGGGTTCTCAACAACATTTTCTGCAAAGGAATTTCAGCCAAACTATGGCCGGGTCTTTATGGTCGACCCGTCAGATCAGGCTGGAAAACGCCCCTCTTCGGGTGGCGCGGACGCCGTGGAACGCCGCCCCGGCCGGCCCTTCCCGCAGCCGGTCGACCACCGCCAACCGCGCCTCCACGTCCAGGTCCCACAGCCGTACGGTGCCGTCCGTGCTGCTGCTCGCCACCGTCCCCCCGTCCGGGGCGAAGGCGACGCCCCACACGGCGTTCGTGTGCCCGGAAAGCGCCGCCAGCGCGCGCCGGCCGGCCACGTCCCACAGCCGTACGCTCCGGTCGTTGCCGCTGCTCGCGAGCGTGCGGCCGTCGGGGGAGAACGCGATGCCGCGGGCCGAGCCGGTGTGGCCGGCCAGTTCCGCCTCCACACGGTGCCGCCGCGCGTCCCACAGCCGTACGGTCCCGTCGTTGCCGCTGCTGGCGAGCGTCCGCCCGTCGGGACTGAAGGCGACGCCCCGGACCGCACCCGAGTGGCCGGCAAGAGCCGCCAGCGGCCTGCGTCCTGCCACGTCCCACAGGCGGACGGTCAGATCGTCGCCGGCGCTGGCCAGGGTGCGCCCGTCCGGGCTGAACTCCACGTCGTTGGCGAAATCCGTGTGCCCGCTGAGTGTGGCCAGCGGACGGCGCGATGCGACGTCCCACAGCCGGACCGTGCCGTCGGATCCGGCCGAGGCCAGGGTCCGCCCGTCCGGCGCGAAGTCCACAGCGAACACCGTTCCGTCCTGGCCGGCCAGCGTGGCCGACGGGCCCCCCGCCGCGACGTCCCAGAGCCGGACGGTGCCGTCGGATCCGGCCGAGGCCAGCGTCCGGCCGTCCGGCGAGAAGTCCACCGAGAAGACCGTCTCGCCGTGCCCCTCGAACGCGGCCACGACCCGGCGCCCCGCCACGTCCCACAGCCGCACCACGTGATCCGCCTCCGCGGTGGCCAGCAGCTTCCCGTCCGGGCTGTACGCGGCGTGCCAGATCTCCGTGAACGGCCGTGACGCCAGCACCGCGCCCCGCAGGTCCCAGAGCACCACCGACTGGTCGAACCCGGCGGTGGCCACGAGTGCGCCCCGGCCGTCCACGGCCACCCCGAGCACGTAGTCGGTGTGCCCGGCGAGCGTCGCCGTCAGCCGGCCGCCCGCGACGTCCCACAGCCGGGTCGCACCGTCACCGCCCGCGCTGACCACCGTCGTCCCGTCCGGTGTGAAGGCGACGCCGTTGACGTCGTCGCTGTGCCCCGTCAGCGTCGCCGTCGTACGGCGCCCGGCCACGTCCCACAGCCTCACGGTCCGGTCGACGCCCCCGGAGGCGACCGTACGGCCGTCCGGGGCGAACGCCACCCCCAGTACCTCGTCGGTGTGCCCGGACAGCACGGCCAGCGGCGCGGCCTCCACCGGATCCCACAGCCGCACGCTCCGGTCCGCGCCGGCCGAGGCCAGCGTCCGCCCGTCCGAGGCGAACGACAGGGCGTTGACCTGCCCGGTGTGCCCGGCCAGGGAAGCGACGGCGCGATACTGACCGGAGGCCTCCCACAGCCGCACCGACCCGTCCGCGCAGCCGGTCGCCAGGGTCCGCCCGTCCGGCGCGAAGACAACCGTCCGCGAACCCGTCGTACTCGCCGGGAGCACCGCCCTCGTGCTGCCGTCGGCGGTGTCCCAGAGCCGGGCCGGCCCGTCCGTGGAGACCGCCGCGAGGGTCCGGCCGTCGGGGCTCACGGCGACCGCGCGGACCCGGCCGGCCATCGTGAACGTCGCGGTCGTGCGCCGGTCGGACACCCGCCGCAGGGTCACCGTACCGTCCGAACTGCCCGTCGCCAGCACGCCGTTGGCCGGCCCGAAGGCCACCGCGTTGACCGGCCCGCCGTGCCCGCGCAGGCGGGCCAGGAACGGCTGCGACTGCGTGCTCAGCAGCGCCCCGCGCGCCTCGCTCGTCCGCGCCGTCCGGTACGCGTCCCCGGCGAGCAGCATCGAGGCCTCCGGCTGCCCCGCGGCCAGCGCCGCCGACTGCAGGGCGAGCGCCCGCGAGCGGGCGGTCCGCTCCTGGGCGAGCGCGCCGGTGCGCTGCTGGTAGGCCAGCCCGCCGGCGCCCACCGCCAGGACCAGCAGGACGGCCAGCGTGGCCAGCATCCACCGGCGCAGCCGCGCCTGGCGGGCGGCCTGCCGCTCACGGCCGTCCTGCACCGCCCCGCTCTCGCGCAGGAAGGCCGCCTCCAGGGGCGCGAGCCGGTCCCTGCCGCCGAGTTCGTCCGCCCAGGAGCGGGCGGCCTCCAACCGGGTGCCCCGGTAGAGCGCCGACGGATCGCGGCCCTCGCGCTCCCATTCGGCCGCGGCGTGGGACAGCTGCCGGTGGACCAGGAGCCCCGCCCGGTCGGCGCGGATCCATCCGCGCAGCCGCGGCCAGGCGTGCAGCAGGGCTTCGTGGGTGATCTCCACGGTGTCGCTGTCCATGGTGATCAGCCGGGCCCGTACGAAGGCGTCGAGCGCGGCGGCGGCCGGGCCGGCGTCGGCCGGCTGCTCCAGCAGGGCCGTCCGGCTCGTCCGGCGACGCGTCGCACCGGTGTCGTCGGCGACGTGCACCAGCCGCAGCAGGACACGGCGGAGGGTGCTCTGCTCGGCGGGGTGGAGGCGGCCGAACACCTCCTCGGCGGTCCGGGCGACGGCGCCCTGGATGCCGCCGGTGCGCTCGTATCCGGAGACGGTCAGGACGGCGCCCTCGCGCCGGCGCCAGGTGGCCAGCAGCGCGTGGGAGACCAGCGGCAGCGCGCCGGAGGGCGTCGTCCCGCCGGACGGGTCGTCGCGCAGGCCGGCATCACGCAGCAGCAGGGGGACCAGCCCCGGTTCCAGGGCGAGGCCGGCGAGCCGGGCCGGGCGGGTGATCGACTCCCGCAGCTCCGCGGGCGACATCGGCGACAGGACGAACAGCCCGCCGGTGAACACCGGGGCCAGCTCCGGCAGCTCCAGGCAGTTGCCGGAGAAGTCGGCCCGCACGCCGAGCACCACGACGGCCGGCTCGTGCGCGGCCGGCTCGGGGCACGGGACCGACAGCTCGCGGAGCACCCGTACGAACGCGCGCCGCTCGTCCTCGTCGGTGCAGAGGGTGAACAGCTCCTCGAACTGGTCGACCAGCAGCACCGGGCGCAGGGGCGGCGCGGGCAGGCCCGGATCGGCCGCCGGGGCCGGCTCCGACAGCCGGTGGACCGCTTCGAGCAGGGCCCGGGGGCGCTCCCGCAACTCCCGTGCCGTGATGCCGAGATCGCCCCCCAGCACCTTCGCGGCGCGGCCGAGCAGTTCCTCCAGCGGCTGTGCGGTGGGGGTCAGCGCGACCACCGGCCAGGTGTCGGCCCCCGGCATGGGGAAGCCGCCGCCGCGCAGGGCCGGTACGAGCCCCGCGTGCAGCAGGGAGGACTTGCCGGCGCCCGACGGGGCGACGAGCACCAGGGGCCCGGCGCCGATCCGCTCGAAGACCCGTTCGGCCAGTTCGGCGGTGGCCCGCTCCCGGCCGAAGAACCAGCGGGCGTCCCGCGCGGTGAAGGCGGGCAGGCCGCGGTAGGGGCACTCGCCCTCCTGCCGCGGCCCGGCCACGGTGGCCCCGGCGGAGGCGGTCCCGCCCTCGGACGCCTCGGCTTCCCGGGCCATCCGCAGCAGTTCGCCCCCCGCCCGCAACACGTCGTCGCAGCGCCGTGCGACGTCGACGGTGACCCGCTTCGCACCGGTCTCGATCTTGCTCAGGTAGCCCTTGCTGTAGTGCGTCTCGCGCGCCAGGTCCGCGAGGGACAGGCCGCGTTGCAACCGCAGACGTCTCAGCTGGGCAGGGAAGGGCCGCACGGTGTCGTCGGACTCCCGCAGCTGGTCGGTCGTGCGCCGGCGGTCCGGATCCGGGTCCCCCAAGACATCCCCCATGGCAGTGCGCCCAGGCAGCGAGACGGTGCTGCCCAGGCTACCGCGCGGGACGGCCGGAAATGGGGAGCTTCCAGCCGGTATGACGAGAACAGGAACGTCCCGGAGCCGCCGCACGGCGGCTCCGGGACGCCGGTCTCGCCCTGGCGTCAGGGGTTGAGGCGGATCGAGTTGATCGGGGTGAGGTCGGCGTACACACCGGTCTTGGCGGCGATGGGGCTGCCACAGCCCGCGCCGCCCGAGCCGGTGCACAGGTTTGCGGTCGCACCGCCGTACTGGTTGTTGAGCACCCAGTGGTGTCCGAACTGGTTGGTGAGGTTGTGCGCCCCGTACCGGTAGAAGACGTGCGTCGGCTTGACGGCCGGGTTCTGGTTCTGAGGGTAGATGCACACCGCCCCGTCCGGGCATCCCGCCCAGGCGTCGACCGGCTTGGCCTCCACCGAGGCGCTGAGGGCGATCACCGCGACGACGGACGTGGCGAGAGCGGCGGCGCCGCGGAACAGCTTGCGCATGGTTTCCCCTTGCGGTTCGTGCTTCGTGCTGACGGCTCCAGCCTGGCGCCGGCCGGGCTCCGGGGTCGACGGGTTGCCCGTTGCCCGTCCCGTGTCGGACCGGGAAACCCCTCGTGGCCTGCCCCGTTGTCGGCCAGGGGGCAACGGCGCGGGGGTTGTGGGCCGGGGGAGCCGGCTGCGGTACGACGATCCACTCTCCGGGCGTCAAAATGCGGCCGTTTGCCCACGGCATGCGTCGATCCGCTCACCCAGTGTGGCGATTTGTCGCAATCGCCCATAACTTCTGCATTGTGACGAATCGACAACTCAAGTCCCTCACGTGCATCGCCGTCGTCATGGCCGCCGGGTTCGGCGTCTTCTCGCCACCCGCGTCCGCGGCCGGACACCGGGTACGCCCGGGCGATTCGATCCAGGACGCGGTGGACTCCGCGCGGCCGGGCGACATCATCACCGTGATGCCGGGCACCTACTACGAGAACGTGCTGATCACGAAGAGGCTGACGCTGCGCGGATGGGGAGAGCGGACGGTGATCAGGCCGCCGGCCGCGAAGACCCTGCCCGCCCCGGAGGCGTCCGGACGGGCCGCCCTCGCCTGCTCGCAGGCCGACACCGGAATCTGCGTCATGGGTACGGAGGAGCAGCCCGTCACCGGTGTCGAGATCCGGGCTCTGACGGTCTCCGGCTTCAAGCGGAACGGCATCTGGGCCTCGTACACCGACCGCCTGAGCGTCGAGCGCGTGATCTCCGAGAACAACAGCACCTGGGGCATCGCCCAGGAGCGGTCCACCCGCGGCTTCTTCCGCGACAACATCGCCCGCGACAACGCCGAGTCGGGCATCTTCATCGCCAACACCGTCGCGCGCGAGGGCGGCGCCACCGACACCCACGGCGCCGTGATCCGCGGCAACAGGCTGACCGGCAACCGGATCGGCGTCACGGTCCGGCGCGTCCGCAACCTCACCGTCAGCGGCAACCACCTCACCGGCAACTGCGGCGGCGTCTTCGTCGTCGGCGACGAGGGCGAACCCGGCGCCGGGGACCTGACCATCCGGGGCAACCGCATCCACGAGAACAACAAGTTCTGCAAGGGCAACAGCCGCCTCCCCGACATCCAGGGCGTCGGCGTCGTCCTCACCGGCGCCGAAGAGACGGTCGTACGGTCGAACTCCATCCGGGGCAACGTCGGATCCTCCCCCCTGTCGGGCGGCGTCCTGCTGTTCAAGAGCTTCGTGGGCGCGACGAACACCGACAACGTCGTCGAGGACAACGTGGTGCTGGACAACCTGCCCTACGACCTGGCCAACCAGGGGGCCGGATCGGGCAACCGGTTCCTCGACAACGAGTGCGACACCTCCGTGCCGGCCGGCCTGTGCTGAACCGCTTCCCCCTCATCAGGAGAATCGAGCCCCTATGACCACGGTGAGTTCCACCGCTGCCTCCACCCCCGCGCCCTCGCCCGTCCCCGCTCCGAACGCGGGCCCCCCGCACACGCCCCCACCGGCCATGCGGCTGCGCGAGCTGGCCTTCGGCGCGGCCGTCGCCGCCGCCGTACGCGCCGCCGCCCGGCTCAAGGTGGCCGACGCCCTCGGCGAGTCACCCGCCACCGCCGCCGAGCTCGCCGCCGCGGTGCACGCGGAACCGGAGCCCCTGCGACGGCTGCTCCGCGCCCTGTCCTGCTACGGGATCTTCGCCGAGACCGAGGACGGCGGCTTCGTCCACACGGACATGTCGCGGCTGCTGCGCGAGGACGACCCGCACAGCCTGCGCTACATCTCCCTGTGGTGCACCGAACCCTGGACCTGGCAGGCGTGGCCGCGGCTCGACGACGCCGTCAGCACCGGCGGCAGCATCTTCCACGACCTCTTCGGCAAGGGGTTCTTCGAATACCTGCACCAGGACGCGCACGAGTCGGCGCACGTCTTCAACCGCGCCATGACCACCTCCAGCATGCAGTCGGCGCTGGACGTCGCGGACCTGCTCGACCTCACCGGCGTCTCCGTCGTCGCCGACATCGGCGGCGGGCAGGGACACGTCCTGGCCTGCCTGCTGGAGAAGCACCCGACGGTACGCGGGCACCTGCTCGACCTGCCCGGCGTGGCCGCGAAGGCCGATCCCAGGCTGCGCGACGGCGGCACCCTCGCCGACCGGACCGCCATCGTCCCCGGCGACTGCCGCGAGGCCGTCCCGGTCGACGCCGACCTCTACATCATCAAGAACATCCTCGAATGGGACGACGAGAGCACCCGCAGGACCCTGCGCAACGTCGTCGCCGCGGCCCGCCCCGGAGCCAGGGTCGTCGTCATCGAGAACCTCGTCGACGACACCCCCTCGATGCGGTTCACCACGGCCATGGACCTGATGCTGCTGCTCAACGTCGGCGGGGCCAAGCACACCGAGGAGAGCCTGCGCACCCGTCTGGCGGACGCCGGACTCCTGCTCGGCGACGTCCGCCCCGTCAACGCCTACCTGCACGCCTTCGAGTGCACCGTGCCCGGGTGATCCTGGCCTTCCCGGCACGCGCCACGACGCCCCGGTACCGGCGGTCGGCCGGCGCCGGGGCGTCGTCGTACGTGCCGGGCGGCTGCGCCCGTCCGCCCGGTCGCGTCAGGTTCCGGCCGTCAGGGCGTTGTTGACGAGGTCGAGGAACTCGCGCGGCGACTTGCACTGGTCCGCACCGGCGGGCAGGGACCGGCCGTGCCGGTTCTCCAGCTCGCCGACGATACCGAGCAGGCCCAGGGAGTCCAGCCCCCACTCGTCGAACTTCGCATCGGGCCGGTCCGCCATGACGGCGGGGTCGACGGCGATGCCCGCACCCTTCTTCATCAGCGCGGCCAGCTCTTCCACGGTCAGTCGGTCGGTCATGGCGGGCTTCTCCTCAAGCTCGGGCCGGCGAGCGCCGGTCGGTGATCAGGCGCATCTCGGAGCGCTCCAGGAAGCGCGAGATCTCCTGGTGGGTGGTGGGCACGCCGTCCTTGGCGCTGTCGAGCAGCCGGGCGAGCACCGCCGCCTTGTGGCCGCCCTCGACGCCGAGCGTCAGGGCCGGCCGGGCGTCGTGCGGGCCGCGCAGGTCGAGGAGGCGGACGACGACGTCGTCGCGCTGGAAGACGGTGCTCGCCTCGATCGGACTCGTCGCGTCGTCCACGGCCGCCTCGTCCTGTGCGGCCAGCAGCCGGGCCAGTTCCGTACCGCACCCCTTCTTGGCGGGATAGAACAGCGCGTGCCGCCCGAGTTCCGCGCCGTCGCTCCCGCCCGCCGCCACGTGGTGCACGGCGGGCAGCGCCGCACGGGTGAAGAACGTCCGGGCGGAACCGGGATCGCTGAGATCGCGGTGCTGCTCCAGGTACGGGTTGATGGCCTCCTCCAGCTTCCTGACCTCGGGCTGCTGAGCCACATGGCGCAGCGCCGCGAGCAGGTCGCCCTCGACCTCCAAGGCCCGTACGACGCGGTTGCCGTGCATGAAGAGGGAGGTGCGGCGCAGCCGGGTGTGTTCGTCCACCTGTGCCTGCGGCGAGGCGTACCCGCTCAGCAGGTCCGCCACGACGGACTCGCTGCCCGGCTTGACCGTGAAGGTCAGGGCGTGGCGGACCACGCCGTCACCGCGCCGCGGGGCGACCTGCAGGCGGCCCCTCGCACGGTCCGGTCCGCCGGCCGCCGCGGACGCGGCAGCGGCGGCGAAGGGGGTCTCGGCGGACGGGCCGGCGGAGAAGGCGGCGGCGCCGGGACCGTGGTCCCTGCCCGTCTCCCGCAGCACGCTGAACCGCAGCGAGCGCGTGTCCCGTACGCAGCCGTGGAGCGGCTGGACAGAGGCGACGTGCTCCTCGCTGTTGACCCAGGCCAAGAACCGCGGTGCGCTCTCCCATTCGCTGGTGATCAGCCACTGGGACGGATTCTCGATCGACTGGCACAGTTCGTCCCGGATGTGCCCGGGGACGGAGGACACCTGCTTGTGGAGGTCCTCGTAGACCTCCAGGAACTGGTTCTGCGCACCGTCGTACAGATCCAGCAGCAGCACGACCCGAAGCCTTGAGTCGTCGAAGGCGGACTGGGATATCCGTTCCGACAAGGTTGTCATCGTTCACACTCCTTCGAGACCACACGGTCGCCACGGGGCGGCGCCACCCGAACCGATCGTGGTCCGGTAGCGCCGTCGGCGCGAGAGGAGAGAACCAAGCGGGTGAACGAGCGAGGGAACACCCGCCGCAGAGGGCATGGAAGATCCATGAAGGAAAACGTCGACCACCGCGTCCCGGTCCTCATCGTGGGCGGCTCGCTGGTGGGCCTGTGCACCTCGCTGTTCCTCGGCCGTCATGGCATCACGCACATGCTGGTCGAGAAGCATGCGGGAACCTCGCTGCACCCGCGTGGACGCGGTATCAACGTCCGCACCATGGAACTGTTCCGCGTCGCCCACGTCGAGGACCGGATCCGTGAGGCCGCCTCGGTCCTGGCGGACAACCACGGCATCCTGCAGGGCGGATCCCTGACCGGCGACGACCAGGAGTGGCTGTTCGAACAGATCGACCCGGGCGGCGCGCTGGCCCGTTTCAGCCCTTCGACCTGGTGCCTGTGCAGCCAGAACGACATCGAGCCGGTGCTGATGTCGGTCACCCCCACACTCGGGGCGGACCTGCGGTTCTCCACCGAACTGCTCTCCTTCGAACAGGACGAGAGCGGGGTCACCGCGATCGTCAAGAACCGCGAGAGCGGCGAGCACAGCACGGTGCGCGCCGACTACCTGGTCGCCGCCGACGGCCCGCGCAGCCCCGTGCGCGAACAGCTCCGGATCGGCCAGAGCGGTCCCGGCGACCTCTTCCACAACGTGAGCATCACCTTCCGGTCCCGGATGCTCGCGGACGTGATCGGCGACCGGCGCTTCATCGTGTGCTACCTCACCAAGCCGGACGCGGACGGGGCCCTGCTGCCCGTCGACAACCGGGAGCGGTGGGTCTTCCACGCGCCGTGGCACCCCGACCGGGGCGAGACGCTGGAGGACTTCACCGACGAGCGCTGCGTGGAACACATCCGCCGGGCCGTCGGCGCACCCGGACTGGACGTCGAGATCACCGGGAAGGCGCCGTGGCACGCCGCCGAGCGCGTCGCCCAGCGGTACGCGGCCGGCCGAGTCTTCCTGGCCGGCGACTCCGCCCACGAGATGTCGCCCACCGGGGCGTTCGGCTCGAACACCGGCATCCAGGACGCGCACAACCTCGCCTGGAAGATCGCCGCGGTACTCGACGGCGCCGCCGGCCCGGGGCTGCTGGAGACCTACGAGTCCGAGCGGCTCCCGGTGGCACGGGCGACGAGCGAACGGGCCTCGGCCCGTTCGGCGGAGCACAGCCACCCGGGGTACGAGCCGGACCCGGAGACCGTCGCCGAGCCCGCCGCCGGAGCGCCGGCGCGCGGCGGCGGCCGGCAGAACGGCGTCCTCACGGTGGCCATGGGCTACCGCTACGGCCAGGGCGCGGTGGTGGGAGCCGACCCGGACCTGCCGGTCGTGCCCGAGCGGATGCGCCTGTGCGGGGACCCGGGCACGCGCGCCCCGCACCTGTGGCTGCGCGACCCGGCGCGGGGGGAGCGGAGGTCGACCGTCGACCTCTACGAGCGGTCCTTCGTCCTGCTCAGCTCCGAGGGCACACCGTGGAGCGGCGCGGCGGGGTCGGTCGCCAAGCGGATGAACGTACGCCTGGACGCCTACGCGATCGGCACCGGCCCGGAGGCCGACCTGATCCCGGAGGACGGCGGCGACTGGGCCGAGGCGCACGGCACCACGGCGTCCGGCGCGGTACTCGTCCGCCCGGACGGCTTCGTGGCCTGGCGCTCACCGGACAGCGTGGCGGACCCCGAATCGGCCCTCTACAAGGTCCTGACCACCCTTCTGGACCGCTACTGACCGCCCCACCCACCCCGTCCCGCCCGGGCACGGAAGGCGCCGCCGCTCAGGCGGGGGCCGGGGTGACGGTGAGGCCCGCCACATGGTCGGTGACCATGTCGAGGACGGCTTCGACGACCTCGGCGTCGCCGAGCACGAGGTGGTTGAGGGTCAGGCCGTCCGTCATGGCGGCCAGGTAGCGGGCCAGTACGGGTACCGGCACCCGCAGTTCGAAGGGCATGCGCCGGCGCAGCTGCTCGATGAGCTCGGTGTAGGTGTCGCAGTACAGCTCGTACTGGCGTCGCGCCAGGTGCTCGAACCCGGGCCGGCGCAGGGCGTACTGCGTGAGCTCGTAGGTGAGCATGTGCTCGCCCGGGTTGGCGGCGACATGGTCCCAGTACGCCTGGAAGCCGGCCCGGATGGTCTCCCGGAGGGTGGCCCTGGGCCGGATGGCCTCCCTCGCCACGGTGATGCCGTGCTCGGTGATCGCCACGATCACCGATTCCAGCAGCACCTGCTTGGAGTCGAAGCAGTAGTGGAAGACGCTCAGGGACACGCCGGCCTCCGCGCAGATCGAGCGCGTCGTCGCCCTGGCGACGCCGTCGCGGGCCATCACACGGATCGCCGCCTCGGTCAGCTGGCGGCGTCGCTCGGCCGACGGCATCCGTGCCATGGGCGTTCGGTCCCTTCGTTGCGCTCGGTGCCGTGCGCGGTGCTGCGGGGGCGGTGTTCCGGGTACCGGGGGTGCCGGGGGTGCAAAACGGCGGCCGGGGCCGGCCGGATCGGCGCGGATCCGGCCGGCCCCGGCCCCGGGGGCCGCGGGGCGTCAGCTGCTGTAGACGCCGACCTCGTAGAGCGAGTAGCCCCATTTCGTGCCGCGCTGCACGCCGTGGACGCGCACGTAGCGGGCCGTGGTACCGGTGAACAGCGCCGTGTCCAGACCGCCGTCACCGGTGGTGGTCGACCACGCGGACTGCCAGGTGCTGCCGTCGTTCGACAGCTCGACCCGGTAGGCCTGCCCGTGCGCCCGCTCCCAGTCGAGCGTGACGCGCTTGACCAGGTTGGCCGCGCCGAGGTCGATCTGGATCCACTGGTCGTCGCTCCAGTCGCTCGCCCAGCGGGTGCCCGTGTTCCCGTCGACGGCCCGGGACGGGGCGTAGCTGGTGAAGGGGTTCCACTCGGCGGAGCTGGCCGCCGTGGACGCGCCCGCGGCGAGGTTCACGCCGGCCTTGTGCTTCTCGGACGAGCCCCAGGTGGTGAGGTAGGACTCCGCTCCGCGGAAGAGGTCGTCGACCACGTCCTGGCCGCCGACGTTGCGGAGGTCCTCGATCCAGTCCGGGACCAGGCCGTAGTGCGCGGCGCCGTCGGTGTTGAGGTCCCAGGTGCGCTGTCCGGTGGTCTGCCTGTCGATGACGGAGCCGCCGTCGACGCTGCGGAACGGGTAGCGCACCGGGTTGGGGGTGTCGGCCCCGCGGGGGCCGGGCCAGCCGCCGACGCCGTTCATGTCGGTGCCGTAGCCGTAGCCGACGCCGTACTTGTCGCGCAGGGCGTTCTTGGCCTTGGCCTCCGCGCTGAAGCTCTCGGCCCCGTTCATGTACTGGGCGACGAACCCGCCGAGCTTGTAGAGCCGCTCGGTCCAGCTGTCGTCCATCCAGCCGTGCGAGGAGATGACGCCCGGGTAGGACTCGGACTCCAGGATGTCGAAGGCCCGGCCGGCGGCCTTGACGCTCATGTGGTCGATCTCCAGCATCATCTTGCGTTTCATCATCCCGCGCAGCGCGTACTCGCCGAGCGGGGTCAGGCCGCGGGTGTTGCACTGCGCGTCCGCCGCGTACGAGGGCACGGACACGCCCGCCGGGAGCTGCTTCTGCGCCTGCGGAGCGGCAGCGAGCCCGATGGGGTTGTCGTGCTGCGGGCCGGTGCACTTCTCCGTCTTCCAGAAGGTGCCGGTCGACAGGAACTGGCCCACGTTGATGGCGGTGCCGAGCGCGCCCTGGTCGAAGCGGACGCCGCACAGGGCGTTGTCGAACTTGTGGCAGAGGAACATGCTGCGCACGCCCAGCCGGTGCAGCTCGTCGAGGCCGCGGTCGACGTCCTCCTTGCTGCACTGCGCGATGTCGAGGATCTGCTTGCAACCGAAGGGCTCGGAGGTCTCGACGCCCAGGACGACGGCCAGCTTGCCCTGCTTGACGACCTCGCGGGCCTGGGCGGAGTCGGTGACGATGCGGAACCAGCCCTTTCCGGGGCCGCCGTACATCTTGTCGATGTAGGCCTGCATGTCGTACGTCTTCTGCGCCTCCAGCCGGATGGCGGTCATCTCGTCGCAGCTGCGGTCCTTGAAGAAGTAGACCGAGCAGATCACGCCGTTGGTGACGAGGTCGTTGACGAGTACGCGCTGGCCGCCGCGCCAGGCGCGTTCGACCCAGGCGTAGTAGTTCTGCTGGTGGGTCAGCGAGTCGTGGGCGGGCCAGTCCTTGAAGGTCGGCCAGCCGTTCGGGTCGTGCTTGCCGTCGCCGCCCTTGGTGATGAAGTCGAAGATCGCCAGGGTGCCGTCGGGGTAGTGCTCGGGGCAGTCCTTGAGCGCGTCGGCCACGCCCAGGTCGGAGAAGGGCTTGCCGCAGATGAGGCGGCCCCCGAAGCCCTCGTTGGACATCAGGTGGTCGTGCGCGTCGACGAAACCGCGCACCCGGCCCTGGGAGTCCGTGCCCTTGAAGGGTTCGCCGGTGATGTTGATGTCGGAGTCGGGTGCGGGCCGCGCCACCGGATTCCACCAGCCGGGGTCGGCGGCGGAGCTGGGCACGGGGCCGAGCACCATAGCCACCACGGCGAGGAGCAATGACAGGACCGCGATGGGGCTGCGCCTGGGGTGCGTGTGTCGGGAAATGGTCATCACTCACGTCTTCGGTCAGCGGATGGCGCGGTGGAGGAACCGGACCCGTTCGGGGACGAGGCGGCCGCACGACCGCCAACTTGTCATGAACCCGCAAACGGTGGTCCGAGAATCGCCACTGCCGCCGACGGAGTCAAGAGTCCGGGACGGATGACCTGATGATTCGTCAGTAACGGCCGGCCGTGCCGGTCCGGCGTGGCCGGCCGGCGGGAGGCCCGGGCACCGCCTACCGTCGAGCCATGAGTGCGATGGCGGTGGTGTACGAGGTCGAGGACCCGGTGGCGGCGCACCCCGGCGGGCCGGTGGCGGGCGGCGGGGAGGCGGTCGTCGTACGCGTGCACGCGGCGCCGGCGGCGCCCGGGATGCCCGGTGCCCCCGGCCCGCGGACCTTCTGCGGCAGGGACACCTTCGCGATGCGGGCCGCCGGCGGCCCGCCGCCGGCCGGGCAGCCCGCGGGACAGCCCGGCGCGACGTGGTACGAAGCGCGGTACGCGGACCGGGTCTGCCCCGCGTGCGACGACGCGGTGGGCACCGACTGAGGAGCCGGGCCGCGGGAGCGTGCCGGCCGGGCCCGCCGGGCGGAGGTCAGCGCGCGTTGTGCTCGGGCAGGTCCATCTCGGCCGGGGCGATGCCGAAGCCGCGCGCGCCCTTCTTCTCGGTCCGCTTTCCGCAGAACGCGGCTTCCAGGGTGCCGCCGAGCGCCGTGTTGGCCTCGCCCCTGTTCGAGGTGTTCGCCATCGCGGAGAGGCTGCGGCGGCCGTCGCGCGTGGAGAAGGCGTAGGTGTAGAAGCCCTGCACCGTGCCCGTGTGCCCGTAGACCGACGTGCCGCAGGAGAGGTCGTAGCGGCGCAGGCCCAGTCCGTAGAACCGGGTGTTCGTGGTGTCCGTCGGGGTCGCGGTGACCATGGCGTCCAACAGCTTCGGCGACAGCAGCCGGCCGCGGAGCAGCGCCGACGTGAAGGTGTTCAGATCGGCCGGGCTGGAGATCACCGCACCGGCGGACTGCGCCCACGACACCGTCTGCTCGGTGGAGTCGACCAGCGGCGCGCCCGCCTCGTCCGGGTGCAGGTAGCCGCGCGCGTGGAGCCCCTTGATCTTGGTGTCGGGGTGCACGTACGAGGTGTTGCGCAGGCCGAGCGGCTTGAAGATGCGCCGCTCGTACTCCTGGCCGACCCGGTTGCCCGTGGTCTTCTCGATCAGCATGCCGACGACGGTGAAGTTGGTGTTCGAGTACTTGTAGGCCACCCCGGGCTCGGTGGTCCTGGGCTCGCGCAGCGAGAGGTCCAGCAGCTCCTGGTAGCTGAACACCCGGTTGCGCACGGCCTCGAAGCCGGGGACGGTGTGCTCGAACATGGCGTCGGTGTAGTCGGCCAGTCCGCTGCGGTGGGTCAGCAGGTGGCGCACGGTGATCCGGTCGTCGGGCAGCAGTCCGGGCAGGTGGCGGTTGACCGGGGCGTCCAGGTCGATCTTCTTCTCGCCGACCAGCTGGAGCAGGACCACGGAGGAGAAGGTCTTGCTGACGCTGCCGATCCGGAAGCGGGCCTGCGGGTCCATGGCCGCGCCCGTGCTCCTGTCGCGTACGCCGACGGATCGCGTCCGGACGCCGTCGGGTCCGCTGAAGCGGGCCATGGCGCCGGGCGCACCGGCGGCCGTCGTGTTGCGCAGCGCCTGGGCCAGCGCTTCGAGATCGGGGGCGGTCCCGGCCGCCCGGGCGGTGGTCGCGGGGGCGACGGCGGCCGTCACGGCGAGCAGGGCGGCGGACAGGGCGAGGCGTCGGTTCAGGGACAGCGGCACGGTGTTCCTCTGGTCGGTGGTCAGTCGGCGGCAAAGGGCGGGGGCGTCGCGGACGCCCGGAGGCGTGAACGCGACGCGCCCAGAAGGATCATCGGCCAGAAGCGGCGGCGGCGTGAGCGCAACGCGCTGTTCCACGACGGCAGTTCCGGCAGCCGCGGGGACTTCCGGCCTACTTCCGGCGTGTGGATCCTCCCGGTGGCGGGCAGGGGAACGCCGGACGCGGGCCCTGCCCGCCGTGCCCGCTCCCCGCCTTCTCCCCGGCCGGGCGGGCCCGTCGAGCGAGCCCGGACCGGCGGGGCGACCTGGGGCGATGGGGGCTGAAATATACTGGCGGGGTGACTGAGAACTCCTTGCCCGCCTGTCCCGAGTGCGCGGGAACCTACGCCTACGAGATGGGCTCCCTGCTGATCTGTCCCGAGTGCGGGCACGAGTGGCCGCTCGCCGCCGGGCCGGACGAGGCGTCCGAGGAGCGGGTGATCAAGGACGCGGTCGGGAACGTGCTGGCCGACGGGGACACCGTGACCGTCGTGAAGGGCCTGAAGGTCAAGGGCAGCCCGACCGGGATCAAGGCCGGCACCAAGGTCCGCAACATCCGCCTCGTCGACGGCGTGGACGGCCACGACATCGACTGCCGGATCGAGGGCTTCGGGCAGATGCAGCTCAAGTCGAGCGTCGTCCGCAAGGTCTGAGACGGCCTGGGGCGGGCGGCGGGCGGCGGGCGCCTGGCTCCGCGGTGCCCGTCGCGACGGTCATCCCCGCCGGCGCGGCCGCCGGCGACCGGCTCAGGACGCGGCGGCCAGCGCCAGCGTCGCCGACAGGGTGCCGGCGACCGAGAGGACCAGCCCCGTACCGAGGAAGCGGCGCAGCTCGATGCGGGTGCCGTGCCAGCGGCACCGCTCGAACCACAGCAGGGTGGCCAGCGAGGCCCACGGTGTGACGACCGGGCCGACGTTGACGCCGACGAGCAGTGCCAGCAGCTGGTGGTGGTTGGCCTCGGGGACGGCAGCCTCGCCCGCCAGGTACGCCGGCAGGTTGTTGAGCACGTTGGAGAAGCCCGCACCGACCGCGGCCGACCGCAGCATGCCGGCGAAGTCGTCGTCCGAGCCCATCGCCGCGGCCAGGAGGTCGTGCAGCCCGTGCGCGTTCACGGTCTCCACGACCAGGAACATCCCCGGGACCAGGACGAGCAGCCGCCACGGGATCAGCGACAGCCGCAGCGCGCCGCGGTCGCGGACCGCGAAGGCCGCCAGCACGACGAGCGCGGCCGCCGTCGACGCCGACCACAGCGGTACGTCGGCCAGGAGCAGCGCCACCAGGAAGCCGCCGCACGCCAGGGCGGCCACCCGGAACAGGACCCGGTCCCTGGGCCGCGGCGGCTCCGGAGGCACGTAGCTGACCGCACCGCGCCGGCCCGGGCGCCAGTAAAAGCCCCACAGGCAGCCCATCGTCACCGCTATGGCGGCCAGCTGTGGAGCCCACAGGGTGGCGGCCATCTGCGACGGTGCCAGCGCCACCCGGTCCGCGGCGAGCAGGTTCGTCAGGTTCGACACGGGCAGCAGCAGGCTCGCCGTGTTGGCCAGCCACACCGTGGTCATCGCCAGCGGCAACGGCGCGATCCCCACCCGGGCCGCCAGCGCCAGCATCACCGGGGTCAGCAGGACCGCCGTCGTGTCCAGGTTCAGGGTGATGGTGGTGACGGAGGCGAACACGACGCAGAGGCAGAAGAGCAGGGCGTAGTGGCCGCGCCCCACACGCGCCACCCAGGTGGCGACCACGTCGAACACCTCCGCCCTGCCGGCCAGTTCGGCCAGCACGATGACGGTGGCCAGGAACACCACCAGCGGACCGACGCGTTCCATGACGTCCCCGGCGGGCGCACGCGGCAGCAGACCGGTGGCGACGCAGAGCACACCGAGCGCGAGCAGCCCGCCGGCCAGCAGGTCCAGGGGGTGCGGACGCCTCAGGAGAGACACGGCGGAGGAGACGGCGGAAGACACGGCGGAAGAGTCGCACAGAGCCGCGCCCGGGCGGCAGGCGGCCCCGGCCGGAACCGGGGAGGCCTCCGCCCGCACTGGCCGGTCTCGGCGTCGAGTCCGCGCAGGTCGCCGCCGTCCACCGGACCCCTCGGGCACAGGGCACACGGCCATCCGGCGTACCCCGCATCCGTCCCGCCCGCCGGCGCGGAAGAGATCAGGGAACCACCCCGGCCGACGGCGGAAACGGAGCACCCCCATGACCGACACACAAGGGCACCCGGCCCGGCCCCCCGGCCCGCCGCCCCCCGGTTCGCTGTGCCTGGTCACCGGCGCCACCGGCTACATCGGCGGCAGGCTCGTCCCCGAGCTGATCGCCGCCGGACACCGCGTCCGCTGCCTCGCCCGCACCCCCGGGAAGCTGCGCGACCACCCCTGGGCGGACCAGGCGGAAATCGTCCGCGGCGACGTCACCGACGCCGCGTCGCTCGCCGAGGCCCTGCGAGGCGTCGACGCCGCCTACTACCTCGTACACGCCCTCGGCAGCGGACGCGACTTCGAGGAGACCGACCGCCGGGCCGCACGCACCTTCGCCGACCAGGCACGCGCCGCCGGCGTACGCCGCATCGTCTACCTCGGCGGACTCGTCCCGCGCGGGGTCCCCGACCGAGACCTCTCGCCCCACCTGCGCTCCCGCGCCGAGGTCGGCCGCATCCTCCTCGACTCCGGCGTGCCCACCACCGTGCTCCGCGCCGCCGTCATCATCGGCTCCGGCTCGGCGTCCTTCGAGATGCTCCGCTACCTCACCGAGCGGCTGCCCGTGATGGTCACCCCCAGCTGGGTGCGCACCCGCATCCAGCCCATCGCCGTCCGCGACGTGCTGCGCTACCTGGTCGGCAGTGCCACGATGCCCGCCCACGTCAGCCGCGCCTTCGACATCGGCGGCCCCGAAGTCCTCACCTACCTCGACATGATGCGACGCTACGCCGACGTCGACGGACTGCCCCGGCGGCTGATCCTGCCCGTGCCGGTCCTCACACCGCGCCTGTCCAGCCACTGGGTCGGTCTGGTCACCCCCGTGCCCCGGTCCATCGCCCGACCGCTCGCCGAGTCCCTCAAGTACGAGGTCGTCTGCGACGAGCACGACATCGCCGACTGGGTGCCCGACCCACCCGGCACCCCGATCCCCTTCGACCGGGCGCTCTCGCTCGCCCTGCAGAAGGTCCGCGACGCCCAGGTCGACACCCGCTGGTCCTCCGCCTCCGTGCCCGGCACGCCCAGCGACCCGCTGCCCACCGACCCCGACTGGGCCGGAGGCAGCCTGTACACCGACGTTCGCGAGCGCACCGTCGACGCCCCGCCCGAGGCGCTGTGGCGGGTCGTGGAGGGCATCGGCGGCGAGAACGGCTGGTACTCCTTCCCGCTCGCCTGGGCCGTCCGCGGCTGGCTCGACCGCCTCGTCGGAGGCGTCGGACTGCGCCGGGGCCGGCGCGACGCAGCCCGCCTGCGGATCGGCGACTCCCTGGACTTCTGGCGGGTCGAGGAGATCGAACGGGGGCGGCTGCTCCGGCTCCGGGCCGAGATGCGGCTCCCCGGCCTCGCCTGGCTGGAGATGTACGCCGAGCACGACGACGAGGGCCGTACGCGGTACCGGCAGCGGGCGCTCTTCCACCCCAGGGGCCTCGCCGGCCACGCCTACTGGTGGAGCGTCTCGCCCTTCCACGCCCTCGTCTTCGGCGGTATGGCCCGCAACATCGCGCGCACCGCGGAAGCGGCGGCCGGCGGCACCGGCACGGGGGCGGCGTCATGAGCGCCACGGTCGTCCTGTACACCTCTGACCTGCGGGTCCACGACCATCCGCCGCTGCGCGCCGCGCTCGGCCCGCACCACGACACCGTCCCGCTCTTCGTCCGCGACCCGGCGGTGGACCGGGCCGGCTTCGCCGCGCCGAACCGCCTCGCCTTCCTCGCGGACTGCCTCGCCGACCTCGACGAGGGGCTGCGGAGGCGGGGCGGCAGGCTCGTCGTCCGCTCGGGCGACCCCGTCGACGAGGTGTGCGCCGTCGTACGGGAGGCCGACGCCGACGAGGTGCACACGGCCGCCGGATGCAGTGCCTTCGCCCTGCGCCGCGAGCAGCGGCTGCGCCGGGCACTGGAGGCCGACGGCCGCCGCCTCTACGTCCACGACGCGGTCGTCACCGCCCTGCCGGCCGGCGCCGTGACACCGAGCGGATCCGATCACTTCGCCGTGTTCACGCCGTACTTCAGGCGCTGGTCGGGAGAGCGGCTGCGGCCGCCGCTCGCGGCTCCGCGCGTGGTGCGGGTGCCGTCCGGCGTCCGCTCCGACCCCCTCCCCGCCCGGCCGGCCGGGGAAGCCCTCTCGGCGGGCCTGGCGCGCGGAGGCGAGTCCGAGGGCCGCAAGCGGCTCGCGCAGTGGCTCGACCGGCACGCCGACGCCTACGAGGAGCACCACGACGACCTCGCCGCCGACCTCACCTCCCGCCTCTCCCCGTACTTCCACTTCGGCGCGCTGTCGGCGGCCGAGGCCGTGCACCTGGCCCGTGACCGGGGCGGCCCGGGCGCCGAGGCCTTCGTACGGCAGCTGTGCTGGCGCGACTTCAACCACCAGCTCCTCGCCGCCCGTCCCGCCGTCGCGTACGCCGACTACCGCACCCGGGGCGACCGCTGGCGGCGCGGCCCGCAGGCGGAGGCAGACCTGCGGGCCTGGCAGGACGGCCGCACCGGCTATCCCGTCGTGGACGCGGCCATGCGCCAACTCGCCCACGAGGGCTGGATGCCCGGCCGCGGCAGGCTGCTCACCGCCTCGTTCCTGACCAAGACGCTCTACCTCGACTGGCGCGCCGGAGCCCGCCACTTCCTGGACCTGCTGGTCGACGGGGACGTCGCCGACAACCAGCTCAACTGGCAGTGGGTGGCCGGCACGGGCACCGACAGCCGCCCCAACCGGGTCCTCAACCCGGTGATCCAGGGCAAGCGCTACGACCCGGAGGGGGAGTACGTACGCCGGTGGGTGCCCGAACTCGCGCAGCTGCGTGGCTCCCGGATCCACGAGCCGTGGAAGCTGGACGGCCCCGAGCGGGCCCGGTACGACGGCTACCCCGAGCCGCTGATCGCACTCCCGGACGGCCTGGCCCGCTTCCGCAGGGCACGCGGTCTGGACTGATCGGGGACGGCGGGCCGCCCCGCCCCCGCCGTGCCGCACAGCCCGCGCAGCAGGTCCAGGGCGTCCCGCAGCCCGCCGGGCCGCAGTGTTCCAGGGGCGAGGGGCTGCCCGGCCCAGCCCGGCCCCGTCGGCAGCACGGCGGGCCGGGCACGGGCCCCCCGGACGCCCCACACGGTGTCGGCGACGTGCCGGGCCAGCGCGGAGTTCGCGGTCGACCGGGCCTGGGACCAGAGCACCACCGCGGCGGGACCGGTCCTGCGTACCGCCTGGTCGAGCGCGTCGGGCGGTACGGCCGGACCGAACATCAGCGTGGGCACGCCCAGTTCGGCCAGTCCCGCGGCCAGCGCCTCCAGGGCGAGGGTGTGCTGCTCGCCCGGCACGCAGGCCAGCAGCACCGGCGGTACGCCGGCCCTCGCCCCGGCGGGCGGCGGCACGGCGGCGCGGCGCAGCGCGCTCGACACGTGCCAGGACAGCAGGTGCTCCACCTCCACGTACCGGTCGCCCGAGGTCTCCCACTTGCGGCCCACGGCGTGCAGGGTCGGCGCCATCACCTCCTCCCAGGCGGTGACCAGGCCGTACCGGGCGATCACTGAGGCCAGCAGGTCGTCCACGGCCCAGGCGTCGAGGCGTACCGCGGCCCGCCCCAGACCGCGGCACTCCTGCCGTACGGCGCCCAGGGGCAGGCCGTTGCCCGATCCGGGCGGCCGCCGGGCCGGGCGGGGGAGCGGTTCCCGGCCGGCGGGAGGCGCGGGCGCCGGACCGGCGAGGGCGGCCCGCGCGGCCTCCGCGGGCGGTATCCCCGACGAGGTCAGCCGGCACATCTCGTGCAGGACGGCGAGGTCCCCGGGGGCCCACCTCCGGTGCCGGCCGTCCTCGCGGGCGGCCGGTCCTATGCCGTAGCGCCGGTCCCAGGAGCGCAGGGTCGTCGGGGAGACGCCCAGGCTGCGAGCCACCGCCCCCGTGGTCAGGCCGTGTGCGGAATCCGTCATGGATCCATGATGCGACGCACAACCGATGCGAGTGGTGCACAGGCGCGCACCGCCCGAACCTGGAGGGGCCCGCCCCGGCCTCCGGCCCCGGCGCGGAGCCCCCGCTCCCCGATCCGGCCCGGCCGACCCGACACCCCGTAGGAGCAGCCGACATGACCGCCCGGAGCGCCACCGTCCAGCCGTCCCCCGCGACCGCGGACGCCCTGCCCGACCACGAGGTCGCCGAGGGCTTCGTACGCGGCGACGAGCAGTGCCTGACCGCCGCCTACCGCCGCTGGGGCGGCCTCGTCCAGGCCCTGGCGGCCCGTACGCTCGGCGATCCCCGAGAGGCCGAGGACGTCAGTCAGCAGGTGTTCCTGGCCGCCTGGCGGGGACGGGCCGGCTACCGGCCGGAGCGCGGCACCTTCCCCGGCTGGCTCGTCGGCATCACCCGGCGGAAGATCGCCGACGCGCTCGCGGAGCGCACCCGGCGCCTCGCCCTGGTCACCGCCGCCGGCGTGGCGCTGCCCGGGCCGGACGAGCCCGCCGCCGGCCCCGAAGCCGTCCTGGACCGGCTGCTGATCAGCGGAGAGCTGGCGCAGCTGCCCGGCCCGCAGCGTGAGGTGCTGGCCATGGCCTTCTACGGGGACCTCACACAGACGCAGATCGCCGAGCGCACGGGGATGCCGCTGGGCACGGTCAAGAGCCACACCCGGCGGGGCCTGCACCGGATGCGCCACCGCTTCGCCGCCGCGGCCCCGGCCCGGCCGTGATCCGCCGGGCCCCCGGGCCGTGCCGCGGGTGCGAAGATACCGGCGAGGCGTACGGCGGAGGGAGCAGCGGTGGCGGAGGCGGACGAGCGGGCGCCCGGGCCTGCGCCGGCGCGGGTGGACGGGCGGACCGAGCGCGGACGCCGTACCCGGGACAGGATCGTCGACGCGCTGCTCGACCTGCTGGACGAGGGCGTCGTGGAGTTCCCGGCCGAGCGGGTCGCCGAGCGTGCGGGTGTCTCGCGCCGGCTGGTCTTCCACCACTTCGCCGACATGTCCGAGCTGGTGGACCTGGCCATCACCCGGAGGCTGGAGCAACTGGCCGATCAGATCAGGCCGTTGCCCGTGACCGGTCCCCGCCGGGTCCGGGTGGAGGCACTGGCCGAACAGCGGGCGCGGATCCTGGAGTGGATCACCCCGGCGCGGCTGACGCTGATGCGGATCGACCACCCGTCCCCGCGTATCCAGCAGGTCACGGACGAGGCGTTCGCGGAGGCGCGGCGCAAGGTCGCGGAGGTCTTCGCGGAGGAGCTCGGCCGCCTGGACGCGAACCGTGCGTCCGAACTCCTCGACGGCCTGGACGCCGTCACCACCTGGGGGGCCTGGCACCACTGGCGCTCCGGCGGGAAGAGCCCGCGGCAGGCGCGCGCGGCGATGGAGGCCACCGTGCTGAACCTGCTGGCGGCGGGCGACCACCCGCGCGCGTGAGGCGGCGGGTGGCCGCGAGCCGCACGGGCACGCCCTCAGACCTCGCGGACGTCCTCGGCCCACGCGGTCACCGTCACGCCGTCGGCGCCCACCGACACACCCGAGGGCCGCAGGCCCAGGGGCAGCGCGGGCAGCGTCCGGGCCTGCCGCCTGAGCGCCTGCGCGATGAGCGGACTCGACGGGTCCAGGGGCCGGCCGGCCACCGAGGCGGCCGTGGGGCGCAGGGAGACGACACCCCCGTGGAGTTCCACGCCCGCCGTCAGCACGACGGGGGCGCCCATCACGGTACGGCGGACGAGGAGTTGGCCGTTGCCCGCATCCGAGATCCGGGTGTCGCCGTCCGGTCCGCCGCCCAGCGAGGAGAAGGGAGCGGTGAAACGGGCGGACGCGGAGCCGGCCGTGAAGCCGCCGCCCTCGCGGGTGACGTTGTGGAGGGTGACGTCGGCCTTGACCGGGCTGCCGCCTTCGGTCGTCGCGTCCGCCCGCACCCGCACCCCGGGGTAGGTCTCGCGGGCGGCCTGGAGGAGGAAGGGCAGCCCCTCGATGGACACGTCCGGACGTCCGGCGAGCCGGGTCTGCCGCTCGCTGATCCGGTCCGCGAGCCGGCTCTCGGCCAGGCCGCGGGCCACCGAGTCGGCGACGGGCAGCGCGAGCAGGGGTACGGCGGCCAGGCAGACCGCGAGCAGGGCGCGGCGGCGCCCGGAGCGGGGCGGCCGGGCGCCGGGCCGGGCCGTGCGGCGGCCCGCGGTGTCGCCGGGCCGCGCGGTGGTGCGGGGGAGCATGGGCAACCTCACCGGGTGGGAAGGGGGCTGGCGGGGGTGTCGTCAGAGTCCCTACTTTGACGACACCCCCTGGTGGCGGTGGCCCCGCCGGACGCGGGCGCGGCGGTACCGGGCCGGCCGGCCGGCAGGGTGTGGGCGCTGCCCTCGATGTCGAGCTCGGGCAGGATCCGGTCGAGGCGGCGCGGCAGCCACCACCCCCGGTCCCCGAGCAGCGCCATGGTGGCGGGGACCAGCAGCCCGCGTACGACCGTGACGTCGAGGGCGACGGCCGCGGCGAGCCCGGTACCGAACATCTTCACCACGGGGTCGTCCGAGAGCAGGTAGGCGAGGAAGACGCTGACCATGATCAGCGCGGCGGAGGTGATGATCCGGCCGGTCGAGGCGAGGCCCGCGACCACGGCCCGCCGGCTGTCGCCGCCCGCCAGCCACTTCTCGCGCACCGAGGTCAGGAGGAACACCTCGTAGTCCATGGACAGGCCGAACAGGACGGCGAACATCACCAGCGGTACGTAGCCGGGCACGGGCACCGGGCCTTCCAGGCCGATGAGCCGTGCGCCCCAGCCCCACTGGAACACCGCGGTGAGCACCCCGTAGGCGGCGGCCACCGACAGCAGGTTCAAGGCGGCGGCCTTCAGCGCGAGCAGCGGTGAGCGGAAGGCGGCCAGGAGCAGCAGTCCGGCCACGAGCACCACGGTCGCGATCACGGTGGGCAGCCGGTCCGCGAGGCGGTCGTTGAGGTCGGTGACGGCGGCCGCGGCTCCTCCGACGTGTGCCGTCCCGGCGCCGCCGCCGGCGGTGGCGGCGGGCAGTGTGCCCTCGCGCAGGTCGGCGACCAGCCGGGCGGTCGCCGGGTCGCCGGGGCCGGTGGCGGGCGTGACCTGCCAGCGGACGGTTCGGCCGTCGGCGCTGAGCTGCGGCGGGCTGACCGACGCCACGCCGGGGGTCGCGGCCAGGGCGGAGGACACCGCGGCCACCCGGGTGTCCTGCGGGCCGGCGGCGGGCGCGGACAGCCTGTCGGTCACCTGGAGGGGGCCGTTGACACCGGGCCCGAAGGCGTCCGAAAGCTGCTGGTAGGCGGTACGGCCGGCCGAGCCGGCGGGCTTGTCCCCGGCGTCGAGCTGCCCGAAGGTCAGCTGGGTGGCGGGGGCGGCGAGCAGCAGGAGCAGGGCGAGGCCGGCAAGGAGGTGGCGCCAGGGCCGGGCCGTGACGCGTTCGGCGATCCGCTGCCAGCCGCGGCCGGTGGGCGCGTCCTTCCCGTCCTGTCCGGCGGGGCCGCCCTGCTCACGGGCCGCGCCGAGGAACCGGGCCAGCAGGCTCAGCAGGGCGGGCAGCAGGGTGAGGGTCGCGGCCACCGCGACGAGCACCGCGATCGCCGGCGCCAGCGCCAGGGCGCGCAGCAGCGGCAACCCGCCCAGTGCGAGCCCGGCCAGCGCGGCGATCACGGCGCACCCGGCGAAGGCGGAGGCCTTCCCGGCGGTGGCCGTGGCCAGGGCGGCGGCCTCGGCGGCCGGTACGCCCCGGCCGCGGAACTCACGGAAGCGGGTCAGGCAGAACAGCGTGTAGTCGATGCCCACGCCGAGGCCGATCATCGCGGCGATGGTGGTGCCGGAGGACGGCATGTCCATGAGGTGCCCCGCCAGGCCGATGGCGGCCACCGACGCGATCAGCCCGGTGACCCCGATGACCAGGGGCAGACCGGCCGCGGCCGCCCTGTGGAAGCCGGCGAACAGGATCACGGCGGCGGCCCCCAGGCCGATGAGTTCGCTGTGTCCGGTGTCCGGCCGGTCCACGGCGGCCGCCAGGTCGCCGCCCGGGGTGACCTCGATCCCGGCGGCCTCCGCCGGTCCGGCCGCGTCGGTGATCCGCTCGGCGACCTCGGGGGTGATGTCGCGGCCGGTGACGTCGAGCCCCACGGTGACGTAGGCGGTGTGCCCGTCGCGGCTCATCGCGGCGGCCCCGGCGCCCTCGTAGGGCACGGCCACGCTCACCACGTGCGGCACCTCGGCGATCGCCCGGGCGCTGCGCTCGACGGCCTCCCGGGCGTCGTCGCCGGTCAGGACCGGGCCGTCGGGTCCGGTCCGCAGGACGAGCGGCTGACCGCCGGAGGCCGGGCCGGGGAAGGCCGCCGCCGCGGTGTCGAGCGCGGCCTGGCTGTCGCTGCCCGGGATGGCCACCGCCTCGCTGGTCGCCCGGCCGTGCGCCATGACGGTTCCGTCGAGCAGGAGGAGCAGCAGTATCCAGGCGGCTGCCACCCGTTTGGGCCGGCGGGCGCACCAGCGCCCCAGCGTGAGGAACATCCGGGCCCTCCGTGATCCGAAGACAACATCTTGCACTCGCCGTGCAGTTTTACGTTTGCACTGGGAGTGCAAGAATGTCAATCGGAGGAGGGGCCGCCCCCGCAGGTCCTGTCCTGCTTCGGCAGCCTTCCGGAGGCGAGGTAGGCGTTCACCGCGTCGTCGACACAGGCGTTGCCGTACTCGCCGTACAGCCCGTGCCGGTTGGCGCCCTCCAGGGTGACCAGCTTCGAACTCGGCAGCTGCCGGTGCAGCCTGACGCTGCTCCGGTAGGTGGTGCGCGGGTCTCCGGTGGCCGCGACGATCAGTGCGGGGACGTCGCGCCGCACCCGGGTGGGCTCCTCCCGCGGCCGGTCCCAGAACGCGCAGGGCCCGATGTTGTTGGTGAACGGCCCGAACAGCGGGTGCGCGGCGCGGCTGCGCTCGATGTCGCGCCAGTAGGTCTCGGGATCGCGCGGAGCGGCGGTGTCCCCGCAGAGGATCGCGGCCTGGACGCCGCCCGACCGCGCCTGCTCCCCGCCCAGCGTGTGGCGGAGCAGTTGCGCGAAGTCCGGCGACAGCGGCGCGTCCTGACCCTGTGCCGCCCTGGCCAGGACGGACACCAGCTCGGAGAGGTCGCTCCGCGCCGTGTCGGTGTCGTCGGCGATACCCATGAAGAGGAGCAGCGGGACGTGCGTGTCGTCGAGCCGGAAGAGGTCCGGGGCGGTGCCGACGGTCAGCGGCCCCCGCGCCGACGCCGCCACGACCGCGTCGACGGTGGCGAGGACCTCGGCGCGGGTGCGGCCCAGCCCGTAGGCGTCGTGGCGGCCGGCGGCCCAGGCGGCCCAGTCCGACAGCGCCCGTTCGTTCTCGTGCTCGGTGCCCCGCATCAGCCGGGCCTTGTAGTCGTCGGGGGCGAGGGCCCCGTCCAGGACGACCCGGTCGTGGCGTCCGGGGAACATCTGCGTGTAGACCGTGCCCAGGTAGGTGCCGTAGGAGTAGCCCAGGTACGAGATCTTCCGCTCGCCGAGCGCGCCGCGGATGACGTCCATGTCGCGGGCGGTGTTGCGGGTGCCGGCGTGGGGCAGCACCGAGGCGCCGGCCGCGCGGCACTTGGCGGCCAGGTCCTTCTGGAGGGCGACCTGGCGGTCGAAGCCGGCCCGGCCGGAGCCCGCCGAGAGCCATGCCGTGCCGATCGGCCAGCCGCAGTCCAGCGGAGTGCTGCGGCCGACGAACCGCGGGTCGAAGCCGATGATGTCGTAGCGGGCACCGACCTCCTTCATCGCCTTGCGGATGTGCGGCGGGGACTCGACGGCGGTGCCGCCGGGGCCGCCGTTGTTGAGGAGGACGGCGCCGATACGGCGGCGGGTGTCGGTGGCCTTGAGCCGGGAGATCGCGACGGTGATCGTGCGGCCGCGGGGCTCCGCGTAGTCCAGTGGGACGGTCACGCCGGCGCACTGCACGCCGGCCCTGTCCAGGTCGTGGCCGGTCGTGTCGTCCGGGCCGGTGGCACAGCTCCCCCAGGCGAGGCGCTGCCGGTGGTAGCGGTCGAGGCCGTCCGCGCCGCCGTGCGCCGGGGCCGCAGCGTACGCCGCCGGGACCGCGCCGGCCAGTAAGGTCACGGCCAGAGCGGGCGCCAGGGCGGGCGTCAGGGCGTACCGCCGGACGCGGCCGGGCCGGACCGGTCCGGAACCGCCGCCGCTCTCGGTGTGCTGTCCATGTGTCATACACGTGGACGCTACGAACGGGGGTGGGGTCACCACACTCCGGCTGACCACCGAAGCGCGGTGCGGCTACCCCCACCGACGCTCGTGCCGCGGATCGGGTATCGGCCGAGTACCGGTGCCGGCCGTCCGGGACGCGCCTTTCCGACGCGTACCCGCTCGGGCAAGATGCCTGGTGTCACTGGCAATTGCGGGCTCCGCGGCATTGTCCGTCCCACGGGAACGGCCGGTAGACCGTGGTGCCCACGGCTCGGCGAGGGGTGGTCCTGGCGTTGCGGTCCTTACAGATGCGCCGCATACGAGCGCTGCGCGCGACGACCTCCGTCGGGTCGGGGCTGCACCGGGCCCAGTCCTTCCTGGTCGTGGCCACCCTGCTCTACCGGGGCAGCCACCTCACCGTCGCCGTCATGGCCGTCGCCCACCGCCCGTGGAACCTGCCCCTGCACCACCTGGGCCTCGCCGCGGCCCTGGGGCTCAGCGCACTGGCCTACGGCACGGCACTGCGCCGCGGCTGGTTCGACCGGCGGCACATCTGGGCCGACATCCTCGTCACCGGATGCGTCCTGCCCCTGGCCCTGTGCGCCTGGGGAGGCGTCCGCGAACCGCCCACCATCGCCTGGGCGATGCTGCTCGGCGGATCGGCCAGTGCCGCCGCCGCCATCTCCCTCGAACGCCTCCACGCCATCGCCGCGGTCGCACTCCTCGTAGTGACCCACTTCATCGGCTACCAGGCCGTCGGAGCGACCCCGGCCGTCGTCGTCGGCCACCTCAACTCGCTGGTCTCGTCCGCCGTGATGACCTGGGCCTTCCGCTGGTACCTGCTCAGGCAGGGCCGTCTCCTCGACGAGGCCAACGACCGCGCGCTGCGCGCGGAGGCGCACAGGGCGCGCTACGCCGAACGCCTCGAACACCACCGGGCCCTGCACGACACCGTCCTCGCGACCCTGACCACCCTGGCCGCCGGCACCGTCGACGCCAACGCGCCCGAGGTGCGCCGCCGGTGCGCCCGCGAGGCCGACTACCTGCGCCGGCTGATCCAGCAGACCGCCGACGAGGTCCACCACCGGGAGATCGGCGCCGCCCTGGAGGAGGCCGTCGCCTCCGTGGAGAGCCTCGGGCTGCGGGTCACCGCCCAGTACCACGCCCTGCCGCAGGTACCGCCCGAGGTCGCCGCCGCCCTGGGACACGCCGCACGCGAAGCCCTCAACAACGTACGGCGGCACGCGGGCACCGGCCACGCCTACCTCACCGCCACCGCCGACCCGGACGGCGGCGGCGCGGCCGTCGTCACCGTGGTCGACCGCGGCCCGGGCTTCGACCCCGCGCGGTGCGAGCCCGGCCTCGGCCTGCGCGGCTCGGTCCACGGCCGGATGGCCGAGGCGGGGGGCCGGGCGACCGTGGACACCGCCCCCGGCGACGGCGTACGGGTGGAGCTGAGATGGCCCGGGTGACCAGCGTCGCGGTGGTCGACGACGACCGGATGCTCCGCGACGGACTGCGGTCCTGGCTCGGCGGCGTACCGGACCTGCGGCTCGTCGCGACCGCCGGCACCGTCGGCGAACTCCTCGCGGACCACGGCCGGCCCGGCGCCCCGCACGAGCCCCCGGCCGACGTCGTCCTCCTCGACCTCGTGCTGCGGGACGGCTCGGACCCCGTCGACAACATCCGCAGGCTGCGACGCACCGGGAGCCGCGTCCTCATGATCAGCACGGTGCCGGACCGGTCCCGGATCATCGAGGCGATCCGGGCCGGGGCCGACGGATACCTGACCAAGGACCACGACCTGCCGACCCTCGCCGCCGCCGTCCAGGACCTGGCGGAGGGCCGGGGCACCCCCTCCATGGAACTCGCCTTCGCCTGCGCCTACGACGACAGCCCCGCCCGCCCCCGGCTGTCACCCCGCGAACGGCAGATCCTGCTCGACTACGCGTCCGGCATGACCCTGAAGTCCGCGGCCCGGCGGGCCGGTATCACCGTCCACACGGCCAAGGACTACCTGGACCGCGTCAAGGCCAAGTACCAGCAGGCCGGCCGCCCCGCCTACACCAAGCTCGACCTCGCCCAGCGCGTACGGGAGGACAGCCTCGACGGGGGCTGACCCCCGGCGCAAGCCCCCCAAACGGACGGCTTCAACGGGGGCCGCGCCTCTCGTACGGTCGTCCCGGCGGCGCCTCGGACGGCCCGTCGGGGAGGGGAGAGCCGGTGACCGCACTCAGGTCGGGGGGGCCGGCGGGGCCGGCCGGGGACCGCACCGCCACGGGCCGTACCGCCACGGGCCGTACCGCCACGGGCCGTACCGCCACGGACCGTACCGCCGCGGGCCGCGTCTGCGGTCCGCGTGCGGGGCGGGGCCCTCTCGTCGGGCGTACGGCCGAGACGGCACGCATCGCGGACGCACTGGCCGCCGCCCGGTCCGGGCGGGGCGAAGCCCTGTTCGTCACCGGCGAGCCCGGCGTCGGCAAGACCAGGCTCGCCACCGCGGCCCTCACCGAGGCCGCCGCCGCGGACATGGTCACCGTACGGGGGCGGGCCGGCACCGTCGGCCCGCCCGTCCCCTACCGCCCGCTCGTCGAGGCACTGCTCCTGCTCGCCCGCGCCGGACTGCTGCCCGACCCGGACGAACTTGGCCGCTACGGCCCCGTCTTGACACGCCTGCTGAGCGACCCCCCGGCCGCGGAGGAGGCCCTGGGCGAGGCGGCCACACCGGGCGCCGCGGTCACGGCGGGCGCCGCGGACCGGGTACCGTCGCCGCTCACCGTCGCCGAGACCATGCTGTGCCTGCTCGGCGCCGTGGGCCGGCGGCGGGGCTGCCTGCTCGTCCTGGACGACCTCCACGACGCCGACGCCGGCACCCTGGCCGTCGTCGACTACCTCCTCGACCACATCGGGCACCAGCCGGCCGTACTCCTGCTCGTCGCGGGGCGCACCCCCCGCGCCGCGGCCGAACTGGCCCTGCGCGCCCGCCGGCGGGAGGCCGCCGCGACCCTCGACCTGGCCCCGCTGAACCACTCCGACGTGCGCCTCCTCGTCGCGGCCGAGCTGGGCGTCGCACAGGAGGACGTCTGCCCCGAGCTCCTGCACCGCGCGGTGGCCGACAGCGGCGGAATCCCGTTCGTCGTCAAGGAACTCGTCCACGACCACACCGACCGCCCCACCCGCCACGGCGCCCCGGCCCCGTCCGTACCCTCCGCCGTCGCCGACGACGTCAGGCGCCGGACCGCCCCCCTCGGGCCGCTCGGCACCCGGTTCCTGGGCACGGCCGCCCTGTTCGGCCGGAGCTTCCCCCTGCCCGTGGTGGAGCACGCCATGGGCGTCGACCACACGGCCCTGTCCGAGGTCCTGCGCGCCGCCCTCGCCTCGTCCCTGATCACACCGGACGCGACGCCGGGCACCCAGTGGTACGCCTTCCGCTGCCCGCCGGCGGCCGAGGTGCTCCTCGCCGACCTCGGGCCGGGCGAACGCGCCCGGTACGCGCGCAGTGCGGCGCGCGCCCTTGCCCACCTGCACCCGGGACTGCCCGGACCCTGGCGCGCCCACGCCGCCCGGCTGCACGAACACGCCGGCGAAACCCTCGAAGCCGTGCGCCTGTACTGCGAAGCGGCGCGATGGGCGGCGGACGGCCCCGCTCCCCTACAGGCCTCGGAGCAAGCTTCGGAGCAGGTCCTGCGGCAGGCCCCGGACCCGTCCCGGCAGGAGGCCCTGGAACTGCTCACCAGCGCCCACCGCCTCCTCGAACCCGGCACCGCGGCACCCGGACTCCACGCCACGGTGCTGGAACAGCTGCTGGACGCCGTCGCCAGGTCGGGCCGCCTCGACCGGTTGCCGGTCGAGGCGGCCGCCGACACCCTTCCCGCCGCGCACCGCGCCGCGGTCCACGCCCGGCTCGGCGCCATCGCCACCCTGGCCGGCCGGCCCGCCGAAGCCCTGCGCCACGTCGACACCGCCCGCTCGCTGCTCCCCGGCCGTACCGACGAGGGCCGCCACACCGCCCTCGTGGAACTCGCCGCGGCCCACGCCGAGCTGGGCGGGCCCGCCCCCGACCGGCTGCACACCGCCACCGGACTCGCCCGCCGGGCCGTGGAGGCCGCCCGGGCCGGCGACCGGCCGGACGCGGAGTGCGCGGCCCTGCTGCTGCTCGGCCAACTGGCCCGGAACCAGGACGAGTCCGCGGCGATCGCCCACTTCCAGCGCGCCCGCGCGACCGCCCTCGCCCGCCGGCTCCCCGCACCGCGCGCGGCGGCCGAGGTACAGCTGGCCGTCACCGCCGCCGGACACGACGAGCGGCCGACCCGCCTGGAGCGGGCCCTCCGGGAGGCCCGGCACCGGGGTCTGCTGCCCACCGCGCACGAGGCGGGCTTCGCCCTGGCACTGGAGCACGTCCGGCGGTGCGACTTCGACGCGGCCGGCGACGTGATCACCGAGTGCATGGCCGAGGCCCGCGGCCTCGGGCTGGACCGGGCCCTCGCCCTGTTCCGGCTCGCCGACGCCGTACGGCACGCACACCAGGGGAGCCGCGCCGAGACGGGCGCCGCGCTGGAGCGGCTGGACCCCCTCCTCGACGCCGCACCCGGCCTGCGCGCCATGTCGTACGGACTGGCCCGGGCCTTCAGCTCGCTGCTGCAGGAGCGGCACGACGCAGCGGAGGAGGAGATCGCCCGCGCGCTCGCCTACGACACCGAGAACCCGGCCGCCGGTGACTTCGGCCGACACGGCATCGCCGTACTCCTCGGCGTACTGGCCGGACGCATGGGCCGGCGGCACTGCTCCGGCCTCGCCGCCGCCGGCGCCGGCGGCACCCGCTGGAACCGCCAGTTCACCGGCCTCGCCCACGCCGTGCTCCTCGGCCGTGAGGGGCACCGCGAACAGGCTGCGGCCGCCGCGGACCAGGCGCTGGCGGCGGCCGCCCCGTACCCCATGGCCCGCCGCCTGTGCCTGCGGCTGGTGGCCCGCCCCGCCTACGACGACGGCTGGGGCACGCCCGTAGAGTGGCTGCGCGAGGCCGAGGAGTACTTCCACGCCGCCGGCCACCACCAGGCCGCCGCCGCCGGCCGGGCCCTGCTGCGCGGGATGGGCGCGTCCGTCCGGCAGCGGCGCACCGGCACCGAGCAGGTGCCGCCGCACCTGCGCAGGTCCGGTGTCACCGTCCGCGAGTTCGAGGTCGCCCGGCTGGTCGCGGAACGGATCAGCAACAGGGACATAGCGGGCCGACTGCACATCTCGCCGCGCACCGTCGAGAAGCACGTGGCGAGTGTCCTGCAGAAGACCGGCCACCCCAACAGAGCGGCCTTCGCCACAGCTGCCCGCGACCTCGTCCCCCGGGTGCCGGCCTGACGGGCGCGGGTGGCGCGGGCGGGGCACGGCCCACGGGCGAAAAGATCCCGAACACCCTGGCCGCAGACCGTGTGCAGGCAAGCGGCTGGGACAGGATGGGACGGGTGACGCTTTCCGATGCGGTGTACCTGGCTGCGGGGATCGGTGCGCTCGGCGCGGCCGTCCTGCCCCGGCTCGTCTTCCGCCGGCCCCTGTCCATGCCGATGGTGTTCCTCGCGGCGGGCGCCCTCGTGGCGCTGCTGCCGGTGCCGGTGCCGGTGGTGGATCCGCAGCGGCAGCGGCTGTGGGTGGAGCACGCCACCGAGGTGTGCGTGATCGTCTCCCTGATGGGAGCCGGGCTGGCCCTCAACCGGGCGGTCGGCCGGCGCAGCTGGTCGGGGACGTGGCGGCTGCTCGGCATCAGCCTGCCCCTGACGATCGCGGGCATGGCGGCGGCCGCGGCGTTCGTACTCGGCTGGCCGCCGGCGCCGGCCCTGCTGCTGGCGGCCGTGCTGTCGCCGACGGACCCGGTACTCGCCGCCGAGGTGCGGGTGGGCGAGCCGACGGACGAGGACGACGACGAGGACGAGGTCCGGTTCTGCCTCACCTCCGAAGCCGGACTCAACGACGGGCTCGCCTTCCCATTCGTACTCGCCGCCGTCGCCCTCGCCGCCGTCCCCGCCGGGCAGTCCGCGACCGCGTGGATCTCCCACTGGGTCCTCGTCGACGTCCTGGCCCGGATCGCCATCGGGGTGGCGGTCGGCGTCCTGACGGGCCGGCTGCTGGGGCTGATGTTCTTCCGAGCCCGCCCCTCGGCCCTTCGGCTCTCCGAGCACATGGAGGGGTTCGTCGCCCTCGGCGCCACGTTCACGGCCTACGGGGCGACCGAACTCCTGCAGGGCTACGGGTTCCTCGCCGTCTTCGTCACCGCCTGCACGATCCGGGCCGCCGAACGCAGCCACGGCTACCACAAGGTCCTGCACGAGTTCACCGAGCAGATCGAACGGCTGCTGACCGCCTTCCTGCTCTTCCTCCTCGGCGGCTACCTCGTCGTGGCGGGCCTGCCCTCGCTCACCTGGCGGGAGGCCGTCGTGGCACTGGTACTCGTCCTGGTCGTCCGGCCCGCCGCCGGCTGGGTGGGCCTGCTCGGCGGCCCGGCCGGCCGCCGCGAACGCGTCGTCATCGCCGCGTTCGGAATCCGCGGCATCGGCTCGATGTTCTACCTCGCCTACGCACTCGGGCACAGCGACCACTTCGGCTCTCACGAACAGCAGCTGTGGACCGTCGTCGCCTTCACCGTGATGCTGTCGGTCCTCCTGCACGGCGCCACCGCCACCCCCGTCATCCGACGCCTCGACCGGCTCCGCGACGCGTCTCGTACCCCACCCTGAGCCGACGTCACGGCCGGAGGGGCCGGTTCGTACCCGGACCGCGCGAGGCGGCGCCTCGCCACGGGCGGGCGGAGAACGGCGGAACGACAGGATCCGTGCGCGGGCGCGGGGGAGCGCCCCGCACGGATCCGTCGGGTCGGTTCAGGCTCCCGGGCGGTGCTGAGCCACCCGGTTCACCTCCTCGAAGGGTCGAATGCGCGGGACGCGCGGCGGGAGAAGGACTGGCGCCGGCCGATCGGCACGTCCGACTCAACCCCATCCGCGCCCCCCGGCGCATGCGCGCGCGGCCCCCATGTTCCCCGCCCCCACCCCCCACCCGGACGAGGTGCCGCCCACCGTCGAATGGTGGTGGTCCGCGCCCTGCCGCCGCGGCCCGCACCGTGGTAGGCGGAGCGTTCGGCCGGCGGCCGGGCCCCCGGACTCCCGTCGGGCGGGTGGCGGGGCCGCTCGATAGAATTCCTGCTGAGGACGGGGAAGGGAGCGCCGGATGGGCGCGGACCTGAGCCAGTACACGGGCCGGCCCTCCGGGCTGGTCGGCAAGCAGATCGCCGGGTACAAGGTCGAGCGCATGATCGGCCGGGGCGGCATGGCCGTCGTCTACTGCGCCAGGGACCTGCGCCTGGACCGCACGGTCGCGATCAAGCTGATCGCCCCCGAGCGGGCCCGCGACGACACCTTCCGGCGCCGGTTCACCCACGAGTCGAGGGTGGCCGCCTCCATCGAGCACCCCCACATCGTGCCGATCTTCGAGGCCGGCGAGACCGACGGCGTCCTCTACATCGCCATGCGCTACGTCCCCGGGCTCGACCTGCGGGGTCTGCTGGACCGGGAGGGCCCCCTCCCCGTGCCGACCGCCCTGCGGATCGCCGCCCAGGTGGCTTCCGCCCTCGACGCCGCCCACGACCACGACCTGGTGCACCGGGACGTCAAACCCGGCAACATCCTGGTCGCCGCGGGGCCCGACCGCGAGCACCCGGAGCACATCTACCTGACGGATTTCGGCCTGACGAAGAAGTCCCTGTCGCTGAGCGGGTTCACCACGGCCGGAGAGTTCGTCGGCACCCTCGACTACATGGCGCCCGAGCAGATCGCCGGCCGGCCGGTCGACGGCCGCTGCGACCTCTACAGCCTCGCCTGCGTCGTCTACGAGACCCTCGCAGGCGGGCCGCCCTTCGTGCGCGAGGAGGACGCGGCCCTGCTGTGGGCGCACCAGTACGACGCTCCGCCGCCCCTGACCGAGCGGCGCCCGGACATCGCCCCCGCCGCCGACGAGGTCCTCGCCAAAGCCCTGGCCAAGGTCCCCGAGGACCGGTACGGATCCTGCCTGGAGTTCGTGGCGGCCCTGCGGGTCGCCACCGCGGACGGCCCCCAGCCGGACAACAGGCCCCGGCGCACCACGGAGGTGGTGGCCGCACCGCCTCCGGAGCCCCCCGAATGGGCCCTGCCCGTCTTCCGCGGCCCGGCCGGCCCCCTTTGAGCCGACCGCTCAGAAGCACGGCCCCCTTTGAGCCGGCCGGTCAGAACCCCAGCAGGGACTGCTCCGCCCAGATGGTCTTCCCGACGGGCGCGTGCCGGGTGCCCCAGCGCTGAGCCAGCTGGGCCACCAGCAGCAGGCCGCGCCCGCCCTCGTCGAAGGTCCGGGCCCGCCGCATGTGCGGCGCCGTGCTGCTCGCGTCGGAGACCTCGCAGATCAGAGTGTCCTTCTCGTGGATCAGCCGCAGCTGGATGGGTGGCTCGCCGTACCGGATGGCGTTCGTGACCAGCTCGCTGACCAGCAGCTCGGTGACGAACGAGGCCTCCTCCAGCCCCCACTCCGTCAGCTGGTCCGTGGTCTGCCGGCGGGCCTGGGAGACGTCCGAGGGATCCGAGGTCAGGTCCCACACGACGACCTTGTCGGCGTGCAGGGCCCGCGTCCGCGCCACCAGCAGGGCCACGTCGTCGTCGGGACGGTGCGTCAGCAGGGCCGTCAGGACCCGGTCGCAGACCGTGTCCAGCGTCGAGGCGGGCTGGGCGAGCGCGGCGAACATCGTGTCCAGGGCGTCGTCGATGTCCCGCTCGCGGGGCTGGAGCAGCCCGTCGGTGTAGAGGGTCAGCACGCTGCCCTCGGGAAGGTCGACGTCCAGTGTCTCGAAGGGCAGGCCGCCCAGGCCCAGCGGCGGCCCGGCCGGCACGTCCAGCAGGTACACCGACCCCTCCGGGGAGACCACCGCCGGCGGCGGATGCCCGGCCCGGGCGAGCGTGCAGTGCCGGGTGACCGGGTCGTAGACCACGTACAGGCACGTCGTACCGATGCCGCCGGCGCTCTCGTCCACGGCCTCCCTGCCACCCTCGTCGGCGGACAGGTGGATGATCAGGTCGTCGAGATGCGTGAGCAGCTCGTCGGGCGGCAGATCGACATCGGCCAGCGTGCGTACGGCGGTGCGCAGCCGCCCCATCGTCGCCGAGGCGCGGATGCCGTGGCCGACGACGTCGCCCACGACCAGCGCCACCCGCGCACCGGAGAGCGGGATGACGTCGAACCAGTCGCCGCCCACACCCGCCTCGGTACCGGCCGGAAGGTAGCGGGAAGCCGTCTCCAGCGCCGGATGGTCGGGCAGCGTCTGCGGAAGCAGGCTGCGCTGGAGCGTCATGGTGCTGGTGTGCTCCCGCGTGGACCGGTGCGCCGCGTGGATGCTCGTGGCCGCCCGCCCCGCCAGCTCCTCGGCCAGGGTCACGTCCTCCGGCAGGAAGGGCTCCCGGCTCTCACGGCGGCCGAAGACCGCCACGCCGAAACTGATGCCGTCGGAGTGCATCGGGACCACCAGCATCGAATGGGCCCCGTGCGCACCGAGCCAGGCGGCCGCCGGGTCGCGCGCCATCCACTCGGCGACCGCCGGGGCGGTCGTCGCGTACACGGCGCCCCGACCCGAGGCCAGGCATTCGGCGGGCGGTGACAGCGGCGCGTAGACCGCCGTCTCACCGACCGCGACCCGCCCCTCGGAACTCCCCTCGACGGCCGAGCGCACCGCCGTACGGCACACGGTGACCGGACCCCGCGGCGGGCCGGAGGAGTGCCCGTTGCCGCGGGGCAGAGGATCGAGCAGGTCGACGACCGCGAAGTCGGCCAGCCGGGGCACCGCCACGTCGGCGAGCTCCTGCGCGGTACGGGTGCTGTCCTCGGTCGTGCCGATGCGCGCGTCGGCGGCGTCCGGAAGGATCATCTGCTGCGTCTCGACCTCGGCGCCGGTCCGGTCGTGCGCGGCGAGGCACACGGCGCGTACGGCACCGTCCCGGTCCCGCAGCGGGGCCACCGACGTGGCCCAGCCGTGCTCCGCGCTGACCCCGGTGGCACGGACGAAGGCCTCCATGTGCTGCGGCTCGCCGGACTCCAGGGCCAGGCGCATCCTGCGCTCGGTCTCCTCGCTCACCGGGTCCGGGGCGATCTCCGGCAGACGCAGCCCGAGCATCTCGGACTCCGTGAGGGACAGCGTGCGTTCCATGCCCGCGTTCGCCCGTACCAGGCGCAGATCGGCGTCGAACACCGCCAGAAAACAGGGCGACTGGGAGAACGACCACTCGTGCAGCGGATCGCCCCACGAGGAGCCGTCACCGCCCCGTCCGCCCGCCACCGCGGACACCACGTACCACTTGGTGCTCCCGCCGGTGGACGTCCAGCGGTGTGCCAGCAGCCCCTGTTCCAGGCGGCTGCCGTCCCGGTGGCGCAGCGCCACGGTGCCGCTCCACCGCTCCTGCTCGGGCGGGATCCGGCGCGCCTGGTCGCCGATGCCGTCGGCCAGCAGGAACTCGGCGGACCGTCCCACCACCTCGGCGGGCGCGTAGCCGAGCAGCCGGGTGGCGCCTTCGCCCCACTCGGTCACGATGCCCCGCTCGTCGACGGCGGCTGTCGCCGTGTACGCGGGCTGCTGGGGGGCATCGGTCTGCTCCGGCCGCTCACCGGGAGGAGTGGGAAGTTGCTCCATCGCCGCTCATCTCGCCCTCGCTAGATCCGTCACCGCTGTCCCACGGGACCTGCACGGCCAGGGGCCCCACTGACAAGCATCATCCGCCGGGGCAAGGAGCACCAACGCAGTGCTGCCGGCCAGGGCCTCCGGCCGGCCGGTGCACCTGTACGAGGGCGAGGAGAGCGTCGTCCGCCCGCCACACCATCGCGCGGCGGTGTCCGCCGAGGACGGGCGGCCGGAGCCCGAGGAGTGCGACACGGCGCGGGGCAGCGCCGAAGACGGAGCTCCGGTCCGCCTTGACGGCGGCTTCCTTCAGCGCCCAGGCGGCGGCCGCGGCCTCCGGACCGTCCGCCGTGACCAGGGAGCGCTCCCCGGGGGACAGGACGTGGTCCGCGACGCGGCGTACCGCGGCCGCCGACGCCCTTTCGCACAGGTCCACCCCGACCGGATCCGGGGCGAGGACCGCCGCCGCGTGCCGGGCGGTGTGGCTGATCGACACGTGCAGCGGCGGCATCGGGACGCCGCCCACCAGCACGCGCGGGCTGCCGTCGTCGCGGGGGAGGACTTCCACCTCGCCCGGCGGTACCGTGAGCACTTCCCCGACCAGGCGCTTGGCGAGCAGCCTGCCCAGCGTCCACTCGGCCCGCCGCCACGCCGGCAGTGCCTCCAGCACCCGCCGCTCCGCCCCCGACAGGGGCGGTGGCCGGTACGGGCCGCAGCGCCGGGCCACGACCAGCAGGGCTCCGCCCCACCGGTGGACCGGGCCCGGCGCGAGCACCGGGAAAGCGGTCCGCACGGCGCTCCCGCCGGTCATGCGGCACGCACCGCGTCGAGCCGGCCCAGCTCCTGCGCGAGCGCGGCCACCGTGTGGCGGATCTGCCCGGACGAGTGGTCACGGGTGATGAAGAACCGCAGCCGTGCCATCTCCTCCGGCACGGCCGGGTGGAGGATCGGGTTGACGCTGACGCCCCGCCGGAACAGCGCCTCCGCCAGTCGCAGCGCCTTCAGCGAGTCCCCGACGATGCACGGGACGACCGGTGTGCCGTGGCTGTCCCCGGTGTCCACGCCCGCCTCCCGCGCCAGGCGCAGGAACAGCGCCGCGTTCTCCGCCAGCCGGGCCACCCGCTCCGGCTCCTCGCGCAGCAGCCGCAGGGAGGCCAGGCACGCCGCGGTGTCGGCCGGGGTCATGCCCGCGCTGTAGACGAACCCGGGAGCGGTGTAGCGCAGGTACTCGACGACCGCGCGGTTCGCCGCGACGTAGCCGCCGCAGCCGGCGAGGGCCTTGGACAGGGTCCCCGACCACAGGTCGACGGCCTCGCGGTCGATGCCGAAGACCTCGCCGACGCCGGCGCCGGTCGCGCCCGTCGTTCCGAGGCTGTGCGCCTCGTCGACCATCAGCAGCGCGCCGTGCCGCCGCTTGGCCTCGACGAGGGCCGGCAGGTCGGCGATGTCGCCGTCCATGCTGTAGACGCCCTCGACGACGACGAGCACCCGCCGGAACTGGCCGCGGACGCGGTGCAGCAGGGCGTCGAGGGCGGCGGCGTCGTTGTGCGGGAACGGCCGACGGGTCGCGCCCGACAGCCTGCAGCCCTGGAGGATGCTGTCGTGGGCGAGCGCGTCGTGGACGACGAGGTCGCCCGGACCGAGGAGGTGGCCGATCACGGTGACGTTGGTGGCGTGGCCGTTGGCGAGGGTGAGCGCGGCCTCGCAGCCGAGCAGGCCGGCGAGCTCGGCCTCCAGTTCCAGGTGGAGCGGGCGGCTGCCGGACAGCAGCCGGCTGGCGGACACCGACGTGCCGTAGGCCGCGACCGCCTCCCTGGCGGCCTCCGTCACCCGGGGGTGGGTGGCCAGCCCCAGGTAGTTGTAGCCGGAGAAGGACAGGAGCCTGCGGCCCTCGACGACGGTCGTGTCCGACATACCGCCCTCGTGTACGAGGAAGTACGGGTTGGACAGGCCGGCGGCGGAGAGCGTGCCGAAGCGCTCGGCGTGGGCGGTGACCTCCGGGAAGCGGTCGATGCGCGTGTGCTGCTCGGGCAGCGCGGCGGGCTGCGGTACGGGCTCCGGTGCCGGCTTGAGGACGCGCTCCGGGGCGGGTTCCGGTGCGGGCTCCGGGACGGCCGGCCCCCGCGGTACGCCGCCGGCGGCGCGCTGCTGGGGGACCGGGCCCGGCGCGGGGTCCCCGGCCGCGTCCGCGACGGCCGCCGCGACACCCCCGACGGTCGGCCGGTCCGCGGCCTGTTCGTCGAACGTCCACAGCGGCCACTGGCGCCGCAGGGCGGTGAACAGGTCGGTCAGCATCAGGGAGTCGAAGCCGAGGTCGTCGACCAGCAGCTGCTCGTGGCGCAGGTGGCCCACCGGGAACGCGCTGATCCGGGCTATGTGCGCGTACACGGCCTCCTTGACCTCGCGGACGTCTCCGGCCGCCGCGGGTGCGGCCCCGGGTACCGCGGACACCGGGGGCTCCGCGGGCACCGAAGGCTCGGCGGCCGCCGGGGGCTCCGCGACCGCCGGTCCGGTGGGCGGCGCGGCTGACTCGGCCGCGGAGAGGCGGGACATGAGGTCCACCTGCCGGCGGACCATCTGCCGCAGGTCGTCCATGGGGTGGAGCACCGGGTCCGCCGGGGCCTCGTGGGCCGGGACGTCGGGGGCCGGGGCCGCGTGGGCCCGCCCTTCCTGCGCCGTGACCTTGTTCGCCGGGGCCTCGTGGCCCTGCCCCTCCTGCGCCGGGACCTCGGCCGTCGCCTCCTGCGCCGGGGCCTCCTGCGCCGGGGCCTCGTGGGCCGGGGTCGGCCGGCCCGCCCAGTAGGACTGCGCCGCGAGCCGGGCCACCGGCAGGTCGACCAGCATGCGGTCTTCCGCCGGGACCAGGGCGCGCGGGTCGACGGGGACGCCCAGGACCGCGAGCCGGGCGAGGGCCCGGACGAAGTCGCGTCCGCCGTCCGGCGCCGTCCCGCTCGCGGCGACCACGTGCACGTCGGCCCGGTCGGCGAGGTTGCGGCGGACCGGGTCGAGCAGCGTGCGGCCACCGCTCACCTGGAGGAACAGGCGGGCCCCCGCGTCGTACGAGGCGCGGACGGCCTCACCGAACCGCACCGGAACGGAGGCGTGCCGCGCCCACAGCTCACGCAGCTGCGCCGGGTCGGAGCACGGCTCCGCGTTCACGGACGACACGAACGGCAGGACCGGAGCGCTCACGCGGCGCTCGGCGAGGGCCGCTCGCACGGCCTCCTCGGCGCGGGCCAGCCGCGGCGAGTGGAAGGCGTGGGAGACCTCCAGCCGCACCGTGACGACGCCCGCTTCGGCGCACGCCCGCCGCAGGGCGTCCAGGCCCTGCCGCGTCCCGCTGACCACGACCTGCCGCGGCTGGTTGAAGCAGGCCGGCCACACGTCGTCGATGCCGACGGTCAGCTGCCGGCAGGTCTCCCAGTCGGTCTGCACGGCGACCATGCCGCCCCGCAGGCCGCTCTCCGCCCGCCGCAGCGCCTCGCCCCGTTGCGCCAGCAGCCGCACGGCCTCCTCCGCGGTGAGCGCTCCGGCCGCCGCGGCCGCGGCGAACTCCCCGGCGCTGTGGCCGAGCGCCAGGTCGGGCGTGACACCGCAGGCGGCGAGGAGCCGGGTCGCGGCGATCTGGACGGTGCCGAGCAGCGGCTGGCACACCTCGGTGTCGGCGAGCCGCCGCCCGCGCTCCCCGCCGCGGCCGCCGTCGACCTCGCCGTGCCCGTCGGCCGCGGCCGGCCCGCCGTACAGCAGCTCGGCGAGGTCGAGGTCCGCCTCGCCCCGGGCGACGGAGCCGAGCGCGTCGAACGCGGCGCGGTAGCCGGCGAACCCCTCGTACAGGTCCCGCATCATGCCCGGGCGCTGGCTGCCCTGACCGGGGAAGACGAAGGCGATACGGCGCCGCGCGGCCGGCATGGGCGCGTCCTCCGCGTAGGCGCCCTCGCCGAGGTCACCGCGGGCGCCGTCCGCGAGCCGCGCCCGGGCGCGCCTGAGCCGCCGGGCGAACTCGTAGGTGTCGCGGGCCACGATCGCGAGCCGGGCCTTCAGCGGCGCCCGCCCGCCCAGGGTGTGCGCCAGCGCGCCGACCGGAGTGCCGGGGGCGCGTTCCACCGCGTCCAGGACCTCGCCGATGTGCAGGTCGAGGAGTTGGGCGTCACCGGCCGAGAGCAGCAGGACCTGCGGGGTCCCGCCCGAGCCGCCTGCCCCGCCCGCGGTGGCCGGAGGAGCCGCGGGGGCCGCGGTCCGGGCACCGGCCGCCGGGGCGGGCGCCGCCTCCAGCACCACGTGGACGTTGGTACCGCCGAAGCCGAACGAGCTCACGGCGGCCCGCCGCGGTCCGCCCGTACGGGGCCAGGGCCGCGCGGTCTCGGCGAACCGCAGGCCCGCGGCGCCGACGCCCAGGTCGGGGTGGGGGCGGGTGCCCGGCTGCGGCACGATCGTGCGGTGGTGGACCACCAGGGCCGTCTTGATCAGGCCCGCCATGCCCGCGGCGGCCAGGGAGTGCCCGATGAGCGCCTTGCCCGCGCCGAGGTAGCACAGCGAGGGGTCCTCGTCGGGCCACTCGGTGCGCAGCCGGCGCAGCGCCTCGACCTCGGCGCGGTCTCCGGACCGGGTGGCGGTGCCGTGGGCTTCCAGGAAGCCCACGGAGGACGGGGAGACGCCCGCGTCGTCGTACGCCCGGCGCAGCGCGCGCAGCTGGCCCTCGGGGGCGGGGGCCAGCGGGCCCGGGGAGGCGCCGTCGTTGGCCGAGCCGACGCCCTTGATCACGGCGTAGACGCGGTCACCGGCCGCGAGGGCGTCCCGGAGCGGCCGGACGACGACGGCGCCCGCGCCCTCGCCGAGCACGAAGCCGTCGGCCTCCTCGTCGAACGGTCGGCAGACCCCGGTGGCGGACAGCGCGCGCAGTGTGGAGAAGCCGATCAGGCTGTCGGGGGTCAGGTTGACGTAGACGCCGCCGACGACGGCGATCCGGCATCGGCCCTGGCGCAGCTGGGCGACGGCCTGGTCCAGGGCCACCAGCGAACCGGAGCAGGCGGCGTCGACGGCGAAGCTGGGGCCGCCGAGGTCGAACTGCCGGCTGACGGTGCCGGCCGCCATGTTGAGCAGGCTCCCCGGCAGGCTGAAGGGCTGGACGGTGCCCAGCCGCCCCGCGTGCTCCCTGACCGCGTCGAGGGCGCCGAGGCCGTCGTCCGACGCGGACCGCCGGGCCTGGTCGGCCAGGGCGATGGCCCGGATCGGAGCCGTCATGACGTCCTTGTAGTCGGAAACCGACATCGCGCAGAAGACCCCGGTGTTCTCGCGGTCGAAGTCGCCCCGGCCCAGCCCCGCGTCGTCGAGGGCCTCGCGCGTGACGTCGAGCATCAGCCGGTGCTGCGGGTCCATGGCCCGGGCGCGGGCGGGCGGCACCCCGTAGTGCAGGGCGTCGAAGCGGTCCACGTCGTCGAGGAAGGCGACCTGGTCGGTGTAGGCGGTATGGGGGGCCGACGGGTTGCCGGGGTCGTGGAAGGGGTCGTGGTTCCAGCGGTCCGCCGGGACCGCGGAGAACTGCCGTTCCCCGCCCATCAGGAGCTTCCAGTAGGCGCGGATGTCGCGGGCTCCGGGAAAGCGGCAGCCGAGTCCGACGATGGCGATGTCGTTCATGACGGGTCTTCCTTGTCGTGGTGCCCGGGCCGGACGGCGGCCGGGGTGGTGGGGACGGGGACGGTGGGGCTGATGAGGCAGGTGGGTTTGGTGGGGCAGCTGGGGACGGGGGCGGCCGGTGAGGGCGGCGGCGCGGGCCGCGGCCGGCACACGGCGCACTCCGGGAGGCGCGCGGTGGGTTCCGGGCCGTCCGGCGGCTCCCGGCCGTCCTGCGGCTCCGGGCGGTCCGGCGGCTCCGGGCGGTCCGGCGGCGGACGGGACGCCGGGAGCGGCACCCTGCGCCGCAGCGGCCACGGCGCCCACCAGTTCAGGCCGCCCGCCAGGCGCATGAGCGCCGGTACGAGGACGCCCCGTACGAGCGTGGCGTCGAGGAGGACGCCGAGCCCCGCGCCGATCCCGAAGAACTGCAGGAGCGAGACCTGGGAAGTGCCGAAGCCGAACAGGGTGAAGGCGAGCAGCGCCCCGGCCGTCGTGACGATGCCGCCGGTGCGGCCGATGCCGGAGACGATCGAGGCGCGGTCGTCCTCCCCGGCGTCGTGCGCCTCCTTGATGCGCGCGAGGACGAACACCTCGTAGTCCACCGACAGCCCGAAGACGATGCAGAACAGCAGCACCGGCATGGTGGTGCTGAGCGGGCCGGGGGTGAAACCGAGCAGGTGCCGCAGGTGGCCCGACTGGAAGATCCACGTCATGGCTCCGAGGACCGCCGCGAGGCTCAGGGCGTTCAGCGCGATGGCCTTCAGCGGCAGCAGCAGGCTGCGGGTGAAGGCGAGCAGCAGCACGAAGGTGCTCGCGGTGATCAGGGCGAGGGCGAGCGGGAGCCGGTCACCCACCGTGGCCTTGGCGTCGACCAGCACGGCGCTCGGTCCGCCGACGAGGCTGTCGGTGCCGGCCGGGCCGGGGGTCGCCCGGACGTCGCGTACGAGCTGCTGGGCGGCGTGCGAGCGGGGGTCCACCAGCGGGACCACGGACAGCCGGGAGGGACCGGCGGCCGGGGCTTCGGCCGGTCGGGCCCCGGCGGTGCCCGCAGGCTCGGCGGCGGGCGCGGGCTCGGGCTCGGGCTGCGCGGCCTCGGGGCGCGGGACCCGCGCGCCGTCGCGGAAGGCGCCCTCGGGCGTCACGACCTGTGCGACCTGCGGCAGCGCGGACAGCCGGCGGGCGTGCTCCGCCCGCGCCGACGGGGACACCTCACCCGTGGTGAGGACCGTGAGCGCGCCGGCGCCCTTCATGTCGAACGCGTCGCGCACCAGGTCACCCACCTGGCGGGCGGCCGAACCGGCCGGCAGCGCCCGGTCGTCGGGCGTGGCGAAACCGGCATGGGCGAACGGCCCGGCGAGCAGCGCCAGCAGCCCGATCACCGGCAGCGCCGCCAGCAGCGGCCGGCGCACGACGATCCGCGCCAGCCCCTCCCAGAACCGCGAGCGCGACCCGGAGCGGACTTGGCGGCGCCACGGCACCGCCCAGGCGTTCACCCGCCTGCCGAGCAGCGCGAGCAGGGCCGGCAGCACGGTCACGGCGCTCACCGCGGCGATCACCACGACGGCGATGCCCGCGTAGGCGAAGGAACGCAGGAAGTAGGGCGGGAACACCAGCAGGGTGGCGAGCGCCGCGGAGACCGTGGCGGCGCTGAAGACGATGGTGTGGCCGGCGGTACGCACGGTCCGCACGGCCGCGGTGCGCGGCGCGTACCCGGCGGTGAGCTCCTCACGGAAACGGGAGACCACCAGCAGCCCGTAGTCGATGCCCAGGCCCAGGCCGAGCGCCGTGGTGAGGTTCAGCGCGAAGACGGACACGTCGGTGACGCTGCCGAGGACGCTCAGGGCCAGCAGGGTCCCGAGGACGGCGAGCACGCCGATGAGCAGGGGCAGGGCGGCGGCCACGACACTGCCGAACACCAGGACCAGCAGGACCAGCGTGCCCGGCAGGACGACGGCCTCGGCCCGCTTCAGGTCGGACTCCGACAGCTTCTGGAGTTCGGCGTCGACGAGCGCGGGCCCGCCGACGCGCACGCTCAGGGGTGCTGCCGCCGTCCCCGCACCGGCCGGGGTGGTCAGCTCCGCGCTCAGCCGCTCGACCCGGGCGCCGAGCCGGTCCCCCTCGCCGTCCACGTGCGCGACCAGCATGGCCGCGCGGCCGTCCCGGCTGCGCAGCTCCGCCGCGCCGCCGGCCCAGTACGAGGTCACCGCGTCCACGTCCGGCTCGGCGGCGAGGCGCCGGGTCAGGGCCTCGCCGGCGCTCCGGGCCGCCGGGTCGTCGACGGAGCCGCCGCGGGCCTGCGCGACGACGACCAGGTTGGGGGAGCCCCCGGAATGCCGGGCTGCGACGGCCGCCGCACGGCTGGACTCGGACCGCGGATCGTCGTACCCCTGGGTCTTCAGCCGGCCGGTCGCCCCCGAGCCGAACACGGCGGACAACACGAGGAACACGAGCGCGGCGACGAGGACCAGTCGGGGACGACGGGTCACGAAGCTCCCTGCACGACGGAACATCGGGGTCCTCCGCTCCGGATGGCGTTTCGCTCCTGCACTTGCGCAGGACGGTCGACTGCCACCCTGCCCGGGGCGGGGAAAGGGCCGTAGTCCCGGCCATTCGTCACTTGACAGAAGGCGGAGCCGTCGGGAAGGGAGGTCCGGCGGAGCCGCTGCCAGGGCCGCCCGCGGACGTCAAGTCACGCGTTCCAGTGGCCTGACGCCCGTACTCGGCCCGAGGTGTATTCGACGTACGCCGTCACCGGAAAGCCCGGGGCCGGTCCACGCATCGGATGGAGAACCGTCGTGTACGAGAGTTCCTGGATCGGCGGAGTCGTCGTGGCCGCAGTCGCGGTGACCCTGGTGGGCACCGGCATCGGCCTGCTGGCGACCTCGATGGCCGCCCCCACCCCCGCCACAGCTCCGCGACCGGCCGTCCTGATCCTCCCCCTGGACCCCGCGGGCGCCGTCCACACGGAATACGCCACGGTGACCGCCCCGAAGCCGCACGCCGAGGCGGCCGGCCCGGGGCACCCGAGCCTCGGATCCGGGCCCGGTGGGTGAGGACGGCAGTCCGCCACCGGATGTGCGTGAGGCCGGCCCGGGGTGGGCCGGCCTCGGGGGCGGGTCAGGCAGGCTGGTCGGCCGCGGCCGTGGGGGCCGGGGTGCGACGGGGGGTGGCGGCGAGCAGCCGCTGCCGGTGGGGGCCGCCCGAGACGCGGTGCAGGCCGTACGAGCCGGGCTCGCGGGCCTCGCCGGCCAGGTGCTTGACGATGCCCTGGCAGATGAACTCCTTCAGCTTCGCGCCGGGGCGGCCGGCCACGTGGAACCACAGCGCGACGTCGTGGCGGCGGGCGACCTGGAAGATGCCCGCGCGCCGCCCCAGGCTGATGCACTGACCCGCGAACACCGCGTTCAGGGGCTCGGGCCGCTCGCCCGCGATCCGGCTGAGCACCGTGTCGGCGGCCCGCGCGCCCAGTGGGATCGCGGCCTGGCAGCTCATCCGCAGGGGCAGGTCCGAGGGGGCCGCCGAGTCTCCCGCCGCGACGATGCGGTCGTCGTCCACGCTGGTCAGCGTCTCGTCCGTGAGCAGGCGCCCCTCCGCGTCGGTGCTCAGCCCACTGCGGGCGGCCAGGTCCGGCACGGCGAAACCGGCCGTCCAGACGGTCACCTCGCTGGGCAGTTCGCGGCCGTCGGCGAGGCGCACGGCGGCTCCGGTCACGGCCGTCACCTTCGCTCCCGGTCCCTCCAGCACGGTCACACCCAGCCGGGCCAGCCGTCCGGCGACCGAGCGCCGGCCCCGGGCGTGCAGGTACGGGCCGAGCACCCCACCGCAGACCAGGGTCACCGCCCGGCCCCGCTCCGCCAGTTCGGCCGCCGTCTCGATGCCGGTCGGCCCGCCTCCGACCACCGTCACCGGCGCCGTCGCGGGCGTGGCGTCCAGCACCGGCCGCAGCCGCCGCGCCTCCTCCAGGCTGTTGAGCGGGTAGGCGGACTCCGCGGCTCCGGGCACTCCCGGGTCGGCGCTGCCGCTGCCGACCGCGTACACCAGGTAGTCGTACGCGGCCGTGCCGCCCGACGCCAGCGCCACGCGGCGGGCGGCCGCGTCGATCCCCGTCACGCTGTCGACCAGCAGGCGGACACCCGCGCCCAGCACCTTCGCGTACTCGACGACCGCGTCGTGGGAACCGCCCACCAGCTGGTGCAGGCGGATCCGCTCCACGAAGTCCGGGCGCGGGTTGACCAGCGTCACGGTCACCCCGCCGTGCCGCGTCAGGCGGTTGGCCGCCATGACGCCGGCGTATCCGCCCCCGATGACGACGACTTCGGTGTTCTCGGCCATGGTGTGCTCCCCGTGCTCTCGTTGCCGGCTGCTGTCGGCTTCCGGGCACGAGACACCGGTGCCTCCTCCGCTGTGACAGGGGACCCCATGTGACCCGCAGCACACGGGGCCGTCCACTGCCGCTCAGCGCAGTACCGCCGCCAGCAGGTCGGCACCCAGCGCCGTCAGGTCGGGCAGGTTGAGGGTGTAGCGGACGTACCGGCCGCGCCGCCGGGCCGTGAGCAGACCGGCGCGGCGCAGCACGGTGAGGTGGCGGGATACCTCCGGCGGTGACAGTTCCCAGGCATGGGCCAGCTCCCGGGTGGTGTGCGGGCCGCGGGCCAGGGTGCGCAGGAGCCGCAGCCGTACGGGATGCGACAGCGCTTCCAGCCGCAGGGTGACCGTCTCCAGCGACACCGGCTCCGCCGGGCTCGGCCCGGCCACCGGGTACTGCACCACCGGCTGCCATCCGGGCGCGTGCACCACCGCCAGGTGGGGGCTGCCGAAGACGCTGGGTATGAAGGTGACTCCGCTGCCGTGGGCGGCCGTCGCCTTGTCCAACAGCTTGTCCACGACGATGCAGTCGCCGCCCGGGGCCAGCGAGACGGCGCCGGACACGGCCGCGAGCGCCGCACCGGCACCCTCGCGCCTCAACAGGTCGTTCTTCACGCGGAGGTCGGCGGCGAGGCGTACGGCGACATCCGCCCAGGCGGCGTCGAAGAAGGCCTCGGCGCACTGTTCGAGGGTGGCTCGTACCCGCGCCCGTACGGCGGCCGGATCCGCCAACAGGCGTTCCGCGAAGGCCTCCTGGCGTACGCCGCGGGCCTGCGCCAGATCCAGGGCGCGCTCCCGCGCGGCCGCGTCGGCCAGCGGTGACGGCGCCCCGAACCCGACCCGGCTGCTGCCGCAGGTGGTGACGAGCGCCGCGGTCACGTACGGCTCGTCGTCGATCCGGTCCACCGCGTCCAACTCCTCCGCCAGGGTCTGCCGGGGCCGGGCGGGAAGCAGGAAGTCGGCCTGCGAGGAACGCCAGAGGAAATCCGCCTCCCGCAGCCGCTCCGCCAGCTCCGGCCGCAGCCCGGCCCAGACCTCCCCGGCCCAGTCGGCGAACTGCGGATGATGCCCCGGCTCCGCCAGCACGTGCAGCATCGCGGTCAGTTCGGCCAGCGGAGAAGCGGCGAACCGCAGCCGCCCGGACGGCAGCCCGCCGATGTCGATCCTCAACGTCACCCGCCCAGCATCGCCGACCGCACGGCCCACCCCGGCACCGGGTTGACGAACTCCGTCAACCCGCGTGCCCGGCCCGGCACCCGCGCGCACGTTGACGCCATGGAAACCCTCACCACGATCCGGCCGCGCGCCCTCGTCCGCGCCTGCGGAGGCCCCCGCTACGCCGTCGCCCTGGCCGTGGACGCCCTCGGCACCGGCCTGCTACGGCCCTTCCTGCTGCTCTACGGGGTGATGGTGCTGCGGCTGTCCGCACCGGCCACCGGCATCGCCATGACGGCGGGCATCGTCGTCGGCCTGGCGTGCATGCCCGCGGTGGGCCGCTGGCTGGACCGGGGCGCACGCAGCACGGTAGTGGCGGCGTCGATGCTGGTACGGGCCCTGGGCGTGGCACTGCTGCTGGCCACCCCGGCCGGACACCTCTGGCTGTTCGCGGCGGCGGCGCTCCTCCTCGGCGCCGGCAACCAGGCGTGGCCCGCCGCCCACGCGGCCGTCGTGGCCACCGTCGCCCGCGGCCGGGAACGCGACACCGCCCTCGCGGCGGCCCGCGCCCTGCGCAACGCCGGCCTCGGCGCCGGCGCGCTCCTCGCCACCGCCTGCCTGGCGGGCGGCGCCACCGCCCTGCGCGCGATGGCGGTCGCCACCGGTACCGCCTACCTCACGGCGGCTCTCCTGGCGTGGTCGGTCCGCCTGCGGGCGCGCCCGGCCGCCGCCCCCGCCGAGGACGGGACGGAGGCGGGGCCCGCTCCCCGGACGCGCGCCCTCCTGGCCGCCAACGTGGTCTACGTCTTCTGCCTCAACGTCCCCGAAATCGCCCTCCCCCTGGTGCTGGTGACGCAGCTGCACGCCTCACCGGTGTGGTCGGCGGCCGTCTTCGTGGCCAACACGGTGCTCGTGGTCACCCTCCAGGTCCCGGTCACCGTCCTGATGTCCCGCTACCCCCGGCGCACCGTGATGGCCGCTGCAGGAGTGCTGCTCGCCGCGTCCTACCTGGGCTTCCTCGCCGCCACCGGGCTCGGACCGGGCTGGGCCGCGCCGGCCGTCGCCGCGGTGTCCGTCGTCTGCACCCTCGGCGAGATCCTCTACGCCGGCAGCGCCACCGCACTGGTCACCGCCCTCGCCCCGGCCCACGCCCTCGGCCGCGTCCTCGCCCGCTTCGAACTCTCCACGGGCTTCGGCCTCGCCGTCTCCCCGGCCGTCATCACCGCACTCGCACCCCACGGCCCGGGCGCCCTCTGGGGCGGGCTCGCCGGTGCGACCCTGCTCTCCGCCTCCGCCGTCGCCGCGGAGCACGACGGGACGGCGCGGGAAGGGGAAGGCCGAAAGCCCCGTCAGCCGATGCGGCGGGCCCCCGCCGACGGCACCGCCTCCAGCACGGCCGGCGGCGCGAAGCCGGCCGCCGCGAAAGCGGCCGTGACGGCCCGCGCCACCGATCCGGCCGCCGCGGCCGGGACCAGGGCGAGCACGGACCCGCCGAAGCCGCCGCCGGTCATCCGGGCACCGAGGGCGCCGGCGGCGACAGCCGACTCCACCGCCAGGTCGGCCTCCGGGCACGAGACGCGGTAGTCGTCCCGCAGGGAGGCGTGGCCCGCCGTCAACAGCGGCCCCAGCGCCTCCGGTTCACCGGCCGTGAGGCGTTCGACGGCCCGGCCGACCCGGGCGTTCTCGGTGACCACGTGCCGGACCAGCGGCGCGAGGTCCCGAGGCAGCCCGGCGAGGGCGCCGGCCAGCTCCGCCTCGGAGAGGTCCCGCAGCGCGGCCAGCCCCAGCAGCCCCGCAGCCCGCTCGCACCCCGCCCGCAGCGCCGCGTACGCCCCGTCGGCGAGGTCGTGCGCCACCCGGGTGTCGAGCACCAGCAGGCGCAACCCGCGCCCGGTGAGGTCGAAGGGCACCTGCCGCACCGCCAGGCTGCGACTGTCGAGGTACAGGGCCCGGCCCGACGCGCAGCAGACCGACGCCATCTGGTCCATCACCCCGCAGGGCACCCCGGCGAAGGCGTTCTCGGCGTGCTGCGCCACGCGCGCCAGCTCCGGCCGCGGCAGCCGCAGCGCGTACAGCTCGTCGTACGCGACGGCGAGCGCGCACTCCAGTGCCGCGGAGGAGGACAGGCCGGCGCCCGCCGGCACGGTGCTGTCCAGGTGCACGTCGGCGCCGCCGACGGGCAGGCCCCGCTCCCGCAGCGCCCAGACCACCCCGGCCGGGTAGCGGGCCCAGCCGGACACCCGGCCGGGGGCGAGGTCCGCCACCGCGAGCTCGGTGACCCGGCCGTCGCCCTGGGCGCTGTGCAGGCGCAGCAGCCCGTCGTCGCGTCGGCCGGCCGCCAGCACGGTGGTCTGCGGCAACGCCATCGGGAGGGCGAAGCCGTCGTTGTAGTCGGTGTGCTCCCCGATCAGGTTGACCCGGCCCGGGGCGGCCCAGACCCCCTCCGGTGCACGGCCGTGGATCCGCTCGAACTGCCGGCGCACGGCCGCGGCCTCCGCCGCGGGCCCGGTCACAGGGCCTCCCGCAGCCGCCGCGCCGCCGCCTCGGGCGCCACGTCGTTCATGAAGGCGTCCATCCCGGCCTCGGTCCCGGCCGTGTACTTGAGCTTGTCGGCGCTGCGCCGGATCGTGAACAGCTCCAGGTGCAGCGCCAGTTCCCCGCCCCCGAGGAGCGGAGCCTGATGCCAGGCCGCGATGTACGGGGTGGGCCCGGCCGCCGCCCCGAACAGCCGGTCGAAGCGCCGCAGCAGGTCCAGGTAGAGGCCCGGGAACTCGGCGCGCTCCGCCTCGTCCAGCCCCGTCAGGTCGGCGACCCTGCGGTGCGGGTGGAGGTGGACCTCGTACGGCCAGCGTGCCGCGTACGGGACGAAGGCGGTCCAGTGCTCCCCGGCCAGGACCACGCGCTCGGTGGCCGCGCGGGCCTCGGCGAGGATGTCCTCGAAGAGGTTGCGTCCGGTACGGGCGCGGTGCGCGGCCGCGGCGGCCAGGTGCTTGGCGGTGCGCGGGGTGGTGGTGGAGAAGGCGTAGATCTGGCCGTGCGGGTGGGCCAGCGTGACGCCGATCTCCGTGCCGCGGTTCTCGAAGCAGTACACCTGCCGTACGCCGGGTCGGGCGGACAGGTCGGCGGTGCGGTCGGTCCAGGCGTCCAGGACCAGCCGGGCCCGCTGCGGCGTGAGGCCGGCGAAGGCCGCGCCGTGCTCCTGGGTGAAGCACACCACCTCGCAGCGGCCGGCTTCCCCGGCGAGGGACGGGAAGCGGTTCTCGAAGACGGCCACCTCGTAGTCGGATGCCGGGATCTCGCTCTGCCGGCCGTCCCGGGAGGGGCAGAGCGGGCAGGCGTCCGCCGGCGGGTGGTGGGTCCGGGACTGCCGGTGGGCGGCGATGGTGACCCAGTCGCCCGTGGCCGGGTCCCGGCGCAGTTCGGGGGCGCTCTCGACCCGCTCCAGCGGGCGCCGGTCCTCGGCCGCCCGGTCCCGGCCGGGTTCGCTGTCGTAGTAGATGAGCTCGCGGCCGTCCGCGAGCTCGGTGACGGTCCTGTACACGCGCACGTCCTCGCCTGTCTCGTCAACGGGGTCACGGCCGGGGCCGACGCGTCCCCGATCATACGGCCGGCCGGGGCGGTCCGGCCGTTTGCCCCCCGTCCGAAGGGGCAGGCGCAGTGCGCGGGCGGGCCGGGAAGGAGGACGTCCGCGATCCGACCGTGGAAGGGACGTGACGACGATGAAGGTGGCTTTCCTCGTGGCGCCGGAAGGCGTCGAGCAGATCGAGCTGGAGCGGCCGTGGCAGGCCGTGGCCGACCAGGGCTGGCAGCCGCGCCTCGTGTCGACGGAGAGCGGCCGGATCCAGGCTTTCCACCACCTCGACAAGGCGGACACCTTCCCGGTCGACGACGTGGTCGGCGCCGCCGGACCGGACGACTTCGACGCCCTGGTGCTGCCGGGCGGTGTCGCCAACCCCGACGCCCTGCGCATGGACGAGGGCGCGGTCGACTTCGTCCGGGGCTTCTTCCGCGCCGGCCGGCCGGTGGCGGCGATCTGCCACGCCGCATGGACGCTCGTCGAGGCGGACGTGGTGCGGGACCGGACGGTGACGTCCTGGCCGAGCCTCGCCACCGACCTGCGCAACGCCGGTGCCACCTGGGTGGACGAAGAGGTACGGGTGTGCCGGGCGGCGCCCGGCACGCTCGTCACCAGCCGTCGGCCGGACGACCTGGACGCCTTCTGCACCGCCTTCGTCAAGGAGTTCGGCGCGGAACCGTCCGCGGAGGGTGCGTCCGCGGCGGACCCCTCCGGCTCCTGACGGACCGCCGGCGCGGACCCGGGCGGCGGGCTGTGGCGGGAGGTGGGCCGTGAGCGGCGGCGATGAGCGCCTGTCCGGAGCCGGAGCCGGACCCGGAGGCGGGGCCGGTTCGCGCGCGAGCGCCGATGCGGGCCCCGTCATCGGCTCCGGCGCCGGCTCGGGAACGGACCGGGCGGCCGGCTCCCGGCTGCTCGACGAGGCGCTGACCGAGACGGTCCGGCGGACGGGGGCGTCCGCCGGCGGGCTCCACCTCTGGGACGGTCCGCAGCGCGGCCTCCTCGCGCTCGCCGTGCTGTGCGGCGTACCAGCCGAGGTGGCGTGGCCCTGGTACCGGATCCCCGCGGCCGCCTCCACCCCCGTGAGCGACGCCGTGCGCGAGGACCGGCTGGTGTGGATCGGCTCGCAGGAAGAGCTGGCCCACGACTACCCGCAGGCAGCGGTCAGCCTGCCCTACGAGTTCTGCCTGGCCGCCGCGCCGCTGCGGGGCCGCCGTGGCGTCCACGGCGCCCTGTCCCTGCTGTGGCCCGCCGGCCACGCCCGCGCCGCGAGCCCGCGCGAACAGCACCACGTGGCCTCCGCGGCCCGACGTATCGCCCGGATGCTGGACGAGGCCGGCGGCATGCCCGCGGTGCCCGACCGGCCCCGCGTCGTCCCCGTCACCCCGCCCCGCGCGTACGGCGGCGGGCCGGCGCAGGCCGCCGCCGACTGGGCCGAACGCCTGCCCGAGGGCGCCCTCGCCCTGGACCTGGAGGGCCGGATCACCTTCGTGGACGGCACCGCCGCGGACCTGCTCGGCCGCACCGGCGGCCGGCTGCTGGGCACCTGGCCCTGGCAGTCCCTGCCCTGGCTGGACGCACCCCTGGTCGAGGACCGCTACCGGTCCGCCGTACTCAGTCGCGAGCCCGTCGAGTTCACGGCCCTGCGCCCGCCGGACATCGCGCTGCGCTTCCAGCTCTACCCGGACTCCAGCGGTATCAGCGTCCGCGTCACCCGCCCCGCCCGGCACGTCGAGACGGTCCCGTCCGGTCTGCCGGCCGGCCGGTCCGTGCCGCACACCGGCCGGATCCACCAGCTGCTGCACCTCGCCGCCGCCATGACCGAGACCGTCACCGTCCGCGACGTCGTCGAGCTGGTCGCCCACCAGGTCCTGCCCGCGTTCGGAGCCGACGCCCTCGTCCTGTCGGCCGCCGACGCGGGACGCCTCAAGATCACCGGATATCACGGATACGACCCGGCGACCATTGAACGGCTCGACGGCCTGCCCCTGGGCACCGGGCTGACCCCCGCCGGGCAGGTACTGGCCGACGGCGTCCCCGCGTTCTTCGGCGACCCCGAGGCGATGTCCCGCGCGCACCCCGGCGCGGCACAGATCAGCGGCAAACAGGCCTGGGCGTTCCTGCCGCTGACCGTTTCCGGCCGCCCGGTGGGCTGCTGCATCCTCTCCTACGACCGGCCGCACGACTTCACCGCGGACGAGCGAGCCGTCCTCACCTCCCTGGCCGGGCTGATCGCCCAGGCCCTGGACCGGGCCCGGCTGCACGACGCGGCGCACGACCTCGCCCACGGTCTCCAGCAGGCCCTCCTCCCGCACAGCCTTCCCTCGGTGCCGGGCCTGCGGGCCGCCGCCCGCTATCTGCCCGCGGGCCACGGCATGGACATCGGAGGCGACTTCTACGACGTCGTCCCGCTGGACTCCACCACCGTCGCGGCCGTCATCGGCGACGTCCAGGGGCACAACGTCGCCGCCGCCGCCCTCATGGGGCAGGTCCGCACCGCCATCCGCGCCGCCGCGGGCGCCCCGCCCGGAGCGGTCCTCGCCCGCACCGGCCGCCTCCTGGCGGGTCTGGACACCGAACTGCTCGTGTCCTGCCTCTACGTCCACATCGACCTCGCCGGCCGGTGCGCGACCCTGGCGAGCGCCGGGCATCCGCCGCCCCTGGTACACGCCCCGGGGACCCGGCCGCGCCGCGTGGACCTCGACCCCTGCCCGCTGCTGGGCATCAGCGCCGACGCCCCCTGCCCCGAAACCCGCCTGGAGCTGGCCCCGGGGACCCTGCTGACCCTCTACACCGACGGGCTGGTCGAGAAGCCCACAGCGGTCGGCGTCGACGCCGAGCGCGGCACCGACGACGTCGCCGCGGTCCTCGCCGAACACGACGGGGCGGATCCGGACGACCTCATCGAGGCGATCCTGTACGGCACGGGCGCGGCCTCCGTGCACACGGACGACATCGCGCTGCTCCTCCTGCGCGTGTGACCGCGGCCCCGCTCCCCGCCCGCCCCGATGTCTGACATTTCATCAACTCTCCGTTGTCTAAGGGGAGTTCGAAGCCGCCGCGCATAAAGCAGACGCTGCGCGGACCCTTGCCGTGTCGACCTGGTTCGCGAATGATGCTCCGGGCGTGTCGGTCGGCGGTGGCCGTCTCCGGCCCGCCACCCCCGAACCCGACCGGCCAGGAGGCCTGTTGTGCGGAGCAACCGTCGCATCCGGAGATCCCTCGTCGTCGCCGGTGCCACCCTCGCGCTCGTCGTCGGCGTCCCGCAGGTGGCCTTCGCGGCCCCGCCCCCGGCGCTGCCCGGCCAGGCCGAGGAGATCGAGCGGACCTTCCAGCCCGCCTACGACTACGACACCGACGGCTGCTACCCGACGCCCGCCATCGGCCCGACCGGCGTGCTGAACGGAGGGCTCAAGCCCACCGGAGCCCTCAATGGCAACTGCCGGGACGCCTCGGACCTCGCCAACACCAACGGATACTCACGCTGGAAGTGCAACAACGGCTGGTGCGCCGTGGTCTACGCGCTCTACTTCGAGAAGGACCAGGCGATCCCCGGCATCAGCCTCGGCGGCCACCGCCACGACTGGGAGCACGTGGTGGTCTGGATCCAGGGCGGCGAGGCGAAGTACGTCGCCACCTCCGCGCACGGCGACTTCGAGATCCACGCGCGCGACCGGATCCGCTGGGACGGCACCCATCCCAAGATCGTCTACCACAAGGACGGCATCGGCACGCACTGCTTCCGCGCGGCGAACACCAACGACGAACCCCCGGAGAACCACCGCGGCACCTGGCAGTACCCCGTACTCGTCGGCTGGTCGGGGTACCCGGCCGGGCTCCGGGACAAGCTCAGCCAGGCCGACTTCGGCAGCGCGCACTTCGGCCTGAAGGACGGATCCTTCACCTCCCACCTGGCGGAGGCCAAGCCCGCGGGCATCCCCTTCGACCCGTACCTCTGATCGACCCCGTGCCGGACGGGGCCATGGGAGGCCTTCGCACGGTCGCAGGCCGACCGGTCGCCACACGGTCACAGGCCGACCGTGTTCATGAGGATGATGGCGGCGAGGTTCAGCAGGATGACGGTGAGGACGACGCCGACCGAGATCCAGGCCTTGCGCGATTCGTCCATGGCCGCGGCTCACCTCCCGACGGGGACGCGCCGCCGCGCGGCGCTCCGGAGGCCGGGCGGGTGCCCGGCCGGCCTCCTCCCATGATGGCCCCGCCGCGGACGCGGCACATGTCCTGCGCTCCGGCGCCCGTCAGGCCGCGACCCAGGCCCCCGTCATGCCGAGGACGGCCGCGCCGTCCAGATCCGCCAGTTTGGCCCCGGCGAAGTCGCGGGCCCACTCGGTGGTCTGGAGGCGGAAGGCGGGGCGGTCGGCGGTCAGCGCCTCCATGACCGCCTCGGCCGCACCGGCCGGCGTCTGGGCCGCGCCCTCGGTGAACTGGCTCACCGTGCGGTCGATGTAGGTCCGCAGCGCGTCGGCGTACGGTCCGGCCGCGGAGATCCGGGCCTCGAAGTCCAGCCCGATGTTGTTGACGAACTCGGTCGCCACCGCGCCCGGCTCGACGACGGACACGCTCACGCCGAGCGTCCTCGCCACCGGCGCCAGGCTCTCCATGTACCCCTCCACCGCGAACTTGGCCGCGCAGTAGGCCTCGTTGAAGGGCTGGCCGATGACGCCGCCGACGCTGGTGACGGTGACCAGACGGCCACCGGTGGCCCGGAGGTGGGGGAGTGCCGCCTTGGAGACGTTCAGCACGCCGAAGAAGTTGACCTCCATGACCTCGCGGACGTCCGCCACGGTCTCCAGCTCCAGCGTGCCGAGGTGTCCGGCGCCGGCGTTGTTGACGACCGCGTCCAGGCGGCCGTAGTCGGCGATCACGCCCTCCACGGCGGCGGTGACGGACGCCTCGTCGACGACGTCGAGGCGGCGGATGTCGATCTCGACGCCCGCCTCGGCGGCGGCTTCCCGCAGGGCGCCGGCCCGGGTGGTGTCCCGCAGCGTGGCCACCGTACGCCAGCCGGCGCGGGCCGCGGCGACGGCGGCGGCCAGGCCGATCCCGGAGGAGGTACCGGTGATCAGGACGGTGCGGACGGGGGCGTCGGCGGCGGTCGCGGCGGAGGTGGTGGGGGGAGTGGACATGGGGGGACCTCTGGAGGCTCGGGTTTATGTGCGTGCACACACACTTTAAAGTTATGTGCGTGTGCACGCAAACCCTAGACTGGGGGACATGCCGAAGAAGCTCACAGAAGCCGAGATGCCGGCGGCCGACTACGCCTTCTACGGGCTGGTCTGGGCCGGCACGACGATGACGGACCGCGTGGACAAGGCCCTGGTCAAGGCCCACGACCTGCCCGTGTCCTGGTTCGAGGTCATGCTGTGGCTGGCGTCCAGCCCCGAGCCGGTGCCCGCCTCCGTCCTCGGCAACAGCACCCTGCTCAGCCGCAGCCAGGTCTCCCGGGTCGTGGACGCCCTGCAGAGCCGGGGAGTGGTGACCCGCACCCCCTCGGCACGCGACGCCCGCTCGGTGGAGGTCTCCCTCACCGCGGCCGGACGCACCCTCTTCGCCGAGGCCGACACGACCCGCCGCGAGGCCCTCGCCCCAACCTTCACCGATCTCCTCGACACCGACGACCTGGAGGCCCTGGGCAGGGTCTGGCGCAAACTCAAGGGCGCCGCCAAGGACGCCTCGTAACGGGACCGGCCCCCTCAGCGGCTGCGCGGCCAGACCGGGCGGCGGCGCGCCGCGCCGCGCGGCCTGCGGAGCCTGCGGCCTGACGGGGCGCACGGGGCCAGCGCGAACGTCACCGTGATGTGCGCGCCCCCCAGCGGGCCGCGGGTGATGCGCATCGAGCCGCCCGTGGCCGTCGCCGCCCGCTGCGCGATGTCCAGGCCCAGTCCGGTGGACCCGGTGCTGCTCCCGCGGGACAGGGCCCGGTCCGGTTCGGGGATCCCGGGGCCGCCGTCCTCCACGACGAGCTCCACGGCCTGGGCCGTACGGACCACCTGGACGCCGAAGGGGGTCCCCGGAGCGGTGTGCCGGAAGACGTTGCCGATCAGCGCGTCCACGACGGCGGCGATGTCGTCGTCGGAGAGGTTGACGGCCGTGGGCTCCTGGGTCAGGTCGAGGGTGCACCGGCGGTCCTGCTGTTCCGCCAGCACCGACCAGAAGGCCGTACGGCGGCGTACGACGTCCGCCGCCTCGCAGCGCGGGCCGGACGCCCCCGCGGCGGCCGACGTCTTGCCCCCGGCCGGCTCCGTACCGAGCAGCCCCTGGCCCATGGGGCCCACGGCCAGCGGGGTGCGCGCCGCGGCGATGATCGCCTGCAGCTCCGTCTCCAGCTCACCGACGGCCGCCTCCACGCGGGCCGACTCCGGCGTGCCCGCCATCCGCTCCGACGCCAGGTGCAGGGCGGTCAGCGGCGTCCGCAGCCGGTGGGACAGGTCGGCGACCAGCTCGCGTTCGACGGCGAGCAGCTCGGTCATCCGGTGGGCCATCGCGTTGAAGGCGACACCCGCGTCACGCAGCTCCCGCGGGCCCATGGGCTCCACACGCGTGTCCAGATCGCCCTGGCCCAGCGCCCGCGACGCCTGCGCCAGCCGCTTCGAGGACCGGACGACCTTCGCGCCGAGGCGGTCGGCGACCAGGACGGAACCGCCGACCAGCCCCACCGCGAGGAAGAGCATCACCGCCCACGACTCCCTGACCCCGCGGGTGAGCTCCGCCTCCGGGACGAAGTTCTCGATGACGGCGACCTGGTCGCCGGGGAGCACCACCGGCTGGAGGCAGATCCACCCGGCGGGGACCTCCTGGGAGATGGACTCGCGGCCCTGCTGCGCCCGTTGGAGCAGCGCCGCCGGGGCCTTGGAGGTGCCGAGGGCCCCCGAGCCGGGCAGGTGGACGACCAGGTGCTCGGCCGCGTCCAGGCTAGCGGCCGACTCCCGCAGCGCGTACGGGTCGGTGGTCAGCGTGAGGACGGGCGCCAGGGCGGCGGCCCGCTGCTCGGCGGCGTTGACGCCCTGCTCCCTGACCAGCGACATCACCAGCATCGCCAGCGGTATGAGGAAGGAGAGGGCGACCATGGAGGTCACGGCCAGGGCCACTCCGGCCAGGGAGCGCCTCACCGCGGGGCCACGAGTTTGATACCGACGCCCCGGACGGTCAGCAGGTAGCGCGGGGCCGCCGCGCGTTCACCGAGCTTGCGCCGCAGGGACGACAGGTGCACGTCGACGGTCTGGTCGTCCACGTACGGCTCCCGCCAGACCTCGGTCAGCAGCCGGCGTTTGGAGACGACCTGCCCCGAGTGGTGGGCGAGGAACGCCAGCAGGTCGAACTCCCGGCGGGTCAGGCGCAGCTCCCGGCCTGCCAGGTAGGCGGTGCGAGCCCCCGGGTCCACCGCCAGCTCGCCCACCACGGTGGCCCGGAGCGGGTCGGCCGCCGCGGCGGCCGGTGCGCCCGCGGCGGCGGCTCCGGCGGGCGGGACGTGGCTGGTGCGCCGCAGGACGGCGGAGAGGCGGGCGACGAGCTGCCCGCCGGAGAACGGCTTGACGAGGTAGTCGTCCGCGCCCGCGTTGAGGATCTTGATGATCTCGGCCTCGTCGTCGCGCGCGGTGGCCACCAGGACGGGCACGGAGGATATGCCCCGGATCATGCGCAGCGCGTCCCCTCCGTCCAGGTCGGGCAGCCCCAGGTCCAGGACCACGGCGTCGACCGGCGTCTGCGTGACCTCGCGCAGGGCGCCGAACCCGTCGGCGGCGCTGCGTACGGCATAGCCGTGTTCCGTCAGGACCTCGATCAGGGACTGTCGGATGCTGGGGTCGTCTTCCACGACCAGGACGCTCGGCATGCGGACACCTTAGGCCCGTCCCGGGGGCTCCCGGCGGCCGGGCCTCACCACCAGTACTGCGGGTAACGGCCGCCGGTGCGGCGGGCGCGCGAGAGGGCGCAGCCCGCCAGGACGATCAGCACCGCCGCCCCGGCCAGGAGCGGTACGAAGGTACGCGGGTCCGGCGTCCGCAGGACGATGACGACGGCGGTGGCGCAGGCGGGGGAGTGCGGGGTCCTGGCCAGGGTCATCAGCGCCAGCGCGGCCCCGGCCGCGACGGCCGCCACCCAGGGCGAGCTGCCGAAGGCGGCGAGCCCCGCGTAGCCGACGGCGGCGCACAGCAGGTGGCCGCCGATCACACTGCGGGGCTGGGCCAGCGGCAGGCCGGGCACGCTGTGCACGATCGCCGCGGACGCGGCCAGCGGGGGTATCAGGACGGGCTCGTGGAGGGCGGCCCCGATGGCCACCAGGCCCAGCATGACGGCGGTGGCACCGCTGACGCTGTGCAGGACGGTGCCCGGCGCCGGAGCGGGGGCCCGCCCCACCAGGCGCGACGGTATCCGGCTGCGCGCGGGCGCGGCCGCGGGCGTACGGGGCCGGGCCTGCTGTGCCTGCTCGTGCTCGGGGGCGATCTGGTCGGTGCTCAAGGGGGATGGCGTCTTCGGGGCAGGGCCGGCGGGCATGCGTCCGTCCGGCGGTGAACGGCGGGGAGGGCGGTACCGCCCGGCAGGCCCGCGCGATCGGCAGGTGGGCGGCCGGCGGGTCCGGGGCGCGGCGGCCCGGGGTGGGGGCGTCCGTCATCCCCCTGGATCATACGAAGCCGCCCGAACCGGGCAGCCGCCGGGTCCGCTCCGCGCCGCTCCGCGCCGCACCGTGCCGGTCCCCACGCCCGTCACGGAGCCCCGAACGCCGGGCCCTCACCCGTGATGCGCAGCCGTACGGGGCGGTCGGACACCGGAATGGTGCAGCCGTCCCGCGTGCTGCAGCTCGCGTAGCCGACCAGTACCGTCGCGTCGCCGTTCCCGTCGGCGCGTACGGGCAGCGTCGTGGTGACCGGGCCGTCAGGGTAGACCGGGACGGGGGCGTCGACACCGGGCACACTGATCGACTGCACCTGAGCGGCGGCCTTCAGCCTGCCCTCCGCCTTGAGGGCTCCGGTGACCCCCACCGCGGTCGGCCGGCCGACGCCCTCGACGCCGGTGGCCGGCAGGTCGGTGCTGTAGAGGTGGAAGCCCTCGGCCTCGGGAGTGAAGACCGCCGTGAGGGTGCCCGCCGAGGCCTTCCAGTCGGACACCGACAGGGTGACGGTGACCCCGTTCTCGGTGAAGCTCGTCGTGGGTGCCGGGCCGACGCCGGAGCCGGCGGTGTCCGCGGCGGGCTGCCCGCCGCATGCCGAGACCGCGGCCAGGGCGAGGAGGGCGGCCGCGACGCGGGCCATGCGGGAAGGCCGTACATACAGGGGGGTGTTCATCGGTACCTCGGTAGTGTGCGTGCCGGGCGTCGCGCGCCAGGCGGGACGTGTCAGACAGGGCCTGGCTAGAAGGCCGTGTCGAAATTCGCGCTCCACAACTGCAGCGTGTAGACCATGTCGTTCCAGACCCCGGTGGCCAGCAGGACGCCGACCAGGACGAGCATGCCGCCCCCGGTCCGCAGCACCCACGGGTAGTGCCGCTTGACCAGGCCGAAGGCGCCCAGCGCCCGCCGGAAGGCCAGCGCGGCCAGGACGAAGGGCAGACCGAGCCCCAGGCAGTAAGCGGCCATCAGCAGGGCTCCGCGGACCGCGCTCGCCTCGGTCCACGCCAGGGCCTGCACGGCGGCCAGCGTCGGCCCGATGCACGGGGTCCAGCCGACGGCGAACACCGCTCCGAGGGCCGGGGCTCCCGCCAGGCCCAGCGCCGGACGCCGGTGGCTGCGGAACTCCCGCTGCGTGAAGCCCGGCAGGAAGCCCATGAAGGACAGCCCCATGAGCACCGTGAGGACGCCGAGCACCTGCGTGATCGTCTCCTGGTGCGCCAGCAGGCTCCTGCCGAAGTACCCGAACAGCGCGCCGCCGGAGACGAGGACCGCGGTGAAGCCCAGCACGAACAGCAGCGCGCCGACCGCCATCCGGTTGCGCCGCCCGCCGCGCGCGTCCGCCAGGTCGGCGACCGACAGGCTGGTCACGTAGCTGAGATAGCCCGGTACGAGCGGCAGCACGCACGGCGAGAGGAAGGAGACGAGTCCGGCGGCGAACGCCACGGGAGCCGCGATCGCGAGCGTTCCGTTGACGAGGGAGGGCGCGTCGGCGAGGGCGAGCGTCCATGGTGCGGCGGCCGTCACGACTCCTCCCGCAGCACGCGTGCGAGCAGGGGCCGCAGCTGTTCGTCGGTGACGGCGCCGGCGATGGCGGCGGCGACGCGCCCGCGGCGGTCGATCACGAGTGTCGAGGGGATCGCCTGGGGGTTGACCACGGAGGGCGGGAACCGGAGCAGGAGTTCGCCGTCGGGGTCGTGGAGGCTGGGGAACGTCATGTCGTGGGCGCGTACGAAGGACCGGGCGGCCGCCCGGTCCCGGTCCCGGGTGTTGATCCCGAGGAAGCGGACCCCGTCGGCGCGCGTCTGCCGGCTGAGCCGCTCCAGGTCGTCCGCCTCCGCACGGCAGGGACCGCACCAGGAGCCCCAGGCGTTCAGGACGACGACCTGGCCGCGGAAGTCGCCGAGGGCGACCGGCCTGCCGTCCAGGTCGGCACCGGCCAGCGCGGGCGCTTCCTGGCGGGAGCCGGAGTCGATGACCGCCGCCCCGGCAGCCGCGCGGACCGTGCCCGGCCCCGCGGCCGCGGACCCGGCCGCCGAGCCGTCGTCCGTGCAGATCCCGGCGACGGCCAGCGCGGCCGCCACCGCGAGGCCGGTGCCGGCCGGGACGGCGACGGACGCCCGGAGGGACCGTCTCATGACGCCCACTTGCGCAGGAAGGCGTTGATGCCCTCCGCGGTCAGCGACGGGTTGCCGGTGACGTGGGTGTCGGTGCGCACGGTGCCGGACGGTGAGACGACGACCAGGACGGGCATCTTGTAGGTGCCGCCCGAGGGGCTGTACTTGCGCAGGAGCGCGGAGTTGGCGGAGCTGTTGCCGCCGATGTCCACCTTGACCAGGTGGTAGGAGGCGCCGAGGATCCCGGCGGTCTGCGGCTGCGCGAACACCTTGTCGGCGGCCTTGCAGTTGCCGCACCAGTTGGCGCCGAAGTCCAGCAGGACCATCCGCCCGTCGGCCTTGGCCGAGCGCAGCGCAGCGTCGATCATCTTCTGCGCGTCGGCCGAGCTGTCGTAGCCGGGGCCGGGAACCTTGGCCGGAGCGGGCGCGGGCGCGGCGGACGTACGGGCCGGCTTGGCGGAGCCCCCGCCGGAGGAGGCGGAGCCGGACGGTGCCCGCGGCGGGGTCGGCGAGGAGGAGGCGGAAGCGGACGCGGACGGCGAGGCCGACGCGGTCGGGGACGCCTCGGCGGATGCCGGAGCAGACTCCGAGGGGAAGGCGGGGGAGGACTGGCCGGTCGTGGCCGCAGCCGCGGCGGCGGAGCCGCCGGACCCGGAGGACGGTCCGCAGGCCGCGGTCAGGCCCGCCGCGACGACGGCCGCGGCGACCAGCGGCAACCGCCGTCCCAGGGGCGCGGCCGAGCGGGGAGACGTCGTACGGCGGTCGGCGCTGGCGGCACTGTCGGCACTGTCGGCGCGGAAGGCGCGGACGGGTCGGAGCATGCGAGAACTCATGGCGAAGACACCCCAAGGCACGGTTCGGACTGCGGGATGGGCGAAGCGCCCCCCGGCTCGGTGAAGCCGGCGGCCCGATGGGCTCGGGGACGGCGTGCCCCGGAGCCGGAGGCCACTCGGCTGAGGCGAGCATAGGACCGCTCGGGGCCCGCGGAACCGACTCGGCGTGATCTTGAGCTTGCCCTAAGGAAGAGCTCACCTTCCGCTTCGCCGGAGCCCCGGCCGGGATGCGACAGAGCGCTCGTAACGGTCATAATGACCGGGGCGCGGGGAGGGGTTGGTGCGCGCTTGTCAGAAGGACGATTCGCGGACGCTGGCCTTCGCTCCAGGATCGATCGTCGCCGTGATGACGGATCGGTGGCCGGCGCTCGTGAAGGTGACCGTGAGGGTGCTGTCCGAGGTCTGCGAGGTGGAGGTCTTGAAGCCGCGGCTGGGGATCGCGGAGATCAGGCACACGCCCCGGCTCCCGTACCGAACCGTCACCTTGCCGCCCTGCGAGGGGACGGTGTACAAGCCCGCTCCGCCCTGCTCGCAGTCGACGGTCCGCGGCGCGGCGGTCCGCGGTGCGCCCGACGCGGCCTTGGCGGGGGTGGGGGCGGCCGACGTCGGGGACGGCCGCTGCGAGGCGGTCGGGGAGGGGCTGGCGGACGCGGTAGGAGACGGCGTCTGTGCGGGCGGGCTCCCCGCCTGCCAGGCGGGAGGCGTGTCGATGACCGTCGGGGCGGACCGTGCGACCGGGGGCGTATGCCGGGTCGAGCCGACGACGAACTGGACCGTGGCGAGCACGGCGGTCACGCTGGCGGCCGTGCACGACAGCCATATGAGCAGGTAGCGCGGAGTTCGGGGCACGGCCCCATAGTGACCGACGCTCCGGCCGGCCCGTCACCGGCTCCCCGGATCGGGCCGGGCCGACGGGCGAACGCCGACGTCCTCCCACCCGCGTACGGATGGGAGGACGTGGCTGTGGGGGGTGGTTCAGGGGAGGGCAGGGGCATTCGCCCCTTGGGCCCGTTGTGCGGGGGTTCGGTTACCTTGAGGCGCCGAAGTTCTGGGTCCACCACGGGCCGCCGTCGCCCTTGTGGACGCCTATGCCGATCTCCTTGAAGGCGCAGTTGAGGATGTTGGCCCGGTGGCCGGGGCTGTTCATCCACGCCTTCATGACGGCGTTCGCGTCGGCCTGCCCACGGGCTATGTTCTCGCCCAGGTTGGACCACTTGTAGCCGGCGGCCTCCACACGGCTGGTCATGGTGGACCCGTCCGGCCCGGTGTGCGACATGACGCCGGCGCGGGCCATGGTGTCGCTGTACCCGCGCGCGGCGGCGCTCAGCTTGGCGTTGGTGGTCAGCGCGCCGCACCCGGCGGCCGCCCGCTCCTTGTTGACCAGGGCGAGCACGGCGGACTCCTCGCCCTGGTCGACGGTGCCGCCGCCCCCGCCCCCGCCGGTGCTGCCGCCGCCTCCCGAGCCTCCCGGGCCTCCGGAGCCGCCCCCGGAGGTGGTGGCGGGCTTCTTCGTGGGCTTGGCGGCGGGAGAGGAGGCCGCCGCGGCCGGGCTGCTGCTCTGCTCCGTCGCGGGCTCCGTGGGCGTCGCCGACGCCGAGGCCCCGGCGTCGGGCGACGCGGCCGCGCTTGCGTTCGTCGAGACCGTGGCGTCGGTGGTGGGCGTGGCGGTGTCCGGGGCCGGGGTCGCGGTCCCCGCGCCCGTACCGGAGGACGCTCCGGCGGCGCCCTCGGCCCGCCGGTCGGTCCGCGCGTCATCGCCGGAGTCGGCCACCGCGACCCCCACCGCCACCACCGCGGCGGCCGCGGTGACAGACAGCACGATGCGCGTGCGCACCGCCTTCTTCCGCCGGGCCTCGACGCGGGTCTGCGGTTCGGGAGTTCGGCTGCGGCTCATGCCGGTAACACCTCGCAAGAGAAGGGGAGGAGGGGAGTCCGTCTGAGCCTAGGCCCGTGACCAGCCCGAATCGCCTTCTGGGAGGCTTCTTCAAGTTCCCTTAAGGAAGCCCGCAGGGTCAACACAGGGACGAGTCGGGCAATACCCCCAACTCCCCCTGGCGCGACGGCGGAAGAGTCGTCGGCGCGGACCGCACCCGTACCCGCCCGCCCCAAGAGGCAGCCCCGGAAAAGGCGTTGCCCGAAGTCCGCACGCGCGGACGCTTCCGCGGCGAACGGCGGGATGCTGTGCACAGCAGGACGGTTCGCCATGGGACCGGCCCCAGCGGCCACCCGCCCCCTCAATCGGCGCCGGTCTGGCCCGGCAGTGGGGGCCGGCCCCACCGTGGACCCACCGGGCAGCGGGATGGCCGGACGAACGCCCTGTCGGCAACGGTGGGACTGTCCCGAGCAAGACGCCTACAGAGAAGGCAGGATCGTGCGCATCGTCACCGCCACCGTCACCGCCACCGTCGCCGCCCTGGCCCTCGCCGGCCAGGCGGCGCCCGCCGCCACCGCCCACCCGCCGAGCGCCGACGGAATCTGGCGCATGGACGGCTACGGCACCGTCCTCTCCATCCGGAACGGAACCTTCCAGGAGTACCAGACCACCGCCGTCAGCTGCCTCAAGGGCGATTCCGCGCAGCGGACCGCCCCCGGCACCTACACCATGCCGAACGGCACCGTCCTCACCGTGCGCACCCAAGGAGGTCGCGACCGCGGCTCCCTGCGGACGGAGGGCTCCGTCGACGCCCGGAACCTGCGCCGCGTCCCGCAACTGCCCGACACCTGTACGAGTCCGGCCCCCGAGGGGCCGCTCGCCGCCTTCGACGTCTTCTGGCAGTCCTTCGAGGAGAACTACCCCTTCTTCGCCGCGAAGGGCATCGACTGGCACGCCGTACGCGACCAGTACCGCCCCCTGGTACACGCCGGGACCACGAGGGACGAGCTCTACGCCGTCCTCAGCGAGATGGTCAAGCCGCTCCATGACGCCCACGTCGCCGTCCGGGACGGCGATCGCGTCTTCGCGCAGGTTCGCCCCGGCACCGTAGTACCCAGCCTGGCGCTGGACACCAAGGCCAAGGCGTTCGTCGTGGCGCGCGACCTCAAGAACGCCCGGAACCTCCAGGACTTCGCCAACGGGCGGATCACGTACGCCGACCTCCCCGGCGGGCAGGGCTATCTGCGGATCTCCGGCTTCGGCGGCTACGCGGGCGACCGCGCACCCTACGCCGCCCAGGTGGCCGAACTCGACAGGGCGCTGGACACGGTCTTCGACCAGGAGCGCACCCAGCGCCTGAAGGGCCTGATCATCGACCTGCGGATCAACGGCGGCGGCTACGACGCCCTGGGCATCCGCATCGCCGAACGCCTCACCGACACCTCGTACCTCGCCTACGCCAAGCGGGCCCGCAACGACCCCGCCGACCCCACCCGGCACACCCGCCCCCAGCCCGTATACGCCACGCCCGCCCAGGGGCCCCGTTACACCGGCCCGGTGGCCGTGCTGACGGGCGGCTCGACCGTCAGCGCGGGGGAGACCTTCACCCAGGCCCTCATGGACCGGCCAGGCAGGACGGTCCGCATCGGGCAGCCCACACAGGGCGTCTTCTCGGACGTCATGTCACGCGAGCTCCCCAACGGCATGTCGGCCCGCCTTCCGAACGAGGAGTTCCTGACCCGGTCAGGCAGGACCTTCGACGGCACGGGCATTCCGCCGCACCTCGAAGAGCCGGTCTTCACGGACGAGGAGTTCGACAGGAAGAGGGACTCGGCCTTCGACACCGCGCTGAACGTCCTGCGCAACCACGGCGGTTCCCCGAGCTGACACCGGGGCCCGTGGCCCCGCCCGAAGGTCACCACACAGAGGGCAGGTCGCCTACCTCAACGACATCCGGCACGGCGACGACGACCAGAGCCGGCCAGGCCTCACGGCAGGGTCAGGGCCCCTCCGGGGTGATCAGGCAGAAGGGATGGCCGACAGGGTCCGCGTAGACGCGGTAGCCGATCGGCTTGTCGGAACCGTCCAGCAGCGTCGCCCCGAGAGCGAGCACCTGGGCCTCCGCTACGTCGAGGTCCGTGACCAGCACGTCGATGTGCATCTGCTGAGGACGAGCGGAATCCCTCCAACGCGGCGCCTGAAAACCGTCCACTCGTTGGAAGAGGACCACCGGGGTCCCTGCCGCGTCCTGGAGCACGACGAACTCGCCGGTGTCCTCCTGCCGTGACAGGGACGGCAACTTCTCGTAGAAGCCGACGAGTTCATCCGGGTCGGGGCAGTCGATGACGACGGTGTGCAGGCGTCCGATCATGCGGCTCACTCTGCCACCGACGCGCGAGCGGCCCCGGCAGGGGCCCGGCCGAAGGTCCGCCCCCGCCGGGGACGCGGCGGATCGCTCCGAGCGTCCACCGCGCACGGGCTGTCAGGACACGGCGCCGCCACCGAAGTCGGGCAGGATGAGGGAGCCGTCCTCGGTCAGGGTGAAACCGGGGTTGTTGGCGATCTCCCAGGCGTGGCCGTCGGGGTCGGTGAAGACGCCCGAGTAGAAGCCGATCGCGTTGACGGCTGCCGGGCGGGTGACGGTGCCGCCGGCCGCGGCGGCCGCGGCGAGGACGGCGTCGACCTCGGCGTCGGAGCGGACGTTGTGCGCCAGGGCGATCCCGCCGAAGCCGGCCGGCGGGGCGTCCTGGAGACCGCAGTCCGCGGCCAGTTTCCCGCGGTCCCAGAGCACCAGGGCCAGACCGCCCGCCTGGTGGAAGACCGTCTCCTCGACCTCGGTGCCCCGCCAGCCGAGCGCCGCGTAGAAGCGCTTCGCGCGGGCGAGGTCCACGACGCCCAGGGTCACCAGGCTGATCCGCTGTTCCATCCCGCCACCGTAGCGCGTGACGACACGGCCCGGCACGGACACCGCGTGTGCAGCACCCGTCGGTTTGACCCACCGAGGCGCCGCTCGGTTGTATCCCCCTGACGGTGCGACGGCCGTCGGTACGGATGTCCGTATATGGAACGGGGAGGGCGGGCGGGGCATGGGGGGAGGGCGGCGGCTGGGCCGGGGGTTCGGGTGGCTGTGGGCGTCCTACGCCGTCAGCACGCTCGGCACCTGGCTCGCCTTCGACGCGTTCCCGCTGATCGCCATCCTCGTCCTGCACGCCGGGACGACCCAGGTGTCGCTGCTGGCGGCCATGGGGCCGGCCGTCGGCGCGGTGCTGGCGCTGCCGCTCGGGCCCTGGGTGGAGAACCGCCCCAAACGGCGGGTGATGATCGCGATGGACCTGCTCCGGTTCGCGGCGCTGACGAGCGTGCCGGCCGCGTACCTGCTCGGTGCGCTCACCTTCGGCCAGCTCCTGCTCGTCTCGGTCGTGGCCGGCGCGGCCGGCATCGCCTTCACGGCGGCCGGCGGCGCCTGCCTGAAGGAACTCGTCCCGCCGCGGGACCTGCTCGTCGCGAACGGCCGCTTCGAATCCACCACATGGACCGCCACCATGCTCGGACCGCCCCTCGGCGGGGCCGCGATCGCCGCCTTCGGACCGGTGGTGACCGTCATGGCCAACGCGGTGAGCCACCTGCTCTCGGCGGCCGGCATCCGCGCGATCGGGGCACCGGAGCCGCCGCCCGCGCCCGGCGGCGGCGCCCGGCAGCGGCTGCGGGCCGGCGACCTCTTCGAAGGGTGGCGGCACATCCTGGCCGACTCCGTGCTGCGCCCCCTGTTCCTCAACTCGGTCCTCGTCGGCGGCCTGATCATGGCGACCTCGCCGCTGCTCGCCGTTCTCATGCTCGGCCCCCTCGGATTCGCGCCCTGGCAGTACGCACTCGCCTTCGCCGCGCCCTGCGTGGGCGGCCTGATCGGCTCGCGACTGGCGCCCGGGCTCGTCGACTGGTTCGGGCAGCGCCGGGTCATGCTCACCGCGGGGACGCTGCGGGCGTGCTGGCTGCCGTGGCTGGCCCTCGTCGGCCCCGGTACGAGCGGGATCGTCCTGGTCATGGCCGTCGAGCTGGGCCTCATCACCTGTATGGGCGTCTTCAACCCGGTGCTGGCCACCAGCCGGCTCGCCCGGACCCCCGCCGACCGGGCCGCCCGTACGCTGCTCGCCTGGTCGGTGTCCGGCAAGGCCGTCATCGCCACGCTGACCGCCCTGTGGGGGCTGCTCGCCGTCGCCACCGGACCTCGCGCCGCGATCGCCATCGCCGGCGTCCTCGGCATGGCCACCCCGCTCCTGCTGCCGCGGTCGGCCCCGGCGGACAGCACGGTCCTCAGCGGCGGGTCGCGAGATGAGCGCTGAGGGCCTCGTGCGTCAGGTGCAGGCCGGCCCGTAGGACCGCGTCGTGCCGGGTGGGGTGGGCCGCGCGGTGGGCGAGGTCGAGCCCGCGGGCCCGGTCGAGCTCGGCGGCGAACTCCTCCCCGCGCAAGGCCGCGTCCAAGGCCCGCGCGGTCGACCGGACCAGCGGGGCGACGGCGCGCAGTGCGGGATCGGGCGCGGCGCCAACGGCTGGCGCGGTGCCCTCGGCGAGGTCGGCGCTCAGGCCGCGGGCCCGTTCCTGTAGCTCCTGCGTGAAGTACTGGAGGGTCAGGGCGCTGCGGGTGGCCAGGCGCAGACGGCCGTCCAGCCCGTCGGGCGGCCTCCGGGGGCGCCGGCGCCGTGCCGCCCGGTCGAACGCGGCGCGGCAGGCCTGCGGCCGCAGCCACAACCGCGCCCCCTCGGGCAGCGGGTCCGGGGCCGCGAGCGGTCCGCCGCGGGCGAGCCGGCCGGCCACCCCGTCGAGGAGGCGCCCGACGTCCGCCCGGTACGCGTCAAGCCCCCGCGAGGCCGACCTGTACGGGTCAGGAGGCCACAGCAGCGGTCCGAGCAGGACCACCACGGCGATTCCGACCAGGGTTTCCGCAAGGCGCGCCAACGGATACCCGGGAAGAGCGGTGGCGTAGATCATCAGTGCGGTGACGAGGACCTGCGGGTTGGGGGAGCCGGGCCGGCTCAGCAGGTACGTGCCGACGCACCCGCAGACCAGCACGGCCAGGAAGGACAGCGACGAGGGCGGCAGCCGGTCCAGTACGAGGATGCTGAGCAGCACACCCGTGAGGACGCCCAGCAGGCGCTCCCACGCCAGGCGCGGCGCCGCGTACACGTCCTCGCGGAGGATCAGTACGGCCGGCAGGGCGGCGGGGACGGGCGCGGTGCTCGTGCCCCACCACAGGCAGAGGTACCAGGGCACGGCGGCGCAGATCACCAGGCGGGCGCCGGACCGCAGCCGCGCGCCGGCGGAGGGGAGGTGCGGATCGACGACTGCCGTACCGGACATGCCGGACATCGTAGGCTTCGCCGTCCTGCGGCCCGGTGAACCGCGCCCGCCGCGGATCCGGCAGGGCGGGGCCACGCCAGGACCAGGCCGCGTACGGGCCGGCCCGCGGCAGTGCCGGGCCGCCACCGGGCCGGTCCGCGTCAGGCCCGGGCCGCGTCACGGCGCCCCCCGACCCGTACGCCGGACTTCTGCCGCGCCGATGAGTCCGCGGGCTCCCGCCGGTCTATCCATTGACGGAGAAAGACGGACCACTCACCGGGAGCACGCCATGGGACTCATCCACATCGAGCTGTTCGCGACCCTCGACCTCGTCGGCCAGGCGCCCGGCGGCCCCGACGAGGACCCGGCCGGGTTCCCCTTCGGCGGCTGGCAGGCACCCCTCCTGGACGAGACCGCCGAGGCGCAGATCGGCGCCGCGTACGAGGGCACCGACGCCCTCCTGCTCGGCCGGCGCACCTACGACATCTTCGCCGCCTACTGGCCCCACCAGGAGGGCGGCCAGGACGACGACATCGCCACCCTCTTCAACCGCGTCCCGAAGTACGTGGCCTCGCGCGGCACGCCGGACCTCTCCTGGGCCGGATCCACCCAGCTCGGCCCGGACCTCGCCGGCGCGGTGCGCGAGATCCGCGACCGGCACGAGCACGTCAAGGTCGTCGGCAGCCTGGACCTCGTGCAGACGCTGCTGCGCGAGAAGCTCTTCGACCGGCTCGACCTCTGGGTGCACCCGATCGTGCTCGGCGTCGGGAAGAAGCTGTTCGACGGGGGCGCGGTACCCACGAACCTCACGCTCCTCGCACCCCCGGCCGCCGGCCCGAAGGGAGCCGTGTACCTGCGCTACGGACTCGCCGACGGCGTTCCCGCCACCGGGGACATGGGCGCACCCGACCGCGGGGCCGGAAGCGAGGGCTGAGGCGTTCGCGGCCCGTCGGCCGCCGGCTTGCCCTCCGCCGCGTTTTTGTCCGCAGGGCAAGACCCTTCCCCGGGCCGGCACGCCGCGCGGTAGCCTCCGCGAAAGGGCCGCCCTCTGGAAGAACTCTTCCGAAAGGCGCGTGCTCGTGGCGCGCCGCACGCGGAAAATCGACCTGGAAGGACACACGTGAAGGACTCGAAGGACAGGCTGGAAGCACTGCGGGCCGAGATCGAGCGCCGCAACCCCGCACAGCCCGAGTTCCACCAGGCGGTACGGGAGGTCCTCGAAACCCTGGCCCCCGTCTTCACCGCCCGGCCCGAGTACGCCGACCCGGCCCTGGCCCTGGTGGAGCGCCTCACCGAGCCCGAACGGCAGATCGTCTTCCGCGTCCCGTGGCAGGACGACCGCGGCCGGGTGCAGGTCAACCGCGGCTACCGGGTCGAGTTCAACAGCGCGCTCGGCCCCTACAAGGGCGGTCTGCGCTTCCACCCGTCCGTGGACATCGGCGTCGTGAAGTTCCTGGGCTTCGAGCAGGTCTTCAAGAACGCCCTGACCGGCCTGGGGATCGGCGGCGGCAAGGGCGGCAGCGACTTCGACCCGCGCGGCAGGTCGGACGCCGAGGTCATGCGCTTCTGCCAGTCCTTCATGACCGAGCTGCACCGCCACATCGGCGAGCACACCGACGTCCCCGCCGGGGACATCGGTGTCGGCGGCCGTGAGATCGGCTACCTCTTCGGCCAGTACCGGCGCATCACCAACCGCTGGGAGGCCGGCGTCCTGACCGGCAAGGGACAGGGCTGGGGCGGCTCCGCGATCAGGCCGCAGGCGACCGGCTACGGCAGCGTGCTCTTCGCCGCCGAGATGCTGAAGGTCCGCGGCGCGGCGCTGGACGGGCTGACCGCCGTGGTCTCCGGGTCCGGCAACGTGGCGCTGTACACCATCGAAAAGCTCCAGCAGCTCGGCGCGAACCCGCTGACCTGCTCGGACTCCCAGGGCTACGTCGTCGACGACAAGGGCATCGACCTCGCGCTGCTCCAGCAGGTCAAGGAGGTCGAGCGCGGACGCGTCAGCGAGTACGCGGAGCGCCGGGGATCCTCGGCGCGTTTCGTGCCCGGCGGCCGGGTCTGGGAGGTGCCGGCGGACATCGCCTTCCCCTCCGCCACGCAGAACGAACTGGAGGCGCAGGACGCCCGTACTCTCGTCGCCGGCGGGGTCAGGGCGGTCTGTGAGGGCGCCAACATGCCGACCACCCCCGAGGCCGTACGGATCCTGCGGGAGGCCGGGGTCGCGTTCGGACCCGGCAAGGCCGCCAACGCGGGCGGGGTCGCGGTCAGCGCCCTGGAGATGAGCCAGAACGCCGGGCGGGCGGCCTGGAGCGCGCGGCGGGTGGAGGACGAGCTCGCCGCCATCATGCGGTCGATCCACGCCGTGGCCCACGAGACCGCCGAGCGGTACGGCGCCCCGGGCGACTACGTCACCGGCGCCAACATCGCCGGCTTCGAGCGCGTCGCCGACGCGATGCTGGCGCAGGGCGTCATCTGAGCCGGTGACCACACCGCGCTCGTGACGTCGGTGGAGCGGCCCGGGAGTCATCTCCCGGGCCGCTCCACCGTTTCGGCCCGCCGCCACCCACCGGCTCGGCCTCGGCTACCGGGAGTCCGCCCTCTCGGTGGAGACCCGCCCGGCTGTTCGAGGAGTTCCGCGGGACCCACTGGACGGTGCTGACCGACGAGTCCTACGGGGACGGGGTGTTCCTGCTCCGCCCCGACGCGCCTCCTGCGCGGCGGCCGTCGTCGGCGGTTCGCCGCACACCTCTGCAAAGAACGTGCCTATTACAAGCGGAAGTTCGTGAGGACGCGTGTGCAAGGTGGAGGATGTGTGGAGGGGGTTTTGAGAAACCTTGTTGAACAAGTCCTTACCCCCGGTTCGCTCTTGATTTGCTCCTGTCAATCGGAACAGGGTTCTTCAGAACGTTTGACGCCCCACACGTCAACACGAGGAGAACCCTCTTCATGGCAACTCACAAGCGATCCAAAGCCCTTCGCAACACGGCCATAGCCGCGGGAGCCGCGACAGCGGTCGTGGCGGCCGTGTTCGCGAGCCCCCTCGCGGGGGCGGCCGAACCGGCCGAGGGGATTGTGCACGGCCTCGGCGTCCAAGGCGCCGTGGACGGCAGCTTCGTCGTCATCCTCGACGCATCGGCGAACAAGGAGGACCTGGCGAAGAAGTACGGAGGCAAGCTCGAACGCTCCTACGGCTCCCAGGTCAACGGCTTCTCCGCGTCCGGACTGACCGAGAAGGAGGCCAAGCGGCTCGCGGCCGACCCGGCCGTCGGCACGGTCGTGCAGAACAAGCGCTTCACCATCAACGAGACCCAGGAGAAGCCCCCGTCCTGGGGCCTGGACCGGATCGACCAGGCCGCCACGGCCGGCGACCAGAAGTACACCTACCCCGACGGCGGCGGCGAGGGGGTCACGGCCTACGTCATCGACACCGGGGTCCGCATCACGCACAAGGACTTCGGCGGCCGGGCCACCAGTGGTTTCGACGCGATCGACAACGACGAGACCGCCGACGACGGCAACGGCCACGGCACGCACGTGGCCGGCACCATCGCCGGCACCGCGCACGGCGTCGCCAAGAAGGCGAAGATCGTCGCGGTACGGGTGCTGGACGACAACGGGTCCGGCACCACCGAGCAGGTCGTCGCCGGCATCGACTGGGTGACGAAGAACCACTCCGGTCCGTCGGTCGCCAACATGAGCCTCGGCGGCGGCGTGGACGAGGCGCTGGACGCCGCGGTCAAGCGGGCCGTCGACGCCGGTGTGACCTTCGCGGTGGCGGCCGGCAACGAGTCCTCCGACGCCGGCCAGGGCTCCCCCTCCCGGGTGCCCGAAGCGCTCACGGTCGCGTCCAGCACCGAGGGCGACCAGCAGTCGGACTTCTCGAACTTCGGCTCCGTGGTGGACCTCTACGCGCCGGGTTCGGAGATCACGTCGGCCTGGAACGACAGCGACACCGGGGTCAAGACCATCTCGGGCACCTCGATGGCCGCCCCGCACGTGGCGGGGGCCGCCGCCCTGTACCTGGCGGCCAACCCCTCCGCGACGCCGGCCGCCACGGCCGCCGCGCTGACCGGCGCCGCGACGGAGGGAGCCATCAAGAACCCCTCCTCCGGCACCGCGAACAAGTTGCTGAAGATCGCGCCGTAACGTTTCGGCAGACCGGTCGGGAGCGGCCCTCCGCACACGGGGGGCCGCTCTTCCGCAAGCTCCGCCCGCAGCGTCATCACCGTGGCGCCGGCCTCAGTCGCGCTTGGCCTTACGGCGCTTCTTCTTCCTCCCGCGCCGCCGCGAGGCGGAGGCGGGGGCGGAGGGCGGATCGGCCGGGGCTCCGGCGGGGGCTTCCCGCTGCAGCTCGCGCCGGGTGACGAGGAGGTCCCTGCGCGCTTCCTCCCCCACGTCGGGGTACTGGGGATCGATGTCCATCAGCGTGTGCGCGAGGACCGACGCCGCACAGATCCGCGCGACCCACTTCCGGTCCGCCGGTACGACGTACCACGGCGCCCACTCCGTGCTGGTGGCCGACAGCATCGCGGAGAACGCGTCCTGGTAGTCGTCCCACCGGCGCCGCTCCCGGACGTCCGCCGCGGAGAACTTCCAGTTCTTGTCCGGCTCGTCGATCCGCTTGAGGAAGCGGGCGCGCTGTTCCTCCTTGGACAGGTTGAGGAAGACCTTCACCACCTTGAACCCGTTGTCCGTGAGGTAGCGCTCCCAGCGGTTGATCTCCCGGTAGCGGCGGTCCCACACGTCCGGCCCGCAGGCTTCCTCCGGCAGTTTCTGCCGTACGAGGTTCTCGGGGTGCACCCGTACGACGAGAACCTCCTCGTAGTGCGAGCGGTTGAAGATGGCGATCTCGCCGCGCGCCGGCAGCCGGCGGGCGTACCGCCACAGGTAGTCGTGGTCCAGCTCCTCGGCGGAGGGCACCTTGAAGCTGCTGACCCGCACGCCCTGGGGATTGACGCCGCTCATCACATGGCGGATCGTCCCGTCCTTGCCCCCGGCGTCGATGGCCTGGAGGCACAGCAGCACGCCGTAGGCGTCCTGGGCGGCCAGCCGGTCCTGGTACTCGGCAAGCAACGACACCCCGGTACGCAGCAGCTCGGCGCCGTCCTGCTTCTTCAGGCCGGCTTTGAAGCGGGGATCGAAGTCCCGGTCGAGGCGTACCCGCGACCCGGGCCGCACCCGCAGCGGCTCGATGAAATCCGCGATGCGTTCGGCTCTCTCGTCCGACATCACCCATCAGTCCTTCGCTGGACCCGCGGCACTGCGGCGGGCGGCGGCGAGCGCCCGCCCGGTACCCTCACCGCGCCGGGCGCCTCGCCACCCATTGTCTGCTCGCAGCGCCAAGATCGCCCGCCCCGCCGCCCCGCCGCCCCGCCGTCCCGCCGTCCCGCCGCCCCGCCGCACCCGGGGCGCGGGCTCCGCGTGCGGGTACGGGGGGCAGCCGGTAGCGTCGACAGCGAGCGTTCCGCACGAACCGCCGCGGCCTGACCGGCAGGTCCGCCGCCGTCGCCGGCAGAGGAACGAAGTCCATGCCCAATCACCCACTCCACGTGGTGACCGCCGCGGCCGCACTGGTGTGCCTGACCGCCCTCGGCCCCGTGCCCGCAGGCGCCGCGGCCGGCCCGGCGGCGCCCGGCGCTGCCGCGTCCCCGGACTCCCGCTCCGACGGCCCCGGCCCCGGCTCCGCCGCCCCGTCCCGGTTCGTACCCGGCCCCTGCCCCGAGCCGCCCGAGCCGATCGAGGCGCTGGCCGACGCCCGCTGCGGCCACCTGGAGGTACCGGAGAACCGCTCCCGCCCGGGCGGCCGGACCATCGACCTGTCCGTCGCCGTCATTCCGGCCGTGAGCCCGGCGAAGCCCGCGCAGGACCCCGTGGTGTTCATGGCGGGCGGCCCCGGGGCCGACACGTTCGACGACATCCCCTTCCTCGTCGACTCCGGCCTGAACAAGGGCCGCGACCTGATCGTCATGGCTCAGCGCGGCAACCTCTACGACCAGCCGAACCTCGCCTGCCCGGAGATCGACCGGTTCAACGAGCAGGCTGTCGGCCTCGGATACGACTCGGACCAGGCCAAGCAGCTCATGCTCAAGGCCGTCAAGGACTGCCGCGACCGCCTCACCGCCCAGGGCGTCGACCTGAGCGCCTACAACACCACCGAGAACGCGGCCGACTTCGCCGACCTGCGCGAGGCTCTGAAGCTGCGCCAGTGGAACGTCTACGGATACTCCTACGGCAGCAACCTGGCCCTCACCTACCTGCGCCTGCACCCCGAGGGCATCCGCGCGTTCGCGATCGACTCCGTCACGCCGCCCCGGCACGTGACCCTGCCGTGGGCCTGGGGCAGCACCGCCGAGGGGATCGACAACATCATCGAGGCGTGCGCGGCGCAGCCCGCCTGCAAGAACCGCTACCCCGACTTCCGCCGGACGCTGACCGAGCAGGTGCGCAGGCTGGAAGCCCGCCCCCTCACGCTGAACGTCGAGCCGCCCGGCGGAGGGGAGCCCGTCACGGTCGTCCTCGACGGAGGCGCGCTCCTGAACCTGATCGTCGCCTTCTCCCCCCGGCCAGAGGACCTGCCGGCGGCACTCGACGAACTCGCCGACGGCAACCCGGAGCGCTTCGCGAAGGCCCGCGCGGCCGGATCGGTCCAGAAGACCGGCGCGTTCGCCCACGGCCTGACGCAGTCCGTCGTGTGCGGCGAATGGGCCCCGGGCTACTCGGAGGCCGACGTGCTGGCCGCCGGGCGCAAGGTCTACCCCGACTGGCCGGACACGGTCCTGGCCGAGGTGCCGCAACTTCCCTTCCAGTACCCGGCGTGCGCGGTCTGGGACGTCGCGGACCGCGCGGCCGCCCAGCGGCAGCCCACGGACAGTGCGGTGCCCGCGCTCGTCATCTCCGGCACGTTCGACGTGAAGACGGGGGCGAGTTGGGCGAAGGACGTGGCCCGCGACCTGTCCCGTTCGACCTCCGTGGTGTTCCCCGGGATCGGGCACTGGGTGGTCCCGCAGTCGCCCTGCGCGCAGAGCGTCCTGGCCTCGTTCTTCGCCCGCCCGACCACGCCCGACACCAGCTGCGTGGAAGACGTGGAGCCCAAACCGTTCACGATCGTCCCCGAATGACCGGGAGGGCAGATGACCCACGCCCGTGCGCTCCGCAGCCGCCGCTCCGCCGGAAGGCTCCTGGCCCCCTCGTCGGCCGGACTGGCGGCCGCCCTCCTCGTCGCCGGCCTGCTCGCGGCACCCGCCGGGGCGCGGACCACCGCCGGCGCCGCCGGTACGGCTGCCGCCGGTACCGCCACCGACCCCACCCCGGGGGCGCCCACCGGTACCGTCGCCCGGACCGTGGGTGACGCCACCTTCGAACCGGGCCCCTGCCCGAAGACTCCGGAGCCCATCGCAGCCCTCGACGACGCCCGCTGCGGAACGCTCACCGTGCCCGAGAACCGCGGGAAGCCCGACAGCCGCTCGATCCGGCTCGGCGTGGCGATCGTGCCGGCGGCGACCGACGAGCCGAAGGCCGACCCGATCGTCTGGCTCGCGGGCGGTCCGGGGGACGACGCGGTGGGGGAGGCCAAGCTGGCGATCGACGGCGGCCTGAACCGCGACCGCGACGTGATCTTCATGTCCCAGCGCGGAACGTACTCGGCCGACCCGAACCTGCTGTGTCCCGACATCGACGAGTTCAACGCACGCTCGGTCGGCCTCGTCTACGACGCACCGGCCACCGAGCGCCTGCACGTCGAGGCCACGAAGGCCTGCCGCGACGAACTCACGGCCCGCGGGATCGATCTCAGCGCCTACAACGACACCGAGAGCGCCGCCGACTACGAGGACCTGCGCAAGACGCTGGGAATCGACAAGTGGAACCTCTACGGCATCTCCTACGGCACCCACCTGGCCCTGGTCTACATGCGCCTGCACCCCGAAGGGCTGCGGTCGGTGGGCATCGACGGCATCCTCCCGCCGTCCAGGGCCGGCTCGGCGGCGACCTGGAGCAGCGCCCGGCAGGGATTCGACGGCCTGTTCAAGGCCTGCGCGCAGCAGCCCGCCTGCAACGAGCGCTATCCGAACCTGTCGGCCACCTTCGAAAATCTCGTACGCCGACTCGAAGCCGAGCCCGTCACCACCACCGTCACCGTCCCCGGCAGCGACAAGCCCGTGAAGGTCGTGCTCGACGGCGGAGCACTGGTGAACTGGATGACCTCGGCCACCCACGTGGCGCCCCAGGTGCCCGCCGCCCTCGACGAACTGGCCAACGGCAAGCCGGAGCGGATCGCCCGGCAGTGGGCGGGCGGCAAGCTCAGCCCCGAGGCCAAGGGCAGGATCGCGCACGGTCTCGCCTATGGCGTGTTCTGCAGCGCGTGGACACCGTACGAGACCCAGGAGCAGGCGGTCCGGGGCGGCCAGGCGGCCTTCCCGTCCTTCCCGCCGTCCGTGCAGGCACAGGCGCCGCAGCTCCCCTCCCTCCGCCCGGACTGCGACGTCTGGAACGTCCCCGCGGCGCCGCGCTCCATCCGTGACGCCACGCGCGGCGACATTCCGACGCTCGCCCTGTCGGGCGGCTTCGACTCCCAGACCGGCGCGGACAACGGCGCGTACGTCGCCGGTACGCTGGACAACGCCACGGCCGTCACGATCCCCTACGAGCCGCACGTGGTGTTCGCGACGTCGAAGTGCGCGCAGGAGATCACCGCTTCGTTCTTCGACGACCCGCAGGCGCCCGACACGTCCTGCCTCAAGAGCCTGAAGGCACCCGAGTTCGAGATCACCCCCCGGTCCACCGGATCTCCCTGATCCCGCCGGGTGCGGCCGTGGCGGCAGAATCCTTTTCTCGTCATGCGGACCATACGGGTGATTCTGGGCGATCATTGAACTTTTCAGTGCCTAAGATCCACCGTTGTGACAGAGAGTCAATATGCCGCAGTCGCCCAGGACTCGGCCGATGTGGTCGTCATCGGAGCCGGCCCCGCCGGCCTGGTGCTGGGAAACCTCTTACTCCGCCGCGGTGTCGACTGCGTCGTCCTGGAACGCGCAGGCCGCGAAGACGTGTCGAAACGCGCACGGGCCGGCTTCCTCGCCGCGAACACCGTGCGGATCCTGGCCCGCAACGGTCTGGACGACGGGCTGCGCCGCCGCGGACGGGAACACAGCGTGTGCGAGTTCCGCACCGAGGACGGCCGCTTCCGGCTCGACTACCGCCACCTCGGCCGGGGCGAGCCCCACACCGTTTACCCCCAGCACGAACTCGTCGCCGACCTGCAGGACCGGTTCATCGACGCCGGGGGCACCGTCCTCTTCGACACCGAGGCCGTCGCCGTGGCCGACGCCGACGGCCCGACCCCGTCGGTGACCGTACGGGACGGCGACGGACGCCCCGTACGGTGGCGGGCCCGGTTCGTCGCCGCCTGCGACGGCCGCCACGGGGCCGGGCGGCGCTCGATCCCGCCCGGCACGGTCCACCGGCACCACCGCGACCACGGCGTGACCTGGCTGGGCCTGCTCGCCGAGGCCCCGCCGAGCCTGGACGCCGTGGGCTACGCGCTCCACCCCGGCGGATTCGCCGGACACATGGCCCGGTCCGCCGAGATCACCCGCTACTACCTCCAGTGCGAACGCGGGACCCGCGCCGACGCCTGGCCCGAGGAGCGGATCTGGGACGAACTCGCCCTGCGCCTGCGCGCGGCGGAGTACGGACCCCTGCGGCGCGGCCCCTTCCTCCAGCGGACCGTCCTCGACCTCGAATCCGACGTCCTCGAACCCCTGCGCCACGGTTCGCTGTTCCTGGTGGGTGACGCCGCCGCACTCATCAGCCCGTCCGCCGCCAAGGGCGCCAACCTCGCGGTGCTGGAGGCGGAGATCCTGGCCCACGCCCTGACCGACGCGCTCGTCCACGGCGACCCCGGACCGATCGACCGCTACTCGGAGCGGTGCCTGGTCCACATCTGGCGCGCCCAGGAGTTCTCGCACTGGATGGTGCGCCTCCTCCACGACGCCTCGGACGCCGAAGGGGCCTCGCTCTTCCAGGAGCGCCTGCGCCGGTCCCGGATCACCTCGCTGCGCACCTCGCCCACCCAGCAGGACTGGTTCGCCGACAACTACGTCGGCATCTGACGGGCCTCCTCCGCGCTCCCTTCCCTCTCGCCCCGCCCCCGGGGCCCGGGCGGCGGCCGCCCGCGCCCTCGTACGGGCCTCCTCCCTCACACACGGACACGGAAATGCACTCCGAACCTCACTTCACCCTGCCCACCGCCACGATGACGGAGCCCGCCGTCGACGACGCGGGGCGGCTGCGCGCGACGGCCGCGTTCGTGCGCGAACAGGAAACCTCCGAGCTGCTCTCCCGGGTACTGCCCGGACTCGGCGGTCCCGAACTGCGGGCCCTGACGGACCGGTGCCGCTTCGCGCACGCCGCCGTGCTCGTGTTCCCGCCCGACGAGGACACGCTGCGCGGCGAACTCGCGGCGTGCGGGCTGCCCGCCGACGCTCCGGCCCAGCCCAGCGTCGTCGTCCGCGAACGCCTCGCCGCACGCCACCGCCGCGACCTCGCCGATCTTGACGTAAGGATTCTCCGCCCCGAGGTCCGCGGCCCCGCCGGAGAGCACCGGGCGGTCGAGGTGTTCGCGCTGACCGTCCCGCCCGCATCCGGGCTGTCCCCGATCGCCGCCGACGAACGCCGCCGGGAACACGAGGCGCACCTCGCCTTCGACGTCGTACACCCCGACCCGCTGGTGCTGCGGGGACTCCTGGCGAGCCTGGCGCGGCAGGGTGCGACCGCCGACGGCGGCGGCTACAACCTGCACGAGGACGGCACCGTCTTCTACTTCACCGCCCCCGCCGAGACGAAGACGGCGTACCGGCGCATGGAGCTGTACGCGAGCGGCGACCACCGCGACGTACTGGCCGAGCACCTCGGCCGGCCCGGCGCCGCGACCGACCCCGCACCACAGCAGGGCGAGCAGCAGCCGGCGGAAACGCTCCTGCGGCTGCTGACCGGCGCCTGGACCACCCAGGCCCTGGCCGCGTGCGCACAGCTGCGGCTCCCCGAGGCCATGGACCGCCACACCGGCACCCGCACCGCGGACCTCGCGCGGACCGTCGGCGCCCACCCGGAGAGCCTGGCCACCCTGCTGCGCTACCTGGCCATGCTGGGCGTGGTCCGCGACGGCCCCGACGGTTTCCGCCTCACCGGCGTCGGCGCGCTCCTGGACGCGCGGGCAGCCGGCTCGATGCGGCCCCTGGCGCTGATGTACGGCGGCCCCTTCTACCAGTCCTTCGCGCACCTCGCGCACACCGTCCGCAGCGGACAGCCCGGCTTCGACCACCTCTACGGCGAGAACCACTTCGACCACTTCGCCCGCGACAGCGAACTCGCCGCCCTCTTCGACCAGTCGATGGTGTCCAGCGCCCCCATCTTCGACCCCCTCCCCGAACACCCGGTCCTCACCGCCGCCGCCACCGCCCCCGGCCGCCCCCGTACCGTCGTCGACATCGCCGGCGGCACCGGAGAACTCCTCGCCCGCATCCTGACCGCCCACCCCACCCTGCGCGGCATCCTCCTCGAACGCCCCCAGGTGGTCGCGGCCGCCCGCACACGGCTGGCCGCCACCCCCGCCGGCGGACGCTGCGCCTTCCGTGCGGGCGACTTCGCGGACGTCCCCGCCGGCGGCGACGTCTACGTCCTGTCCCGCGTCCTGCACGACTGGGACGACGACCGCTGCCGGGGCATCCTGCGCCACTGCGCCGACGCCATGCCCGCACACGCCGACCTCCTCATCGTCGAACGCCTCCTGCCGGCCGACTCCCGCCCCTCCCTCGCCACCGCGTGGGACCTCCACATGATGTGCAACACCGGCGGCCGCGAACGCACCGCCGGCCACTACGCCCGGCTGCTCGAAGACTGCGGCCTGACCCTCGTCGGCCACACCCCGCTCGCCCTCGGCGCCCACACCCTCCACGCCCGCAGGACGTGACGCCGAAGGACACACCAGGCCGTGACGGAAGTCTTACGGGACGGTGCGGGATCCCCCGGCGGTCCGGCCGGGTGCGTAGCGTGCGGGCATGCGTGTACTGGTGACAGGAGGCGCCGGGTTCATCGGCGCCCAGGTGGTGGAAGTCCTGCGGGACCTGGGGCATGAGCCGGTGGTGTTCGACGCGTTGCTGCCGGCCGCCCATCCGGCGGAGCCCGCGCTCCCGGACGCGGAGTTCCTGCGCGGGGACGTCCGGGACGCCGACGCCGTGCGGAGCGCCCTGCGGAGGGTGGACGCCGTGTGCCACCAGGCCGCCATGGTGGGCCTCGGGAAGGACTTCGCGGACGCCCCGGCCTACGTGTCGTGCAACGACCTGGGCACAGCCGTGCTGCTGGCGGGCATGGCCGAGGCCGGTGTGCGCAGGTTCGTCCAGGCCGGGTCGATGGTGGTGTACGGCGAGGGCCGGTACGACTGCCCCGCACACGGTGTGGTCCGGCCCGGCCCGCGTGCGGCCCGGGACCTGCGCGAGGGCCGGTTCGAGCCGCGCTGCCCGAGCTGCGGCGCCGCACTGGCACCGGGGCTGACGGCGGAGGACGCCCCGCCGGATCCGCGCAACGTCTACGCGACGACGAAGCTGGCGCAGGAGCACCTGGCCGCCTCCTGGGCGCGGGCCACGGGCGGCGCGGCGGTCTCCCTGCGCTACCACAACGTCTACGGTCCCGGGATGCCCCGGGACACCCCGTACGCGGGCGTGGCCTCCTTCTTCCGCTCGGCCCTCGCCCGGGGCGAGGCGCCCCGGGTCTACGAGGACGGGGGCCAGCGCAGGGACTTCATCCACGTACGGGACGTGGCGCGGGCCAACGCGGCGGCGCTGGCCGCCCTGGCGGCGCCGTCGCCCGCACACGGCGGCCGGCACACCGCCTACAACACGGGCAGCGGAGAACCGCACACCGTCGGGGAGACGGCGGCGGAGCTGGCGCGCGCCCACGGCGGGCCGGAGCCGGTGGTGACGGGGGAGTTCCGGCTGGGGGACGTCCGGCACATCACGGCCGATTCCGCCCGTCTGCGCAGGGAGCTGGGCTGGCGGCCGGAGGTCGGTTTCGCCGAGGGGATGGCGGAGTTCGCCGCGTCGCGGCAGCGGGCGGCGTCCACAGGCCGGTGAGGCGCGGGCGCCGTCCCCGGCCCGGTCCAGCCGCCCCGGACGGCGTCGGCTGCACGGACCGGCGCCGCCCTGCGCCCGATGGCGCGGGCCCGCCGGGCGGACCGCTGCCGTGTCCCGGTCAGGCGAGCGGCAGGGTCACCTCGAAACGGCAGCCGCCGGGCACGTTGTGGACGTCCGCCCGGCCGGCGTGGGCCTCCACGATGCCCCGTACGATCGCCAGCCCGAGCCCCGCCCCGGACGGCGGCGTGCGGGCCGGACTGCCCCGCCAACCGGTGTCGAACACACGCGGCAGGTCGTCCTCGGCGATCCCTCCGCACGCGTCGGTGACGGACAGCACGGCGGAGTCCTCCCGGCGCGCCACGGCCAGGGCCACGGTGCCGTCGGCGGGTGTGTGGCGGATGGCGTTGACGAGGAGGTTGGCCAGGACCCGGGTCATCTCCTTGCCGTCCACCTCGACGGGCACATGCGCGATGTCCTCGCCGCGCAGCCGCACCCCGTGCTCCCGGGCGAGCGGATCGGCGCCCAGCAGGGCATCGGCCGCCAGATCCCGCAGAGAGATGCGGCTGGGCGCCAGAGCCAGCGTTCCGGCATGGATGCGGGACAGTTCGAACAGGTCCCCGACCATGGTGTCGAGGCGCTCGACCTCCGTGCGGATCTGCCGGTGGTAGCGGGCCGGATCGGAGGCGACGCCGTCCTCCAGCGCCTCCGCCATCGCGCGCAGCCCGGCGAGCGGGGTGCGCAGGTCGTGGGAGATCCAGGCGACCAGTTCACGGCGGGAGGTCTCCAGGGCGCGCTCCCTCTCCCGGGAGGCGGCCAGTCTGGCGCTGGTCGACGCGAGTTCGCCGGCCAGGCTCGCCAGTTCGGCGGTCGCGGGTCCCGACGGCGTCGTGAAGTCGCCGTCCTCCCCGAACTCCCGGGCGGCGAGCGCGAGGTCGTGGCTGCGGGCCACCACCCAGCGGCCCATCAGCAGGGCCGTGGCCAGCGACACCACCGCCGCCATCGCCACGACCAGGGTGACCACCGTGAGGTCGTGCGGCGACAGGAACATCGCCCACGCCACGGCGAGGGTGCCGGCCAGCATGGCCGTGACCGCCACGGCCGCGACCACCGTCAGGGACACCGCGACCGACCGGCGCCGCAGCAGCCGCAGGGCCAGCGCCCCCGCCGCCCCCGCGCACACCGCGCCGGCGAGCGCGAACAGGGCGATGAGCAGGACGTCCTTCACGGCCGCACCCCTTCCGCCCCGCCGCGACCCGCCGGGTCCGGGGCATCCGGGGTCTCCGTGGCATCCGGGACATCCGGCGCGCCGGCCTCGAAGCGGTACCCGACACCCCACACCGTCTGGATCAGCAGCGGCGCAGCCGGATCGGCCTCGATCTTCGCGCGGAGCCGGCGGACGTGCACGGTGACCGTGGAGAGGTCACCGAACTCCCACCCCCACACGTCCCGCATCAGCTCCTCACGGCTGTGCGCCCGGCCGGGCTTCGCCATGAAGTGGGCCAGGAGGTCGAACTCCCGCAAGGTGAGCGCCAGTTCGCGCCCGTCCTTGGCCGCCCGCCGGTCGGCCGGGTCGACGACGATCCCCGCCGCGCGCAGCGGGGCGCGCCGCTCCCGCTCCTCGCCGCCCTCCGTACCGCGCCGGCTGCGGCGCAGTACGGACTCGACCCGCAGCACCAGCTCGCGCGGGCTGAACGGCTTGGTGACGTAGTCGTCGGCGCCCAGTTCGAGGCCGGCGATCCGGTCGTCCTCCGTCCCACGGGCCGTCAGCATGATCACCGGCACCGGCCGGTCGGCACGCAGCCGCCGGCACACCTCCAGCCCGTCGAGGCCCGGCAGCATCAGGTCCAGGACGACCAGGTCGGGTGCGCCGCGGGCGGCCAGGACGAGGGCGGCGGGGCCGTCGGCGGCATGGTCGACGGTATGGCCGGCCCTGCGGAGGTATCCGGTGACGACCTCCGCGACGGTCGGGTCGTCGTCCACGACGAGGATCCGGGCGGGGGGTGCAGGCGTGCTCATGCTCCCCAGTGTCGTACGGCCGGCCGGGCACCGTCGCCCCCGGCGGCCGGTCCCCGCACGGCCGTCCGTGTTTCGTAAGGAGTCGGTGGCCCCGTTTCCCCGGCCGGGTTCCTACGGTGGCATGCGTGACCGATCATCCTCCCGCGGGCAGCGAAGCGGACGTCGTCCTTCCCTGCCTGAACGAGGCCGGGGCACTGCCCTGGGTCCTCTCCCGCATCCCCGCCGGCTGGCGCGCCCTGGTCGTCGACAACGGCTCCACCGACGGATCGGCGGACATCGCCCGCTCCCTCGGAGCCACCGTCGTGAACGAGACCCGGCGCGGCTTCGGCGCAGCCTGCCACGCCGGACTGCTCGCCTCCAGAGCCGAGTTCGTCTGCTTCTGCGACTGCGACGCCTCCCTCGACCCCGCGCTGCTGCCCGGCTTCGTCGCCGCGATCGCCGACGGCGGCGCGGACCTGGTCCTCGGCCGCCGCCGACCGCGGGGCCGCGGCGCCTGGCCCGCGCACGCACGGGCCGGAAACCTGGCCCTGTCCCGGATGCTGCGGCACCGTACCGGCCTGCGCCTGCACGACCTGGGACCGCTGCGGGCCGCCCGGCGCGAGGCCCTGCTCGCCCTGGACCTCACCGACCGGCGCTCCGGATACCCGCTGCAGATGGTCGTCCGGGCCGCCGACGCCGGCTGGCGGATCCGCGAGGAGGACGTCCCGTACCTGCCCCGGTCCGGGAAGTCCAAGGTGACCGGCACCTGGCGCGGCACCTGGCAGGCGGTCCGCGACATGCGGGCCGTCCTCGCCGAGCCGCCCCGCACCGCCTGCGCGGTCCCGCCCGCGGGAGGTGCCCGGTGACAGCCCTGCTGGTCATCGCCAAGGAACCCGTGCCCGGCCGGGTCAAGACCCGCCTCACCCCTCCGTTCACCCCCGACGAGGCGGCGGCCCTGGCCGGGGCGGCACTGGCGGACACCCTGGAAGCGGCGGCCGCCACCCCGGCCGCCCGCCACCTGCTCTTCCTCGACGGTTCCCCCGGACCGTGGCTGCCGCCCCGCTTCGACGTGCGGCCCCAGTGCCTCGGACCACTCGACGTCCGCCTCGCCGCCGCCTTCGCCGACTGCGGCGGCCCGGCCCTGCTCGTCGGCATGGACACCCCGCAGGTCACCCCCGACCTCCTGGGCCCCGCCCTGGCGTTCGACCGGTACGACGCCTGGTTCGGACCGGCGGCCGACGGCGGGTTCTGGGCCCTGGGGCTGGCCGACCCGGACCCGGCCCTCCTGCTGGGCGTACCCATGTCGGTGCCCGACACCGGGGCGGTGCAGTACGAGCGGCTACGCGCGGCCCGGCTCCGGATCGGCCTGCTGCCGGTGCTGCGTGACGTCGACACGGCCGCCGACGCCCGTGCGGTCGCGGCCCTGCCCCCGCACGGCCGGTTCGCCGCCCTGCACGCCCGGCTGACCGCGTCGCCCGAGGCCGTACGGTGACCGCCCCCGGCGGGACGGCCGCGCGGATACCGGCCCGCGGGCCCTGGCGGGACGACCCGTACGCCACGGCCCTGCACGCCGGTCAGGGCCCCCTCTTCCTGCGCCGCACGGACGGCCGGCTGATGCCGCTGGAGGTGGAGCGGTGGCTCGCGGACGCGGACGCGGGCGACGAGAGCGTCCTCGCCCGCTGCCGGGGCGCCGTGCTCGACGTCGGCTGCGGCCCCGGCCGGCTGGTGGCGGCCCTGGCCGAGCGCGGCCACCGGGCCCTGGGCGTGGACGTCAGCCCGGCCGCGGTGACCAGCACCGTCCGGCGCGGCGGCACGGCGCTGTGCAGGTCGGTCTTCGGACCACTGCCCGGCGAGGGACGCTGGACCACGGTCCTGCTCATCGACGGCAACATCGGCATCGGCGGCGATCCGGTGGCCCTCCTCGACCGGGCCGCCGAACTCCTCGCCCCCGGCGGCCGTGTGATCGCCGAAGCCGCCCCGGTCGAGGTGGACGAGCGGTGCGAGGTCCGCCTCGACGACGGCCGCGGCACCCTCGGCGTCCCCTTCCCCTGGGCCCGCGTCGGCCCCGAGTCCCTCAGCCGCCACGCCGGCCGGGCCGGCTTGACGCCCCTGCACCGCTGGACCCTGGCCGGGCGGACCTTCACCGAACTCGCCGGCGCTCCCGCCCCTGCCGCCGCCGGAGGAACAGCAGCGACGCGAGCGTGACCACCGCCACCGCCGCCAGGACCAGCAGCAGGTTGCGGCCGTACGGCAGGGGCAGCGCCGACGGGTTCGGCGGCGCTCCCGGCCGCAACAGCAGCGGCAGCACGACCAGCACCACGGCGCCCGCCGTGATCAGCGCCGCGCGCACCGCACGCCCGGCCGCCCCGGCCGCGACCAGCAGCCCGGCCGCCAGCACCAGCGGCGCGACGAACACGTCGTGCAGGACCAGCGCCCCGCCCAGCCACACCAGCACCGCGTACGGGTCGGGCTGCGCCGCCAGGTGCCACCCGCCGACACCGATCAGCATCAGCCCGAAGACCCCGAGCGCCCCGCGCGCGTACCTCACAGCACCTCCAGCCGGGCGACCCACTTCGTCTGCAGTACACCGGGCCGGTTCGGCGCGATGATCCGCGCCGGGTACCCGTGGTCGGCCGACAGCACCTCGCCGTTCAGCCGCAGCGCGAGCAGCGTCAGCGGGTCCTCGGCGTACTCCCCGCCCATCTCCGTGACCCGGTACGCTCCGGCCGCCTCCAGCGACACCACCCGGAGCGCGGACCCGGGCCGCGCACCCGCCCGTTCCAGCAGGTCGCGGATCCGCACGCCGGCCCAGTCGCCGTCCGCGCTCCAGCCCTCCACGCAGGCGATCGGCAGCCGTACCCGGTGCTGCGGCAGGGCGGCCAGCTGCGGCAGCGCCAGCCGGTAGGGGGCCGGGCCCAGCACCTCCAGCCGCCAGTCCCGTACGGCCTGCGCCGTCACCCCGGCCGCGGCCGCCGTCCGGTTCACCGGCAGGCCCTGGGGCCCGTACCCGGGATGGCGGGGAGCCAGCAGGTCCAGGGCCGCCAGCGGCGTGAGCGACTGGCCCACCGTGGTCACCGTGACCGCGCCCACGGCGGCGCCCACGCCCAGCAGCAGGGACCTGCGGTCGGGACCGTCCCGCTCCGCCTCCGGCAGGGCGAGCGTCCCGGCGGACCGCCGCCCCCAGTGGGAGCGGATCTCCGGCGCCTTGACCGCGACGTGCAGCAGGACGGATCCGGCGACCACCCAGGCCACGGCGTAGTGCACCGGCACGAAGGAGAACGGCCACGGATACCACTCGGCGATGTTCAGCAGCCCGGTCAGCACCTGGAACACCGCGGCCGCCACCAGCACCGCCACCGAGAGCCGCCCCAGCGCGTGCCGCACCGAGCGGACCGGCGGCCACACGAACAACCGCGGGTAGACCGCCCACAGTTTGGCGAACAGCAGGACGATCGCCGCCAGCCCGAAGGCGACGTGCGCACCCTGCGTCAGCCGGTAGCCCCAGACCGGCCGCGACGGCAGGCGGCCGAGCAGCCAGGGCGGCGGCTGCTGGAGGAAGTGGCTGACCAGCCCGGTCAGGAAGCACACCGCCAGGGCCAGGCCGAGCCACCGCCCGAGCACCGTAGCCGTGCGCGGGTCGTGCAACCGGCCGGAGAACGACGGCGGTCGGAGGGCGGGCAGCCGCAGGGCCGGCGGCAGCCGCCGCGGGCCCGGGCGCCGACGGCCGGGGGGAGGATTTTCCATGACCCCATGCAACCGTCCCGAGGCGGCCGCGAGGCGTGTCGGACACCTTACGGAACACGAACGCCCCGCCCGGCCGCAGCCCACGGCGGCCCGGCCGGTGCCAGGGTGGGCCCGTGACCCACCCCCGTCCAGCACACCCCCTCGCCGGCGCCGGCCGCGCCGCCTCAAGCGCAGCCGGCCCGGGCCGCTCCGGCACCCTCCGCGCCACCGCGGGCACCGCCGCCCTGCTGGCCGCCCTCACCGCCGCGCTCGCCGCGACCGTCCGCCACGACGGGTACTTCACGGACCCGGCCGGGCTCTCCTGGCGGTACGCCGCATGCTGGGCGCTCTTCGGGGCGGCGGCGTGGACGCTGCGCCGCGCACCCGCCCGGCACGTCGCGGCCCTCGTCCTCGCCGGCGGCATCGCGGTGGCCGCGACGGGCCTGACGGCCGCGCCCGGCACCAGTACCGACTCCTTCCGCTACGCCTGGGACGGCCGGGTACAGGCCGCCGGCATCTCCCCGTACGACCACGCCCCCACGGACACCGCCCTCGCCGGCCTCCGCGACGGCTGGCTCTTCCCACCCCGGGAGGACTGCGCCCGGCCCGAGCTCTCCTCACTGCCGGGCGGCGGATGCACCCGGATCAACCGCCCCCGGGTCCACACCGTCTATCCGCCCGCCGGCGAGGCGTACTTCCTCCTCGTCCACGCCCTCTCCCCGGACGGGGTCCGCCACAAGGCGCTCCAGACGGGCGGCGCCGTCCTGGCCGTGGCCACCACCCTGGTCCTGCTGCGCGTCCTGCGCCGCCGCGGCGACCCGCGGAACGCCGCCTGGTGGGCCTGGTGCCCGGCCGTGGCCGTCGAAGCGGTCAACAACGCGCACGCCGACGCCCTCGCCGTGCTCCTGTCCGTGGCCGCCCTCGCCCTGACGGTCCGCCACCGGGCGGCCGGCGGCGCACTGCTGGGCCTGGCCACCGCCGCGAAGCTGCTGCCCGCCGTACTGCTCCCCGGCGCGCTGTCCGGCGTACGACGGCCCCGCGACTTCGCCGCCACCCTGCTCCCCGCCGCGGCCGTTCTGGCGGCGCTCTACCTGCCGTACACCCTGCTGTCCGACTCCTCCGTCCTGGGCTACCTCGGCGGATACGCCGAGGAGGAGGGCTACCAGGACGCCGCCTCAGGCAACCGCTACGCCCTGCTGCGCCTCGTCCTGCCCGACTCCTGGGCCGTGCCGGCCGTCCTCGCCGGCACGGCCGCGGCCGGCCTGTACGCGATCCGCCGCGGCGACCCCGAACGCCCCTGGTCGGCGGCTCTGCTCGTCACGGGCACCGTCTTCCTCCTGACGACCCCCGGGTACTCCTGGTACGCCCTGCTCCTGATCGCGCTGGTGGCGCTCGACGGCCGCTGGGAATGGCTCGGGGTCGCCGTCGCGGGAGCGGCGGCCTACCTCACCTCGCGCGCCCTGCCCGGCGCGGGGACCGTGATGTACGCGGTGGCCCTCGTCGCGGTGCTCGCGGGCCACGCGGTCCGCACCCGCCGCGCGAACGGCGGACGGTGAGGTGAGGGGGAGGAGGGGGGAAGGGCAGGAGGGCCGGGGCTACCGGGCGGCGCTGCTCCAGCCGGCGGGTCCGGTGTACACGTCGAGCAGGTCCACCACGAAGACCAGGGTCGAGCCCGCCGGGATCAGCGGCGAGGGCGACCGGCTGCCGTAGCCGAGACGCGGGGGGACGACGATCTCACGCCGGCCGCCGACGCGCATCCCCCGCACCCCGCGGTCCCAGCCCTTGATGACCTTGCCGCCGCCCAGGGCGAACTTGAACGGCTCACCCCGGTCCCAGGAGGAGTCGAACTCCTTCCCGGACGCGAAGGCCACCCCGACGTAGTGGACCCGGACCACCATGCCCGGCTTCACTTCGGCCCCGTCCCCGACCACAAGGTCCCGGACGGTCAGCTCGGCGGGAGCCTCACCCTCGGGGACATGGACCTCGGGCTTCGCCAGCTCGCTCATCGCCGCCTCGTCGTTCGCCGTGCCGGTCCGCCCGTCCGCCGGCCGGCCTCCCGTGGTGGTGCCGCGGGGTCATGATAGTGCTGCGGCCGCGAAGGGTCCCCGGTTCGCGGCACTAGTGCCAGGCTTCTCCGACCGCTGCACAGAGCCGGCTGCGCGTCATCCGCGCGTTCAGCGACTCCAGGCGGCCGACCACCGTCCTCAGCCAGTCGGGGTCACCGAGCCGGTGTGCTTCGCCCGCGGCGACGACCTGCGACAGCAGCTGCTCCAGGACGAAGGTGTCGAGGAGCCGGTACGGGCGCGCAGGGCGGTCGAACGCCAGCCTGCGGTCCTCGTAGGGGTGTCGGACCGTCATGTCGAGGTGGCCTCCGCCGTGCCCTCTGAAGGGACCGGGCATGTTGCCCAGCATGCCCGCGAGGGTGTACTGCCCGGAACGGGGATACCCGCGCCCGACGTAGACGGCCATCCCGAGCATGATCCGCGACCAGGGGATCAACTCGCTCTCACCCCGGCGCGCCTGCCGGTGCAGCAACCCCTCCTCGCGGAACTCGATCCACGATCCGCCAGGGCGGCGGGAATCCCCGATCACCCAGACGCCTTCGACCAGTTCCAGCGGCCCCAGGGCCGTGTGCACATCCCCCATGGAGTCATTTGATCACACAGGGGACGCTGGGGACGTATCGGTATCCACGGCCGCTGGGCCCGTGGCTAGGCGTGCCGGCCTCGTCCGGGACCTGGCCCCGAACGCAGGGCCGACGGCACATTTGCCGCCGGCCCCTGACGTGCATCCGGTCGTCCCTCCTCAGAAGCCGAGGGTCCCGAGGAGGCCGGTGACCGGTGAGATGAGATCGTGCCCGAACTGCGTGATCTTCGTGGCCACGGGAGCCACCACCTTGCCGTCGATCTTACCGAGCGCGCCGATCCACTTGGACTGACCGAAGGTGAGCAGGCCCAAGGCCGTCCCCCCGAGGGACGTCTTGAACTCGCTGCTCGTCCATCCGTAGCCGAACCCCGTGAGCACGGTGCTGATGGCCGACAGCCCGAGGGAGGTGTACGCGAGTCCCCCGGCGACAACCTCCAGGGGTGGGAAGAAGAGGCCCGCGACACCGAAGCCGGCGGAGAGGAACCCGGTTCCGATGCTCGCCCAGTTCGTGGCGTTCGCCCACCACTTCACGTCCTTCCACCAGGGAAGGTCGTTCTTGACGGTGTCGTTGTCGGGCGTGTCCGCCGGGTTCTTCCCGGCGTCCTTGGCCGCGCGTGCGTCGTCGGCCGCCTTCTTCGCGGCCGCTGCGATCTCAGCGGTCCGCTTGTCCGTCGCGATCCGGTGAGCATCGCTCGCCGCGGCCGCAGCCGTTCTCGCGTCCTTGCCGGCCTGAAGGGCCGAGGCGTGGGCGGAGGCGGCAGACGCCTGGGCGGCGTTGGCGGAAGCCACCGCGTTCCGGGCCGAGTCCAGGGCGCGGTTGGCGGAGTAGTTCGCCGAGCGCGCTGCGGTGCGCGCGGTGGCGGCCGCCTGCTTGGCTCGGTCCGCCGAGGCCTGCGCCGACGCCGCCGACTTCTCGGCGTCGTTCGCGAACGCGTTGGCCTGCTGCGCGGAGGAGGCGGCCTGCTTGGCGGACTGCTCCGCCCTGGTCGCCCACTGCTGCGCTTCGGCGGCGGCGTTACGGGCGATCGCGGCCGCCTGCTGGGCGCGCTGGGCGTCCTCCTGCGCCTTGTAGGCGATCTTCGCGGCTGCGGCGATCGCGCCCTGCATGGCCGCGATGTGGGTGGCGGAGTCGTAGTCGAGCAGCGCGGTCTTGTACTGCACGGACGCGACGAAGTTGCGTCGCATCCACTCCGGTCCTTCCATTGCCGCCTGGGCGTGGGCTTTGGTGTAGCGGCCACCCGTGGCGATGAGGGCCGCCGTGGCGACAGCATCGTCCTCCTGCTGCGCCGCCTCGTGTCTGACGTTGATGAACTCGTGCAGGGCTTGGGCGGTTCCGGCGTTCAACGCCTCGTTCGCCGCCAGTTTCACCGCCTTGCCGGGGTTGGCGGCCAGGATGCGGCCGACCGTGACGCGGTTGTCCGTCGCGGCGGCCTGGATGGCACCGGTCTCCAGGAACTTCGTGGCGGCGTCGGGGTCACTGCTGCCAAGTGCCCTGGTCGCCGCGTCGGCGATGTCCGGGGCGCAGGTCCGTGCGAGGTAGAGGCTGGTCTCCCGGTCGTCCTGCCGCTGGGCGACCTGTCGGGACGCGTCGATCCAGAGGTGGATGTCGGAGTCGGTGCCGGACAGGGCGAACCGCGCGGCCTCAAGCGACCAGGTGCCCTTGGAGCGCATCGCCGTGACGGCTGCCTTGCGCCCGAGTGCGGCGGCGCGGCTCATGTCGCCGGCCTTGAGCGCGGACTCCGCCTGCGCTATGAGGTCCCTCTGGGCTTGTTCGGCCTGCGACGCCTGGGTGCGCTTCTCTGCGAGCTCCGCGCGTTCCAGGTCCTCGATCTGCTTGAGCAGGCGGGTCTCCTCGACCGCCTGCTGCGTGTCCTGGTCGAGGCGCTGCCACTCGGCCTCGCGGGCGGCCTGCTCCACCGCGACCGCCTCGGCGACGGCGTCGGTGGCGGTCTTCGCGGCCTTGCTGGCCTCGTTGGCGAACTCGGTCGACTTGGTGGCGTGTTCCAGCGCCTGGCCCGCGTGTGCGACAGCCCACTCTGCGGCGGTCGCGGCCTTCTCGGCGTGGTCGGCCGCACTGTTCGCCGCGTCGCGTGCCGTGCGGGCGGATTTCGCCGCCGTATTCGCGAGGCTCTGTGCCATACCGGCGGCATTGGTGGCGATCTGGGCGTTGGCGCCTGCGATCTGGGCCTCGCGCCTGGCCGCTGCGGCTTCCGACTGGGCGACGCCAGCCGCTTGTGCCGCCGCGGCCGAGGAGTTCGCGGCGGAGGCGGCGTTGCGGGCGGCCGACGCCGCTGCGGAGCCGGCCCCCGCGGCCTGGCTCGCGGCATTGGCGGCATGGTCGGCGGCCGCGGCCGCGCTGCGCGCCCTGGCCGCGGCGTTGCGGGCGGAGACGGCGGCGTCCCTGGCAGCGGTCGCATGGGCGGCGTCCTTGGACGCGGCGATGGCGGCTCCGTATGCCTGGGCGGCAGCGGAGCCCGCGTTGGCCGCAGCCTGGCTCGCCGCGGCGGCGGCGTAGGCGGCGCGACGGGAAGCCTGGACGGCTGCGTGGGAAGCGCTGGTGGCGACACGTGCCGAGTCGGCCGCACCCTTCGCGGCTTCGGCGGCCTTTCGGGCAGCCCGGCCGGATTTGGCAACATCGGCCTCGGCCTGTTGGGCCTCGTACGCGGCCTTCTCCGCGGCCTCCTTGGCCTGGGCCGCCGCCTTGACTGCGCGAGCGGAAGCCTCTTCGGCCTGCTTCGTCATCGCGTCGGCCTTCTTGCCTTCGCGTTCGACGACAGCGACGAGTTCCTCGATTTTCGTCGCCTCCTGGTCGCGCGCGCGTGCGATGTGCTGGCCGGTCTCCAGGAACCATTCGATGTCGGCAGCGGTGCCAGACATGGCGCGGTTGGCGTACTTCTTCACCTCCGGACCCGCCTGGAAGGCGAGCTTGGCGACCTCGACGCGCATGTCCTCCTGACGCGCGGTGTACTGACCGTCGTTGAGGAACGTCTCCAAGGCGGCCTGGGTGCCGGCGTTGAGGGCGTCGTTTCCGGCACGGTTCACGGCCTTGCCGCCGGTGGCCATGACGATTCCGGTGGCCACGCGGAGGTCCTCGGCGATGGCGGTCTTGAAGCCGCCCGCGAGGAAGGCGGCGATGGCGGCGTCACCTCCGCCCAGTGCCGCCGCGGCATCCCGACGGGTGCCCTTGCCGCCCCTTGCGAGGGAGGTACCGACGGCAACGCGGTTGTCCACCGCCGTCTCGGCGGGGAGCGTGGCGGTGAGGAAAGTCTGGACGTCGGCGTCAGAGCCGACCAGCGCCGCCTCGGCGGCGGCGCGAACACCCTTGCCGCCCAGCAGCCAGGCTTCGACGACCTTGGCGCGGGGGGTGTCGGGCAGCCTGAACGGGTCGCCGCCGTCATCCTCCGGAGGGGGTGTACTGGCCCACGCCGCAACGGGGTTGAGTACGAGGCTGGAGGTGGTGACGACAGCCGTGGCAGCAGCGGCGGCGGTGAGAACACGCCGCCTGCTCCAATAGATGGTGTCCAAAAAACAATCCTTCGGGATCAGAGCCTGACGCTTGACGCACCGGCGGAGGCCTAACGGCAGACAGGGAATTGCCCGGGCTGAGGCCATGTCCCCCCGTAACGTGCGCAGTCCGGCGGGGATGCGGCAGATCTCCTTGAGACCTTAGGCGGCAATGCACGTATTGAACACCAGTCACACGGGGAACAGCATGATTCAAGCCAGCATCGGGTAGGGAACTTGAAATTCCGCATCGGGAGTTCGGAATCTCGCGCTCCGTTCGGACCGCCACACTCTCGATGTGGTCCAAATCACCTCGGTCGCATGCGGGTTGTCGCGCCAACCGCCGAGAAACCCGTTGGACGGGTGCTGGAGGGCTGTGCTTGTGTAAGCGAGACATGGGTGCCCGGTCTCGGTGAAGTACCGTCACCGGCGGCCGGGTTGCCGAGTTTACGCAGCTCCTGACGAGCAGTTATGCTGCGACTGGAAGTGGGGGGCTTTCAGCGGGGGCAGGCTCATGGGGTGAGTCGTTTCCCGTTGGTCATATGCCCTTCTTCACATCCGACGTTGACGCATGTTCCGGGATTTCCCCGAAACCGACGACTAGGACAGCGATGAAGGTACGTAAGGCAATTGTGCGAACGTTCGGGGTGGCCGCCGGGGCGGGGCTCTTGGCATGGTTCGCGGGGGCGGGCGGAACGGCGGGAGGATCCGTCATGGACGGATCCTCCGTGAAGACGATCGCCGACGAAGGTCCTGGTTACGCCGTTGAGGACTTCGCTTACCCGAACGCCGACAAGATCCTCGCGGAGCAGCACATCACACTCAAGCGCGGTGACGGGCACATCCTGCTGGCGGATTGCGCCAGCTCGGCCGATGTGATCGAGGTCTGGGGGCGCAAGAACGAAAAGGTCTGCTTCAGTGTCACGGGGAACGGCGGTTACCTGACCCTGGAGATTCCCGCGGTCTACTTCATCAAGGGAAACAGCTACAGCGCCCGGGTGGACATGACTGCGGGTGCAGTGGAGAAGACGTTCGAAGTGAAGAAGAACGATTGGACTCCGGTCGGTGAGAGCGCCGACGAGCAGGGGCGTGACTTCATGCTCATGGAAATCAGGGCTTCCAAGTAGACTTTCGGCGACCGCCCTTGCTGCAGAGCGTCCTGCTTCTGCGTTCTTGATTCTTTTGCGCGGATGTATTCAATTCGGCTCCGATCGCTTGTCCGCTGTGTGGCGCGGGAGTCCGGAGGGATCGTCCGTGTGCCGCCGTACCGCTGGCATCGCCGCCTCAATTGCGACCCGCGTGGATGCGGCCGCTGCGACGGAATTGCCATTTCTGCGCCGCCACCAGACACACGAACTCGACGGTCGATTTTCAGTCGACCAGAGCCCGGTACGCCTGAAAGCAGCCGGCGCTCTGCTCCAAAGGAGAACCATGTCCCTATCCCCCCTGCGCTCCGCGCGGATGGCCGGCCTGCTGGTTTCCGCCACGGCGGTCGCTGCAGGCCTGATCACGGCCGGACCGGCGTATGCCCTCACCGGCCCGGAGGCCGCCACAGGCGGACAGGCCGCCGTCGTGAAGCTCAGCATCGGCGACGAGGCCACCAGTCGTTCCTGCACCGGAACGTTGGTCGACCCGCGCTGGGTGCTGACCGCCGCGAGTTGTTTCGCGACCACCCCCGGTGCCGCCGTCCCGGCCGGGAAGCCGTCGCTGCAGACCGCCGCGGCACTGGGCAACGGCCAGAGCCGCGAGGTGGTCGAGGTTTCAGCGAGCGCTGCCGACCGTGACCTGGTGCTCGCTCGTCTTGCCGCCCCAGTTGCCGACATCGCCCCGGTCAGGCGGGCCGGCTACGTCTCCGCGGTCGGTGCGGACCTCACCGCGGTCGGTTTCGGTCGGACGAAGACCGAGTGGGTGCCGGGCAGGCTCCACACTGGTGCGTTCACGTTGAACGCGGCCGACGCGACGTCGCTCACCATCACGGGCAAGGGCGCTGACGCCATCTGCAAGGGTGACACCGGTGGCCCCCTGCTCAACGCCGCCGGTGAACTCGTCGGCGTCAACAGCCGTTCCTGGCAGGGCGGTTGCCTCGGCACCGATCCCGCCGAAACACGCACCGGCGCCGTCTCCACCCGCATCGACAACGTCGGCCAGTGGATCGACCAGGTCACCGCTCCGCGCAGCGGCGCGCAGGTGTCCCTGCTCGCCGGTGGTGGCGGAACGATGTGGTCGCAGTCCGGTGACCTCGGCTACGGCGAATACGGTGCGTCGTGGGGCAAAGTCGATGGTCATGACGTCACCCGCGTGAGCACCGTGCGACACGGGGATGCCGTGCGTGCCTACGCCATCGCCGGCGGACGCGTCTACGGTGAGGACCTTGACCTGGCCACCGGAAAGTGGTCCGGCTGGGGCGAAATCCCCGGCGGCGCAGCGGGCGCCAAGGACATCTCGGCCGCTCTGGTCGGCAACACCGTCCACGTGCTGATCGTCGGCTCCGAAGGCAACCTGTACGCGCAGGCCGCCGACTACAGGGCCGGCCGTTGGAACCAGGCCTGGAACGCGGTCGGCGCGACAGGTCTCACCCACGTCAGCAGCGCGGCCTCGGGCACAACCGTGCGTGTTCAGGCCATCGGCGGCGGCCAGATCTACGGCAGGGACTTCGACACCCGCACGGGCCACTGGTCACCTTGGGGCGCGATTCCGGGCGGCGCCAAGGACGCGGTCGACATTGCCTCCAGCGTTGTCGGCAACAACGTCCACGTCCAGATCATCGGCTCCGACGGTGCGATCTGGACGCAGTTCGGCAACTACGACGCCGGCCGCTGGAACGACCAGTGGGCCAAGGCGGGTGGAAGCGGGCTGACCCGCATCGGCAGCATCGCGTCCGGTGGTACGGTCGAACTGTACGCCGTGGGTGCCCAGGGGAAGATCAGCAATGCTTCCATGAACACCACATCCGGTTCCTGGAGCACCTTCAAGGAACTGCCGGGCGGACTTGCGGGGGCCTCTGACGTCTCCGCCTCCGTCATCGCCGCACCTGCGAACGTGACGCTCGCGGCCCCGGCCGACAGCACCCTGTTCAGCCAGAGCGGCAAGCTCGACACCCGCGCCTTCGGAGCCCAGTGGGCCAACGTCGGTGGCGCCACTGTCAATCGGCTCGTCGGCGTGGACACGGGCAGCACCATCCGTTACGTCGGCGTGGCCAACGGCAAGGTCTTCGACCGCGAGTACGACGTCCGCAGCAACAAGTGGGGCAACTGGACCGAGGTGCCCGGCGGAGCCGGCGGAGTCAAGGACGTGGCAGCCGCCATGATCGACAACGTTCTGTACGTACAGGCCATCGGCTCCAGCGGCGACCTGTACACGCAGGTCGGCGACTACAACGCCGGTCGTTGGAACAACAACTGGACGCCGGTGCCCGGCGGCACGGGCCTGACCGACATCGCCAGTGTCAAGGCAGGTCCGTTCGTTCGCCTCTACGGCATCAAGGACGGCAAGGTCCACGGCCGCGACTTCGACAGTCGCAACGGCCGCTGGACCCCCTGGGGCGAGCTGCCCGGAGGAATCAGCGGCGCCAAGGACATCGCGGTCTCCCACATCGGCAGCACCGTTCACGTCCAGGTCATCGGTTCCGACGGTGCACTCCATGCGCAGACCGGCGACTACCTCGCAGGAAGCTGGAAGCCGTCCTGGACCAAGATCGGCGGCGGTGGTCTGACGCGCCTCACCAGTGCCTCCGCCGGAAGGAACATCCACGTCTATGCCGCCGACGCGGGCGGCAGGGTCCAGAACATCACGCTCGACACCTCGTTGAGTTCCTGGACCGGCTGGCACGAGATTCCGGGCGCGCTCACGAGCCCGACCGACATCGCCGCCAGCACCACGAAGTAGGCCCAGGTGTTGTAGCCCCATGCGGGCTCCGAGACTGACGCAGCGGCGTACGGAGGAGGTCGTCCTCCGTACGCCGCCGCTCTTTATCCCCGCGTTCGCCCACCCATCCGGAACTTCAACTGAAGGATGCTTCACATGTCTGTTCCCCGTACGCGCCCGGTTCGGATGACCGGCTTGGCGATTGCCACCGCGGTTGCCGCCGGCACCGTCCCGGCGGAGGCGACCGGTCCGGCGACGGCTGGCCCGCTGTGGGCAAGGTTGCGTCCGGTGTGACCAGCGATCGCCGCATCCGGTTCGCCGACGGCAAGGCCGACTACTACTTTGTCAAGCCTGACGGCAAGGTCGACCTCTACCTCAACCGTGGCGGCGACGCGGTCCCCGGCACCGGTTGGCTCACTGTCGGTCAGATCGCGAGCGGTCTGACGACCGACCACACGAAGGTGCGGTTCGTCGACTTCAACGCCGACACCCACGCCGACTACGTCCTGGCCGGACCCGGTAACAGCGCCACTGTCTTCGCCTGGAACGGCGGCGACAAGGGCAACGGCTGGATCGACCTCGGCAAGGTCGCGAGCGGCGCCTGACCCGGATCGCGTCCAGGGCCGACGGCCTCCGGCGGTTTGTCCGTGCCGTGCGGGCACGCCACGGGCAGGTGCGGCGACCACCATCCGCTGCCGCGTCGGCTGCCACGACGGGACACCCAGAGGTAACGTCCTTGATCGCTGCGGACGGCGCGGTCCGTCGCGGAGTGCCCCAAGCCGGCCGTACGTCGGCCGAAGTGGGGTGCTGCGCCGCCGTACGCCATCTCAGTCCGCCGGACCAGGGGCCTCCAGGGCCGCGGCCAGGGCCGTTGCCGGGTCCGGGGCCGAGGGGCCTGCGGGGATCCATCGCGCCGCCTCGCGGCGGTAGGGCCACCAGCGCCCCTCCCGCCCCAGCCGGATCTGGTGGCCGGTCCCCGACCGGGTCCAGCGGGCCCGGACCCTGCGCAGCACCGGGGCCTCCTCGTCCGCCCAGGCGGCGGCCAGTGCCGTGCGGGCGCGGGCCAGCGCGGCCCGGTCCGGCGTCCAGTCGTCCTCCAGCGCGGCCAGGCCGGGGGCCCCGCCGAAGCCCCAGGCGAGGAGGGCCAGTTCCATGTCAGCCCGGCTGCGCCCGGTAGCCGCCGCCAGACGGGAGCGGACCCGGACGTCATCGGCCTCGCGCGTGAGGCGTACGGCGTCCTGCGCGTGCGTGAGCGCGGCCGGCACGGCACGGTCGGCATGGCCCGGAGCGACCGCTTCCGCGAGCAGCCGGAATGCCTCGGCCGCGGCCGCCTGCGCGAGGAGTTCCACCGCGTCCACGTCGAGCCCGTCCGGCTCGGCCTCCGTGTCCAGGGTCGGCGGCTGACCCGGCGCCCGCGGCAGGTCCGGCAGCGGGGGGAGCGGCGGCAGGCCGGCCGGCGCTGCCCTGTACGCCACGTCCGCCGGAACACCCTCGCCGCCGGGCACGTCCGTATGCGGGGCCCGGAGCCGGGCGTTCGCGGTGCTGCGCTCCTCCAGCCCTTCCAGCAGGCGCCGTTCGCCCCGGCCGCGCAGGAGCAGCAGGACGAAGGGGTCCTGGTCCAGCAGCCGGGCCACCTGGTAGCACAGCGCGGCCGTGTGCGGACAGTGGTCCCACTCGCCGCAGTCGCACCGCGGATCCAGGTCCCCGATGCCCGGCAGCAGTTCCACCCCGGCCGCCGCCGCGTCCTCGGCCAGCTCCGGCGGGACCTCCCGGTCCAGCAGTGCCGCGATGTACCCCGACTCCGCCGCGGCGAGCCCCAGCAGCCGGTCCCACTCCGCCTGCGAGAACTCCTGCACCAGCACGTCGGTCCGGTGCGCCGTACCGTCCCGGTCGCGCACGATCGCCGTAAGTCCGCCCGGGCGCACCGAGACCGTCCCCACCGCTCCCGAGCGGGCGACGCGGCGGCCCAGCCGCACCTGCTCCCCGTCGAGCGCGCTGTCCTCCAGGGCGCGCAGCCAGGCGTGGCCCCACCAGGTACGGGCGAAGCCGCGGCCCGGTGCGGGCGGGAGCGCCGCGAAGGTCTTCTCGTACGGGTCCCCGCCGGTCATGGTGCGCTCCCCGCGGCCGGGCGCAGTACCACCAGCTCGGCGTCGGTCAGTTCGGTCAGCGCGCCCTCGCCGCCCGCGAGTACGGCGTCGGCCAGGGCCCGTTTGCGTTCCAGGAGGCGCGCGATGCGGTCCTCGACGGTGCCTTCGGCGATGATCCGGTGGACCTGGACGGGCTGGGTCTGGCCGATCCGGTAGGCGCGGTCGGTGGCCTGCTCCTCGACGGCCGGGTTCCACCAGCGGTCGAAGTGGACGACATGGCCGGCGCGGGTGAGGTTCAGGCCGGTGCCGGCGGCTTTGAGGGAGAGCAGGAAGACGGGGACCTCGCCGGCCTGGAAGCGGTCCACGAGCTCTTCGCGGCGCGGCACCGGCGTGCCGCCGTGCAGGAGTTGTGTCGCGATGCCCCGGGCGGACAGGTGCCGCTCGATGAGCCGGGCCATCGTCACGTACTGCGTGAACACCAGCACCGAACCGCCCTCGGCGACGATGGTGTCCAGCAGCTCGTCGAGGAGCTCCAGCTTGCCCGAACGCGAACCGCCGGTCGCGCCGCCGTCCCCCAGGTGCTGGGCCGGGTGGTTGCAGATCTGCTTGAGCGAGGTCAGCAGCTTGACCACGAGTCCGCGCCGCTCCATCCCGCCGGCCTGCGAGATCGCCGCGAGGGTTTCGCGTACGACGGCCTCGTAGAGCGCCGTCTGTTCGCGGGTGAGGGACACCGGGTGGTCGGTCTCGGTCTTCGGCGGCAGCTCGGGCGCGATCCCCGGGTCCGACTTCCGGCGCCGCAGCAGGAACGGCCGTACGAGCGCGGACAGCCGGGCCGCCGCCTGCGGGTCGCGGCCGCTCTCGACCGGTTCGGCGTAGCGGGCGCGGAAGGTCGCGAGGCGGCCGAGGAGTCCCCGCGTGGTCCAGTCGAGGACGGCCCACAGCTCGGAGAGGTCGTTCTCCACGGGGGTACCGGTCAGGGCCACGCGGGCCCGCGCCGGAACGGTCCGCAGGGCCTTGGCGGTGGAGGAGCGCGGGTTCTTGACGTGCTGCGCCTCGTCGGCGACGACCATGCCCCAGTCGGTGCCGGCGAGGGCCGCGGCGTCCAGACGCATCGTGCCGTACGTGGTGAGCACGAACTCCCGGGCGCCGGGCGTGAGTCCGGCCAGGCTGCGGGCGGGCCCGTGGAAGCGGCGTACGGGCGTGCCGGGCGCGAACTTCCCGATCTCCCGCTCCCAGTTGCCCAGCAGGGAGGCCGGGCACACCACCAGGGTGGGGCCGGCGGTGGCCGCACCCTTCTCGTTGCGGTGCAGGTGGAGCGCGATGAGGGTGACGGTCTTGCCCAGCCCCATGTCGTCGGCGAGGCAGGCGCCGAGACCGAGGGAGGTCATCCGGGCCAGCCAGCGCAGCCCGTGCAGCTGGTACTCGCGCAGGGTGGCCGACAGTCCGGGCGGGACGTCGACCTCGTCGGCCTGCTCCGGGTCGCCGGTGAGCCGTACCCGCAGGCGTTCCAGCGCACCGGCGGCCTGCACGCCGACCCGTTGGCCGTCGATCTCCGCGGACCCGGTGAGTACGGCGGCCAGCGCGTCCGGGGCGGCGACGGTACGGTCCTGGAGTGCGCGGGCGCGGCGGGCCTCGGCGGGGTCGATGAGCACCCACTGGTCGCGCAGCCGCACCAGGGGGCGGTTCGCCTCGGCGAGGCGGTCCAGCTCGGCGTCGGTCAGCTCCGTCAGGTCGGTCGGATCGCCGGGACCGCCGAGGGCGTGCCGCCAGCTGAAGGAGAGCAGAGCGCCGGGTGAGAGAAGCCCGCCGGACAGGGCACTCCCGGCGGTGTCGCCGGAGCCGACCACGGCGCGGGCGGTCAGCCCGCGGACGAGCCCGCGCGGCCAGTGCACCTGCATCCCGTCGGCGGCGAGGGCGGTGGCGGCCGTGCCGAGCAGCTCGGTGACCTCCTCGTCGGCGAGTTCGACGGCGTCCGGGACGGCCGCGCCCAGCAGCGGGGCGAGCGGGGGCCACAGCCGGGCGGCCCGGCGCAGGGCGCGCAGGGCGTCCAGCCGTGCGCCGGGAGGGAAGGCGGCCGCGGCGGCTCCGGAACCGGCCCAGACGTCGGCGGCGTCGGCGACCAGCGCCGCGTCGGCCGGGCTGTGCATCTGCAGGACGGCCCGGAAGCTCCCGCCGGCCGTGGGGACTTCGGCCGCGTCAGGATCTCCGGGCACCCGGCCCGGTTCGCCGGTGAGCTCGATCCGGAGGGAGAGGCGCACTCCGGCGTCGTGGCCGGCGGCCACCTCGGCGGCCCAGTCGCGCAGGCGGGGACGGCGCTCGGGCGGGCGGGCGGCGAAGGCGGGCCCACCGGCGGCCGCGGGTGCGGCGGGGGAGCGCGGCAGGGTGTCGGCGACGGCGTCGAGGAAGGCGTGCAGCAGCGGCTCGGCGGCCGGCAGCAGAAGCGGCTCCTGCGGATCCGGCGGTACGCAGCGGGCGCCGGGCGGCATGGCGGCGGCCAGGGCGCGCACCTGGTCGAGGTCGGCCGCATCCAGCGGCCCGATCCGCCAGGCGTCGTGGCCGGCGGGGCTCAGGCCGGGCAGCAGCTTCCCCTGAGCGGCGAACCGCAGGGCCAGCAGCGCGGCCGCGCCCCAGAAGACGGTGCCGGCGGTGGCGACCTCCGCGGGGTCGGTGATGTCGGCGGAGGTGCCTGCGGCGGCGAGGGCTTCGGCCGAGGCAGAGGCCGCGGCGCGGGCGCGGGTGAGCAGCGGAAGCGCCTGGTCCAGGCCCAGGACGAGGGCGCGCACGGTTGTCCGCCGCAGTTCCGCGGTGACGACGGTCAGCTCTTCGAAGGCGGCCGCGCGCCCGTCCGAGGCAGGGGCGGCCGGCGGCGTCCCGTCCGCCTGCCAGAGCGCGATCCGGCCACTGCGGGCGGGATCGCCGGGAAGGAAGACGGCGGAGCAGCGGATGAGGGTGGAGATCTCGGCGAGCACGCCTTCCTCAAGTTTGACTACCGGTAGGGGGTGGCCGAGCGTACCCCAACCCTCCTCGCTCCGGCCTCCGCGCGAATTGCCGGGAACCCGCGGCCGTGACGGCGCGTTGAGGGGGTAATGGCAGACGGCACAAGGAGGTGTCCGCAGATGTCCAGCAGCGGAAAGGTCGCGGTTGCCGGAGTCGTGGCAGCCATCGTGTTGTTCTGGGCGGTGGGCTTCTGGGCGGGCCTGCTGGTCCTCATCGGGGTGCCGACCGCGGCCTACCTCCTGCTGGATTCCTCCCAGCGGCGGCGGCTGCGGGGCGTGTCCAGGAAGCAGATAGGACGGTGACCGCGGCGGCGGTGCGCGGCGCGGGGTGAGGCCCGCCTCGGACGGGCCGGGCTCCGGCAGACGACGCGGGAGCCCGGCGGCGCCGGGTGCTCAGAGTGCCGGTGCGCGCCTCGGTGGCGCGGCCGGATCAGGCCGCGCCGCTCACGACGACCGGAGGGAGCTCGGCTTCGAGCAGCATCTGGGACGCGTGGTCCACGAGGTTGCGGAGCACCGGCTGGTAGGCCTCGTCGCCGCCCAGTTCGTCGAGGATCCGGTAGGCCTCGGCGCGGAAGGCGCCGATCTCCGCCCGGTAGCGGTCGAGGGCGTCGGGCGCGCGCAGGATGGCCGCGAGTTCCGTCCTGGCCTGGTGCGACCGGCCGGCGGCGGCGCACAGGCCCAGGATGTGCTCCCGTGACAGGGGTGAGGCGTCCTCCAGGACGGAGGCGAGCAGATAGGTCACCGTGCCGTTGAGCAGGTCCTCGTCGCGGCCGGAAAGGATGTCCTCCTGATCGTTGAAGATCTGCCACAGGATTCCGAAGACGTAGCCGAATTCACGCCACAGTTCGACCTTTGCGTCCGTGGTGCCCGAGAATATGGCGGCCATCGCGGTGATCATGCCGAAGGGGGCGCCGGATTTCCCGCGGTAGGTCTCCACCACCGATTTCCGGGAGGCGCTGCGGACATCACCGCGCATGTCGTCTATCTGGCCGTCGACGCCGATGATCCAGCCGTTCAGGATCTCGGTTATGAGGGCGCCGTGCGCCGACCCCGGGAGATCCTGCGCCAGGATGATCTGAATGGGCAGCGCGTTTCCGGTGACGACGGAGGCGAGCAGCGCTTCGTCCTCGGTGAGCTCACCGGAGATCGAGGCGCCGTCGGCGTCGGCCAGGTCGTCGAGGTAGCAGGCCGAGGTCCACCACAGCAGGTGCACCGCCGACAGCGGCACGGCCGGTCCGGGATTGCCCGTCTCTATCGCGTGCGTGAGCAACGGCAGAACCGACAGGGGATGTCTCAGTTTGCGCTGCTCCAAGAGCTTGGCCACGGAGTTCCTGGTGGTCGCCGCGACCGGGCCGAGCCGGTCCAGAGCGGTTTCGATCTCCGCATCGATGTCCTGAGCGACCTTTCGGTGCAGGTCCAGGTACGACATGGAATTCAAGAGTGGCCTCCATCGTGGAATGAGCGTGGGGTGAGGTGCGCACCCTTCGAGCCGCGTGACTGGCCGATTCGATCATTCCGGAGGAAAGGGATCCAGAGCGATTTCCAGCCGCCGTGGCCGGATCCCTTTAGTTGACTCGTTAAACTACCGATGGTAACAGCTGTTTTTGGCCATTCGAGCGATCAGTAGTAGCCATCCATCAGGATTGTCGCCCACTCCGGCTGCTTCACTTCCCCGCGTGGCCCGAATTCGACCATGTAGGGCTTCAGGTCGAGGACCGGTGTGCCGTCGACGGCGTCGAGGCCCTCGACATGGACGTCCAGGCCGTCCACCCCGACCACCCGGCACCGGGAGACGCCCAGCCGGTTGGGCCGGTTCTTGCCGCGCTGCGCGAAGATGCCGACCAGCGGCCAGTCCGTGTTGTTCCGCGGGTGCCGGGCGCCGGTCTCGATCCTCTCCGCCGGGACCCGGTCGAAGTGGTAGACGACCTCGACGTGTGAGAAGTCCTCCAGCCCGTAGAGGGCCTGCGGGCCGAACCGCTCGCCGTCCAGACGGATCACCGCGGTCTCCCGCCCCCAGCCGTCGTCCACGATGTCCGCGCGGCCGCCCACGACCACACCCACCGGCTCCGACTCCACCACAACGTCCCCCTCGGTCTCTCGTGGACTGCCGCTCGTGCGGACGCCGTCCCGGTGCGCCCGGTCCGTCCCCATGTCGCCGCTCCTGCCCGCCACGCCCGGCAGGGCGCCGGTCACGCCGGGCGGACCGCGACGCGGTCGAGCGCCGCCAGCAGGTCCGGCAGGCCGGGATCCCCATCCCGGGGAACGGTGAGCACCTCGCCCGGCTCCTCGTCCAGCAGGACGAAGGCCGCCTCCCCGGTACGGGCGACCAGGGACCAGCCGGGGCCGTCCACGCGCAGGGTCCGGGCCCCCTCGCCGGCGAAGGAGGACCGCACCCGGCCGGGCGGCGGCGCGGTCCGCGTGTACTCCAGCGCCTCCTCCAGCGCACGCGCGAGTCCGGGATGCGCCGCGGCCGCGGCGCCGCCGTCCGCCGCCACGCGTTCGCGCCAGTCGGCCCACTCCCGCGCGATCTGGTCCGCGCCCAGCCTCCGCTGCACCGGACCCCAGGCCTCCGCCGAGGGCGGCGCGAGCGGCACCCGCCCCGTACCGTCCGCGCCCTGCTCCGGATCGTGCGGCTCCGGGATCCCCGACGCGGCCACGGAAAGGTCCACCGGCCAGCCCGCCAGCGAGACCACGATGCTCCGCTCGTCGGGCGACAGGTCGTACTCCATGCCGCAGTCCCACGAGGCGATGGCGGCGGCCACGAGCGAGACGTCGTCGACGACGACCGTCCAGCGGGCGCCCTCCTCGTCCTGGCCGAGCACCAGGCCGTACCCCTCCTTGTTGGGCGCCACACCCAGCAGGGCGCACGCCTCGGGGAAGTCGTCCCCCAGGAAACCGGGGAACTGCGCGGGGGTCAGGAGTACGGCGGTCAGCACGTACAGCGAGCCGCCACCCTCGTCGTCGGACACCTGGCCTCCCGCTGCTCTCTCGTCGGCGCACCTTAACCAGTGGGTAACCCGCGCGTCGAGAGCCTGCGGGCCACGATTTCCAAGGCTGCCACCTGCACGTAGAGTTGGGGACCCGCCACAGAAAGGGACACCCGGTGCAGCGTTACGACCGGCTTAAGGAGATCCTCCGGCTCGATCCCGACCAGGACTTCCTCGCCATCTACCGGCTCACCGCCACCTGCGAGTTCCCCTGGGACTTCGCCCGCGCCCTGGAGCTCGCGCTGTTCCGGACGTACGCCGTCCCCAGCATCGGCGGCCTGCTGGCCGAGACCGCCGAGTTCACCGAGCGCACGCAGAAGCGCTACGACGACACCGCGCTGCTCCTCGACGCGGTCGTCGAGCACGGCTTCGACAGCGACACCGCGCGCACGGCGATCCGCCGCGTCAACCAGATGCACCGCAGTTACGACATCTCCAACGACGACATGCGCTACGTCCTGTGCACGTTCGTGGTGATTCCGTCCCGCTGGCTGGACGCCTACGGCTGGCGCCCCATGACCCACCACGAACGCCGGGCGAGCGCCAACTACTACACCGCTCTCGGCCGACACCTGGGCATCACGGACATCCCGGGCTCCTACGAGGAGTTCGAAGCCACCCTCGACGCCTACGAGGCGGCCCACTTCGGCTGGGACGAGGGCGCCCGCAAGGTCGCCGACTCCACCCTCGACCTGATGGCCTCCTGGTACCCGGCACCGCTCGCACCCGCCGTGCGCCGCGGAGGCCTCGCCCTCCTCGACGACTCACTGATCGCCGCCTTCCGGTACGAGGCCCCGAACGCCGGCTTCCGGAAGCTGGTGCAGGGCGCCTTGCGCCTGCGGGGCCGCGCGGTCCGTCTGCTGCCCCCGCGCCGGGCCCCGCACTACGCCCGCCAGAACCCGGAGATCAAGGGCTATCCCGACGGTTACGACGTGGGCGAGCTCGGCACCTTCCCCGTGCCCGGCGGGGGCGGCTGCCCCGTACCGCATCCGCGCCGGCCCGCCGGGGCCGAGGCCCAGCCTCCGGCCTGATCCGGCCACGGCACCGGGAACGCGGCCCGGGAGCACGGATCGGGAACGCGGCCCGGGAGCACGGATCGGGAACGCGGCCCGGCGGACCGGGAGCGCGTACCGGGGTCAGGACCGGCGCGCGGCCAGCGCCAGGAACCGGTGGTCCTCGTCGGCGTACGAGGTCATGTCCCATCCGGAGGCGGACAGGAGCGGGCCGAGGTTGTGCTCGGCCCGCAGGTCCTGCGGGGTCAGCTCGCGGCCGTGGCGCGCGGCGAGCGCGGCCCGCCCGATCGGGTGGAAGAGCGCGAGCCGGCCGCCCGGCCGGACCACCCGCGCCAGTTCGCGCAGGTTCGCCGCCGGATCGGGCAGGTGGGCGATGAGCCCGGCGGCGAACACCGCGTCCAGCGCCTCGTCGCGCAGCGGCAGCCGGGCCACGTCGGCGAGCAGCAGCGCGCCCTCGGCTGCGCGCCCGGCCCGCTGCGCGGCGGCCAGCATCTGCGGTGTGAGGTCCACGCCGAGCACGGTGCCCGCGGGTCCGACCGTGGCCCGCAGTGAGGCCAGGGCCCGCCCGGTGCCGCAGCCCGCGTCGAGCACCCGGTCCCCGGGCCGCAGCCCGAACTCCGCCACGGCGGTGGCGAAGGCCGGCCCGTCCTCCGGGAACTTGCGGTCCCAGCCTTCGGCCCGCGCCCCGAAGAACTCCTGCACGTGGGTGTGGTCTTCGCTCATGGGCCCATGATCCCCCACCACCGCGCCGCCGGGTGCCCGCGGCCCGTGCGCAAGGTGGCGCGCGGGGTGATCGAAGGTGAACGTAGCTCTGTCATATTCCAGCACTTACAGCTGCTTTCGAAATGCGCCCCCTGTTCGCGCCCTCACCCGGACTAGCGTCCGGTGGCCATGGGACACCTGGGACATCTGGACCACGCCGCCTACGGCTGGCTGACACCCGTGCTGTCATACGTGATGGCATCGATCGGCGCCGCCCTCGGGCTGCGCTGCACGGTCCGCGCACTCGCCGCGACCGGAGCCGTCCGCCGCAACTGGCTCCTCACCGCGGCCTCCGCCATCGGAACCGGCATCTGGACCATGCACTTCGTCGCGATGCTCGGCTTCGAGGTCACCGGGACGGAGATCCACTACGACGTGCCGCTCACCATCCTCAGCCTGCTCGTCGCCATGCTCGTCGTCGGTGCCGGGGTCTTCGCGGTGGGCTACGGCAGGGCGCGCGGGCGTGCCCTCGTACTGGGCGGGCTCACCACCGGAATCGGGGTCGCCAGCATGCACTACCTGGGCATGGCGGCCCTGCGCCTGCACGGTGAGGTCACTTACGACCCGCTCGTCGTCGGGCTGTCCGTCGTCATCGCCGTGGTCGCCGCCACCGCCGCTCTCTGGGCCGCGCTCAACATCAGGTCGCCCCTGGCCGTGGCCGCCGCCTCCCTCGTCATGGGCGCCGCCGTCAGCAGCATGCACTACACGGGCATGACCGCCGTCGCCGTCAGCGTCAGCCCCTCGGACGCCGCCCTGCCCGGGGCCACCGCGATGCAGTTCATCTTCCCGCTCGCCGTCGGACTGGGCTCCTACCTGTTCATCACCGCCGCCTTCGTCGCGCTCTCCCCGACGGCCGACGAGCGCGCCGCCTCCGCCTCCGCCCGGCACCTGGGGGAGCACACCGCGGCCGCGCACTGAGAGCGCCGCCCCGGGAGCGCGGGCCGCACCGTACCCCTACCAGCGCCCGTACCCGTACCAGCCGCCCGGACCCGTACCACTTGTCCCTTCACCGCCCGTCCGATCCGTTGCGGCCGACCGCAACCGCAGGCACCGCCCGGAACGAGGAGCCCATGCGAACACCCCGCAGAAGACCGGAAGCAGCGGTGCCGCGGCTGTCCGCGCCGCCGGCCCGCGGCCGCCGGGCCCACGCCGGGCCGCCGGCCGAGGAAGCGGCGGAGCACCCGGTGCGGCAACAGCCGAGGCAACAGTCGAGGCAACAGCCGCGACAGGCCGACGACACGCACCCGCCGCGCTCCCCGGCCGCGCGTGAGGGCCGCCCCCGGCTACGACTGCGCCCCGCCACCGTCCGCGCGAAGATCGTCTCCCTGCTGATGGTCCCGGTCGTCTCGCTCCTCGCGCTCTGGGCCTTCGCCACCGTCGACACCGCCCAGGACATAGCCCGGCTGGCCCGTGTCCAGCAGGTCGACTCCGAGATACGCGCCCCCGTCGCCGCCGCCGTCACCGAGCTCCAGGCCGAACGCCGCGCGGCCGTCCGCCTCCTGGCCGACCCCGCCGCCGACCCCGGCGCCCTGGACCAGCAGGCCCGTCGCACCGACAGCGCCGTCCGCGGCCTGCGGCTCGGCGACCGGCACACCGTCGCCGACTCCGGCGACTACCGCTCGGACACCGTGGTCCGACTGGACGCGTTCGTCGCCGCCGCCGAAGCACTGGGCTCGGCCCGCAAGGACATCACCGACCGCCGCGCCACCCCCGAGGCGGCCTTCGCGATCTACACCCGCGTCGTCGACGCCGCGTTCGCCGTGAACGGCTCCCTCTCCGGGGCCGAACACCCCGAACTCGGCCCCGACGCACGGGTCCTGCTCGACTTCGCCCACGCCGCCGAACTCCTCTCCCGCGAGGACGCCCTGCTCGCCCTGCCGGGCCAGCGCAGCGCCGACACGCTCCGCCAGCTGACCGGGGCCGTCGAGTCCCGCCGCGCCCTCACCGAGACCGCGGCCCGCGACCTGCCCGCCGCCCAGCAGGACGCCTGGCAGGCCGTCGCCAAGAGCGCCGCCTACGCCGACCTCACCGGCGCCGAGGACCGGGCCCTGGCCGCCGGCACCTCCCGTGACGGCCGCGGCGCGCCCGCAGGATGGGAAGCCGCGCACAGCGGCGTCAGCACCTCGATGCGGGAGATCGAACAGGCCGCGCACACCGCGGCCGCGCACCGGGCCGACCCCGTCGCCGAAGGGGCCTTCAGCCCCGCCGGAGCCGCCGTACTGCTGGGTCTGGCGGCCGTCGCGGCGTCCCTCGTCATCTCCGTCCGGATCGGCCGGGTCCTCGTCGTCGAACTGGTCTCGCTCCGCAACACCGCCCTGGAGATCGCCCACCGCAAACTCCCCGAGGCGATGGAGCGGCTGCGCGCGGGCGAGGAGATCGACGTCGCCGCCGAGACCCCGGCCGGCGCGCCCGCCGACGACGAGATCACCCAGGTCGGCGAGGCGTTGGCCACGGTGCACCGGGCCGCGCTCAGCGCCGCCGTCGAGCGGGCGGAGCTGGCCGGCGGAGTGTCCGGCGTCTTCGTCAACCTCGCGCGCCGAAGCCAGGTCCTCGTACACAAGCAGCTCACCCTGCTGGACTCGATGGAGCGGCGCGCCGACGACCCGAACGAGCTCGGCGACCTCTTCCGCCTCGACCACCTCACCACCCGGATGCGTCGGCACGCGGAGAGCCTGATCATCCTCTCGGGCGCGGCCCCGGGCCGTGCCTGGCGCATGCCGGTTCCCCTCACGAACGTCGTCCGTGCCGCCGTCTCGGAGATCGAGGACTACCCGCGCGTCGAGGTCCGCCAGCTCGCCGAGGCCGCGGTGGTCGGTGGGGCCGTCGCCGACCTCACCCACCTCCTCGCCGAACTCATCGAGAACGCCGCCCAGTTCTCCCCGCCCCACACCAAGGTCCGGGTCAGCGGTGAACCGGTCGGCACCGGCTACGTCCTGGAGGTCGAGGACCGCGGACTGGGCATGGGCCGCGAAGCCCTGGGCGACGCCAACCGGCGCATCGAGCAGTCCGAGGACCTCGACCTCTTCGACAGCGACCGGCTGGGCCTCTTCGTGGTCAGCCGCCTGTCGGCCCGCCACGGCGTGAAGGTGCACCTGCGCACCTCGCCCTACGGCGGCACCACCGCCGTGGTGCTGCTGCCCCACTCCATCCTCCAGGGGGCCGTCACCGTCGGCGACCCGGACCGGGAGCCGCAACGGGACCCGGCCGGGGCCGCGGACCGTGCCGGCGCGGACCGCGCCCCCGGGCGTCGGGAGGAGCGGCCGCCCCGGGGACCTGCGCCGGCAGCGCCGCAGCCTCAGCCACCTGCCGTGACCGTCGTACGGGACGGGTCGCGCGGCCCGGACGCCGTGGGCGACGACGCGCGCGGCACGCCGGCCGGCGCCGCGTCCGCCCCGGCGTCCGCCGGGGAGCCGCGCCCGGCACCGGTGGCCCCGCTCCGGCCGCGCACCGCCGGGGGAGGGAGCACCCGTACGCAGGCCGCCGCGCCTCCCGCGTCCTCCGCGTCCGCCGTCACGGAACTGCCGCGCAGGGTGCGCCAGGCCAGCCTCGTCCCGCAGCTGCGGGAGGCTCCCGCGCCCCAGGAGCCCGCCGGTGTCCGGTCGCCCGAGGACCCGCCGGGGCGCAGCCCGGAGCAGGCCCGGGACCGGATGACGGCCTATCGCGCCGGATGGGCCCGCGGCGCCGAGGACAACTCCCCCCACACAGGCAGCGAAGGAGAAGAAGTGTGATGATCGAGCACCAGAGGATCGGCCACGACGGCCCCCGCAGGTCGGGCGAACTGGACTGGCTCCTGGACGACCTGGTGCACCGGGTCGTCGAGGTCCGGCACGCCGTGGTCCTCTCCAACGACGGCCTGGCGGTAGGCGCCTCCAACGCGTTGAGCCGGGAGGACGCCGAGCACCTGGCGGCGGTCGCCTCCGGTTTCCACAGCCTGGCCAAGGGCGCGGGCCGGCATTTCCACGCCGGCGGCGTGCGCCAGACGATGGTCGAGATGGACGAGGGGTTCCTCTTCGTCGCGGCCGCCGGCGACGGCTCGTGCCTGGCCGTCCTCAGCGCGGCGAACGCCGACGTCGGGCTGATCGCCTACGAGATGGCCCGGCTGGTCAGGCGGGTCGGGGAACACCTCTACACCCCGCCGAGGTTCGCGGCGAAGCGACCGCCGGCCGCCGGCTGAGGGCGCGGTCCGGCACATGCGCGGCCACTGGTACGACGCCGAAGCGGGCCCGCTCGTCCGCCCGTACGCCATGACCGGGGGGCGTACCAAGCCGGGGCCCCACGGGGTCCGCTTCGACCTGATCGCCCTGGTCGCGGTGGACACGCAGGGCGGCGCGGACGAGGCGGCCGAGTCGCTGCTCGGCCCCGAACACCGGGCACTGCTGGGCCTCTGCCGGTCCGAGACCCAGTCGGTGGCGGAACTCGCCGCCGACGCCGATCTGCCCGTGGGAGTCGTACGGGTGCTCCTCGGCGACCTGCTGGAGGGCGGGCACGTCAGGGTCAGCCGCCCGGTGCCGCCCGCCCAACTGCCGGACGAGCGGATTCTGCGTGAAGTCATCGAGGGATTGCGAGCGCTTTGATGGGACACCACGACAACCGGGCCTCCGGGACGGCCGGGCCGGCCGGAGCCGCACCGGAGACGGAGACGGAACCGGGCCCGCGCCGGGGCCTGGAGGACCGGGCCTTGGACACGGGCCCGGCGCCGGGCCCGGGTTCGGACGCGGATCCGGGAGCGGTGGAGGAGGAGGACGGCGAACTGGCCGCGCTCGCACTGAAGATCCTGGTGGCGGGGGGCTTCGGGGTGGGAAAGACCACGCTCGTGGGAGCGGTGAGCGAGATCCGGCCGCTGCGTACGGAGGAGCAGCTGAGCGAGGCGGGCGAACTGGTCGACGACACGGGGGGCGTGGACCAGAAGACGACCACGACCGTGGCCATGGACTTCGGGCGGATCACCATCCGCTCGGGGCTGTCCCTCTACTTGTTCGGCACCCCGGGGCAGGACCGGTTCTGGTTCCTGTGGGACGAGCTGTCACAGGGCGCGCTCGGCGCGGTGGTACTCGCCGACACACGGCGGCTGGAGGACTGCTTCCCGGCGGTCGACTACTTCGAGCACCGGCGCATCCCCTTCGTGGTGGCCGTCAACTGCTTCACCGAGGCCCGGCGTTACGGCGCGCACGACGTGTCGCGGGCCCTGGACCTGGAACAGGGGACCCCGGTGGTGCTGTGCGACGCACGGGACCGGGACTCCGGCAAGGAAGTGCTGATCAGGCTGGTCGAGTACGCCGGGCGGGTGCACACCGCCCGGCTGCTGGACTCGGTGGGGCCACAGGCCGGCTCCGGGTGAGCCCGCCCGGCAGCGGGGGCGGATCAGTCGGACACCCCGGCGACGGCGACCACTTTGTCGATCGGGACGCGGACGAGGAGTTCGCTCGGGACCGCGTTTCGGCGGCCGAAGGCCTCGGCCGCCTCCTCGCCCATGTAGCGGGCGGCGATGCGGGTCGCCCAGGCGAGCAGTTCGTCCGAGTCGTCGGCGTAGCCGCTGATCTCGGCGCGCCCCTGGAGGACGACGTAGGAGAACGGCGGCCGGTCGTCGTCCACACACAGCGCGACGCGGCCGTCCCTGGCCAGATTGCGCCCCTTGACCGTGTCCTTGCCGGTGTTGAAGACGAAGGAGTCCCCGTCGAGTACGAACCAGATGGGAGCGACGTGCGGACTGCCGTCCTCGCGGACGGTGGAGAGCTTTCCGGTGCGGGTGGAATGGGACACGAACGCCCGCCATTCCTCTTGAGTCATCTTCTTCGCCATGGGCACATCCTCCTTGCCGGAAAGGCGCTGGTGGGGAAGGCTTGCGGCACGAGTACGCGGGGTGGGGCGCGGCCGAGCGGGCCGCGTCGACGGGGAGGGGCTGGGAATGGCACTGGACAAGCAACTGGACTGGCTGCTGGACGACCTGACGCGCAGGGTCCCACAGGTGCGGCACGCGGTGGTGCTGTCCAATGACGGCCTGGTGACGGGGGCGAGCGCGGGGCTGCCCAGGGAGGACGCCGAACACCTGGCGGCCGTGGCGGCCGGGCTGCAGAGCCTGGCGAAGGGATCCGGGCGGCACTTCAGGGCCGGCGAGGTCCGGCAGACGATGATCGAGTACGACGACGGGGCCCTTTTCGTCATGGCGGCGGGAGCGGGCAGCTCCCTGTGCGTGCTGAGTGCGGCCGAGGCGGACATCGGCCAGGTCGCGTACGAGATGACGCTGCTGGTCAACCGCGTGGGCGAGCACCTGGGTGTCGCGGAGCGGCGCATCACCGGCGGCTGAGCCCTCCGGCGCCGCGCAGCCCGGCGGGCAGGCGGCGGGGCGGGGCGGGGTGATCGGGCGGGGTGATCGGGCGGGGCGGAGTTTTCCACAGGCCTCGCGGGTTGTCATTGCGGAGAGTTACGGTCTTCACACAGAGTAATCGCTGCTCGTGGGGGAGGACCGTGATGGCCGTGATGACGCAGAAGGTGACCGCACCGCAGGGGGACGCAGCCCTGCGCAAGGAGGACGCGGCCCCGCGCAAGGGGGAGGTGGCGGCCGTCCCGGCCGCCGGCGCCGCGCAGCCGCTGGTCGGCAGCGCAGTGGCCGCCGGAGAGCTGGGCCTGAGCCGCGGCGAGTTGGCCAGGGCCGTCCAGCTGGGGATCGTACGGGCCGGGCCGCCGACGGCCGGCGGGGCCGCGCGCTTCGCACGGGCCGAGCTGGCGAGGGTGCGGGAGGCGGCCGCAGGGCCGCCGGACGCGCTGCGCCGCCAGGTCGAGACGGTGGCCGGAGCACAGGAGGCGGCCGGCGTTCTGGGGGTCGGCCCGAGCAGGTTCACCCGGCTCGTGCGCTGCGGGCACCTCACCCCGGTCGGGTACCGCATCAACCGCTACCGCGCCGTCGTGTGGCTCTATCTCGTCGCGGAGCTGAAGGAGTTCGCCGGCCGGGAGCCGCTGATGCTGCGCGGGACGGCGTCCGCGGAGGACCGGGAGCTGCTGGCGGCCAAGGGGGATCTACGGCCGCGCACATGGCGCGGGCGGCATGTGGGGCTGCTGCTGAGACGGACCGCCGATCCGTGGGCGCGCGCGGCCGTACTGGCCGCCGTGCTCCCCGAGGACGAGCTGCGCGCGGCCGTGCCCGATCCGGCGGAGCGGATCGTCCTGGCCGCGCTTGCCCCGCCCCCGCCCTACGGGCACCCGCAGGTCCCCGCCGCCGCGGCCGTGGCGGAGGGGCTGCTGCGGGCCGGGCCGCCGGACGAGGTCGACTGGTACCGCACCAGCCTGGAGTTCGCCCTGACCGGCGCCAGGGCTCAGTCGAAGTCGACGGGGGAGAGGGGGCCGACGTAGACCCAGGCCCCGGCCTCCCGGGTGAAGGCGCTGTGCTCGTGCAGCGAGCCGGTGTGCCGGCCCTCACGGTAGTGGGCGCGGAACTCCACCGAGCCCTCCGTCTCGAACATCCCGCCGCGCTCCACGGCGAGGATCTCCAGCCGCTCCCAGCGCTGCCCGGGGTCAAGGTCCAGGCGGGCCGGGCGTGTCGAGGAGTGCCAGGAGCGCAGCAGGTAGGCGGTGTCGCCGACGGCGAAGGCGCTGAACCGGGAGCGCATCAGCAGCTCGGCGGTCGGCGCCTGGCCGTCGCCGGAGTGGAAGCGGCCGCAGCACTCCGGGTAGGCGGCGGGCAGTCCGCAGGGGCATGGCAGGGCGGGGGTGGGCATGCGGGTGCTCAGTTCTCCGGTGTGGTGTCGGACGGACGGCCGGCCTGGTCCGGGCGGCCCGGCCCGGCGGGGTACGGGCGGAAAAGGCCCTCCTGGACCACGGAGACCAGCAGTCGGCCCTCCAGGTCGTAGATCCGCCCCCGGGCCAGGCCCCGGCCGCCGTGCGCGATGGGCGACTCCTGGTCGTAGAGAAACCACTCGTCCGCCCGGAACGGCCGGTGGAACCACATGGCGTGGTCGAGCGAGGCCATGTCGAAACCGCGCATCCCCCACAGGGGTTCCACGGGGATGCGCACGGCGTCGAGGAGGGTCATGTCACTGGCGTAGGTGAGGGCGCAGGTGTGGACGAGCGGGTCGTCGCCCAGCGGGCCGACGGCGCGCATCCACACCGCGCTGCGCGGATCGGCGCCCTTGAGCTCTTCAGGGGTCCAGCGGAGCCGGTTCACGTAGCGGATGTCGAAGGGCTGGCGGCGGGCCATCCGCTCCAGCGCCTCCGGCAGCGCCCCCAGGTGCTCGCGGATCTCGTCCGCGACCTTGGGGAGCGTGTCGGGATGGGGGACGTGGTGAGGCGGCAGCTGGTGCTCGATGCTGCCGTCCTCCGGATGATGGAAGGAGGCGGTGAGATTGAAGATCGTCTTGCCCTGCTGGACCGCGGTGACGCGGCGCGTGGTGAAGGACCGCCCGTCGCGCACCCGCTCCACCTGGTACACGATCGGCACCCCCGGGAGTCCGGGGCGCAGGAAGTACGCGTGCAGCGAGTGGACCGGGCGGTCGCTCTCCACGGTGCGGCCCGCGGCCACCAGCGCCTGGCCGGCCACCTGGCCGCCGAAGACGCGCTGGAGGGACTCCTGCGGGCTGGCGCCGCGGAAGATGTTGACCTCGATCTGCTCCAGGTCGAGCAGATCCACCAGTCTCTCGGCGGGGTTCGTCATCAGGGGATCTCCACTGTCGGGTCCGGGCGTCGAGGGCGTTCCGGGCGGGCCGGGCGTTCCGGGCGGTCCGGCGGCGTGCCCGGTCAGGTCACAGGGTGCCGAGCTCGCCGACCGAGGTGACCCGGACCACCGCCCGGCCCTCCTCGTCCGAGGCCGCCAGGTCGACCTCGGCGCTGAAGCCCCAGCCATGGTCGCCGCTCGGGTCGGCGAAGGTCTGGCGGACGCGCCACAGACCGTGCGCCGGGTCCTCCTCGATCTGCAGCAGCTTCGGGCCGCGGGCGTCCGGGCCGGTACCCAGGTCGTCGTACTCGTCCCAGTAGGCGTCCATGGCCTCGCCCCAGGCGTCGGCGTCCCAGCCCGACTCGGCGTCCAGCTCGCCCAGCGCGTCGACGTTGTCGAGCGCCGCCAGCTCCACCCGGCGGAACATGGCGTTGCGGACCAGGACGCGGAAGGCGCGCGCGTTCGCGGTGACCGGCTTGACCTGGTCGGCCTTCTCCTGGGCCTGCTCCGCCGTCTCCACCTCCGGGTTCGCCAGCTGCTCCCACTCGTCGAGCAGGCTGGAGTCGACCTGGCGCACCAGCTCGCCCAGCCAGGCGATCAGGTCCTCCAGGTCCTCGGACTTGAGGTCGTCGGGGATGGTGTGGTCCAGCGCCTTGTACGCGCCGGCGAGGTAGCGCAGCACGATGCCCTCGGTGCGGGCCAGCTCGTAGAACGAGGTGAACTCGGTGAAGGTCATCGCGCGTTCGTACATGTCGCGGATGATCGACTTGGGGGAGACGGGGTGGTCGCGCACCCACGGGTGGCTCTTGGAGTAGACGTCGTAGGCGTGGGAGAGGAGCTCTTCCAGCGGCTTGGGATAGCTGACGTCCTGGAGCCGCTCCATCCGCTCCTCGTACTCGATCCCGTCCGCCTTCATCTGGCCGACCTGGATCCCGCGCTCCTTGTTCTGCTGGGCGGCCAGGATCTGGCGCGGGTCGTCCAGCGTGGACTCCACGACGGACACCATGTCCAGCGCGTAGGAGGGGGACTCCGGGTCCAGCAGGTCGAAGGAGGCCAGCGCGAAGGTGGACAGCGGCTGGTTGAGGGCGAAGTCCTGCTGGAGGTCGACGGTGAGCCGGATGGTGCGGCCCTCCGCGTCCGGCGTGTCGAGCTTCTCCACCACACCGCCGTCCAGCAGCGAGCGGTAGATCGCGATGGCCCGCCGGATGTGCCGCAGCTGGGCCTTGCGCGGCTCGTGGTTGTCCTCCAGGAGGTGGCGCATCGCCTGGAAGGCGTCGCCCGGCCGGGCGATCACCGACAGCAGCATGATGTTGGTGACCTTGAAGCGCGAGGTCAGCGGTTCCGGGTCGGCGGCGATGAGCTTCTCGAAGGTGGTGTCCGACCAGGCGACGAATCCCTCGGGCGCCTTCTTGCGGACCACCTTGCGGCGCTTCTTCGGGTCGTCGCCGGCCTTGGCGAGGGCCTTCTCGTTCTCGATGACGTGCTCGGGCGCCTGGGCGACCACGAAGCCCGCCGTGTCGAAGCCGGCCCGGCCGGCCCGGCCGGCGATCTGGTGGAACTCGCGGGCGCGCAGCGTGCGGACCCGGTTGCCGTCGTACTTGGTGAGCGCGGTGAACAGCACGGTGCGGATCGGGACGTTGACGCCGACCCCGAGCGTGTCCGTCCCGCAGATGACCTTCAGCAGACCGGCCTGCGCCAGCTTCTCCACCAGGCGCCGGTACTTGGGCAGCATGCCGGCGTGGTGGACGCCGATGCCGTGCCGGACGTAGCGCGAGAGGTTCTGGCCGAACTTCGTGGTGAAGCGGAAGTTGCCGATCAGCTCCTGGATCTTGTCCTTCTCCTCGCGGGTGCACATGTTGATGCTCATGAGCGACTGCGCCCGCTCGACCGCCTGGGCCTGCGTGAAGTGCACGATGTAGACGGGGGCCTGCCGGGTCTCCAGCAGCTCGGTGATCGTGTCGGTGATCGGCGTGGTGACGTACTCGTACGACAGCGGGACGGGACGGGTCGCGGAGCGGACCACCGAGGTGGGCCGGCCGGTGCGCCGGGTCAGGTCGTCCTCGAACCGCTTCACGTCGCCGAGCGTCGCCGACATCAGGACGAACTGCGCCTGCGGAAGCTCCAGCAGCGGGATCTGCCAGGCCCAGCCGCGGTCCGGCTCGGCATAGAAGTGGAACTCGTCCATCACGACCTGGCCGATGTCGGCGTGCCTGCCGTCACGCAGCGCGATGGAGGCCAGCACCTCGGCGGTGCAGCAGATCACCGGCGCGTCGGCGTTCACCGAGGCGTCACCGGTCAGCATGCCGACGTTCTCGGTGCCGAAGAGCTTGCACAGGTCGAAGAACTTCTCCGACACCAGCGCCTTGATCGGGGCGGTGTAGAAGGTCACCTTGTCCTGGGCCAGCGCCGTGAAGTGCGCACCGGCCGCGACCAGGCTCTTGCCGGAGCCGGTCGGGGTGGACAGGATCACGTTCGCCCCGGAGACGACCTCGATCAGCGCCTCCTCCTGAGCCGGGTACAGGGTGATGCCCTGGTCCTCCGCCCACGAGGAGAAAGCCTCGAAAAGGGCGTCGGGGTCGGCGGTCGGCGGGAGCTGATCAATGAGGGTCACGCCCCCATCTTGCCTGGCTTCCTGCCGGATCCGGGAACCGGAGGACGGAACGAAGATCACCGACTGTACGCTGTGCCGTCGATGCGGCCCGAACGAACCGGTCAACAGGGCCCGATACACACCAGCGGGGCGGGGAAAGACGATGATGGGTCCGGCGCACTCACTGTCCGGGGCGGCGGCCTGGCTGGGGGTGGGAGCGGCCACCGCGGCCGCCGGCCACCCCATGCCCTGGCCGGTCCTCGTCGTCGGCGCGCTGATCTGCGCCGGCGCGGCCCTCGCCCCGGACCTCGACCACAAGTCGGCGACGATCTCCCGCGCCTTCGGCCCGCTGTCGAAGGGCCTGTGCGAGGTGGTCGACAAGATCTCCTACGCCGTCTACAAGGCCACCCGCTCCCCGAAGGACGCCCGCCGCACCGGCGGCCACCGCACCCTGACCCACACCTGGCTCTGGGCGGTCCTGATCGGCGGCGGCGCCTCCGCGCTCGCCGTCACGGCGGACCGGTGGGGCGTGCTCGCGCTGCTCTTCGTACACCTGGTGCTCGCGGTCGAGGGCCTCCTGTGGCGGGCCGCCCGCATGTCCAGCGACGTCCTGGTCTGGCTGCTCGGCGCCACCAGCGCGTGGATCATGGCCGGGGTGCTGGACCAGCCCGGAAACGGTGCGAACTGGCTGTTCACCGGACCGGGCCAGGAGTACCTGTGGCTCGGCCTGCCCATCGTGCTCGGAGCCCTCGTCCACGACATCGGAGACGCCCTGACGGTCTCCGGCTGCCCGGTCCTGTGGCCCCTGCCGATCGCGGGCAAGCGCTGGTACCCGATCGGCCCGCCGAAGCCGATGCGCTTCCGCGCCGGCAGCTGGGTGGAGCTCAAGGTCCTGATGCCGGTCTTCGTCCTGCTGGGCGGCTTCGGAGGCGCGTCCGCCCTCGGCTTCATCTAGACATGGCCCGCCGGACACCCCCTAGCCTGGGCGGATGTCTGATACGCACCACCTCTGGCGGCAGGCTCCGTCCTCCGAGACCGACTGGCTGACGGAACTCTGCGGTGACGGCACGACCGGCTTCGAGCCGCCCCGGCGCCCCGATGCGGTCTGGGTGCTGAACGCCATGTACGAGCACGAAAGCGGACCCGGCGGCCTCTCCCACCACGAACTGCGCCAGGCGGCCCTCGCCGCGGGTGTCATCGAGCCCGCCCGCCTCGGGAACATCGACCCCGAGATCGGCACCGCCACCGGCGGCGGTCTCGGACGCGCCGAGCATCCCGGACCGTCCTACCGCCGACTGCGGTGGGCCGAGCTCTCCGCCCGGTGCGGGGACCCGATGGTCCCCGACGGAAAGTACCCGTCCTATCGGTGCTTCCCGTCCGCGCGGCTGGACGACAGCTGGCCCGTCGGCATCGAGCCGCCCACGGAGGGCAGCCTCGACCGCCCGACATGGGACCGGCTCGTCGACGTGCTCGTGGCACACAGCACGCAGGGCCCGGACACCCGGGTGTTCGCCTACTACAGCCCGCTGATGCTGCCCGCGGCCGACTTCGACAACCTCCACGTCCGCACCGGTCGGCTGGGTGACGCCCACGCCCTGTACGACAACCCGGACGCGGACTTCAGCCCGTCCAACGTGTGGTCCGAGGACCGCTCGTGGATCCTGTGCACCGACTACGACCTGTGGGCCACCAAAGTCGTCGGCCCCGAGCACCTGGTCGAAGCACTGCTCCGTGACCCGGTGATCGAGGCCGTACGCCTTTCCTGGACCAGCTGACGGACCCCGCCGCCGCGGGGATCAGCCGTGCCAGGAACGCCACAGCGCCGCGTACGCCCCGTCCGCCGCGACCAGCTCGTCGTGCGAGCCGAGTTCGCTGATCCGGCCGCCCTCGACCACCGCGATGACATCCGCGTCATGGGCCGTGTGGAGCCGGTGGGCGATCGCGATGACCGTACGGCCGTCCAGCACCCGGGCCAGTGAGCGCTCCAGATGCCGGGCCGCCCGCGGGTCCAGCAGCGAGGTGGCCTCGTCCAGTACCAGCGTGTGCGGATCCGCCAGTACCAGCCGGGCCAGCGCCACCTGCTGGGCCTGCGCCGGGGTGAGCGCCGTACCGCCGGAGCCGACCTCGGTGTCCAGGCCGTCCTCCAGCGCCCGGGCCCAGCCGTCCGCGTCCACCGCGCCCAGCGCCGCCCACAGCTCGGCGTCCCCGGCGCCCGTCCGTGCCAGACGGAGGTTGTCGCGCAGCGACCCCACGAACACGTGGTGCTCCTGGTTGACCAGGGCCACGTGCTCACGCACCCGCTCCGCCGGCATCCGCGACAGCCGGGCCCCGCCCAGGGTGACCTCGCCCGCACGCGGCTCGTAGATGCCCGCGAGCAGCCGCCCCAGGGTGGACTTGCCCGCGCCCGAAGGGCCGACCAGCGCCATCCGGGTGCCCGGCGGTACCGACATCGACACCTGGTGCAGGACGTCCACGCCCTCCCGGTAGCCGAATCGGACGTCCTCGGCCCTGACGTCCCGGCCGTCGGGCGCCACCTTCGCGTCCCCGGCGTCCGGTTCGATCTCGCGCACACCCACCAGGCGGCCCAGTGACACCTGGGCCACCTGGAGTTCGTCGTACCAGCGCAGGATCAGGCCGATCGGATCGACCAGCATCTGCGCCAGCAGCGCACCCGTGGTCAGCTGACCCACCGACATCCACCCCCGCAGCACGCAGTAGCCGCCGATCAGCAGCACCGAGCCGAGGATCGTCACGAAGGTGACGTTGATGACGGGGAACAGGACGGTCCGCAGGAACAGCGTGTACCGCTCCCACGCCGTCCACTCCCTGATCCGACGCTCCGACCGGGCGATCCGCTCCGGCCCCAGGCGGTGCGCCTCGACCGTGCGGCCCGCGTCCACCGTCTCGGTGAGCACGGCCGACACCGCGGCGTAGCCCGCCGCCTCCGACCGGTACGCCGAAGGCGCCCGCCGGAAGTACCAGCGGCAGCCGATCACCAGCACCGGCAGCGCGACGAGCGCGGCCAGCGCGAGCGGCGGCGCGGTCACCGCCAGGGCGCCGAACAGCAGCCCCGCCCACACGACGCCGATGGCCAGCTGCGGCACGGCCTCCCGCATCGCGTTGGCCAGCCGGTCGATGTCGGTGGTGATCCGCGACAGCAGGTCGCCGGTGCCGGCCCGCTCCAGCACGCCCGGCGGCAGCCCCACCGACCGCACCAGGAAGTCCTCGCGCAGGTCGGCGAGCATCTCCTCGCCCAGCATCGCCCCGCGCAGCCGTACCAGCCGCACGAAGCAGGTCTGCACGGCGAGCGCCAGCGCGAACAGCAGCGCCATCCGCTCCAGATGCAGCTCGCGCGCCCCCGCCGCGAGATCGTCCACGACCCGGCCCAGCAGGTACGGGCCGACCATGGAGGCGATCACCGCGACCGCGTTCACGCCCACCAGCACCAGGAAGGGCCGCCGGTGGCGCCGGAACAGGTCGCGCACGTAGCCCCGTACCGTTGCCGGAGTGCCGACGGGCAGTGTCGCGGCCGTTTCGGGGGCAGCCGGATCGTATTCCGGCGGCGCCACGCCGATCATGCGGATTCCTCGATCTCTGTGAGTGCTTCTTCCAGCTCCGTCAGTCCAAGCCCGGCGAGCCGCTGCTCCTCGTCGGTCTCGCGGGTGACCACCTCCCGGTAGAGCGGCTCGCGGTGCAGCAGCTCGCGGTGGGTGCCCACCGCCGCCACCGTGCCGCCGTCGATCAGCACGACCCGGTCCGCGCGGTCCAGCAGCAGCGGCGAGGACGCCAGTACGACCGTGGTCCGTCCGCCGCGCAAGGCCGCGATCCCGTCCGCGATCCGTGCCTCGGTGTGCGAGTCGACCGCCGAGGTCGGTTCGTCGAGCACCAGCACCTCCGGGTCGGTGACCAGGGACCGGGCCAGGGCCAGACGCTGCCGCTGGCCGCCGGACAGGGACCGGCCGCGCTCGGTGATCCGGGCGTCCATGGGGTCCTCGACCCCGTCCGGCGCCGACTGCAGCAGCGCGTCCAGTACGTCCGCGCACTGCGCCGCCGACAGCGCGGCGCCCGCGTCGACCGCCCCGGAGGCCGGCACGTCGAGCAGCTCCCGCAGCGTCCCCGACAGCAGCACCGGATCCTTGTCCTGTACGAGGACCAGCCTGCGGGCGGTGTCCAGTTCGAGTTCGTCCAGGGCGACCCCGCCCAGGAGCACCGAAGGGCCGTCCTCCGCCTCCCGGTCGCCGCCGCCCCCGTCTGCGCCGCCGCCCCCGTCTGCGTCCCCGTCCCGGTCCGCGGCGCGCTGCTCCTCCATGGCATGGCCGCCGAGGCGTTCCGCCAGCCGGCCGGCCAGGTCCGGGTCCCCGCACACCACGGCGGTGAACCGGCCGGCGGGCGCCAGCAGTCCGGTCCGCGGGTCGTACAGGTCCCCGCCCGCGGCCGGCTCCCCGGCCGGCTCCGCCTGCTCGGTGCGCTCCGCCGGATCCGTCCGGGTCAGCGACAGCACCCGGGCCGCCCGCTTCGCGGAGGGCCGGGAGAAGGAGTACGCCATGGCGATCTCCTCGAAGTGCCGCAGCGGGTAGAGCAGCGTCGCCACCGCGCTGAACGCCGCGACGAGTTCACCCACCGCGATGCGCCCGTCCAGGGCCAGCGAGGCGCCGTACCAGACGACCGTGATCATCAGCAGTCCCGGGAGCACCACCTGGATGGCGGAGATCAGCGCCCACATCCGGGCGCTGCGCACGGCGGCCTTGCGGACCTCCTGCGACGCCTCGCGGTACCGGCCGAGGAAAAGCTCCTCGCCGCCGATGCCGCGCAGTACGCGCAGGCCCGCGACGGTGTCCGAGGCCAGCTCGGTCGCCTTGCCCGCCTTCTCCCGCTGGATGTCGGCGCGGCCGGTGGCCTTCGGCAGCAGCGGCAGCGAGGCCAGGGCGATCAGCGGCACGCCGACGGCGACGACCACGCCCAGCTCGGGTGTGTAGAACAACAGGCCGACGCAGACCAGGACGACGGAGAAGACGGCGGCGAGGAAGCGGGAGACGGCCTCGACGAACCATCCGATCTTCTCGACGTCACCGGTGGACACCGCGACCACCTCGCCCGCGGCGACCCGGCGCGTGAGGGCGGAGCCCAGCTCGGCGGTCTTGCGCGCCAGGAGCTGCTGTACGCGTGCGGCGGCGGTGATCCAGTTGGTGACGGCGGTGCGGTGGAGCATCGCGTCGCCGACCGAGATGGCCACGCCGATCAGGGCGAGCAGTCCGCCGGCGAGCAGCAGCCGGTTCGGCTCGCGGTCCACCACCGCGTCGATGCCCAGGCCCACGGTGTACGGCAGTCCGGCGACGCCGCCGAAGTGCAGCACTCCCCAGGCCAGGCTCTTGAGCTGTCCGCCGAGCTGACCACGTCCCAGCCACAGGAGGAAACGGGGGCCGGAACGAGCGTCGGGCACCCCCGGATCCGGATACGGAAGATCGCTGATCTGCATGACGCCCCATGACTGGTCGAGTGTTCCAAACCGTGCAAGGTTCGCCTTCGGCAACGGCGTCAGGCAATCGGTTTTCCGTCCGCCGGGGGCCGTGGGAGAGATGTTTGCGCACACGGCGGACCGCGCGATGCCTGGTGGCGGGGGTCGCGCACACCGGCGCTCACGGCCGGGTGGCGTGCTCCAGTTCGAGCAGGGCGGAGCGGTAGCGGCGTCCGGTGGCCCGTTCCATGCCGACCTCGCACATCCGGTTCGCCGACAGGTGCGCGTCGTAGTGCCGCGCCGTCACCTCCGCGGCCTCCCGGGCCGTCGCCGCGGCCGTCAGTTCCGGGTGCAGCATGCCCCGGTCGCCCGCGAAGGCGCAGCAGCCCGCGTCGTCCGGGACGACCACCTCGTCGGCGCAGGCCTCGGCGACGGCCCGGAGCTGTGCCTCGTCGCCCAGGTGCCGCATCGAGCAGGTGGGGTGGAGGACGGCCGAGCCGGCCGTGCGCCGGACCTCCAGGTGCGGCAGCAGTTCCCGCGCCGCCCACTCGACCGAGTCGACGACCCGCAACTGCGCGTGCAGCCCACGGTTGTCCGGCGTCAGGTACGCCGCCACCTCCCGCGCGATGCCCAGGGTGCAGGAGGAGGCGTCGACGACCAGGGGCAGCCGCCCGCCGCCCGTCCAGCCCCAGGCCGCCTCGACGATCCGGTTGGCCATCACCCGGTTCCCCTCGGCGTAGCCCTTGGAGTGCCAGATCGTCGCGCAGCAGGTGCCGGTCACGCCGCGGGGGATCCAGACCGGTTTGCCGGCCCGCTCCGACACGGTCACGAGCGCCTGCGGCAGCGACGGGCCGGGAGGGCCCGCCGGGCCGCCGAGGATCCGGTTGACGCAGGCCGGGTAGTACACGGCCGCCGCGCCCTGCCGTGATGTCGCGGGCAGTTTCCCGGCGGCGCCCGGCATCTGCGGAAGCCACCGCGGTACGAGGTCCGGCCGTACGGCCCTGCGCGCCGCCCCGGTGACCGCTGCCAGCAGTCGGTCCCGGACCCGGTCGGGGATCCGGCCGGCGGCTGCGACGGCCGTCCGGGCGGCGGCCTCGACGGCCCGGAAGCGCCGGGCGGCCAGTGCGGCGGCCGCCTCCTCGCGGGGACCGTGCCGGCGGTGGCGGAAGTCCTTCATCAGCGCCCCGGTGTCGATCCCCACCGGGCAGGCGAGCCGGCAGGCGGAATCGCCCGCGCAGGTGTCCACCGCGTCGTAGCCGTAGGCGTCGAGCAGTGCGTCCAGCAGCGGTGAGCCCGGTTGCTGGCGGACCGTCTCCCGGCGCAGCACGATGCGCTGGCGCGGAGTGGTCGTCAGGTCCCCGCTCGGGCAGGACGGTTCGCAGAACCCGCACTCGATGCACGGGTCGGCGACCTCCTCCACCCGCGGGATGGTCTTCAGGCCGCGCAGATGGGCCCGCGGGTCGCGGTCGAGGAGCACCCGCGGGGCGAGCACCCCGTGCGGGTCGACGAGCCGTTTGGTGCGCCACATCAGGGCGGTGGCCGCGGGGCCCCATTCCAGTTCCAGGAAGGGGGCCATGTTGCGGCCGGTGGAGTGCTCGGCCTTCAGGGAGCCGTCGAAGCGTTCCACGGTGAGCCGGCAGAAGGCCTCCATGAAGGCGCCGTACCGTTCGACGTCGGCCGGGTCGGCGGCGTCGAAGGCGAGCAGGAAGTGCAGGTTCCCGTGGGCGGCGTGACCGGCGACCGCCGCGTCGAAGCCGTGCTCCGCCTGGAGTTCGAGGAGCGCCGCGCACGCCTCGGCCAGCCGGGACGGCGGCACCGCGAAGTCCTCGGTGATCAGGGTGGTGCCGGGGGCGCGGGCGCCGCCGACGGCGGTGACGAAGGCCTTGCGGGCCTTCCAGTAGCCGTCGACGGTCCGCGGGTCGCTGGTGAAGCGGTTGGTGATCGAGGGCACCGGCGCGACCAGGTCGAGTCCGTCGAGGGCCGCTGCCGCCCGGCGCGCGCAGGCGTCCCGGCCGGCCGCGTCCGGCGCCCGGAACTCCACGAGCAGGGCCGTCGTCGTCCCGGGGAGGCGGGCCCAGTCGGCGGGCACCCCCTCCACGCTGACCGAGGCCCGCAGGGTGTTCGCGTCCATCAGCTCGACGGCCAGGGCGCCCGCCTCGTTGAAGCGGGGCACCGCCGCGGCGGCGGCGGGCAGCGAGGGGAAGAAGAGCAGGGCGGCGCACCGCTCGCGATACAGGGGGAGGGTGTCGAAGACGGTCTCGGCGATGAAACCGAGGGTGCCCTCCGACCCGACCATGAGGCCCCGCAGGATCTCCACGGGGGTGTTGCCGTCCAGGTAGGCGTCGAGCCGGTAGCCGGTGGTGTTCTTGATCTCGTACTTGGCGCGGATCCGGGCCGTCAGGGCGGGGTCGGCCTCGATCTCCCGCTTGATCTCCGTCAGCCCGCGGCACAGGGCCGGTTCGGCGCGCGCCAGTTCCTCGTCGGCCAGCGGATCGGCGGTGTCCACGACGGTGCCGCCGGGCAGCACGAAGGTGAGGGAGGACAGCGTGCGGTAGGAGTCGCGCGTGGTGCCCGCCGTCATCCCGGAGGCGTTGTTCGCGACGACCCCGCCGAGGGTGCAAGCCATGGCGCTGGCCGGGTCGGGGCCGAGGACGCGTCCGTGGCGGGCCAGTGCGGCGTTGGCCCGCAGCACGGTGGTGCCGGGCCGGACGCGGGCCCGCCGGCCCTCCTCCAGCACTTCGACGCCGGCCCAGTGGCGGCGTACGTCGACCAGGATGTCCTCGCCCTGGGCCTGGCCGTTCAGCGAGGTCCCGGCGGCGCGGAAGACGACCTCGCGCTGCCGGCCGCGGGCGTAGGAGAGGACCGCGGAGACGTCGTCGACGTCCTCGGCGATCACCACGGCCTGGGGCACGAACCGGTAGGGGGAGGCGTCGGAGGCGTAGCGGACCAGGTCGGAGACCTTCCACAGCACCTTGTCGGCGCCCAGCAGATCGGTCAGCTCGGTGCGCAGGGGCTCCGGTGTGCCGCCGGCCCGGTGCGCGGGCACCCGGTCGGGGGAGGGACCGCCGGCGCCGCGCGGGCGCAGCGCCCCCGGCTCCGGTTCCAGCAGCGGCATGTGGGACCCCTCGCCTCGTCGCGGCCCGCGGGTGGCCTGTTCAGCAGGTGCGCTCCGCCGGGGCGTCCGACAGGGCGTTCAGCAGGCCGCCGAGCACCTCGCGCTGGTCGGCGGTCAACGGAGCCAGGATCTCCTCCGCCGCGTCCGTCCGCGCGTTGCGCAGACGGCGCAGCGTGGCGCGTCCGCTCTCGGTGAGCTCGATCCGGATGACGCGGCGGTTCGCCGGGTCGGGCACGCGCCGTACGCACCCGGACGCCTCCAGGCCGTCGACGAGGGTGGTCACCGCGCGGGGGACGACCTCCAGGCGGGCGGCGAGGTCCGCCATCCGGGGTGCCTGCTCGCCCTCGTAATGCGAGACGAGGCGCAGCAGCCGACTCTGGGCGGGAGTGATCCCGAGCGGCACCATGTGGCGCTTCTGGATGCGGTGGAGCCTGCGCGTCAGGCGCAGGAGCTGCTCGGCGAGGAGGCGGTCGGTGTCGGAGGCGGAGCTCATGCGGGAACGATATCAGGACCCCGTTCATTGTGAGCATAGGTAACAATGACCTATGCTCCAATGGCACCGGACCCTCGCGGAGCCGGCTCCGTGAAGGCCTCGACCCCCGTCCCCGACCCCCGAGAGGGTGCCCATGCCACACGACGAACCGAAGTGGACGCCATCGAAAGACCCCCTCGATCCGACCCGGCCCGCCCCGGCGGAGCAGCCCCGCCAGCTGCGCCGGATCGTCGCGCTCTTCCGCCCCTACCGCGGCCGGCTCGCCGTCGTGGGCCTGCTCGTCTGCGCCTCCTCGCTGGTCGGCGTCGCCTCGCCGTTCCTGCTCAGGGAGATCCTCGACGTCGCCATCCCGCAGGGCCGTACGGGGCTGCTCAGCCTGCTCGCGCTCGGGATGATCCTCACCGCCGTCGTCACCAGCGTCTTCGGCGTGCTCCAGACGCTGATATCCACCACCGTGGGCCAGCGCGTCATGCACGACCTGCGCACCGCCGTCTACGCCCAGCTCCAGCGGATGCCGCTCGCCTTCTTCACCCGGACGCGCACCGGGGAGGTGCAGTCCCGCATCGCCAACGACATCGGCGGCATGCAGGCCACCGTCACCTCCACCGCGACCTCGCTCGTCTCGAACCTGACGGCCGTCATCGCCACCGTGGTCGCCATGCTCGCGCTCGACTGGCGGCTCACCCTGGTCTCGCTGCTCCTGCTGCCCGTGTTCGTGTGGATCAGCCGGCGGGTCGGCCAGGAGCGCAGGAAGATCACGACGCAGCGGCAGAAGCAGATGGCCGCCATGGCCGCGACGGTCACCGAGTCGCTCTCCGTCAGCGGCATCCTGCTGGGCCGCACCATGGGCCGTTCGCAGTCGCTCACCGCCGCCTTCTCCGCGGAGTCCGAGAAGCTCGTCGACCTCGAAGTGCGCTCCAGCATGGCCGGGCGCTGGCGGATGTCCACCATCGGCATCGTCATGGCCGCCATGCCCGCGCTGATCTACTGGGCGGCCGGCCTCGCCCTCCAGACCGGCGCCCCCTCGCTGTCCGTCGGTACCCTCGTCGCCTTCGTCACCCTCCAGCAGGGACTCTTCCGGCCCGCCGTGAGCCTGCTGTCCACCGGCGTGCAGATACAGACCTCGCTCGCACTGTTCGCCCGCATCTTCGAGTACCTCGACCTGCCGGTGGACATCACGGAGCGCGCGGAACCGGTCCGGCTGGAGCGCGCCAAGGGCGAGGTCGCCCTGGAGGACGTGCACTTCACCTACGACTCCGAGACCGGCCCGACCCTCTCCGGGATCGACATCACCGTCCCCGCCGGGGGCTCCCTCGCCGTGGTCGGCCCGACCGGCTCCGGCAAGAGCACCCTCAGCTACCTCGTGCCGCGGCTCTACGACGTGAGCGGCGGACGGGTCGCCATCGACGGGGTGGACGTGCGCGACCTCGACTTCGACTCGCTGGCCCGCTCCGTCGGGGTGGTCTCCCAGGAGACCTACCTCTTCCACGCCTCGGTCGCGGACAACCTGCGATTCGCCAAGCCGGACGCCACCGACGAGGAGATCACCGAGGCGGCCCGCGCCGCCCAGATCCACGACCACATCGCGTCCCTGCCCGACGGCTACGACACCCTCGTCGGTGAGCGCGGCTACCGCTTCTCCGGAGGTGAGAAGCAGCGCCTGGCCATCGCGCGCACCATCCTGCGGGACCCGCCGGTGCTCATCCTCGACGAGGCCACCAGCGCCCTCGACACCCGCACCGAGCACGCCGTCCAGCAGGCGATCGACCACCTGTCCGCCGGCCGGACCACCATCACCATCGCGCACCGCCTCTCCACCGTGCGCGACGCCGACCAGATCGTGGTCCTCGACGGGGGCCGCATCGCCGAGCGCGGCACCCACGAGGAGCTTTTGAAGGCCGACGGCCGGTACGCGGCCCTGGTCCGCCGGGACCGCGACGCGGCGCTCGCCCCCGAGCCGCCGGAGGACGCGCAGCTGGCCCCGGTGAACGTGTGACCATATGACCGGCGCACGGGCGGGGTGCCCGAAAAGTCGCGGTCCGCGGGTTAGCGTTCCGGCATGAGTCATGAGTACAGGCCGCCTCAGGCCCGATCCCGGCTCACCCGCCGGGGCCGACTGGCGCTCTTCCTCGGCGTCCTGCTCGCGACCGGAGCGGCGGCCCTGCTCCCGGTCCTGCGGGGCGGTGACGGGCCGGAGAAGCCACGTCTGCTGGTGATCCCCGAAGGCCGGCGTGCGGCGCAGGTGTCCTCCGCGGTCGACCGCGCCCTGGGCCTGGCGCCGGGGTCCGCGAAGTCCGCGGCGGCCACCGCCGGACTGGCCCTTCCCCCCGAGGCCAAGGGCAACCCGGAGGGGTACCTCTTCCCCGCGACGTACCCGGTCACCTCCGGGACCACCGCGGGCGCGCTCCTCGCCCACATGGTGCGCACGGCCAACGACAAGCTCGCCATTAAGGCGGTCGCCGACGGCGGCAGGGCCCACGGGATGACCCCGCACCAGACGGCGACCATGGCCAGCATCATCCAGGCGGAAGCCGAGACCCGTGCCGACATGGGCAAGGTCGCCCGGGTGGTGCACAACCGGCTCGCGAAGTCGATGCCGCTCCAGATGGACTCCACCGTCAACTACGCGCTGAACCGCAGCACCGTCGACACCACCCTGGACGACATCCGGATCGACAGCCCCTTCAACACCTACGAACGCCAGGGCCTCCCGCCCACGCCGATCGACAGCCCGGGCCTGGAGGCGATGGCGGCGGCGGTGGCGCCGACGCCCGGCGACTGGCTGTACTTCGTCACCGTCAAGCCGGGGGACACCCGCTTCTCGGCCACGTACGATGAGCACAGGAAGCACGTGGCGGAGTTCAACAGGCACCGCGCCGCCCACGCCGGCCCGCGCGCGCTGACGCCGCCTCAGGGAACTCCGCCACCTGCGCCACCGGGTCCTTGAGCTGCTCCTCCGCACGGTCAGGACGCCGGCAGCAGCGCGGGCCTTCCCCGGGCCAGCAGACGGCGGATCTCGCGGACCGCCGCGCCGCCCGCGCGGTTGGCGCCGATGGTCGAGGCCGACGGGCCGTAGCCGACCAGGTGGACCCGCTCGTCCCGGACTGCGCGGGTCCCCTCGACCCGGATACCGCCGCCCGGCTCGCGCAGGCGCAGCGGCGCCAGGTGGTCGACGGCCGCGCGGAACCCGGTGGCCCACAGGATGGCGTCAGCCTCCACCCGGCTGCCGTCCGCCCACACCGCCCCCGTGGGGGAGATCCGGGCGAACGCGGGCCTGCGGTCCAGGACCCCGGAGGCCAGGCCGGCCCGGACGGCCTCGTTCAGCGGCAGGCCCGTCACGCTGACCACGCTCTGCGGCGGCAGCCCGCGCCGCACCCGCTCGTCCACCAGCGCGACCGCGGCCCGCCCCTCGGCCTCGCCGAAGCCCCCGTCGCGGAAGACCGGCGGCCGCCGCGTCACCCATGTGGTCTCCGCCGCCACCTCGGCGATCTCCAGCAGGTGCTGGACCGCCGACGTGCCGCCGCCGACCACGATCACCCGTGCGCCCGCGAACTCCTGCGGACCCGCGTAGTCCGCGGTGTGCAGCTGGCGGCCGCGGAACGTCTCCTGCCCGGGGTAGCGCGGCCAGAACGGCCGGTCCCAGGTCCCGGTGGCGTTGATCAGGGCCCGCGCCGACCAGACGCCGGCCGAGGTCTCCACGCGCAGCCGTCCGCGGTCGCCCTCGCGTACGGCCGAGACGTCCACCGGGCGCCGTACGCGCAGCCCGAAGCGTTCCTCGTAGGCCGCGAAGTACTCCCCGACCACCTCCGCGGAGGGCCGCAGCGGGTCGGCGCCGGTCAGTTCCATGCCGGGCAGCGCGTGCAGGCCGTGGACCTTGCCGTAGGTGAGCGAGGGCCAGCGGAACTGCCAGGCCCCGCCCGGGCGGGGCGCGTGGTCGAGGACCACGTGGCCGAGCCCCGCCCGCGTCAGGTGGTACGCCCCGGACAGGCCCGCCTGCCCGGCGCCGATGACCACCACGTCCACGTCCGCTTCCGCGTCCCGCATCAGATCGTTCACGGTTCTACCAACTCGCGGGGGCCGCGGGATCTTCCCGCCGCTATGCGACCCCGGCGGGCCGGCGCAGCGTGGCCAGGACCGGCCGGTCGGCTGGAGCGTGAGGCCGGGGAAGACCCCGGCCCGCTCGCTCCCGCTGTCCAGGTGGAACCGCTGACCTAGCACCGCCAGTACGAGCGCGGCCTCCACCAGCGCGAACCGGGCGCCGAGCCAGGCCCGCGGCCCGCCGCCGAAGGGGAATCAGGCGTGCTCGGGCACCGGGTGCGGGGCGTCGTCGTCCCACCGCTCCGGCCGGAAGGCCTCCGGGTCCGGGAACCACCGCCGGTCGCGGTGCACCGACCAGGGGCTGGTCCACACCGACGTCCCCGCCGGCACCCGGCGACCGCCGAGCGTCGCGCCCCGCGTGGCCACCGCCGAGATCAGCCAGATCGGCGGATGGATCCGCAGCGTCTCCTTGCCCACCTGCCGGGTCCACGGGAGCCGCGCGTAGTCGTCGTACGCCGGCAGCCGACCGCCGAGCACGCGCTCCAGCTCCTCCGTGAGCCGGGCCCGGGCCCGCGGCGCCCCCGACAGCAGCTGCCAGGCCCAGGTCAGGGTGGTCGAGGTGGGCTCGTGCCCGCCGATGTAGAGGGTGATCGACTCGTCCCGCAGCTCCCGGCGCGACAGCGGGCCCGCGTGCCGCGCCCGGCCGGCCGTCCGTCAGACGGTCCCGCGTGCCGCGCGCGCGGAGCGTGCGGTCAGCCACCCGTACGCGGCGTCCGCGCTGAACTCCGCCTGCCCGCCCCGGAAGAGGAGCCCGGCCGACGCGAAGGCCGGGTCGTCCGCGATGTCCGGCGAGTACGGCACCACCACGCACTCCATGCCCGCGGCCACGGCCGCCCGCGCCCCCGGCGCCGCGTCCTCCACGACCACGCAGTCGGCCGGCTCGGCACCCAGCCGGCGCGCCGCCTCCAGGAACACGTCCGGAGCGGGCTTGCCCCGCGCGACCTCCTCGGCGGACACCGCCGTGGCCAGCAGGGCGTCCAGCCCGGTGCCCGCCAGTACGGCGTCGATCGCCTCACGCGAGGAGCCGGAGGCCACGGCCATGGGCGCCCCTTCGGCGTGCAACCGCTCGACGAGCGCCCGCATCTGCGGGAAGACCTCGGTCCCGGTCCGCGCGAGGTCGAGGTACGCGGCGTTCTGCTCGGCGAGCAGCTGCTCCACCGGCGCCGCGATCCCGTACCGGTCCCTGAGGATCTCCAAGGTCTCCAGCGTGCCGATGCCGATGAAGCGGGAGTGTTCCTCCCAGGTGAAATCGGGGACGCCGTGCCGCTCCAGGGTGCGGCGACCGGACTCGTAGTAGTTCGGCTCGCTGTCCACGAGGGTGCCGTCGAGATCGAATATGACGGAAGTCATCCGATTGCGCCCGCCCTGTCTGTGTCGTCCCGTTCTGGCCGTCCCGGTCATCCTGTCAGGTTTTGCGGGCGTTCCGTCCCACCGCTTCGACCAGCGGCAGCAACCGGTGCGGGACCCGCTCGCGCAGGGCCACCTCCGTCCGGGTGCGGACCACCCCGGGGAGCTGGATCAGCCGCTGGATCACATCCTCCAGATGGGCGTTGTCCCGGGCCGCGACCCGCGTCAGCAGGTCACCGCCGCCGGTGATCGAGAAGGCCTCGATGATCTCCGGTACGGCGGCCAGCGCGTCACCCACGTCGTCCAGATGGCCCTGCGTGACCTCGATGTGCACGAAGGCCAGCACCGGATGCCCCAGAGCCGCGGGAGAGAGCACCGGCCCGCTCCCGGTGATCACGCCCGTGCGCTCCAGCCGGTCCAGCCGGGCCTGGAGGGTGCCGCGCGCGACACCGAGGATCCGGGCGTACTCACGGACGCTGGTGCGCGGCTGCTCGATCAGCAGGCGCAGGATTCTGGTGTCGAGCTCGTCCACCGCCATGCCCGGACCTTACCAACGGCACAGGTCAGCGCGATCGTTACCGGCCGGCGGTCTGCCCCGTGTGCAGGGTCGGCTGCTTCCGGTAGGCGAGGCCCACCACCAGCACCGCCACCGCGCTCGGCAGCAGCAGCCAGCCCACGGCCCAGCCGGCCCGGATCAGCAGCGCCCCGAGCGCCCCGCCGGCGAACATGGCGAGAACGGACAGGCCGCGCAGCTTCCAGCCCGCCGTCCCGTACCCGTAGACGGCGTCGCGCCCCATGGCCGAGCCGCCGAGGAAGGCCGTCATGGACCGGGTGACCAGCGTCGTCGGCACCCCCGGCACGTTCGCCCGCATGATCGTGGTGTTGCGCATGCCCATCGCCAGCGCCAGCACCGCCATCACCGCCAGGTGCCGCGCGGTCGGCGACCCGTACTGCGGCGCCAGCCTCCAGGCCACGGCCGCGGCGGCCAGGACGAGCCCGGCCTCGACGAGCAGGCCCATGACGAACCAGCGCCGCCCGCGCGACTCCGTCACGGCCTCCAGATGGGAGCCGCACACCACCCCAAGGACGAACGCGGCCAGCGAGATCCCGGCGGGCAGCGTCGGCAGGTTCCCCGCCTGCGCGGCGCCGAAGGCCAGGAACAGCACGTTGCCCGTCTGCATCCCCGTGAAGGCGGGCCCGAGCCCCAGCAGGCTCACTGCCTCGACCACCCCGGTCACCGCCGTCAGGGCGACCATCAACGCCGGCATGTGCGGCGGGAGCCGCGAACCGGCCGTCGCGGCGGCAGTGCGCTTCTCGTCCATGACGCCCGACAGTGACACGCCCGCCGGGTCCCGCGGTGCCGACATGCCGGAAGGCATAGGGTCCGGAGGGTGAGCGAACTGCTGCTGGTGAGGCACGGTGAGACCGCCTGGAGCGCCGACGGGCGGCACACCGGGCGCACCGACGTACCGCTGACCGCGCGCGGGGTCGAGGAGGCCGTCTCCCTGGCGCCCTCCTTCCGAGGCCGGCGCCCGGCGCTGGTGCTGACCAGCCCGCTGCGCCGGGCCGTCGCCACCGCCGATCTCGCCGGGCTCACCGGCGCCGGCATCGACTCCGATCTCTACGAGTGGGACTACGGCGGCTACGAGGGCATCACCACGGCGGAGATCCGGCGGAGCACGCCCGACTGGTCCCTGTGGACCCACGGTGTCCCGCCCGGGGACGCCGACCACCCCGGCGAGAGCGCCGCCCAGGTGGGCGCCCGCGCCGACCGGGTCCTGGCCCGGATCGCCCCCGTACTGCGCGCGGGTGACGGCGACGTGGTGCTCGTCGCCCACGGGCACGTCCTGCGCGTCCTGACCGCCCGCTACCTGCGCCTGGAGCCCGAGCACGGCCGGCTCTTCCTGCTGCGCACGGGCACCGTCAGCACCCTCTCGACGGAACACGGCCTCCCGGTGATCGCGGGCTGGAACACCCGCCCCTGACCCGCCCCTGACCCGTCCCGGCCGGCCCCCGGCCTGAGCGCACTCACCTCAAGCCCTCTCACCTCGCGCGCCGGGACCGCCTGCGTGAACATGCGTACATGAGCCATGACGGTGCGGGCGACGGCCCCGCGACGCCCACCCGGGAAGCGGGGCTCAAGGCCGACGCGATCGGATTCCTCGACGCGCTCGTCATCGGCCTGAACTCCACCTCGCCCGCCTACTCCCTGGCCGCCGTCCTCGGCCCGATCGTGGCCCTGGTCGGGATCTACGCACCGGGCGTGATGCTGGCCTCCTTCGTGCCGATGCTGCTCATCGCCGCCGCCTTCTACTACCTCAACAGGGTCGACCAGGACTGCGGCACCACCTTCTCCTGGGTCACCCGGGCCATGGGCCCCTGGGCGGGCTGGCTCGGCGGCTGGGCCATCGCCATGACGGGCGTACTGGTCATCGGCTCGCTCGCCGACGTCGCCGTCAACTTCGGACTGCTCGCCCTCGGCCTGGACGGCTGGGCCGCCAACCCCTGGATCCGGCAGGGCCTCACTGTCGCGGTCATCCTGGTGATGACCGCGATCTGCGTCATCGGCACCGAGCTGTCCGCCCACCTCCAGGACGTCCTCATCCTGGCGCAGGTCGCCTTCCTGCTCGCCTTCGCGGTGGTCGCCATCTACCGCGTCTACGCCGCCACCAGCACCCTGGAGGAGATCGAGCCGTCCCTCACCTGGCTCAACCCCTTCGGCGCCGGCGGCGCCGCCCTCACCGGTGGACTGCTGCTCGGCGTGTTCATGTACTGGGGCTGGGAGTCCGCGGTCAACCTCACCGAGGAGGTCGAGAACTCCGCGACCGCACCCGGCCGGGCCGGGATCTGGTCCACGGTGATCCTGCTGGTCACCTACCTGTCCGTGGGCTTCGCGGTCGTCGCCTACGCGGGCACCGCCTTCCTCGCCGAGAACGCGGCCGAGGAGGAGGCCGTCTTCGCCGTCCTCGCCCACGAGGTCATGGGCGGCTGGGACTGGACGGTGCTCCTCGCCGTCTGCACCTCCGCCCTCGCCTCCACGCAGACCACGATCATCCCCGCCTCCCGCACCGCCCTGTCCATGGCCCGCCGGCACGCCCTGCCGCCGCACCTCGCCCACATCCACCCGCGGTTCAGGACCCCGGACGTGAGCACGTGGTGGGTGGCCGGCATCGCCATCGGCTGGTACCTGATCGTCAACCAGATCAGCGAGAACGCGCTCCTGGACTCGCTCACCGCGCTGTCCCTGCTCATCGCCTTCTACTACGCGCTCACAGGCCTCGCCTGCGCCGTCTACTACCGCCGCCACCTGCTGGAGGGCCCGCGCAACCTCCTGCTCATCGGCGTCGGCCCGGTCGTCGGCGCCGGCCTGCTGTTCTGGCTGCTGGTCGAGTCGATCGGCGACATGGCGGACCCGGAGAACTCGGCGAGCGGCGTCTCCTGGCTCGGTCTCGGCCCGCCGCTGGTCATCGGGATCGCCATCGCCCTCGCCGGCGTGCTCGTCATGTGCTTCTGGCGGGTACGCGACGGCAGGTTCTGGCAGGAGCGCCGCACGGTGGTCGACCCGGCCCTCGTCCACACCCGCAAGCGCTGAGGAGCAGGAGCACCCGATGTCCGTGGTTCTTGGATACGACGAGTCGCCCGGCGCGGAACGGGCCCTGCAGGTGGCGCTGGAGGTGGCCACCGCCTTCGGCGAGCCGCTCGTCCTCGTCTACGGAGCCGCCGCCCCGGGCAGCACCGGCGAGGAGTACCGGGCCCACCGCGAAGCCGTCCGCCAGGCGGGGCGCAGCGCGCTGGCCCACGCCGTCGAGGAGGCCGACGCCGCCGGGGTCCCCTCCACGGTCGAAGTCGTCGACGAGAAGCCCGCCCAGGCCCTGCTCGACGCCGCCCGCCGCCACGCCGCCCGGGTCATCATCGTCGGCAGCTGGGGTGACAGCCCGATGCGCGGCGCCCTGCTCGGCTCCACCCCGCACAAGCTCCTGCACCTCTCGCCGGTCCCCGTGTTGTGCGTGCCGACCGAGAGCGCGCCGCCGCGGTGAAGACGGCACGACGGCGGCCCGCCTGCCTACGATGCCCCGATGACGGAAATCCAGCGGCTCCGAGCCGAACACGCCCCGGCCCTGCTCGCGTTCGAGCGCGCCAACCGCGCCTACTTCGCGCAGTCGGTGCCCGACCGCGGAGACGCCTACTTCGCCGACTTCGACGCCCGCCACGGCGCACTCCTCGCCGGACAGGCGGCCGGCCGTGACCACCTGCACCTGATCATCGGAGGGGACGGGGAGGTGCTGGGCCGGGTCAACCTGATCGACGTCGCGGACGGCTCCGCCGAGCTGGGCTTCCGCGTCGCGCAGCAGGCGGCCGGCCGGGGACTGGCCACCAGCGCCGTCCGGCAGGTCCTGGTGCTTGCCGCGCACACGTACGGGCTGCGGTCCCTGCGCGCCGCCGCGACCGCCGACAACACCGGATCGCGCACGGTCCTGCAGCGCACCGGGTTCCGGCCGGTCGGCGAGACCGTACTGGACGGCCGCCCCGCCGTGCGCTACGTACGGGACCTGACGGAGGTACGGGACCCCGCGGAGGAAAGGCAGCGGCCGGCGGGCGCCTGAACAGCCGTCAGGCACCCGCCGGCCGGGGCCGGTCGTCAGGGGCGGGAGAGCGCGCTCCGCGGTGGGCACGGCGCCCGGTCGGGCGGGATCACCTCCTCGGCGCGCAGCCGGGTCAGCGCCGGGCTGGTGATCGCCGTCGTCACCAGCGCCATCAGCACGAGCATGGTGAACAACTGTGGCCCGATGACACCCAGTTCCAGTCCCACGTTGAGCACCACCAGCTCGGTCAGCCCCCGGCAGTTCATCAGAGCGCCGATCGACAGGGCCTCCCGCCAGGGTCTTCCGCAGATGCGGGCCGCGCCCGCCGCGCCGCCCCACTTGCCGAGGAAGGCGACCGCCAGCACCGCGGCCGTCCAGAGCCACAGCTCGGGCGAGGCGGTCAGGCCCCCGATGTCGGTGCGCAGTCCCGTGTGCACGAAGAACAGCGGCAGCAGCACGGGCACCGCGAAGGCGCGCAGCCGGGCCGCCGACACCTCTATGCGTCCCCCGGTGCGCGGGGTGACCACCCCGAACAGGAACGCGCCGAAGAGCGCGTGCACGCCGATCCGGTCGGTGGCCAGCGCGGACACGCTCAGCCCGCTGAAGAGCGCCACCAGGACCATCGCCTCCCCGGCGCGGTCGGCGCGGCCCGCCCAGCGGGCCAGTAGCGGCCGTACCGCGTACAGCATGAACAGCGTGAAGGCCGCGGCCAGGCCGGCCGTGGCGGCCGCCTCCATCGGGGATCCGGCGGAGGAGAGGGCCACCACGAGTGCCAGCAGGCACCACGCGACCACGTCGTCCACGGCCGCGCAGGCCATCGCGAGCGCCCCGAGCGGGGTTCCGTACAGGCCGCGGTCGATGAGTATCCGGGCCATCACGGGGAAGGCCGTGACGCTCATCGCGACGGCCATGAACAGGGCGAACGGCATCCGCTCCACGCCGTCCGGGGCGAAAACGCCGTACATCGCCAGCGCGAGGAGCGCGCCCAGGGCGAGCGGCAGCAGCATGCCCGCCTGGCTGACGGCGACCGCGACCCTGGTGTGACCGCGCAGGTTCTTCAGGTCGAGTTCCAGGCCGACCAGGAACATGAAGGCGAGCAGACCGAGTTGGCCGAGCACCGAGGTGTAGGGCAGGACGGACGCGGGGAACAGCGCGTGCTGGGCCTGTGGCCAGATCCAGCCCAGCAGGGACGGGCCCAGCAGGATGCCGGTGGCTATCTCGCCCACCACCGGGGGCTGGCCGAACCGGCGGCAGACCGCGGCTCCCGCCTGGCAGGCGAGGATCACCGCCGGAACGGCGACCAGCAGGGCGGGCAGCGGATCAGCCGACGACACGGGTGCCTCCCTCGGCCGCGCCGGGGCTCAGCGCGGCGGCCGGGTCGAGGAGGGCGGCCGGCGGCGGTATCGAGGCCGCCTGCGACCACTGGGCGTAGCGGCGCAGACCGTACAGCAGGGGCTGCGGATCCTCCCGTACGGTCACCCGGCGGACCTCGGCGAAGACGGCCGTGTGGTCCCCGAACCCGATGGTCCGCACCACGGCGCAGTCCGCCACGGCGTGCGCGTCGGCGGTCAGGTGCGGCCCGCCCGCTCCCAGCGGCAGCCGCCACTCGATCCGCTCGAAGCGGTCGGGCGCGCCCGAGGCGAACAGGTCGGAGGCGCCGCGGGCCCGCTCGTGCAGCAGGTTGAGGGCGAACGCGCCCTGCCGGAGCACCACGGCGAGGGTCGGGCTCGCCGACCGTACGCACACCAGCACGGTCGGCGGTTCGAGTGCGACGCTCGCGACGGAACTGCAGGTCAGTCCATGGGGGACGGTGTCCGAGTCCAGGGTGGTGACGATGGACACCCCGGTGGGGAAGGCGGCCATGAAGGGCCGGAGGTCCGCGCGGCGGTCTCTTGCCGACTCGTCCGGCGCGGCGGGGTGGGGCGCGGAGCGGTGGGGCATGTCTGACTCCTGAGGTGGCTGGAAGCGACAGCGGCCCGGCAGCCGGCCAAGAGCCGTGCTGCCGGGCCGCGGACGCGGAGGGCCTTACGCGCCGTGCAGGTGGCGCAGGTAGTCGTAGGCGCTGGGGAGGGTTTCCAGCAGGTTCTGCTGCTGGCGCTTGACGGTGTCGAAGAGCGGTTCGGCGCCGGCCACGGACTCGGGCCGGTGGGCGAGGGTGGGCAGCGGGGCGTCCGGCTCCAGACCGAGGCCGGCGAAGATGCAGTAGTAGCTGCCGTTGGTCCAGAAGTTGCGGAACTCCGCCTCGAAGTTGCCGTAGTACGTCGACTCGTCGGTGATCGGGGAGTTGATGGGCAGGCCGGCCTTGTAGGCGGAGATCTTCTGCTTGATGTTGTCGGGGAGGACCAGCTTCTTGTTGGCCTGCCAGAACGGCGTGTCGTTGCGCGGCGCGTAGAAGAAGTGCGCCTGGATGAAGTCGCGGGTGTCGTCGAACATCACCTCGATCTCGTGGTTGAAGCTGTCGATCAGGCCCTCGTTGAAGGTCTTGTCCGGGAAGTGCTTCGCCAGCTGGTAGATCGCGGCCGTGATGAAGTAGATGCCGGTCGACTCCAGCGGCTCCAGGAAGCAGGACGACAGGCCGATGCTCACCACGTTCTTCACCCACGCGCGGCGGTTGCGGCCGACCCGGAAGCGGATGTGGTTGAACTTCGTCTCCTCCACGTCCAGGCCCCACATGTCCGCGAACTCGCGGGTGGCGGTGTCCTGGTCGGTGAACTTGCTGGAGTACACGTAGCCGGTGCCGAAGCGGCCCAGCATGGGGATCTTCCAGGCCCAGCCGGAGGACATGGCGATCGCCGAGGTGTACGGCTCCACCCCGTTCGCCTCGTCGTCGTGCGGGACGGCCGTCGCCACCGCGCTGTCGCACAGCAGGTGGTCGCTCATGTCGATGAAGGGCTCCTGCACCGCCTGGTTGATCAGCAGCCCGCGGAAGCCGGAGCAGTCCACGAACAGGTCGGCGTCCAGGGCCAGCCCGCCCTTGGTGTGCAGCGTCGTGACATACCCGCGGGAGTCCTGCTCGACACGGACCATCTCGTCCTGGACGTGGTTCACGCCCTGCTTCTCGGTGGCGAAGCGGCGCAGGAAGTCGGCCACCAGCTGGGCGTCGAAGTGCCAGGCGTACCGGGTGGCCGGACGGCCGTCGAGCCAGCGCGGGGCCTTCATCGCGTCCATCACGGGAGGCTCGCGGAAGCAGGCGTAGTCGAACGGCTCGGTGGTGCGGCCCTCGTACTTGCGCTTGAACCAGTAGTGCGACAGCGGCGTCTGGTCGTAGTCCGGAAGCAGCCCGAAGGGGTGGTAGAAGTGGTCCGGGCCGCCGCCCGGCAGCTCCCGCGCGGTCGACTCGCCCTGCCCGCCGGTCCGCCAGTTCACGAAGCGCACCGCCATCTTGAAGCTGGCGTTGCACTCCCGCATCCACTCGTCCTCGGCGATCCCCAGGTAGTCGAAGAAGGAGCGCTGCAGATTGGGGACGGTGGCCTCGCCCACCCCGATGCGCGGGATCGTCGGCGCCTCCAGGACGGTGATGTCGACGGTTCCCTGGAGCGCCTTGCCGAGATACGCGGCCGTCATCCAGCCGGCCGTGCCGCCTCCCAGGATGACGACCTTCTGAAGCCGGGTGTCGGTGCTGGTCATGAAACAGCCCTCATTTCGGAGTCGGCGGTTCGGGTGGTCGTGCTCATCAGTGTCGAAAAGCGCCCTATCACCGGCCTACACCGAAAGGATCCAGCCGTTGTAGGCCCGTTGTAGGCCCCCCGAACACACTCGTCTCGCAGGCACAGCGGCAGGCGGACGAGCACCGGGAGGACGCGATGACCACCGCAGCGACCGAGACAGCGGGGCCGGCGGTACGCGTCCGCTTCCTGGGCGATTTCGAGCTGACCGTGAACGGCACACCCGTACGGCGCTGGCGGGCCGGCAAGGCCCGCGGCCTCTTCCAGTACCTGGTGCTCCACCGCGGCCAGATGCTCACCCGCGACCGGCTCTACGCCTCCCTGTGGCCCGGCACCGACAGCACCTCGGGCAGCTCCCTCAAGGTCGCCGCCCACGCGCTGCGCCGGGTGCTGGACGCCCACCCAGACCGCCCCGGCGACTCCGGGATCCAGCTGGTCTACCGCGACTTCGGATACGTCCTCAACGTCACCGGTCTGTGGAGCGACCTGGACCGCTTCCAGGAGCTCGTGCACGCCGGCCTGCGGGCCGCCACCGCGGGCGACACCGCCCTGGCCAGGACCAGGCTGCGGGCGGCGATCGCCCTGTACGGCGGCGAGTTCCTGCGCGGCGAGAGCGCCGACTGGGTCGTCGAACAGCGCGAATACCTCAGGGCGCTGGCCCTGCGCGCCCTGGGCGTGCTGCGCGCCGACGCCGAGGACCGCGAGGACTTCGTGGAGCTGATCGAGCTCTGCAAGCGCACGCTGGAGATCGACCGCCACCACGAGGAGACCTACCGCGCGCTGATGGCCGCGCACGGCCGACGCGGCGAACTGGCCTGCGTACGCCGCTGGTACGAGCTGTGCGCCCGTCGGATGCGCGACGAACTGGCCGTGGCGCCCGGCCCCGAGACCCAGCGGCTGCTGCGCGCCCTGATCCCGTCCGCGGCCCGCGGCGCCGCTCCCGTGGCGGCGTCCGCCCCGGCCTCCGTCGGCGGCGCCCCCGCCACGGTCCGCGCGCTGCGGCCCGCCGGGCGCCAGCCCGGGACACCGCCGTGGAGCGCGGAGGTCCGCGGCCCGGCCCTGTCCCGGCCCGTCCGCAGGGCCAGGCCCGACAACAGGGCCCCGGCCGTCCTGGCCCGCACCGCCGACCCCGCGACCGCGTGACCGACACCGCTGTTCAGCGAGCCCGTGATTTCCGCGACCGAGTGAGGAACCCACCGTGACCGTGCTGACCGTGCCGACCGTGCCGCAGGACTCCAGACCGCCCGGCGACGAGCCGAACGCGGGCCCGCTGCCGCCCCGTTACACCGACCAGTGGATCGGCGGCGCCTGGGTCGCCTCCGAAGCCGACGGCCGCCTCGTCGTGACCGACCCCGCCACCGAGCGCGCCCTGGCCACCGTCCCGGCCGGCACCGCCCGGGACGCCGACCTCGCGGCGCGCGCCGCCGCCGGGGCCTTCGAAGGCTGGGCCGCCACCCCGCTGCGTGAGCGGACCGCCCTGCTGCGCAGGGTCGTCGAGGCCATGGAGGCACGGGCCGACCGCTTCGCGGAGGTCATCACCGCCGAGGTCGGGGCGCCCGCCCGGATGGCCCGCCACACGCACGTCGGGCTGTCCCTCGGCATGGCCGCGCACTGCGTCGAGACAGCCGCCTCCCACGCCTTCGAGGAGCGGGTGGGCCACTCGCTCGTCGTACGCGAGGCCGCCGGGGTCGCCGCCTGCATCACCCCGTGGAACACCCCCCTGCTGCTCACCGTGCAGAAGATCCTCCCGGCGCTGGCGGCGGGCTGCACCGTCGTGCACAAGCCGAGCGAGATCACCCCGCTGCACGCCCGGCTGCTCGCCGAGGCCATCGCCGAGGCGGACCTGCCGCCCGGCGTCTTCAACATGGTCGTCGGCACCGGCGACACCGTCGGCACGGCCCTGGTCACCCACCCGCTGGTCGACGTGGTCTCCCTGACCGGCTCCACCCGGGCCGGCCGCCAGGTCTCCGCGCTCGGCGCCGACCGTGTCAAACGCGTCCACCTCGAACTCGGCGGCAAGAACGCCAGCCTCGTCCTCGACGACGCCGACCTGGCCGCGGCCGTGGCCGCCACCGTCGACCAGATGCTCTTCAACACCGGCCAGACCTGCCTTCAGTGGAGCCGGCTGCTGGTGCCCCGGGACCGGCAGGACGAGGCCGTGGAGCTCGCCTGCCGGGCCATGGACGGCTACACCACCGGCGACCCGCGCGATCCGGCCACCGACCTCGGCCCGCTGGTGTCCGCGGCCGCCCACGCCCGCGTCACCGGCTACATCCGCCGCGGCGCCGAGGAGGGCGGAGCCCGCCTGGTCCGCGGCGGCCCCGACCGGCCCGCCGGCCTGGACACCGGCTACTACGTCCAGCCGACGGTCTTCGCCGACGTCGACCCGCACACCACGATCGCCCAGGAGGAGATCTTCGGACCGGTGCTGTCCGTCATCCCCTACGACGGCGAGGAGCAGGCGGTCGGCATCGTCAACGGCACCCGCTACGGACTGCACGGCGCGGTCTGGTCCGGCGACGACGCCCGCGCCGAGCGGGTGGCCCGCCGATTCCGCTCCGGCCTGGTCGACGTGAACGGCGGCCAGTTCAACCCGGCCGCCCCGTTCGGCGGGTTCAAGCAGTCCGGGATCGGACGCGAGTGCGGCACGGCCGGACTGGAGGCCTTCCTGGAGACCAAGTCGATGCAGCTCCCGCAGGGCGCGGGGGGCCAGGTGGTCGGCCCGCGGCTGCGGGCCACCGAGGCCGCCCGCCCCGCGGACACCGAGAGGAACGACGGATGACCGAGCCCCATGCCGGGGCGGCCGGGGCGAGCGCCCCGGGCGCGCTCCCGCCGCTGTTCGCCCGCCTGGAACGGTGGACCCGCGAACAGCCCGACGAGACCGCGGTGAAGGCCGCGGACGGCAACCTCACCTATGCGGCGCTGACCGCCCGCACCGCCCGCTACGCCGCCGCCCTCACCCGCGCCGGAGTCGGCCCGGACACCCCCGTCGGGCTGCTGCTGGGCCGCTCCCGGGAGAGTGTGCCCGCCCTGCTCGCCGTCTGGAGCCTGGGCGGGACCGCCGTACCGCTGGACCCGGGGCATCCCGTCGAACGCCTCGGCGGGATACTGCGCGACGCCGGCGCGGCCGTACTCGTCGCCACCACGGTGCCCGCCGGCCTGGAGACGGGCGGCATCGGCCTCCTGACCCCCCGCGAGGTCCGCCGCGGCGCCCCCGGGGCGCTCGCCGTGTCCCCGCCCGCCCCCGACGGCTGCGCCTACCTCATCTACACCTCGGGAACCACCGGCCGCCCCAAGGGCGTCGAGGTCACCTACCGCGGCCTGGACACCTTCGTCACCGCCCTCCAGGGCCTCGGCCTGCCCGCCGGCGGACTCGGACTCAACGCCGTCTCGCCCGCCTTCGACGGCTGGCTCTGGTGCACCCTGCTCTACCTCGTGCACGGGCAGGGAGTGGCCCTCACCGACCTCTCCCTCGACGGTCTGCGCCAGGCCGCCGCGGAGGGCCGCGAACCGCTGCCCGCCGGACTGCGCACGGTCTCCCTCACACCGTCGCTGCTCGCCGCCCACGGCGCGGGCCTCGACTCCGCCGAGGTCGTCGTCGTCGCCGGGGAGGCCTGCCCGGCCGCACTGGCCGAGCGGTTCGCCCACGGCCGGCGGCTGCTCAACGTGTACGGGCCCACGGAGGTGACCATCGCCGCCACCTGGGCCGACAGCCGACGAGGGGACGACGTGACCGCCATCGGACGACCGCTGCCCGGCTACCGGGCGTACGTGCTGGACGAGGAGCTGCGGCCGGTGGCCGCGGGCGCGGAGGGCGAGCTCTACCTCGGCGGACCCGCCGTCGCCCGCGGCTACCGGGGCCGCCCCGGGCTCACCGCCAGCCGGTTCCTGCCCGACCCCTTCCAGGGCGGCGGCACTCGCATGTACCGCACCGGCGACGTCGTGGTGCGCCGCGACAGCGGCGAACTGGAGTACCGGGGCCGCCGGGACGACCAGGTCAAGATCCGCGGCCACCGCATCGAGCTCGGCGAGGTGGAGCGCATCGCCGCCGAACTGCCCGAGGTCGTCGCCGCCGCCTGCTGCCCGCTGGCCTCGGGCCAGAGCCTCGGCCTCGCCGTCGTCGCGGCCCCCGGCGCCGCCGACCCGGCCGGGCTCGCCACCCGCGTCGTGGAGCGCTGCCGCAAGCAGCTGCCCGAGGCCGCCGTACCCGGCACGGTACGGGTGCTGGACCGGATCCCGACCCTGACCACCGGCAAGGCCGACCGCGCGGCACTGGCCCGGGCCCTGGCCGAGCCGGAGCACGGAGACGGACCGGACACGGCCGCCGGCGCCAGCCCCAGCGAGCGCACCGTGATGACCGTCTGGGCCGACGTGCTCGCCACCGAGGTCCCCGGCCCCGAGGCCGACTTCTTCGAGCTGGGCGGCCACTCCCTGGCCGCCGCCCGCGCCGTGTCCGAGCTGCGCCGGGCCACCGGACTGCGCGTCGGCCTCGGTGCGCTGCTGGCCCGGCCGACGGTCGCCGACGTCGCCGCCGAGATCGACCGGCTCGCAGCCGAGCGGGGCGGAGCCGCCACCGGTGCGGCCGGCGCCGCCGAAGGGGCGTAGGCCATGGGCACCTGGATCTCCACCTGGACGGCGGACCCCGCCGACCCGGCCCTGCCCGTACTGCTGTGCCTGCCCCCCGCCGGAGCCGGCTGCCAGCAGTTCCGCGCCTGGCAGCCCGCCCTGGAGGGCCTCGCGCAGGTGTACGGCGTACAGCTGCCGGGCCGGGAGAACCGCTGGCGCGAGCCCATGCCGGACACCTTCGACGAGGCCGTCGAGGCCATCGCGGCCGAACTGGTGTCCACCGTCGGGAGGCGGCCGCTGATCGTCTTCGGGCACAGCTTCGGCGGCCTCCTCGGCTACGAGGTCTCCCGCCGGGTCACCCCGCGCGCCCTCGTGGTCAGCGGCTGCCGGGCCCCCGGCCACTGGACCGGGGCCGGCCGCGGCATCGTCGACGACGGAGAGGAGCTGGACAAGCTCTTCGACACCGCCGGCCTCGACCCCGAGCTGCTCGACGAGGACACCCGGGCCCTGATGGTCGGCATGCTCCGCAAGGACGCCCAACTGTCCCTGAGCTACGTCCACCAGCCGGGCGTCCCCCTCTCCGTACCCGTGCACGCCTGGGGCGCGGACGGCGACGAGACCGTCAGTACGGCCGACCTGGACGGCTGGGCCGCGGTCACCACCGCCCGGTTCACCCGGCACACCACCACCGGCGGCCACCACGCCGTCCTGCGCCGCCCCCGGCCCGTACTGGACCACCTGAGCGCCCTGCTGCGGGGCGAGGGCGCGCCCCTCACCCCGACCGTCTGACAGCCCGCCCGCCCGTACCCATCGGCCCGAGCCCGGAGGACATCGTGCCCACCACCCACCAGGTCCTCGTGAACCACGAGGGGCAGTACGCGCTGTACCCCGCGACGCGCGAGACGCCCGACGGCTGGACGCCGGCCGGCTTCGACGGCACCGAGGACGAATGCGCCGCCTTCGTCGACGCCCACTGGCCCGACATCCGCCCGCTCAGCCTGCGAGGAGCCTGAGATGGAGATCGACCTGCTCGACCCGGGCCCCTTCGGCCGCAACGACTTCTGGCCCACCTTCACCTGGCTGCGCGCCAACTCGCCCGTCCACTGGCACCCCGAGCCCGGCAGCGAGGACGGCGGCTTCTGGGCGCTGAGCCGGCACCGCGACATCATGAAGGTCTACGCCGACAGCGACACCTTCCTGTCGGGCCGCGGGATGCGGCTGGGCAGCGACCCGGCGGCCGTCGCCGCGGTCGCCCAGCGCATGCTCATCGTCTCCGACGTCCCGCACCACACCCGCCTCAAGCGGGCCCTGGGACAGGCCTTCGGCCCGCAGCAGATGCCCCGCCTGGAAGCCCTCGTCGAGGAGGTCGTCGCCGACCTGGTCACCGAGGCCGCCGAACGCGACGAACTGGACTTCATCGACCTGGCCAAACAGCTGCCCAACCGGGTGGTCTGCGCCATCCTCGGCATCCCGCGCGCCGACTGGGCCTGGATCGGCGCCCTGACCACCGACGCCTTCGACTCACCGGACGAGGCGGTGCGCAGCAGCGCCCACTCCGAGATCTTCCTGTACTTCATCGAACTGCTCGCCGAGCGCCGGGCCCGCCCCGGCGACGACCTGGTCAGCCAGATCGCCCACGACACCCTCGTGGACGAGGGCGACGGCAGCGAACGGCCGCTGAGCGACCACGAGATCGTCTTCAACCTCAACGGCGTCCTGTCCGGCGCCAACGAGACCACCCGCTACTCGGCGGCCGGCGCGGTCCACATGTTCGCCGAGCACCCCGACCAGTGGCGGCTGTTGCGCGGCCTCGGCCCGGACGGCATCGCCCCCGCGGTCGAGGAGATCCTGCGCTGGACCACCCCCGGGGTGCACGCCCTGCGCACCGCCGCACACGACACCGAGATCAACGGGGTTCCCGTCGCCGCCGGCGCCCGCGTCACCCTGTGGAACGTCTCGGCCAACCGGGACGAGGACGTCTTCGCCGACCCCCACTCCTTCCGGGTCGACCGCCGCCCCAACCGGCACGTCGCCTTCGGGCACGGCCGCCACCTCTGCCTCGGCGCCCGCCTCGCCCGCTTCGAACTCGGCGCCCTGCTCACCGAGATGCTCGCCGTACTGGACGGGTTCGAGCTGACCGGCCCCGCCACCTTCAACTCGTCCAACTTCACCTGGGGCATCAACAGCCTCCCCGTGCGGCTGCTGCGCAGCCGAGCCTTCGCGAAGTAAGAAAGGGCCCGTACTGTGACCACCGCACTCGTCGACTTCAACCGCTCGGACGCCGCGTTCCCCGCGACCGGATACCCAGAACTCCTCGCCGCCCAGGCCGCCCGCACCCCCACCGCCACCGCCCTCGCGCAGGGCGACCGCTCCTGGACGTACGCCGAACTGGAGGCCGCCACCAACCGCCTGGCGCACGCGCTGATCGCCCGCGGCGCCGCGCCAGGGGCCCGGGTCGGGCTGTGCTACCCGCGCAGCGCCGAGTACGTCCTCGGCTCCCTCGCCGTCCTCAAGACGGGCGCGGCCATCGTCGCCCTCGACCCGGTCAACCCCGACGACCGGCTCGCCGCGATGATCGCCGACGCGGGCCCGCTGCTCGTGCTCACCCCGGCCGAACTCGCCCGCCGGATACCCGAGGACGTCCCGCGCGCCGAGGTGTCCACCGCCGGAGCGGGCATGCCGGACACCGCGCCCGCGTCCGTGACCGGCCCCGACACCGTCAGCCACCTCATCTACACCTCCGGCTCCACCGGCACCCCCAAGGCCGTCCTGGAACGGCACGGCGCGCTCACCAACCTGGTCCACTGGACCACCCGCGCCTACGGCGTCCGCCCCGGCGACCGCGCCTCCTGGATGTCCACCCCCGGCTTCGCCGTCCAGATCATGGAGTGGCTGGCCTACCTGCCGGCCGGCGCCGCGATCCACATCCCCGAGGCCGGCCAGGCGCAGACCCCCGAGCAGATCCGCGACTGGCTGGCCGGCGAGGGCATCACCCACACGATGCTCGTCGCCGCGCTGGCCGAGCCCGTCTGGGGGCTGGAGTGGCCGGCGGACACGGCGCTGCGGATCCTGGTGACCACGGCCGAGCGCGTACACAGCTGGCCGCCCGTCGACACCCCCTTCCGCGTGGTGATGACCTACGGCACCACCGAGACCACCAACGTGCTGTCCTGCCTCGACCTCGGCGCCGGCACCGACTTCACCAGCCAGGCGACCCCCGACGAGGTCCGCGCCACCCGCCAGGTCCCGGTCGGCGTCCCCATCGCCAACCTCCGCGTCCACCTCCTGGACGAGGACGGCCGCCCGGTGGCCGACGGGGAGGTCGGCCGGCTGCACGTCTCCGGGGCCGGGGTCGCGGCCGGCTACCACGGCCGCCCGGAGCTCACCGCCGCCAGGTTCCTCCCCAACTTCCTGCCCAACGACCCGCACCCGGTGCTCTACGACACCGGCGACCTCGCCCGCCGCCGCGAGGACGGCGCCGTCGAACTCCTCGGCCGGTCCGACTCCCAGGTCAAGATCCGCGGCTTCCGCGTCGAGCTCGGCGAGGTCGAGACGCACATCGCACGCCTCGACGGGATCGCCGAGGCGGTCGTCGTCACCCAGGAGCGCGGCCCGGGCGACAAGCGGCTGATCGCGTACGTCTCCCCGGCCGACGGGGCCGAACCCGACTCGGCCACGGTGCGCGCCGAGGTCGCCCGTACCCTGCCCTACTACATGGTCCCCGCCTCCGTCGTCGTGCTGCCCACCCTCCCGCGGCTGCCCAACGGCAAGGTCGACCGGCGCAGCCTGCCGGAGCCCCCGGAGGGCCGCGACGGCGTCGGCGCCGGCTACGAGGCACCGCGCAACGAGGTCGAGGACGGCCTGAGCCGGCTGTGGGCCGAGGCGTTCCGCACCGAGGGCGTCGGCATCCACGACAACTTCTTCGAACTGGGCGGGCACTCGCTGCTGGCCTTCCAGCTCATCGACGAGATCCGCCGCCGCTACGGCGTCGAGCTGAGCCTGTCCGACCTCTCCGCCTGCCCCACCGTCGCCGAACTCGCCACCCTGGTCACCACCGAACGCGCCGGCGGCCGCGGCTCCTTCGGCGGCCTCCCGGCGATCGTCCCCGACCCGGCCGCACGCTTCGAGCCGTTCCCGCTGACCGAGAGCCAGCAGGCGCTGTGGATCGGCCGCGGCGGCCTCGTGGACCTCGGCAACGTCGGCTGCCACGGCTACTTCGAATGGGAGAGCGAGCAGCTCGACGTCCCCCGCTTCGAAAGCGCCTGGCGCCGGCTCGTCGAACGCCACGACGCCCTGCGCACCCGGGTGCTGCCCGACGGCACCCAGCAGGTCTTCGAGGAGGTCCCGGCGTACGAGATCCCCGTCACCGACTTCGGCGGGCTCGACGAGGAGACCCGCACGGCCGAACTGGCCGCACTGCGCGAGAAGCTGTCCCACCAGGTCCTCGACGCCGACGCCTGGCCGCTGTTCGACGTACGGATCAGCCTCCTCGGCGGCGGCCGCGCCCGGATCCACCTCTGCCTGGACTTCCTGGTCGCCGACGCCTGGAGCTACTTCCAGGTCCTCGTCCCCGACCTGGTCACCTACTACGTGGAACCGGACGCCGAACTCGCCCCGCTGGAGCTGACCTTCCGCGACTACGTGCTGGCCGTCGGGAACTCGCTGCGCGACAGCGAGATCTACCGGCGCTCCGAGTGGTACTGGCGCGACCGCCTCGCCACCCTCCCGCCCGCCCCGGCCCTGCCCGAGCGCCCGGCCGACGCCCCCGAGCTGCCCGTCCGCTTCGAACGGCGCAGCCACGTCGTCTCCCCGGAGCAGTGGACCCGGATCCAGGAGCGGGCACACGCCCGCGAGGTGACCCCCTCCGGTGTGCTGGCCGCCGCCTACGCCGAAATCCTCGGCAGGGCCTCCGGGCAGGCCCGCTTCACCATCAACTTCCCCCTCTTCAACCGGCTCCCGCTGCACCCGCAGGTCAACGCGCTGCTCGCGGACACCACCACCACCCTGCTGCTCGCCGTCGAACAGCAGGACTCCACCTTCGCCGGGCGGGCCCAGGCCGTGCAGCGCCGCCTCTGGGCCGACCTGGAACACCGCTACTTCAGCGGGGTCCAGGTCCTGCGCGAGCTCACCAAGCTGCGCGGCTCCCTCGCCCCGGCCATGCCCGTCGTCATGACCAGCCTCGCCGGCCACCCGCCGCAGTACGAGGAGACCGAACTGGGCGCGCCCGTCTACGGGATCTCCCAGACCCCGCAGGTCTCCCTGGACTTCCAGGTCTTCGAGAAGCCCGAAGGGCTCACCTTCAACTGGGACTTCCTGCCCGCCGTCTACCCCGACGGTCTCATCGACGCGATGTTCGAGGAGTTCACGGCCCTGCTGGAGGCCCTCGGCGAGGACGAGGCCTGGGAGCGGTACTCCCCGCCGCCCGGCGAGGAGGGCGCCGACGCGGCCAGGGCCGAGGAGCGCGACACCGGCGACGCCTGGGAGCGCTACTGGGCCGGCATCAGCCGCACCGGCCGCGGCGGCGACGTCATCTGGGACGCCGACAGCGGCGAGGAGTTCCAGTGGCTCCTCGACCAGGCGCAGCGCCACTTCCGCGCCGACCTGCCGCTCATCGACCTCGGCTGCGGCAACGGCCGCTACAGCCGCGAACTCGCCCCGCACTACCCGTCGGTCATCGGCGTCGACGTCTCCGCCAGCGCCATCGACCACGCCAAGCGCGAGGCCGAGGGGGTGGCGAACGTCGACTACCTGGCGATCGACATGACCGACGCCGAACAGGCCGCGGTCCTCGGCGAGGGGCCCTACAACATCTTCGTCCGCGGCGTCTTCCACGTCCTGGACACCGAGGCCCGGGCCCGGCTCGCCGCCGTCGCCGACCGGCTGCTGGGCGAGGCGGGCACGCTGATCGTGCACGAGCCCGACTACTCCAGCAACTCCTTCGGCTACCTGGGCTTCGTCGGCGGCAAGCGCGGCCGCGCCGAGGACCTGGTCGGCCCGCTGGAGGCGGCCGGCGTCCGGCACTCGCACCGCTTCACCAGGCCCGAGCTGGCCGAGGCGTTCGGCGCCGAGGGCTGGGAGATCGTCGAGGACGAGGCGATAGAACTGCACGCCATCGACCCCCGGTCGGACTCCGACGCCCTGCGCCTGCCCGGCTACTACGCGGTCCTGCGCCGCAGGCGCTGATGGCCGGTCTCGCACTGGCCGGGCCGACCGGAGCGGTGCTGGCCGCGGCCGGGGACGTACGGGCGCTGCTGACCCGTACCGAACTGGACCGCGCCGGCACCCTCCGGTCGGCCGGCGACCGAGACGACTTCCTGGCCGCGCACGCACTGGTCCGGCTCTGCGCCGGGCGGCTCCTGGGCCGCCCGGCGCAGAGCCTCACCGTCGTTCAGAGCTGCGGTGCGTGCGACCGTCCGCACGGCAGACCCCGGCTCGTCGAGGCGCCCGACACCGGTGTCAGCCTGGCGCACACCCGGGGCTGGGTCGCGGCCGCCGCGGCCGGCGGACCGGTCGGCGTGGACGTGGAGGCCGTCGGCGACGGCCCCCTGGACTGGCGGACGGCCTCGGCCGTCTGCACGGAGAGGGAGCTGGCCGCCCTGCGGTCGGACACCCACCCGCGGCGCGCCTTCCTGCGCCAGTGGGTACGAAAGGAGTCCCTGGTCAAGGTCGGGGCGGGCACGCTCGACGAGCCGGCCCGCCTCGACCTTCCCGTGTACGGGCAGGAGCCGCCGCGCTGGCACGGCTGGCGGCTGCTGGACTGGGGCGGCGCGGAAGCCGTCGGATGTGTGGCGGCCCGCGAGGAGATGCGGCTGCGGCTGCTCGGCTGAAAGACTGGACACGTGGAACGACGTACGACCGAACGGCTGCTCAGGGCGCGCGCACAGGCGATCGGGGGCGGGGTCCGGGAGGACTCCGTCGCCGAGGTCCTGGGCCGGGTACTGGCCGTCCAGGCCCAGGACCTGCCCGCGGCGGAGCTCGGACTGCGGGCACGGGCCCGCGGACTGACACAGGAGGCCGTGCGCCGGGCCACCGACACCGAACGCACCGCCGTACGCGGCTGGTTCATGCGCGGCACCCTCCAGCTGGTGCCCGCCGCCGACGCCCGCTGGCTGCTCGCCCTCTTCGGCCCCGTCTACCTGGCGCTCGCCGGCCGCCGCCTGCGCGAACTGGGCCTCGACGACTCCCTGTGCGCGCGCTCGGAGCGGCTCATCGCCGACGCGATCGGCACGGAGGGCCCGCTCACCCGCGCCCAGCTCACCGACCGGCTCACCACCCTCGGGGTCGAGCCGAAGGGGCAGTCGGCCTTCCACCTCATCCGCCGGGCCGCCCTGGCCGGCCGCATCTGCCACGGGCCGCAGCGCGACGGCGAGGCCACCTTCGTCCTCCTCGACGACTGGCTGCCCGCCACCAGCCCCCTGCCGTACACGGGGGAGGCCGCCGTGCGGGAGCTCGCGCGCCGCTACCGCGCCGCCCACGGCCCCTGCGACGCGCTGGACTTCGTGCACTGGTCGGGGCTGAAGACCACGACGGGCCGGAACGCCTGGGCGGCCCTACGGGACACCGCTCCCGAAGCCCCGCCCGCTCCCGGCGAACCCGACGTACGGCTGCTGCCGGCCTATGACAACTACCTCGTCGGCTACCGCAGCCGGGACCTGTCGGTGCCCGCCGAGCACGAGCGCCGCGTGTGGCCCGGCGGCGGACAGATCCGCGCCACCGTGGTCGTCGACGGCCTGGCCGTGGGCACCTGGTCGGGCGGCCGCCGGGGGACACCCGTCAAGGTCGAACCCTTCCCCGGAACCGAGCCGCCGAGCCCCGCCGTGGCCGCCGGAATCGCCCGAGAGAGCGCCGACATCGCACGCTTCTCCAGCTGAGCTCATCCCATGTCTACAAGCTTTCTATAGTCCCGGAATTCATAACCGGGGCCCAACTCGGGGCCCATAGCGTCAGTGCCGTCCGACAATTCCGTACCCAATCAGAAAAGGGCGTCGACATGGCACTCGGTCGGCATTCCGATTTCAATCGCCTGTGGTTCGGGCAGACCGTCAGCAACTTCGGCGACAAGATCTCCCTTCTGGCACTGCCGACCCTCGCGGTCGTGGTGCTGGACGGCGGAGCCTTGGAGGTCGGCGTGCTCGGCGCGCTGCGCTTCCTCCCCTTCCTGCTGCTCGCCCCGTTCGCCGGGCTGGTGGCCGACCGGGTTTCGAGGCGCACCGTCATGATCGTCGCCGACCTGGGCCGCTTCCTGGCCCTGGCCACGATTCCGCTGGCATTCGCGCTCGACTCCGTCAGCATGATCCACATCTTCATCGTGGCCGGCGTCACCGGCTGCCTCACGACCTTCTTCGAGGTCTCGTACCAGTCCTGGCTGCCCCAGCTCATCGGCACCGAGAACCTCATCGAGGGCAACACCAAACTCCAGATCAGCCGCAGCGTCGCCGAGGCGGTCGGCGCGGGCGCCGGCGGCGCGCTCATCCAGCTGCTCGGCGCCGCACGCGCCATCACCGCCGACGCCTTCACCTTCCTCATCTCCCTCGTCGCCCTGCTGGTCATCCGCCACCGGGACGTCCGAGAGCGCACCGAGGAGCGGAAGGCCTCCGCGAAGGCGGAGATGAAGGAGGGCATGAAGACCCTCTTCGGCAACCCGGTCCTGCGCGGCCTGTTCACCGCCAACGTCGTGGTCAACCTCGGCGCGGCGATGGGCGACGCCATCCTGATCGTCTACGCCTACAAGGTGCTGGACCTCAGCCCCGGCCAGGTCGGCATCGCCTTCGCCGTCATGTCGGTCTTCGTCATCGTCGGCGCGGTGCTCTCCGAGGTCGTCTCCAAGAGCCTCTCGGTGGGCCGCCTCCTGGTCATCACCGCGGTCGTGCTCGGCGCCGGCTACATCCTCGTCCCGACGGGCGGCGCGATCGGCGGCTTCGTCGGACTGATCGTGGTCCAGGCCGTCATCGGCTTCGTCTCCCCGATGTTCGACATCCACGTCCTCAGCCTCGTGCAGGGTGTCACCCCGAACGAGCAGATGGGCCGGGTCAGCGGCACCGCGCTCTCCGCGGTGTACGGCGCCCTGTCCCTCGGCTACTTCGCCGGCGGCGCGCTCGGCGAGGCGATCGGACTGACCGGCGGCCTCGCGGTGGCCGGTGCCGTCACCATCATCGGCGGACTGACCCTGCTCGGCGGGCCGGTCGCCAAGATCAAGGAGATGCCGGGCGGCGAGGACGCCGCCGAGGAGGGATCTCCGGCCGCGGACGACACCAAGGTCACCGCCTGACGGTCGGGCCCCACGGGAGCGGGTGCCCGCCGACGGCACCCGCTCCCGAACACCCGCACTCCCGCACCCCGCAGACCGCGCACCCCGCGCGTCCCGCACGCCCGCGCCGCGCTCCCGCGGCGCGCCCTGCCGTACTCCCTCTCCCGAAGACGCACGGAGGCTCAAGGTGAGCGAGTCCCTCGCCGAACGCATAGCCGCACTGCCGAAGTCCCGCAGGGCACTGTTCCAGGCCCTGACGGGCCGCACCGGCGGGCGCGCCGCCGTACGGGAGGACCCCGAGCCGGCACCCCGCGAGCCCGCGGACCCGCCGGTGCTCTCCTTCGCACAGCGCCGGCTCTGGTTCATCGACCAGCTCCAGCCCGGCAGCCCCGCCTACAACGTGCCCGTCGCCACCCGCATCCGCGGCCCGCTCGACGTCCCCGCCCTGCACGCGGCCCTCCAGGACATCGTGGACCGCCACGAGGTCCTGCGCACCGTCTACACCTACCAGGAGGGCGCCTGCGAGGCCCTGCCCCGCGTGGTCGACGGCTTCCGGCTGCCCCTGCCGCTGACCGAACTGCCCGGTGAGGAAGCCGTCCGGCCCTTCTACGACGCCGACGCGGGCGCCCCCTTCGACCTGGCCGGCGCCGTCCCCCTGCGGGCCGGACTCGGCCGCCTCGGCGCCGAGGACCACGTCCTCGTGCTCAACCTCCACCACATCGTCACCGACGGCTGGTCGATGCGGATCCTCTACACCGAACTGGAACGCGCCTACGCCGCCCGCACCGGAGCTCCCGCCGAGGCGAACGCCCCCCTCGCCCTCCAGTACGCCGACTTCGCCACCTGGCAGCGCCGCCGCGTCAGCGGCGACCGGCTGGAGGGCCTGACCTCCTTCTGGCGGGAGGAACTGGGCGGCGCCGCACCCGTGGACCTGCCCACCGACCGGCCCCGGCCTCCCGTCTTCGGACACGAGGGAGCCTCCCGCTACATCGACCTCCCGCCCCACCTCATCGCCCGGCTGCGGGAGTTCGGAAAGTCCGAGGGCGCCACCCTCTACATGACGATGCTGGCCGGCTTCGCCGCCACCCTGCGCCGCTGGACCGGCCAGGAGGACATCGTCGTCGGCACGTCCGTCTCCGGCCGCGACCACCCCGCCTTCGGCGACCTCATCGGCTTCTTCGTCAACACCCTGCCGCTGCGCATCAGAACCGGCGGTGACCCCGGCTTCGCCGAACTGGTCCGCGCCACCCGCCACACCACCCTCCAGGCGTACGCGCACCAGGAACTGCCCTTCGACCTCATCGTCGACACCCTCGGGCTGCCCCGCGACCCGAGCCGGCCCCCGCTCACGTCCGTGATGTTCCTCCTCGACGAGACCCCGGACACCGCCCCCGGCCTCGCGGGCCTGGCCACCGAGCCCATCGACTTCTCCTCGCACGCCACCAAGTACGACCTCATGATCAGCGTCCACGACACCGGCACCGCGGTCCGCGCCCTCGTGGAATACCCCACCGCCCTGTTCGACGCCTCCACCGTGGACCGGCTGCTCGGCCACTTCCTCACCACCCTCGAAGGCGCCGTCGACCGCCCCGACGCCCCGCTGTCCGCGCTTCCGCTGCTCACCGACGCCGAGCGGCGCGCCGCCCTGGACGACTGGAACAACACCCGCGCACCCTTCCCCCAGGACGCCTGCCTGCACCACCTCTTCGAGCAGCACGCCGACCGCCGGCCCGACGCCCCGGCCGTCGTCCTCGGCGGACTCGGCGGCTGGAGCGTCACCTACCGGGAGCTGGAGGAGCGCGCCAACCGGCTGGCTCACCGGCTCACCGAGTCCGGCGCGGGCCCCGGCCGGACCGTCGCCCTGTGCCTGCGCCGCGGCCCGGGCCTGGTCACCGCGATCCTCGCCGTCCTCAAGGCGGGCGGCGCCTACGTACCCCTCGACCCGGACTACCCGGCCGAACGCCTCGCCCTGCTGCTCAAGGACGCCGCGCCGCCCATCGTCGTCTCGGACGCCGAGCTCATCGGCCGGCTGCCCGTCCCCGCGGGCACCGCACAGGTGCTGCTGGACACCCACCGGGCGGCGCTCGCCGAGCTGCCCGCGACCCGGCCCGACACCGCCGTCACCGCCCGGGACCTCGCCTACGTCATCTTCACCTCCGGCTCCACCGGCACCCCCAAGGGCATCGCCCTCGAACACCGCGGCGTCGTCAACAACCTCCTCGACCTCAACCGCTCCTACGGCATAGGCCCGGACGACTCCGTCCTCGCCCTGTCCTCGCCCAGCTTCGACATGAGCGTCTACGAAACCCTCGGCATCCTGGCCGCGGGCGGCACCCTCGTCCTGCCCGACCCCGCCGCCGCCAAGGACCCCGCCCACTGGGCCGACCTCGTCGAGCGGCACGGCGTCACCGTCTGGAACTCCGCCCCCGCGCTCCTCGGCCTCCTCGTCGACCAGCTCGAACACGCCGGCGGCCCCCGACTGCCGAAGCTGCGCACCGCCTTCCTCGGCGGCGACTGGATCCCCGTCACCCAGCCCGACCGGATCCGCGCCTTCGCACCGGACCTGTCCTTCGCGGCACTCGGCGGGGCGACCGAGGCGTCCATCCACTCGGTGGAATACCGGGTCGGCCGCGTCGACCCCCAGTGGACGAAGCTCCCGTACGGCCGCCCCATGGCCAACCAGCACACCTACGTCCTCGACCCGCACGACCGCCTCGTCCCCGTCGGCGTCCCCGGCGAACTCCACCTCGGCGGCGTCGGACTGGCCCGCGGCTACCTCAACCGGCCCGAACTCACCGAGGAGAAGTTCGTCCACGTCGAACTGGAACCGGGCCGCACCGAACGCCTCTACCGCACCGGCGACCTGGCCCGCTACGGCGCGGACGGCACCATCGAACTCCTCGGCCGCACCGACTTCCGGATCAAGCTCAACGGGCTCCGCATCGAACCGGGCGAGGTGGAGAGCGCGCTGAAGGGCCGCCCCGGCGTGCGTGAAGCCGTCGTCGCCGCCCGCCGCACCGCGGCCGGCTCCGACCGCCTCGTCGGCTACGTCGTCCCCGAGGACGGCGCCGACCTCGACACCGCCGCCCTGCGCACCGCACTCGGAACGGTCCTGCCCCCGCACTGCGTCCCCGCCGAACTGGTGCTGCTGGAGCGGCTGCCGCTCAGCCCCAACGGCAAGGTCGACCGCGGCGCCCTGCCCGACCCGCGCTCCGCCGCCCCCACCGCCGGCCGGCCCGCCCCCGCACCGGCGGACGGCGACCCCGTCGCCCTGCGCATCGCCGCCGTCTGGGCCGAAGTGCTCGGCGTGGCCGAGGTGGCCCCCGGCGACGACTTCTTCGCCCTGGGCGGCGACTCCTTCGCCGCCGTGCGCGCCGTACGGGCCGTCGCCGCCGCCCTGCCCGACGGCGGGGCCGCCGCCCTGCGCGTCGTCGACCTCTTCAGCAACCCGACCCCGGCCGGCCTCGCCGCCCGCACCGCCGAACTCGGCGCAGCCGGCACACAGGCGCACACCCTGCTGCACCGGCTCACCCCCGAGCGGGAACCCGGCACCACCGCCCTGACCCTGGTCTGCTTCCCGCACGGCGGCGGCGACGCCATCGCCTACCAGCCCCTCGCGGCGCAGCTCCCGCCGCACATCGAGCTGCTGGCCGTCTCACCGCCCGGCCACGATCCGCTGCGCCCCGGCCCGATGCTGCCCGTCCCCGAGTTCGCCGAACTCGCCGCCGAGGAGATCGCCCGCACCGTACAGGGCCCGTACGCGGTCTACGGTCACTGTGCCGGCGTCGTCACCGCGCTGGAGACCACCCACGTCCTCGAACGGCTCGGACAGCGCCCGATCGCCCTGGACCTCGCCGCGGCCCTCCCCGAGGAGGACCCCGAGTACGCCCTGGAGATGGAACGCGTCTCCGGCGACGACGACCTCGTCGCCTACCTGACCACCATGGACGGCTTCGACGGCGTCCTCGACGACCGCGACCTCACCGCCGTCCTGCGGATGGTGCGGCACGACATGACCGAGGCCGCCCGCTTCTTCGCCCGCACCCCGGCCGGCTACGACCGGCCCCTGGCCACCCCGCTCACCTGCATCATCGGCGACGCCGACGACGCCACCGACGGCTACGAGGACGGCTACCGCGCCTGGGGCCGCTACGCCGCCGACGTGTCGCTCGCCGTGATCCCCGGCGGCCGCCACTACTTCGCCAAGCACCTGCCCGACCGGCTCGCCGCCCTGCTCGCAGACCTGCACCGCAACGGAGGAAACCATGTCTGATCTCGCCGAACGGCTCGGCCGCCTGCCCCAGGGCCAGCGCTCCCGGCTGCTGGGCCGGATGCGCAACCAGATGACGGCCGGCGTGGGCCGCCGCATCGAACTCAAGCGCGCCGACCACGGACCGCGCTCCCGCTCCTCCTTCCAGCAGGAGCAGATGTGGTTCGTCGACAAGCTCGGTGCCGGCAAGGCCCGCAACAACATAGCCCTCTCCATAACCCTCGGCGGTCCGCTCGACCGGGCGGCCCTGCACGAGGCGCTCAACGCCGTCGTCGCCCGCCACCAGGTCCTCCACAGCAAACTCGTGGAGATCGACGGGGTCCCCTGGCAGGAGCCCGTCCCCTCCTTCGTCCTCGGCATCCAGAGCACCGACCTGTCCGGCAGCGAGGACGCCGACCGCGAACTCGCCGAACTCACCGCCGGCTGCGCTGCCGCCCCCTTCGACCTGGCCGCCGCCCCGCCCGTCCGCGCCCACCTCGTACGCCTCGCCGCGGACCGGCACGTCCTGCTCTGGGTCGTCCACCACATCGCCTGGGACCCCGGCTCGACCCGCATCTTCACCGAGGAACTGACCACCAGCTACGCCGCGGCCGCCGCGGGCAGGCGCCCCGAGGCCCCCAGACTCGCCGTCGAGTACGCCGACTTCGCGGCCTGGCAGCGGGCCAAGCTGGAGAACGACGAGCACGGCCGGGCACTCGCCGCCAAATGGCGCCAGATCCTCGCCGGCGCCGTCGCCACCGAGGTCATGCCCGACCATCCGCGCGGCCCCGAGACGAAGGGCGACGGCCGCGGCCTGAAGCTGACCCTCGACCAGAAGCTGCTGGACCGGCTCACCGAGCTCGCCGACACCGGCAACACCACCGTCTTCACCACGCTGCTGGCCGCCTTCAACGCACTGCTTCGCCACTGGACCCGCACCGAGGACGTCGTCGTCGGCACCGCCAGCGCCTCCCGACCGCACCCGGACCTGGAACAGGTCATCGGCTGCTTCGTCCAGATGATCACCCTGCGCACCGAGGTCACCGACGGACTCACCTTCCGCGAGCTCGTCACCCGCACCGCGGCCTCCGTCATGGACTCCTTCACCAGCAGCGAACTGCCCTTCGAGCAGGTCGTCGAGGCCGTCCGCCCCGTCCGCGACCCGCTGCGCCACCCGCTCTTCCAGATCGAGTTCACCTCGCTCGGCCGCTGGGGCACCCACCGGGCGCAGGCCGCCGACGTCGACTTCGCCATGGAGCAACTGCACGACGGCGCGGCCAAGTTCGACATGAGCTTCCTCGTCGGCGAGAACGACGGCCTGGAACTCTCCCTCGAATACAACACCTCCCTCTACCGCCACGGCACGGCCAGCGCTCTCCTCGCCGCCTTCCGGCAGGTCCTGGAACAGGTCGCCGAGAACCCCGACCTCAAGGTCGGCGACATCAGCCTGGTCGAGGAGCCCGCCGCGTCCCGGCACGCCCGCGAGCTGTCCCGCGGCGGCCCCGTCGACGAGGCCGCCTGGACCACCACCCTCGACCGCGCCTTCCGTGAGCGGGCCACCATCCACCCCGACGCGATCGCCGTCCGGCACGGCGCCACGAGGCTGGACTACGCCGCCCTCGACCGCTGGTCCGAGGCCATCGCCCACCGGCTGCGCGACCGGGGCGTCGGCCACGGCGACCCCGTCGCCGTGTGCGTGGCCCGCGGCCCCGCCGCCGTCGCCGGCGTCCTCGGCGTCCTCAAGGCCGGCGCCCACTACATCCCGGTCGACCCGGCCGCCCCGGCCGAGCGGACCCGTACGGTCCTGGCCGACGCCAAGGTCCGCCACGCCCTCGTCGACGAGAGCGCGCAACTGCCCGTACCGCTGGAACTCGTGGGCACCGGCACCGCGGCCCCCGTCCGCGAGGTCCCCTCCCTCGCCCTCAGCTCCACCCCCGCCGACCTCGCCTACGTGCTCTACACCTCCGGCAGCAGCGGAACCCCCAAGGGCGTCATGATCGAGCACCGCTCGGTCACCCACTTCTCCCGCACCATCGCCAAGGCCTACGAGATCAAGGCCGAGGACCGGGTCCTGCAGTTCGCCCCCCTCACCTTCGACGTCTCCGTCTTCGAGATCTTCACCACCCTGCTCGCCGGCGGCTCGCTCGTCATCGCCACCGACGACGAACGCCGCGACCCCGCCCTGCTCCAGGCCCGGATGCGCGAGGACGCGGTCACCGTCGCAGAACTCCCGCCCGCCCTCCTGCCGCTCCTCGACCAGGCGGCCCTGCCGGACCTGCGCCTGGTCTCGGTGGGCGGCGAGGCCTTCCCCGGCCGGCTCGTCGCCGAATGGACCGCGGGGGAGCGCAGGTTCGTCAACGGCTACGGCCCCACCGAGGCGACCGTCGCCGTCACCCTGATGGACTGCACCGGCAGCTACGACCGCAACCCGCCCATCGGCCGCCCCATGCCGGGCCACCAGGCCTTCGTACTCGACGAGCGGCTGCGCCCCGTCCCGCCCGGCGTCCCCGGCGAACTGTGCGTCGCCGGCCCCGGAGTGGCCCGCGGCTACCTGGGCCGCCCCGACCTCACCGCCGAACGCTTCGCCGACAACCCGTACGCCGACGGCCCCGAGACCGCCCGCCTCTACCGCACCGGCGACCTGGTCCGCTGGCTCCCCGGCGGCAACCTGGACTTCCTCGGCCGCACCGACCGCCAGCTCAAGGTACGCGGCCACCGCATCGAGCCCGGGGAGGTCGAGGCCGTCCTGACCGGGCACCCCTCCGTGCAGCAGGCCGTCGTGGTCGCCCAGCCCGCCGCCGGTGGCGAGCGGATGCTGGCCGCCTACGTCACCGTCGAGCAGGTGGGCGCCTACGCGTCCGAGGTCGCCGACGCCGAGGGCCTGCGCGCCTACACGGCCGTCCGGCTCCCCGGCTACATGGTCCCCGTGGTCGTCGTCCTGGACGAGCTGCCGCTGACCCCCCACGGCAAGGTCGACACCGCCGCCCTGCCCCTGCCCACCGAGCAGTCGGCGCAGGGCGGTACCCCGCCGCGCGACGCCGTCGAGGAGCAGATCTGCCGCGACATCCTCACCCCGCTCCTGGAATGGCAGAACCCGGACGTCGAGGGCGACTTCTTCGCCCTGGGCGGCAGCTCCCTCCAGGCCACCATCGTGGTCTCCCGGGTCCGGGCCCTCTTCGGCATCGACATCGCCCTCGCCGACTTCTTCGGCCGCCCCACCGTCGCCGGCCTCGCCGACCTCGTCCGGGCCGCGAAGGCCGAGGCCGCCGGCGAACAGGACCGGCTGCTCGCGGTCTTCGAGCAGATCGAGAACATGAGCGACGAAGAGGCCGCCGCCCTCCTCGGCTCCCTCCAGCAGCCGGAGGGACCCTGATGGCCGGACCGGCCGGGCTGGAGGGAGCCCTCGCCGGGCTCCCCGAGGCCAAGCGCGAGCTCGCCCGCCTCATGCTGGCCGCCCGCCGCCCCGTACCCGCCCACCCGGCCCCGCGCTCCGGCGCGGGGCCGGTCCCGCCGACCGCGCTGCAAACCCGGCTGTGGCGACGCGAGCGCACCCACCCGGCCGCCGCCACCGGCTCCCACGCCCTCCGGCTGACCGGCCCCCTGGACCCCGGGCGGCTGGAGGCGGCCCTCACCGGGGTGCTGCGCCGGCACGAGGCGCTGCGCACCCGGCTGGTCCGCTCCAGCGCCGACCAGCCGCGGCTGCACGTGGACCCGGAACCGGTCCTGCGGCTCACCCGGGCCGACCTGACGGGCTTCACCCCGCGGGCCGCCGCCGAGCGGGTCGCCGTGCAGACCACCGAGAGCGCCACCACCGTGCTGGACCTGGAGAGCGGCCGCACCAGCGCCTTCCGGCTGCTGCGGACCGCCCCCGACGAGCACGTCCTGATCCTCGCCTCCCACCTCGCGCTCTTCGACGGCTGGTCCTCCGGGGTGTTCCTCGCCGACCTCGCCGCCGGCTACCGCGACGGCCCGGACGCCCTGACCCCGCCCGAACTCCAGTTCCCCGACTACGCCGACTGGCAGCACCGCTGGCTCGCCGGCCCCGACGGCACGGCCGAACTCGCCCGCCGCCGGGCCGTGTTCGCGGCCGACCCGCCGGCGGCCCGGGCCGGCGGCGGCTTCGAGCGCGGACACCTGCCCGTACGGCTGGCCCGCGGTCCCGTCGACGCCGGGCTGGAACTGGGCGCCGCCGAGGGGGCCACCCCCTTCATGACCCTGCTCGCCGCGCTCGCCGTCGTACTGGCCCGCAGGGACGGCCGTACCTCCGTCGTGATCGGCACCCCGGCCGCCGGCCGGTTCGCCGGACCCCTCGAAGGCGCCGTCGGCCAGTACACCACCGTCGTGCCGATCCGGCTCGACCTCACGGGCGGACCCTCCTTCCGCGACCTCCTGCACCGCACCCGCACCGCGGTGGCCGACGCCCTGGCCCACCAGCGCCTGCCCGTGGACGTGCTGTTCGGCGACGGCACACCCCCGCCGTACAACGTCCTGTTCGCCCTCCACAACTACCCGGCCGTACCACTGGACCTGCCGGGCGTCGAGGTCGGCCAGCTGCCCGGCCCGCCCGCACGCCACCTGGAGCTCTACAGCCCCGACCCGGCCGCCGCCCTCGCCTGCGTGGGCCTGGTGGAGCGGGACGGCGAGATCGGCGGCACCGCCGAGTACAACCGGCACGCGGCCACGCCCGAGGACGTGCGGGGCCTGCTCACCGGGATCGAGGAGGTACTGGACCGGGCGGTCGCCGCGCCGGCCTCCCCGGTCGCCGCCACCCGGCACTGAGCGGGGCCGGGCCCCCGCGCCCCGGCCCCCTCCCCGCGATCCCCACCCTCACCCCCACCCCCACCCCCACCCCCACCCCCCGACCCACCCAGACCCGCCAAGGGAGTTGCCCGTGCTCACCACCGAGTTCTACCGCGCGCCCGCGGACTGCGGGCTCGTACGGAGCGGGGCCGACGTGCCCCGCACCCCCATGCGGGCCCTGCGCGAGGACATCCACGACATCCTGGTCTCCGCCCCCGTCGCCGAGGCCCGGCGCACCCGCGACCCCCGGCCCATCCACCGGGCCCTGGGCGAACGCGGCCTCCTCGCACCCCAGTGGCCCGAGGAGTACGGAGGCCGCGGCGTCAGCCAGGTCGCGGCCGCCGTACTGGTCGAGGAACTCGCCATGCACGACGTCCCCGACCTGCTGCACACGCTCACCGTGCAGATCGTCGGCTCCACCCTGCTCAACGTCGCGAGCCCGCAGATGAAGGCGCGCCACCTGCCGGGCTTCGCCGACGGCACCTCCTTCGGCTGCGTGCTCTTCAGCGAACCGCAGGCCGGCTCCGACCTCAACATCCTCTCCACCCGCGCCGTCTCCGACGGCAAGGGCGGCTACAAGCTCTACGGCACCAAGGTCCACTCCCTCTTCGCCCGCTTCGCCGACTACGGGCTCTGCCTGGCCCGCGGCGAGGACGACGCCTTCAGCCTCTTCCTCGTGCCCCTGGCCCAGCCCGGCGTCACCATCCGGCAGATACCCGGCATCGGCGACGACGCCTTCCACGAGGTCGCCCTCGACGGCGTGGCCGTCACCGCCGACGACGTCGTCGGCGGCATCGGCCAGGGCTGGGCGATCGTCGTCAAGACCCTCGCCTTCGAACGCACCGGCCTCGACTACTACGTCAAGGCGCTGCGCTGGTACCGGGCCGCCGTCGAACGGCTGGAGGCCCACACCGACCGGCTGGAGGCCGGCCAGCACGACCAGATCGGCCTGGCCAAGCTCAACGCCCGGCTGCTCGCGGCGGGCACCCTGGTGCGCCGCGTCCTCACCCGCCTCGACCGGGGCGAGCTCAACGAGGACGAGGCCGCCGCCGCGAAGTGGTACACCACCGAACTCGCCGCGGAGGTGGCCTGGTGGGCCGCCGAACTCGACGGCGACACCAGCATGACCCTCGACGACCCGGAGGTCGACGGGGTGGCACACCCACTCGATTCGGCGATGCGTGAAGCCCCGGGGATGCGGATATCCGGCGGCACCGCCGAAATGATGCTGGAGACGCTGGCCCGGCTGCGTCTCGACTCAGGGGCGGAGGTACGGCCATGACGACCCAGGCGGTCAACGGCAGAGGTACGGACGGGGCGGCCGGCGAGGCGCCCGAGCGGTGGCGGGAGCGGGAGGACGAGGACTCGCTCTTCCGGCAGCTCCGGCTCACCGTACGGCAGGGCCTGGAAGTCGACGGGGACACCCCCGCCGGCGCCTGGGAGGCACTGACCCAGGTCGGAGCCTGGGAGTTCGCCCTCCCCATCGACAAGGAGGGCCTCGACCTCGGCCAGGCCGTCCTCGCCATGGTCTGCGAGGAGACCGGCAACGCGATGCAGCCCGTCCCGCTCGCCGACACCCTCCTCGCGCTCGACCTGCTCTCCGCCCTCGGCCCCCTCGCCCCCGAGGGCACCGACGACCGGCTCGACCGGGTGCGCGCCGGGGAGCTCCAGCTCGCCGTCCCGGGCCGGCTGCCCGACCCGCGCGGAGCCGTGCCGCCGGGCATCGCCTGGAAACCGGACGGCGACGGCGGCGGCGTCGTCCTCACCGGCACCGGCGGCCCGTTCGCCGCCGGCGTCGGGGCGGACGCCCTGCTGGTCCTGGCGAGCGGCCCCGACGGGCCCTGCGTCGCCCTCGTCGACCTGCCCGCGCAGGGTGTCACCGTACGCCCGCTGCGCGACCACGGAGGGGGAGCCGTCGCCGGAGCCGTCTTCGACGAGGCCCGGATCCCGGCCGACTCGGTGCTGCTGCGGGGGCTCGCCGCCGAACACGCCCTCGCCCGCGTCGGCCTGCGCGCCGCCGTCCACCAGGCGTCGCTGCTGGCCGGCATCACCGCGGCCGCCCTGACCGCCGTCGTCTCCCGGATCCGCGGACGGCAGCAGTTCGGCCAGGCCCTGGTCAAGCACCAGGGACCCCGGCTGCGGGTGGCCGGGCTCCTGGCCCGGCTCGACGCCGTCCGCTGGGCCGTCGGTGACGCCGCCCGCGACCTCGACGAGGGCCGGCTCACCCCGGGCGAGGCGGCGGGGCTCATCGCCCTCACCGCCGAGACCACCCTCGACGTGACCCGTGACGCGGTGCACCTGCACGGAGCCTCCGGACTCGTACGGGACGGCCTGGTGGCCGGCTGCTACCGGCGCGCGGCCTGGGAGGCCCTGCGCTGCGGGCGCCCCGCCCAGCTGTGGGACATCGCGGCCCACACCCCCTGACCGGCACCCGCCGGACACGGGGAAGGGGCCCCCGCACTGCGGGAGCCCCTTCCCCGGGCATCGGGCGGCGGTGCCGGTCAGACCAGGTCGCGGCGCACGATCCAGCGGTGCCGCTTGTCGCTCTTGGCCTCGGTGCGCTGGATCCGGCGGAAGCCGGCCCGCTCGAACATGTCCATCGTCCCGACGTAGGCGAGGGTCGGGTTCACCCGGCCGCCCTCGGGATCCACCGGATAGCCCTCGACGGCGGGTGCGCCGTTCTCCCGGGCGTGCTCGACGGCCCCCTCCAGCAGACCCGAGGCGACCCCCTTGCCGCGGAACTCCTTGCGCACGACGAAACAGGTCACCGACCACACGGGCACGTCGTCCACCGGCGTGATGGTCTTGGACGAGGTGAGCCGGTCGAGCTGGCGGCGCGGTGCCACGTTGCACCAGCCGGCCACCTCGCCGTCCAGGAAACCGAGGACCCCCGGCGGAGGGTCCGCTTTCTCGGTGAGGGTGCGCAGGTGCTCGCCCCGCTCCTGCGCGGTCATCCGCCCGTAGTCGCCGGTGGACAGCCGCCACGCCATGCACCAGCACGTGTGCGCGCTCGGCTTCGGCTGGAGCACCTTGCGGACGTCGTCCCACAGATCCGCCGTGGCGGGCCGGACTTCTAAACTCATGCTGCTACTTCGCTCTCTTCCGCTTCTTACGAACGTCCCGCGGCGCGCTCTCACGCACCGGCGGCGACGACATCTGCCATGACGGCGGTCAGCACCTCGACGGCGCGCCGACACGCCTTGCGTCCTGCGTCCAGATGGGTGACCAGCCGGACGGTGTCCGGGTCCGGGGCGGTCACCAGCACTCCTTCCTGTGCGGCCCGCACGACGACCTCGTCGGCGCCCGGCACCCCGACGAGGACGATGTTGGTCTCGGGCGGGCGCACGGCGAAACCCGCGTCCCGCAGCCCCGCCGCCAGCAGCGCGGCGTTCTCGTGGTCCTCCGCGATCCGCTCCACATGGTGGTCCAGGGCGTACAGCCCCGCAGCGGCCAGGATGCCCGACTGCCGCATGCCGCCGCCCAGCCCGTGCCGCAGCTTCCGCGCCCTGGGCAGGTGTTCGGACCGCAGCAGGAGCACCGAACCGACCGGCGCCCCCAGCCCCTTCGACAGGCACACGGACAGCGAATCCGCCGTCTCCCCGTACCGCGCGGCCTGAGTCCCGGTCGCGGCCATCGCGTTCCAGATCCGGGCGCCGTCCATGTGGACCGCCACCCCCGCACCCGACGTCAGCTCGCGCACCGCCCGCAGCGTCCCCAGTGGATGGACGGTGCCGCCGGCCCGGGTGTGGGTCTGCTCCACCTCCACCGCGCGCGTGCCCAGCGTGTACGCGTTCCCCCGCCGAAGCACCCCCGCCAGCAGCTCAGGGGTGACCACCCCCCGCTCGGCCGTCACCGTACGGGTCTGGATCCCGCCGTAGCGGGCCGGGGAGGCCTCCTCGTGGGCCAGGACGTGCGCCTCGGCGTCGCACACCAGCTCCTCGCCCGGAGCGACGAGGAGCTGGAGCGCGATCTGGTTGGCCATCACCCCCGACGGTGTGAACAGCGCCGCCGGAAAGCCGAAGAGCCCGGCGACGCGCTCCTCCAGGGCGCGGACGGTCGGATCCTCCCCGAAGAGGTCGTCGCCGACCTCCGCGCCGGCCATCGCGGCCCGCATCCCGGGACCCGGCCGGGTCACCGTGTCACTGCGCAGGTCGGCGACACCGCAGCCAACTGTGGTCATGACGGATCGTCAACTCCTCGTTCTCGGGGCGTGGGGGTGAGCTCACGGGCCGCCAGCCAGTCCAGCAGCGGCCGTACCAGCAGCCAGGTCTCCCGTACGAGTTCCCCGGCCCGCGCCGTGTGCAGGCCGGCGGCCGGACCGTAGCGGCGCCCCGCGTCGATCTTGCGGTGGCGCAGCAGGTCCAGCCGCGGGTGGTCCGCGGGCACCCCCCGCGGCCGGGACTTCAGCCGGTCCCCGCCGAGGACGAAGCCCTGCTCCGCGAGCCGGCCGGTGATCGCCGCCAGCTCCGCGCCGCCGTCCTCCTCCTCGACGGCGCCACGGTAGCGGGCGACCTCGGCCCCGGCGTACGGGTACCAGCGGCCGGAGGCGTACAGCCCGTCCCGGTCCAGGTGCACCCACAGGCCCAGGCAGGGCAGCAGGTCCAGATAGGCGCCCTGGTAGGTCTTGTACGGGGACTTGTCGTGGGACATCCGGGTGTCCCGGACCGGGCCGAGCACCTGCACCCCGGCCGGCCCGGCCCACTCCGCGAAGAACGTGCCCAGTTCAGCGGCCAGCTCGTCCATCGGCGCACGTACGTCACGCTCGTACCGCTCGCGGTGGCGCAGCCGCCACGCCTCCTTGCTGTTGTCGGCCGCGAGGTCCTCGTACAGGCGCAGTGCCGAGGGCGGGAAGCCGCTGAAGGTCACGTCAGGTACCCCGGCAGGGGGTGGGTGGCGCACAGCTCGGAGACCCGGGAGCGGACCCGGTCGCGCAGCGCGTCCGGCAGCACGCCGCCAGGCGCGGCGAGCGCCGTCAGCACGTCCGCGACCAGGTCGGCGCACTCGGCGGCCACCGTCCGGTCCATCCCGCGCGCGGCCAGCGTGTTCGTCCCCAGCCGCAGGCCGCCCGTCACCCGGACCGGTGTGGTGTCCCCGGGGACGCGGTTGCGGTTGACGACGATCCCGCAGGACTCCAGGGCCTCCTCCGCCACGTCCCCGGTGACGCCGGTGCCGCGCAGGTCGAGCAGCACCATGTGGGTGTCCGTACCGCCCGTGACCAGCCGGAAGCCCCGGTCCAGGAGGCGTTCCGCGATCGCCTGCGCGCCGTCGGCCAGCCGCTTGGCGACCTCCGCGAAGTCCGGGCTGGCCACGAAGTCCAGCGCGCGGGCCTTGGCCGCCACCGACGCGAGGTCGGGGGTGCCCTGGGTGAAGGGGAAGACGGCCCGGCGCAGGGTCGCGGCCAGGGTCCCGCGCTCCGGCCCCGCCCGGCGGGCCTCGCGGCCCAGCAGGATCAGCCCGCCGCGCGGACCGTACAGCTGCTTGTAGGTGCTGGTGGTGGTCACGTGGGCGTGGTCGACCGGGCTCTGGTGCAGGCCGGCCGCGACCAGTCCCGCGATGTGCGAGATGTCGGCCAGGAGGTAGGCGTTGGCCTCGTCGGCGATCTCCCGGAACCGGGCGAAGTCGATGCTGCGGGGGTAGGCGCTCGCCCCGCACACGATCAGCTTCGGCCGGTGCTCCAGGGCCAGTTCGCGGATCTGGTCGTAGTCGAGCAGCCCCTCCGGCGTCACCCGGTAGCCGTGGGCGCGGTAGTACCGGCCGGTCACCGAGGCGGGGGAGCCGTGGGTGAGGTGGCCGCCGCAGTCCAGGTCGAGGCCGAGCAGGGAGTCGCCCGGGCTCAGCAGCGCCGTGATCACGGCGAGGTTCGCGGATGATCCGGAGTGCGGCTGCACGATCGCGTCCTGCGCCCCGAAGGCCGCGCACGCCCGCTCGATCGCCAGGCGCTCGATGTCGTCGGCGACACCGCAGCCCGCGTGGTAGCGGTTGCCGGGATACCCCTCCGCGGTCAGGTTGCCCAGCGCGCTGCCCTCACAGGCCAGCACGGAGGGGTCCGCGACGCTGGAGGCCGCGACCATCATCAGCGTGTCGCGCTGGCGCGCCGACTCCCGGGCCAGCAGGTCGTAGAGGACGGAATCACGTTCTCTCAGCCGGGTGTTGGCGTGTGCGGCGAAATCGACCAGGTCCGGCGCGGGCGCCGCGGGCGGGCCGCCCCGGAGTCCGTCCTGGTCCAGTGGATCGGTGACGGGCGCGGGCAGGGTGAGACTCATGACTGTCCCCTCTCGGAATCGTCCGTGATGGCCGTACGGAACCGGGTCGTGTCCTCAGCCGTTCGCATCGGCGGTGTCCGTCTCCTCGGCCTCCAGCTCGCCGAAGGCCTCGGCGGCCCGGGCCGCCTCCGCGCCGTGCTGCTCGTCCGCGGCGATCTTCTCGGCCAGCTCGCGGACCACCGGGTTCTGGAACACGGTCTTGACCGGCACCGGCACCCCGAGCAGTTCCTTCAGCAGCCCCGCGAGCCGGGTCCCGCTGAGCGAATCGCCGCCCAGGGAGAAGAAGTTGTCCCCGGGCGCGACCCCGTCCAGGCCGAGGATGTCGGCGACCGCCGCGCACAGCACGAGCTCCAGCGCACTGCCCGGCGCGTCACCGCCGTCCCGTACGGCCGCGTCGTCGGCGGACTGCCGGCTCCCGGCGGAGGAGGCCAGCAGCAGCCGGTCGACCTTGCCGTTGCGGGTCAGCGGCAGCTCGTTCAGCGCGGTGATCGCGGCCGGCACCATGTAGCCGGGCAGCTGGGCGGCGAGCCGCTCCAGCACCCGGTCCGCCGCGCCGGCGTCGCAGCCGGCCCCGGCCACGACGAAGGCGTGCAGCCGGCGCACCCCGTGGGCACTGGCGGGCGCCACGACCACGGCCGCCTCCACCTCCGCGTCCTGGCGGAGCACGGCCTCGATCTCGCCCAGCTCGATCCGGTGCCCCTGGATCTTCACCTGGAAGTCGTCCCGGCCCAGGATCTCGATGCTGCCGTCCGGCAGGTACCGGCCCAGGTCACCCGTCAGATAGGCGCGTTCGCCCGTCTCCGGGAGGCGCACGAAGCGGCTCGCCGTGCGCTCGGCGTCGTTCCAGTAGCCGAGTGCGAGGCCGACGTCGCTGGCCACGGCCATCTCGCCGACGACGCCGAGCGGCCGCTCGTACGCCGCCCCGTCGACGATGTAGTAGCGCTGGTTGGTGATCGGCTTGCCGTACGGGATGCTCGTCCAGGACGGGTCGACCTCGCCGATCGGCTGGAACAGCGACCAGCAGATCGTCTCGGTGGGACCACCCGAGCCGACGACCTGGATCCGCGGGCTCTGCGCCCGCAGCCGGTCCGGCAGCGTCAGCGGGATCCAGTCGCCGGAGAGCACCGACAGCCGCAGGGACTCCAGCGGCCGTCCGCCGCCGCGCCGCTCGCGCACCTCCGCCTCGCCGACCAGCAGCTCCATCAGGACGGGTACGGAGTTCCACAGCGTGACCTGCTCGGCCTGTACCAGATCGGCCCACACGTCGGGCTCTGCGTGCTCGAACGGCGGCGGCACCACCACGGTCCCGCCCTGTGTGAGCACCCCGAAGACGTCGTAGATCGAGGCGTCGAAGTGCAGCCCCGAGATCGCCAGCAGCCGGTCCCGGGCCCCCACCCCGAAGCGCGTCGCGACGTCGCGGACCAGGTTGACCACGCCGATGTGGTCGACCATCACACCCTTGGGCTCGCCCGTCGAACCCGAGGTGAAAATCGTGTACGCGAGGTCCGCCGGGGTCTGCGCGATGTCTGGCCGGCTGGCGGTGCCGGTCTCGAAGTCCTTGTCCACCCGGTAGCGGCGGGCCGTGGGCGGCCAGCTGATCCGGGAGTCCAGCGAGGACTGCGTGAGGATCCGGTCGACCTTGGCCTCGGCGAGCAGCCGGCGCAGCCGCTCCGGCGGCACGGAGGCGTCCAGCGGCAGGTAGGCGGCGCCGGAGGCGAGGATCCCGTACACCGCGGCGTACTGCTCCCAGCCCTTCTCCATCACCACCGCGACCAGCTCACCCGGGGCCGCCCCGTGCTCGCGCAGCGTGTGCCCGATCCGCCAGGCGTAGGCGGCCAGTTCGGCGTAGCTGAGCCGCCGCCCGGAGGCGTCCACCACGGCCTCGGCGTCGGGCGTGAGCTCGGCCTGCCGGGCGAACAGCTCGTGCAGGGTGGTGTACGGGATCTGCCCCGCGGTGTCGTTGACCTGCCGGCGCAGCTCCCGCTCGGCCGGCGGGATCAGGTCGAAGCGGGCGGTGTGCAGGCTCTCCGGGTCCTCGGTGAGCCGCGTCAGCAGGTCCACGTACACGCCGAAGGCGGCGTCGACGAAGCCGGGCGCGAACGCACCGTCGACGAAGTCCCAGATGACGCGCAGCTCGCCGGCCAGCTCGCGCAGCTGCACGTCGAGGGTCACCTGCGGGGTCTGCGAGATCGAGTACACCTCCCGGCCCAGGTCCGTGACGGGGCGGCGCACCGGGTAGTCGAGCAGGCTGGTGACGACCACGGGCATCCCGGCCTGGGCGCCCACACCGTGCAGACGGGTCAGCTCCCGCAGCACGCGCACGCCGTTGAAGGAGCCGTGCTCCACGTCGCGGGCGAGCTGGTCGCGCAGGGCGTGCGCACGGTCCAGGAACGTCGCGCCCGAACCGTCGGCGGCGAGCATCACCGCGTTGGTGAAGTCGCCGAGGACGCCGGTGATGTCCGGGTGCACCGCCGGGCGCTGGAAGACCGGGTAGTTGATGGTGAAGTCCGACTCCTCGGCCCAGGCCCGGACCACCTCGGCGAAGGCCGCGGTGAGCAGCACCGACGGGGTCAGGCCGGCCCCGTGCGCCCGCTCGGTGAACCGCTGCCAGTCGGCGGGGGAGAGGCGGTGCTCGCGCCGGTCGAAGCGGACCTCGCCGCCGTCCCCGGCGGAGCCGCCCGTGGGCAGCGACGGGGCCGGCGGCAGGGTGGGCACGCGCTGCACCCAGTAGTCGCGGGCCGCCCGGAAGGGCTCGGTGTGCGGCAGGGCGTCGGCCCGCCAGCGGGCGTACTCGGCGAAGGAGATGCCGGGCTCCGGCAGGTCCGCGTCCGGGTCCTCGTACAGGTCGACCAGCTCGGGGAAGAGAACCTGGAAGGCGCTGGAGGCGTCCAGCACCTGCAGGTCGATCCCCAGGTGCACCCGGCCCAGGTTCTCCGGACCGCCCAGCCGGAAGATCCGCAGGTCGAACAGCGGCCAGCTGCCGACGGGGAAAACCGTGTGGCTCATCTCCTCGCGCACCGCCGCGAGCTGCTCGCGGGCCGCCTCCGCGGACAGGTGGCGCAGGTCGACGACCGGTATGTCGAAGGGCAGCGGGTCGGACGGCACCCACTGGGTGCCGTCCGTGCCGCCGACCGCGCGGAGCATGTCGTGCCGGGCGACCACCTTGCGCCAGGCGGTGGCGAACCGCTCCGGGTCGAGGTCGGCGCGCTCCCACTCGAAGTATCCGTAGCAGCCGATGCCGCCCATCTCGACGGCTTCGCCTCGCCCGATCATCAGTGCCTGCTGCGTCTCGGTCATCGGGAAGGACGCGGCACTGTCCGCGCGAGCGGGCAGGAGCTCGGTCATGGTCCAACTCCATTCGGTGTTACGGGCCGTGGGCTTGTGCGGGTCGGGTGGATACGGGCCGGGACGCCCTGCTGCGGGGCAGGGCGAGGCTAGGGGCGGTGAGTTAGCCGCCGGTTATGCTCCGTGCGGCCGGCCCGGTCGGCGGGCACCTGTGCCCGCCCCTCCTCCAGGGAGAGCGCGAAGAGCCGTACGAGCGGGTGGAAGAGGTAGCAGGGCTGCCCCCACTCGTCCGCGCCGCTGACCTCCAGCAGCGCCGCGTCGGCCAGCGCCTCCAGCAGCCGCTCGGCCTCCGCCTCCGACAGGTCCAGCGCCGTGGCCGCCTCCGCGGCCGGGAACGGCTCCGGACCCAGCGCGGCCAGTGCCGGGAACACCGCCCGCGCCTCGGGCTCCAGCGCACGCCAGGACGGCAGCAGGGCGGTGTGCACGTCCATGTCGCCCGAGTGCAGCTCCCGCAGCCGGGTGACCGGATCGGCCAGCCTGTGGGCGAGCCGGTCGGGGGTGCAGTGCGGCCGGGCCGCGATCCGGGTCCCGACGATCCGCAGCGCCAGCGGCAGGCCGGCGCAGTGCTCGACGATCGCGGACGCGGCGCGCGGCGCTCCCGCCACCCGGGCCGGACCGGCCGCCGCGGCCAGCAGTTCCAGCGAGTCCCGGGGCTCCAGCGGCGCGAGGGCCACGGTGTGCGCTCCGGCCACGGTCGGCAGAGCCGTGCGCCCGGTCACGAGCACCGCCGGCTCCGGGGTGTTGGGCAGCAGCGGACCGAGCTGGGCCGCGCCCGAGGCGTTGTCCAGCACGATGAGCAGCTGCCTGCCCCGGGTCCGCTCCCGGTAGAGGCGTACCAGCTGGTCCTGGTCGTCCGTGACCGGTACGTCCTCCGCCGGGCCCAGCGCCCGCAGCAGCCGGCGCAGTACCCGCGCGGGGTGCCTCGGGGTGCCGTCCGAGGCGCGCAGGTCGGCGTACAACTGCCCGTCGGGGAAGTGTCGTTGGCAGCGGTGGGCCGCGTGGACCGCCAGCGCGGTCTTGCCCAGCCCAGCCATCCCGGTGACCAGGACCCGCCGGGGACGTCCGGAGCCCTGCCCGTCGGGGGCCAGGGCGCGGCACACCAGCTCCAGCTCCGGCCCCCGGCCCGTGAAGTCGACGGTGTCCGGGGGCAGCATCGCCGGTGCCCCGGCCGACGGGCCGGACGCCCGCGGCCGGGCGCCCGCGCGTACGGCCGGGACGGAGCCGGGCCGCCGGTCGAGCGTGCCGTCCAGCAGCGCCCGGTAGGTGGCCTGCAGCTCCTCACCGGGGTTGACCCCGAGCTCGTCCGCGAGGACCGCCCGGCCGTGGTGGTAGAGGTGGATGGCGTCAGCCTGCCGCCCGGACCGGCACAACGCCGTCATCAGCTGGCAGCGGATGCGTTCGCGCAGCGGGAACTCGGCGACGAGCCCGGTGAGTTCACCGGTGATCTGCTCGTGCCGGCCGAGGGCGAGGTCCGCGGCGATGCGGTGCTCCAGCGTGACGGCCCGCGCCTCCGTCAGCCGCGGCGCCTCGGCGTCGGCGAGGTATTCCGTGGCGTTCGCGAAGGGCTGCCCGTTCCACCGGGCCAGGGCGCCGCGCAGCAGCTCACCGGCCGTCTCGAAGTCCTCTTTGGCCAGTGCCTCGCGGCCGCCGAGCGCCAGCTTCTCGAATTCGTTCAGGTCGAGGGTCGCATTACCGATGCTCATGGCATATCCCGGCGGTCTGCGATCGATCACCACTTCGGTGCCGAGAATCTTGCGCAGGCGCGAAATATAGGTGTAGAGCTGTGCGCTGACGGTGGCCGGGGGTGCCCAGCCCCACAGCAGCCGGCACAGCCGGTCGTCCGACACGACCTCTTCGCGGGCCAGGAGGAGCGCCGCGAGCACGGTGTGCAGCTTCGCCCCGGAGAACGCGACCCGGTGGCCGTCCCGCCGTACCTCTACTGGCCCGAGCACTCGGAATTCCATGTACCGCCCCATCCGTGATTCCTGAGAAGAATCTTCGAACGAAGGTAGAGGAGTGCGTTGTCCCCTCGATATCGTGGCGATTTCGCGGGGGGCTCGGGTCATGAAATCGATGGAACACGGAAGAGAAAGGAGCCGTCCCTACTGTTCCATTCGTGCCGCAGCGAGCGGCAGTGATGATCCACCGAGAGGGGAATCCGAGATGCGCAGCACCCGGACGGCGAAGACGACGGCCGCTTGCCTGGTCGTTCTTGCGGGGATGTTCGTGGGCACGGGGGCCGCCACGGCCGTCACGGCGCAGGCGGGCACCAGCGTCCAGGCCGACGACATGCCCTGGGGCGTCGTCAAGCCGCTGCACCCCTCGCACCCGGGCCCCGCCGGCACGAACGGCGACATGCCCTGGGGCTGACCCCTCCGGTTCCGCAGCACCGCACCACCCCAGCACGGCACCACCGCAGCACCGCACCACCGGAGAACCGTTTCTCCGCAGGCACCGTACGTCCGCGCATTCCGCCGCCGCGGCCCGATCCGTACCGGACGGGCGTCAGTCCGCCGGATGCGCCAGCAGCTCCGTCAGCTCCTCCGGAGTGAAGGAACGATGCGGCAGCCCTCCTGGCCCCCCACCGCCCGGTGCCTCCACACCCCCCGCATCCCGCAAGGCCGCCAGCAGCCGGCCCGCCTGCGCCCGCCAGGGCTGCGCGCCGACCTCGCCGAAGGCGGCACAGGCCCGCCGGAACCTCTCCGCCGCCTCCGCGCAGCGGCCCCCGAGCGCGTCCACGCACCCGAGGTCCGTCTCCACCCGGGCGTACAGGAACCGGTCCGCCAGCTCGTCAGTGATCTCCAGGGCCTGCCGCAGCGTGTCCCCCGCCGCCTGCAGCAGGCCCTGGCTCCACTGCGTCTGCCCGAGGCCCCGCAGCGCGTGGGCCTCGCCGACCCGGTCGCCCTCACCGCGCGTCAGCCGCAGCACGGCGCCGAACGCCTCGGCCGCTTCGCCGAAATCCCCCGCGCGCAGCCTCACCTCGGCCAGCCGGTACACGCTCTGGGCCTCCGCCCGCACCGAGCCGGTACGCCGGCTCAGCGCCACCGCCCGCTCAGCCAGCGGCAGCGCGCCGCCCACGTTGCCCCGGTCCAGCTCGATCTGCGCCTGGAAACCGAGCAGATGGGCCTCGTTCCCGATGTCCCCGGAGTCGTGGAAATTGCCGAGCGCCGCCTCGCAGTACTCCAGCGCCCGCTCCCAGTCCCCCTGGAACCGCGCGCACATCGCCAGGTTCCGCAGGGCGAGCGCCGCCCCGCCCAGGTCGCCGGTGCCGCGCAGCAGCCGCAGCGCGGCCATGTTCCAGCCCTCGGCCTGTTCGTAGCGCCGCTGGTAGATCGCCAGCGACCCCAGGAGCCGCAGCATCGTCGCCTCGCCCGGCTCGTCGCCGGCCCGCCGCGCCGAGGCCAGGGCCTGCTCGGCGCTGCGCTGCCAGTCCTCCAGGTAGTTCTTCGTCTCGAAGTGCGGCACCGCGCTCTCGGTCAGCATCCAGGCGTAGCCGGCCCGGCCCGTCTCCGCCGCCTGGGCCACCACGTCGGTGACCGCGGTGCGCTCCGACTCGAACCAGTCCATCGGCGAGCCCAGCAGCTCGTCGGCGATCCCTCCCAGGAAGCCGGGGGCGGGCGCGGCCGCCCGGCCCACCGGGAAGTCCCGTCCGTCGATCCGCCGGTGCGCCTCCTCGGCCAGCCAGAGCCAGGCGCCGAAGGCGCGCTCCAGCGCCGCGTCCGACTCCCCCTCCGGCTCGTCCGACTCGGCCCGCTCACGCGCGAACAGCCGCAGCAGGTCCTGGAAGCGGTAGCGGGCCGCCCGGCCCGGCGCCGCCTCGGCCACCTCCAGCAGTTGGGCGTCGACGAGCTGGTCGATCAGCTCCTCCGCGTGCCACACCGTGGTGTCCAGTACGGCAGCCCCGGCCCACGCGGCGAAGTCCGCCGTGCGCAGCAGCCCGAGGCGCCGGTACATCCGGGCCGCCTCCGCGGGCAGGTCCCGGTAGGTGAGCCGGAAGCCGGCCCGCACCCCGCCCTCACCCGGGCTCAGCACGTCCAGCCGGGACCGGTGGTCGCGCAGCCGCTCCACCAGGCTCCGCACACTCAGGTTGGGCTTGGCCGCAAGCCGGGCCCCGGCGATCCGCAGCGCCAGCGGCAGGCAGTCGCACAGCGCCCCCAGCTGTTCCACCGCCACCGGGTCGCTGCCGAAGCGGTCCGCCCCGGCGAGTTTGATCAGCAGGGCCGTCGCCTCGGTCGGCTCCAGCATCCGAAGCCGGATGCTGAGCGCCGTGTAGTCCCCGGTCAGATCGCCCAGGTTCTCCCGGCTGGTGGCCAGCACCACGCTGCGCCCGCCGCCGGGCAGCAGTGGTCTGAGCTGCTGGAAGGAACGTACGTTGTCCAGGACGATCAGCGTCTTGCGGGTGCTGAGCAGACTCCGGAAGAGGGAGGCCCGCTCGTCGGGGTCGGCCGGGACCTGGGGCGCGGCCGTCCCCAGGGCGCGCAGGAAGCGGTCGAGGACGGCGGCGGGGGAGACCGGCGCCTGCTCCTCGTCGTAGCCGCGCAGATCGGCGAAGAGCTGGCCGTCGGGGAACTGGTCGGCGACCTGGCTCGCCCAGTGCACCGCCAGCGCCGTCTTGCCCACCCCGCCCACGCCGACGATCGCCGCCAGCGCCGGGGTGTGCGGGTTGTACGGCTCCTTCAGCAGCCGGTCCAGCGAGGCCATCTCCCGCTGCCGCCCCGTGAACGCCATGACGCCCGCGGGAAGTTGCGCGGGAACCGTGTGCACGGCGGCCGGCGCGGGAGCGGCCACGGCCGGGGGCCGGGTCAGTTCCGGGGAGTCCCGCAGGATCAGGTCGTGCAACTGCCGCAGACCCGGACCGGGCTCGATACCGAGCTGGTCGGTCAGTAACCGGCGGCCGGTCAGGAACACGTCGAGCGCCTCGGCCCGCTGGCCCGACCGGTACAGGGCGAGCATGAGGTGCTCGCGGCACTGCTCGCGCAGCGGGTGCCGGGACACCAGCTCGGTGAGCTCGCCGATGAGCGCGCGGTGGCGGCCGAGCTGGAGCATCAGCCCGGCGCGCTCCTCCATGAGCGTGAGCCTCATCTGCTCCAGCCGGGTCGCCTCGGCTTCCAGGCGGGAACCGGGCGTCTCGTCGAGGGCCGAGCCCCGCCAGATGCTCAGCGCCTCCTCGAACAGCGTGCAGGCCTCCTCGACGCGGCCGTGCCGGGCGGCGTCGCGACCCTGGTCGGCCCGCTCCAGGAACTCCTGGACGTCGACGCGGTGCTCGCCCTTGGCCAGCAGGTAGCCCGGGGGAGAGGTGATCAGCAGATCGGTCACACCGGCCTGCTTGAAGGTCTTGCGCAGGGTGGCCACGCAGATGGCGATCTGGTTGCGCGCCGTCGCGGGAGGCGAGTCCGGCCAGACGGCGTCCACCAGGGTGTCCACCGACACGACCCGGTCGGCATAGAGCACCAGCATCGCGAGGACCGTCGCCTGGCGCCGGCCGTTGATGCGCAAGGGGCCGTCGTCGGCCTGGACGAGCAACGGCCCCAGCAGTCTGAAGACAAACCGATTCAACAGGCCCCCCGCCTTGAAACCCCGCGTCAGGCGCGAACGGTACCGCAAAGAGGATTCCTCGGTGCAGTCAACTCTTGGGAAAAACAGCGGCGGTTTCAGGCCACCTTGTCCGTATAGCGGTAGGGGCGAGCAGGCTCCTCACGGAGAGTCGCCGCTGCCGGCCGAGGCCAGCGCGCCCGACAGCCCCCGAATGATCTCGGCCGTTCGCCGCACCTCCTCCTCGCCGCCCAGGCTCTCGCACAGGTGCCGCTCCGCTTCGGCCAGCCGGCAGTCGATCTCCCGCTTCGCGGCCGCGCCCCGCTCGGTGGCGGCGAGCAGTTTCGCCCGCCGGTGCGCCGGGTTGTCCAGGTAGACCGCCAGCCCCTGCCGTACGAGCAGATCGGCTATGCGCTGGACGCTCTGCCGGGTGGTACCCACCCGCCGGGCCACCTCCGAGACCGACAGGGGCTCCTCCGCCACCGTGCTGAGGACCTGCCAGCGCGCAGCGCTCAGACCGAACGCCGGCGCCATCCGGTCGACGGCCGCGGTGAACCGGCCGTTCAGCCGGAAGACGGCCACGGCGGCCCGGCTGAACGCCTCGGCCTCCCCGGACTCCGCAGTACGCGTCAACGCCGGTCCCCTTCCGTACGCCCTCCGGGTCGCTGCACGATAACAGCGCGTGGTCACGCGTACGAGAGCCGTACGGCGCCGGACCGTACACCCGGGGCCGCACTGGTCCGTTGGCAGACGCACGGCCGACGCGACTCGCCGGTAGCTGGGCCAATGGCCCTGACCCATGGCGTCGAGTTGAGCCAGTGGGCCCCCAGGTGCTTATCTGTGTCCTATCCATGTACTTACGGCGCCGCGCAGCGCCGGACGGCAACGAGGCCGGATCCGGAGCGCGGCGCCTTCGCCGTGCCCGTCCGCCGCCCACCACCCCCGGGCGGCGCCGGCCCGGCGCGCACCACTGCAGGGGGGCGGCACACCGCTGTGAAAAGGATGTTCGTAGCTCCGGATCCGGGGCGTCTGAGGCTCAGGACCTCGGCCCGCGCGGTGATCGGCGTCGCCGCCGCCGTCGCCCTCGCCGAACTGTGCGGCCTCTCCCTGACCGCCTCCATCACCGGCGGCCTCGCGGCACTGCTCGCACTCTTCACCGTCACCGACCCGACCGTGCGCCGCCAGACCGTCACCACCGCACTGCTGCCCGCGGCCGGATTCCCGGTCCTGGCCCTGGCCACCGCCCTGCACGGGGTGACGCCCCTCCGGGACGCCGCCTTCGTGCTCGTCGTCTTCTGCGGGGTCTACGCCCGCCGCTGGGGTCCGCGCGGACACGCGCTCGGCATCTTCGCGTTCATGAACTTCTTCATCACGCAGTTCCTGCACGCGCTGCCCGCCCAACTCCCCGAGCTGTACGCCGCCGTCGGCCTGGCCCTGGCCGCCTCCGCCGCCGTGCGGTTCCTGCTCTGGCCCATCGAGCGGCGCACCCCGCCGCCCGCCGCCCCCGCGCCCCTGCCCGGCCGCGGCCTGGCCCGGCACACCACCCGCCAGGCCGTCCAGGCGACCGCCGCCTGCGCCGTCGCCCTCGCCGTCGGCCAACTGCTCTCCGAGGACCGCTGGTACTGGGCCGTCGGCACCGCCTGGTGGATCTTCGTCAACACCGCCTCCCGCGGCGAGACCCTGGTCCGAGGCTTCCGCCGGGTCCTGGGCACCGTCGTCGGCGTGGCCGCGGGCGTACTGATCGCCATCCCGCTGGACGGCGCACCCCTGCCCACCGCCCTCCTCGTCGCCGCCTGCGTCTTCGGGATCTTCTACACGGCAGCCGTCTCGTACAGCTGGATGATCCTCGCGGTGACGCTGATGGCCGGGCTGCTCTACGGCCTGCTCGGTGTGCTGGACCCCGGCCTGCTCGTACTCCGCCTGGAGGAGACGGCCGTCGGCGCCGTGTGCGCCGCGCTCGCCGTGGTCCTCGTCCTGCCGGTCACCACCCACGCCACGAACGACGCGTGGATCCAGCGCGCCCTGCACTGCGTGCACGCCGCCACCGCCCAGGCCACCGCCCGCCTCGCCGGCTCCCCGGCGGCGGACCCCGCCCCGCACGCCGCCGAGCTGGAGACCCTGCTGGCCCGGGTCCGGATGGCGCTCGCACCGCTGGTCCACCCGCTCAGCCCGTTCCGGGCCCGCAAGGCCCGCGCCGGCCAGGTCATCGCCCTGCTGGACGACTGCGCCCGCGAGGTGCGCGGCCTGGTGGCCGTCGCCGCCCACCCGGACGCCGGCCACGACGCCCGCCTCGCCGCCGCCTGCTGGCGCGTGGAGGCGGCGGTACAGGCCCTGACCGCGGGCGAGCGGGAACTCGAAGGACCCGCGGCCACGCAGGCCACCGCCCCGCCCGCCGGCACCGCAGAGCCCGCGCTCGCCCACCTCCAGGGCCTGGAGCGGGCGCTCACCGAGCTCGCCACCCCGCTGGGCAGCGACCCCAAGGCGCCCTTCGTCATCAGCGCCTGAGCAGAGCACCCCAGGCCGGCGTCCGCTCCGCGGGCAGCCGGCCGGGGCTGTGCACCACCCCCAGGGCCTGGGTGGCCCGGGTCAGCGCCACGTACAGGTCGCTCGGCCCGAACTCCGCCGGCTCCACCACGATCACCGTGTCGAACTCCAGCCCCTTGGCCTGCCGCGGATCCAGCAGGACGACCTCCCGGGTCAGATCGGGCTCCGCGCCCTCCCGCACCCCCGGCAGCACCGCCGCCAGCGCCGCGTGCCGCTCCCGCGGCGCGATCACCGCGAGCCGCCCCTCGGCCGGCCGGTCCCGCTCCACGGCCTCCGCGACCGCCCCGGCGAGGTCCACCGCCTCCCGCGCCCACGGCCGCACCCCGGTGGACCGCACCGACCGCGGCGGCTCGAAGCCGGGATCGCGTTCGCGCAGCACGGCCGCCGCCACCTCCATGATCTCGGCCGGGGTGCGGTAGTTGACGCCCAGGCGGACCAGATCCCAGCGCTCGCCCACGTACGGCGCCAGGATCCGCTCCCAGGACCCGCAGCCCGCCTCGTCGCCGGTCTGCGCCGGATCCCCGACCAGCGTCATCGAACGGGTCGGGCAGCGCCGCATCAGCAGCCGCCACGCCATCTCCGACAGCTCCTGCGCCTCGTCCACGATGACGTGCCCGAAGGCCCACGTGCGGTCGGCCGCGGCACGCTCGGCGGTGCTGCGGTGGTCGGCCTCCTCGTGCCGCTCCGCCATCCGCTCGGCGTCGATGATGTCGTGCGCCGCCAGGTACTCGTTCTCCTCGTCCTCGAACTCGTACGACTGCGAGCCCGCGGACACGTCCAGCACCCCTTGCGCGTACGCGATGCGCCGCTGCCGCTGCCGCTCCTCGGCGGCCCGCAGCGCGCTGTCGTCCTCGCCGAGCAGCTCGGCGGCCTCGTCCAGGAGCGGTACGTCCGCCGGGGTCCACTCCGGCCGGGCCGACGGCGCTCGGCGGATCAGCCGGGCCTCGTCCGCGGGCAGGTGCGTGGGATCCGCCAGGAAGTCGGCGATCAGCCGCTGCGGGGTGAGGGAGGGCCACAGCGAGTCGATGGCCGCGTGCACGGCGCGGCTCGTCGCGATCTCCTTGCCCAGCTGGGCGACGTCGTCCGGGCCGAGCAGGTTCGGACCGCCGTACGGATCGGCGCCCAGCCGGTCGGCGAGCTGCGCGGTGAGCGCGTCGATGATCCCGAAGGCGAAGACGGGTCGCGCCTGGTTGTGCGGCAGCCCGGTGGCCCGGGCCCGGTCCCGCGCCTCGTGGGCCATCGTGCGGTCCAGCAGCAGGGTCCCGTAGTCGTCGTGGTCGATCTCCAGCGCCGCCTCGGGGACGGTGTCGTACTCCTCGCCGCTGTCCGCCGGCACGTGTTCCGGCAGCCGCTGCCGGTCGGCCACGACCCGGGCGAGGACCCGCGCCATCGAGGCACGGCCCTTGACCGCGGCGGCCCCGGGGCGTTCGGCGGCGGTGGCGTGGACACCGGGGAACAGCTCGCCCGGCGTGGACAGCAGCACGCCCGTCTCGCCGAGCGCCGGGAGCACCCCGCCGATGTAGCCCAGGAAGGCCGGGCCCGGCCCGACGATCAGCACCCCGCGCTTGGCGAGCAGCTCCCGGTGGGCGTACAGCAGGTACGCGGCACGGTGCAGGGCGACCGCGGTCTTGCCGGTGCCGGGCCCGCCCTCGACGACCAGCACCCCGCGGTGCGTGGAGCGGATGACCCGGTCCTGCTCGGCCTGGATGGTCCGCACGATGTCGTGCATGCGGCCGGTCCGGGCGGCGTCCAGCGCGGCCAGCAGCACCGCGTCCGCGTCGGCGCCCTCGTGGCCCGTGCGCTCCGCGTCGGCCAGGTCGAGGATCTCGTCGTGCAGGGCGGTGACCACCCGGCCCCGGCTGCTGATGTGCCGGCGGCGGCGCAGCCCCATGGGGGTGTGTCCGGTGGCCAGGTAGAAGGGGCGGGCGACCTCGGCCCGCCAGTCCAGGACCAGCGGTGTGCGTTCGGTGTCGTCGGCGCGGATCCCGATGCGGCCGATGTGGTGGTCGCCGCCGTCGGAGAACTCCAGGCGCCCGAAACACAGGCCGTTCTCCCCGGCATTCAGGGCGGACAGGAGACCGGACTGCTCGGCCACCAGGACGTCGCGCTCCAGGCGCGCCTGAAATCCGGTTCCCACGTCCCGCAAGGCCCCTTCGACCGCGTGTTCGGCCTGGTCGCGCAGGTCGTCGAGGCGCCGATAGAGATCGGTGACGAATTGCTGCTCTTTCCGGAATTCCTCGGTTGACAATTGCACTCCCGCCGCGATACAGTGTCCTCGTAAGCTTTCGCGCCCTCCTTGAAGAGGAAGTCGCGAACTGTTCAATATACGCCTTCTCCTCCCTCGGCAGCGAATTCGGCCGGGGGATTTTTTGCGTACGGTGGATTCCATGACCACCCCACACGGCCCGGGCGGCGCAGTCGTCTACCGCCTCGCCCGCCCCGAGGACGCCGGCGCCATCGAGGCCCTGGACAGCTCCTTCACCACCCCCACCGTCTTCGAGGTGGACGCCTCCGGCGACGGCTGGGGGTTCCTGCTCCGCGAAGTCCCCGTCGACCCGCCCCTGTACAAGGTGTTCCCGCCCGAGGAGCACGGCGAGCAGGGGTGCGCCGGCGCCCGGGGGCCCGACGTGGACGCGGACACGCGCACCTTCGTGGCCCTCGACGGCGGCGAGCTGTGCGGGTTCGCCGCCCTCGGCTACGCCGCCTGGAACCGGCGGCTGACCATCGAGGACATCGCGGTCGCGCCCGGCCACCGGGGCCGGGGGATCGGCAGCGCCCTGATGGAGCGTGCCGCCGACTTCGCCCGTGAACGGGGCGCGGAACACCTCTGGTTGGAGGTCAGCTCGGTCAACGCCCCCGCCGTGCACGCCTACCGGCGCATGGGATTCACCCTGTGCGGCCTCGACACGGACCTCTACGGCGGCACGCCCTCGGCGGGCGAGCGGGCCCTGTTCATGAGCCGCCCCTGCCGCTGACTCCCGGAACCCCGCCCGCGCCGGCCCGCGCCGACATGCCGACCCGCTGACCGCGCGCGGTGTGCCCGACGCCCCGTCACCTCACCGAATGCGCCGGATCGTACGCCTTCACGCCCCCTCCCGCAGCCCGATCCACGAGGATCACCCGGAGGAGTGTTCTGGGAGCTCACGCCGTACGCCGCTGACCTGCGGCAGGTACAACGGGTATTTGTTTACTGCACATTCATCCGGCACGTACAGGGTGGATCTGGTCGGACAGGGGGTAACCCGCCGGAATGGAAATCCTTCAACAGCGCTCCACCACCGCGCAGGTGTGGCAGGCGGCCGAGGAGTTCATCCGACTCTTCCACCGGGAGAACGCCGGCGCGGGTGATCCCCGCGCCCGGCTCGCCGCCGTGAGGGCAGAGCTCGCCGACACCGGAACCTATGTGCACACGCCCGCCGAGCTGGTCCACGGAGCGCGCGTGGCCTGGCGCAACAGCAACCGCTGCATAGGCAGGCTCTACTGGAACTCGCTGCGGGTCCGCGACCGCCGCGGGCTCACCGACGCCGACGCGATCGCCGCAGAGTGCTTCGAGCACCTGCGCGAGGCGACGAACGGCGGCCGTGTCAGGCCCACCATCACGGTTTTCGCCCCCGGGACCCCGGACCGGGCGGGGCCGGTGATCTGGAGCGAGCAGCTCGTCAGATACGCCGGCTACGGCGACCACCCCTCCATAACCGTCGGCGACGCCCGCAACGCCCCGCTGACGGAGGCCCTGCTCCAGCTCGGCTGGTCCGGCGGCGCCGGCACCCCCTTCGACCTGCTCCCGCTGGTGGTCCAGGGAGTCGACGACAAACCCCGCTGGTTCGACACCCCCGCTGACGCCGTCCTGGAGGTGCCGATCGACCACCCCGACGGCGCCGGCTGGTCCGACTGGGGCCTGCGCTGGCACGCCGTACCCGCCATCTCCAACATGTGCCTGGAGATCGGCGGCATCCACTACCCGGCCGCCCCCTTCAACGGCTGGTACATGGGCACGGAGATCGGCGCACGCAACCTCGCCGACACCGACCGCTACAACCTCCTGCCCGCCGTCGCCCGACGCCTGGGCCTGGACACCACCAGCGACCGCTCCCTGTGGAAGGACCGCGCCCTCGTCGAGCTCAACCGGGCGGTCCTGCACTCCTTCGACCGCGCCGGGGTCACCATCGCCGACCACCACAGCGAATCCCGGCGCTTCCTCTCCCACCTGGAACGGGAGGAGCGCAAGGGTCGTGAGGTGGGCGCGGACTGGTCCTGGATCGTGCCGCCGATCTCCGGTTCCGCCACCCCCGTCTTCCACCGCACCTACCAGGACCGGCCCAGCAGTACGGCCTACGTCCACCACCCCGGCGCGCGGGATCGGGCCCAGGGACGGGATTTGGTCTAGACCTTCTGTTACCGTCGGCTCCGGACGGATCCGACGGCGGTGAGAGGGGTTTCCTGTGGGCGGCGCTGACAGCACGGACCGAAGCGGCGAACACCGGGCCTACATCGGCTCCTTCACCTCGGGGGGCGGCCGCGGTGTGACCATCGCGACCGTGGATCCGAAGACCGGGGCGCTGACCCCGCTCTCGGTCGCCACCGCCGAGGATCCGTCGTACCTCGCCCTGGCCCGGGACACCGGCGTGCTGTACGCGGTGAGCGAGACCGAGCGGGGCGAGGTCACGGCCTTCCGGGCCACCGCCGGGGGCCTCGCCCCGCTGGGCGCCCCCGTGCGCGTCGGCGGCTCTGGACCCACCCATGTCAGCGTCGCGGGCCGCCGCCTGTTCACCGCCAACTACACCTCGGGCAGCGTCAGCAGCATCGAGCTGGCCGCCGACGGCAGCCCGGCCGGCCCGGCCCGCGTCCTCCCGCACCGGGGCTCCGGCCCCGACACCGCGCGGCAGGCGGGTCCGCACGCCCACCAGGTGCTGCCCGACCCGGCCGGCCGCTGGGTGCTCGGCGTGGACCTCGGCACCGACTCGGTACGGGTCTGCGTGCCGGACGTGGACACGGGCGGGCTGCGGGTGCACTCCGAGACGCCGCTGCGCGCCGGGACCGGGCCCCGCCACCTGGTCTTCCATCCGGAGGGCGGGACCGTCTACGTCCTGCACGAGCTGGAGCCGCAGGTGACCGTCTGCCGCTGGAACGGCGCATCGGGACACCTGGAACCGGTCCACGAGGTCCCGGTCGCCCCCTCGGGCACCTCAGGCGCCGCACGGGTGTATCCGTCGGCGATCGTGGCGTCGCCCGACGGCCGGTTCCTCTGGGCGGCCGTCCGCGGGGCGGACGTGATCGTCACGCTCTCGCTCGCCGACGGGCCGGAAAGGCCGCGGCCGGCCGGTGCGGTGGACTGCGGCGGCGCGTGGCCCCGGGACCTCGCCGTCAACGCCGCGGGGAGCCGCCTCTACGCGGCCAACGAGCACTCGGGCGACGTCACCTGGTTCGACGTGGACCCGCTGACCGGCCGGCCGCGGCGGGCGGGCTCGCTGCCCGTACCGGCCGCCACCTGTGTGGTCCTGGAGGCTTAGGGGCTGTATCGAGTTGCCCCGCGGCGTCGCGACGCCCGGCACGCACCCTCGGCGCACGAGCCGAATGTCCTGGTAGCTCCGCTACGAGGACATTCGTCCCGCACGCCGAGGGCACGCACCGAACGCCGCTCCTTGCTCCACGGGGCAACTCGATACAGCCCCTAGGGGTGTCCGCCCCTGATCCGCCGGACACCCCCGAGGGGCCCAGGCCCATACGTCGCGAAGGCCCCCGCGGCTCCCGGGGAAACCGGGGCCGCGGGGGCCTTCGCGACGTGTCGGGCTGCGGATCAGTGCGCGGGGGCGCTCTGGGGGATGCCCAGAGCCGCCGTGTACTGCGCGACGGCCAGCTTGCCGAGCGCCGGGTAGGCACCGAGCACCTCGGCGGTGGCGCAGTCCGCCTCCTTGCACGCGGTGTCCAGCAGCCCGTCCGCGGCCTCCGGGCCGATCAGGTACGGGGCGAGCGCGAGCTGCGTGGAGCCCTCGCGGCGCAGCTGCTCGGCGACGGCGGCCACCGAGCCCTCCTGGTCCAGCGCGGCGGCCTGGACGGGCACGGCGAGCCGGGCGGCGAGCAGCATGCCGGTGATCCCGGCGGCCTGGACGGCCTCCTCGCCACCGGTGGTGGCCAGGACGATGCCGTCGGCGGCGGTGGTCACGGTGAAGAGGCGGGCGCGGTCGGCGCGGGCCAGACCGGCCTCGGAGAGGCGCACGTGCAGGCCTTCGGCCAGCAGCGGGTGCGGGCCGAGGACGTCGGCCAGTTCGGCGGCGGCGGAGGAGTCCATCAGCGCCTGGCGCATCCGGCGCAGCAGGTCGCTGTCCGGGCCGGCCAGCAGCGGGACGACCACGGCGTCCGGACCGGTCTGCTCGGGGACCTCGTGGCCGGCGGCGCGCGCGAACTCCGCACGCGCGGTCCGGTCGGCCGCGACGGCGCTCAGCACGCCGGACAGCGACGGGAACTCGGACGCGTCGTCACCCTCCAGGAAGCCGATGCGGGCGTCGAGGCCCGGCAGCTCGGAGCGGCCGATGCTGATGATCTCTTCCGCGAGCCCCCGCGAGGCGGCCGAGGGCGCACCGGGCACGGCGAGCACCAGCGCGGGCGCGCCCTCGGGCGCAGCCGCGGGCTCGGGCCGGCGGTGCCGTCCGGTCGGGCGGGGTCGCGGCATTCGTACGGGCAGGCCGTTTGCGGGGCCAGTGGGGGAGCTCATGGCGCCGCATGCTACTGGCTTATCGGAACAAGGTGTTCGGGCAGGGCCTTCCCGTGCCGCATCTGTCCGTATTTATCCGTTGAATTGCAGATACGCTCAACTGACGGACGGCAAGCGCCAGTCCACAGGCTGTGATCCCTGGCCCACGAGCAGTTCGTTCGTCCTGCTGAACGGCCGCGAGCCGAAGAAGCCGTAGTCCGCCGACTTGGGGGAGGGGTGCGAGGACTCCACCACCGGCAGGTCGCCCAGGAGCGGCCGCAGGTTGCGGGCCGCCCGCCCCCACAGGATGGAGACCAGCGGCTTGCCGCGCGCGGCCAGGGCCCGGATCGCCTGGTCGGTGACCGCCTCCCAGCCCTTGCCCTGGTGGGCGTTCGACCGGCGGGGCGCCGTCGTGAGGGAGCGGTTGAGCAGCAGCACCCCCTGCCGGGTCCACGGGGTGAGGTCGCCGTTGGCGGGCCGGCCGGTCCCTATGTCCCGGTGCATCTCCAGGAAGATGTTGTCCAGACTCGGCGGCACCGGCCGCACGTCGGGAGCCACCGAGAAGGACAGGCCCACCGCGTGTCCCGGCGTCGGATACGGGTCCTGGCCGACGATGAGGACCTTGACCTCGTCGAAGGGCTGCTGGAAGGCGCGCAGCACCTGGGCCCCGGCGGGGACGTACTTCCTCCCCGCCGCGATCTCGGCTCTCAGGAAGTCGCCCATCGCGGCGATCTGCGTCGCCACCGGCTCCAGAGCGCGGGCCCAGCCCGGCTCGACGATCTCGTTCAACGGTCGTGCTGCCACGGTGGATCACTCTACTGGCCGATCGTCGCCGCCCGCACGCACAGGACGTCCGGCAGGTGCTCGGCGAGCAACTGCCAGCTGTCGCCGTCGTCGTGGCTGGCGTACAGCTCTCCGTTGCGGTTGCCGAAGTAGATGCCCGCCGGGTCCGCGTCGTCCGTGCAGAGCGCGTCGCGCAGCACCGTGCCGTAGTGGTCGGCGTCCGGCAGTCCGTGCGTGAGCGGCTGCCAGGTGGTGCCCGCGTCCTCGGTACGGAAGACCCGGCACCGGCGGTCGGCCGGGACCCGGTCGGAGTCGGCGTTGAGCGGGAAGACGTAGGCGGTGTTCGGCCGGTGCGGATGGGCCGCCACCGCGAAGCCGAAGTCGGAGGGCAGTCCGTCGCCGATGTCGGTCCAGCGGGTCCCCGCGTCGTCGCTGCGGTAGACGCCCCAGTGGTTCTGCAGGTACAGCCGGTCCGTGTCGCCGGCGTCCTGGGCGATCTTGTGCACGCACTGGCCGAACTCGGGGTTCGGGTCCGGCAGGAACACCGCCGAGACGCCCTGGTTGGACGGCTCCCAGCTGGCCCCGCCGTCCCGGGTCCGGAACACCCCGGCGGTGGAGACCGCCACGGTCAGCGCGTCCGGGTCGCGGGGGTCGGTGATCACGGTGTGCAGCCCCTCGCCGCCGCCGCCCGGGACCCACTTGTCGCGGGTTGGGTGCTCCCACAGCGGGCGGACCAGCTCGAAGGACTCGCCGCGGTCCGTCGACCGGAACAGCGCGGCCGGCTCCGTCCCCGCGTACACGACGTCGGGGGCCTCGGCCCCGGCCGGCTGGAGCTGCCAGACCCGTTCCAGCGAGGCGCCGGTGTCCTGGGGGAACTTCACGGCCGCGCGGGCCGGTTCCCGCCAGGTGGCCCCCAGGTCGTCGGAGCTGAAGACGGACGGCCCCCAGTGGGTGCTGTCCCCGCCGACGAGCAGCCGCGGGGCCGGTCCCCGCCGGTCGACGGCGACGGCGTAGACGGCCTGGGCGTTGAAGTGGGGACCGTCGAACTCCCACGGCCCGTCGCCGCGGCGACGGCCGATGAACAGTCCCTTGCGGGTTCCCACGAGCAGCAGTACGTCGGCCATGGCCGGCACCTCCGGACCTCGTCGCGTTGTCGCGTTGTCGCTTGTCGCGAAGCGTCTTTCCGGCCAGTCTGCACCCGCCCACCGGCCGGAGCCCGGTGGGCGCGGCACAGCGCACATCGGATGATCTATACCGATCATTTACCGCCGGGAAATGATTGCGCCTTGCATAGGGGTGTTCGCGATGGGTTGACTTCAAGCCACCGCTTCCCGCGTGAGAGGACGTATGTGGCCACCGAGCACCTGTCTCCGCTCGATCTCGCCTTCTGGCGGATGGAATCCGCCGACCATCCCATGCACCTGGGCGCCGTCGCCGTCTTCCGCGCCCCCGGACACCGCGGTTCCGGCGACGGGTGCGCCGCCGAGCGGGCCGCCGCGCTCCTGGCGGCGCGCTGCGCCGCGGTGCCGGGCCTGCGCCGCAGGATCCGGGACGTGCTGCTGCCGCTCGGCGCCGCCGTCTGGTCGCCGGACCCCGGCTTCGACCCGGCGCGGCACGTGTTCCTCGTCCGTACGGACAGCACCTGCGCGCACGAGGCCGCCGGGCCGCTGATGGCCCGCCCGCTGGGCCGGGAGCTGCCGCCGTGGGAGGCGCACGTGCTGGCCGGCCCCGATCCGGACACCTTCGCCGTGCTCTTCAAGTTCCACCACGCCCTCGCCGACGGCCTGGGCGCCCTCGCCCTCGCGGCCGCGCTGTTCGACGACGTCCCCGGGCCGCGGGCACCCGAGCGCCCCGTTCCCGGACAGCGGGCCGGCACCGTCCTGAGCCGGCTCCCCGGAGCCTTGGCCGCCCGCGTCCAGGGCGTCGGCCAGGCCCTGGAGATCGGCGCCGCGATGGCCCGCGGCGGCCTGCCCCTCGGGGTCCCCGCCGCGCTGACGGCCGACCCCGCCGGCGCGGGGACCCGTACCGTCGCGGGCCTCACCCTCGATCTGGACGAGGTCAACCTGATCCGAAAGGGGGCCGGCGGCACCGTCAACGACGTGCTGATCACCCTGGTCGCGGGCGCCCTGCGGCGCTGGCTGGCCGAGCGGGGCGATCCCGAACCCCTGGGCGCCGGGCCGCGGGCCCTGATTCCCGTCTCCCGGCGCCGCGGACCCCGCGGCTCCGAAGGTGCCGGGAACCGGCTCTCCGGCTACCTGCTCCGGCTGCCGCTGGCCGAGCCCGACGCGCTGCGCCGGCTGTACCGGGTACGCGCGGGCATGGACCGCAACAAGGACGCCGGGCCCGCCCGCGGCGCGGGGGCCGTCGCCCTCCTCGCCGACCACGTCCACCCCCTCGGCCACCGGCTCGGCGGCCCCCTCGTCGCCCAGGCGGCCCGGCTGCTCTACGACATCCTCGTCACGAGCGTCCCGCTGCCCGGCCTCACCTTCTCCCTCGGCGGCAGCCGGGTCCAGGAGGTCTACCCGCTCGCCCCGCTGGCCCGCGGCCAGTCCCTCGCGATCGCGGTCTCCACCTACAAGGGCACCGTCCACTACGGGCTGGTCGCCGACGCGGCCGCCGTCCCAGACCTGGCGGCGCTGGCCGGGGCGCTGCGCGCGGAGCTCGACGCGCTTGTACGAGAAGTCTCGTAGTACGGGGAGATTCGTAGTATGGTGATCCTCGTACTTAGCCGCCGACCCCGGCGCGCCCGGTGACCACTGGAGAGCCCCGATGAGTGCTGCCCCCGCCGTACCCGCCGCTTTCGCCGCCCTGTTCGAGCCCTACACCCTGCGATCGGTCACCGTCCCGAACCGGGTGTGGATGGCCGCGATGTGCCAGTACAGCGCCGAGGCCTTCGGGCCGAACGCCGGCGTGGCCCACGACTGGCACTTCGCCCACTACGCCGCCCGCGCGGTGGGCGGCGCCGGCCTGATCATCCAGGAGGCCACCGCGGTCTCCCCGGACGGCCGGATCTCCCCGTACGACCTCGGCATCTGGAACGACACCCAGGTAGAGGCCCTGCGCCGGATCACCGGCTTCCTCAAGGCCCGGGGGACCGTCCCGGGCATCCAGATCGCCCACGCCGGACGCAAGGCGTCCACCGACCGGACCTGGAAGGGCGGCGCACCCGTCGGCCCCGACGCGCACGGCTGGCAGCCGGTCGCCCCCAGCGCGGTGCCGTTCGCGGAGGGACACCCGGTGCCGCACGAGCTGACGGTGGACGAGATCGCCGAGATCACCGGCCGGTTCGCGGCCGCGGCGCAGCGGGCGCTCGCCGCCGGCTACGAGGTCGTCGAGATCCACGGCGCCCACGGCTACCTCATAGGGGAGTTCCTCTCCCCGCACAGCAACAGGCGCACCGACGCCTACGGCGGCTCCTTCGAGAACAGGACCCGCTTCGCCCTGGAGGTCGTGGACGCCGTCCGGGCGGTGTGGCCCGAGGAGCTCCCGCTGTTCTTCCGGATCTCCGCCACCGACTGGCTGGAGGAGGAGGGCTGGACCGCCGACGAGACGGTACGCCTGGCCCGGCTCCTCCAGGAGCACGGCGTCGACCTCCTCGACGTCTCCACCGGCGGCCTCGCCCCCGGCGTCGACATCCCGCTCGGCCCCGGCTACCAGGTGCCGTTCGCCGCCCGGGTGAAGGCCGAGACGACCCTCCCCGTCGCCGCGGTCGGCCTGATCACCCAGCCCGCGCAGGCCGAGAAGATCCTCGCCAACGGCGAGGCCGACGCGGTCCTGCTGGGCCGCGAGCTGCTGCGCGACCCGTACTGGGCCCGCCGGGCCGCCGACGAGCTGGGCGCCGGTATCCGTACGCCCGAGCAGTACCACCGGTCCTGGTGACGGCGGTGCGGCCGCGGCGCGGGCCCCGGCCGCACCCACCCGTTTCCGCCGTTTTCCCCGACCCCCACGACTCCTTCGACGGCTCTCGTACCATGGGGGCCGAACCAAGCCGAGTGAGCGGAGCAGGGACATGACGGATCGGGACACCTCCCGCACCCTGGCCCACCCGGAGGCGGCCGAGATCCGCCTGGAGGGCGTACTGCACGCCCTGTCCGACCCGGTGCGGCTCTCCATCGTCCTGGACCTGGCCGGCTCGGCGGACGACCTGGCCTGCTCGCACTTCGACCTGCCGGTCACCAAGTCCACGACCACCCACCACTTCCGCGTCCTGCGCGAGAGCGGTGTCGTACGCCAGGCCTACCGGGGCACCACCAAGCTCAACGCCCTGCGCCGGGACGACCTGGAGGCGCTCTTCCCCGGCCTCCTCGACAGCGTCCTGACGGCGGCCGAGGCCGAGGCGTCCCGGCTCGCGCCCTGACGCCCGCACCAGCCCCTCGGCCCGCCGGGGGTGCCGGTGCGGCTACCAGGCGGCAGGGCGGTAGTCCTTGAGGAACACCGCGTGCACGGGCCGGCCCGCCTCGCCCTCGCGGATGGGGTGGTAGATGCGCGCCGCGCCGTCGACGACGTCCAGCGGCGGCCTCCATCCCGTCGCCGCGTGCCGTGCGCGTGCCGCCGGGGGCTTCTCGTCCGTGACCCATCCGGTGTCGACGGAGCAGCAGTGGATGCCGCGTGCGGCGAGAGCGGACGCGCTGGTGCGGGTGAGCATGTTCAGGGCCGCCTTGGCCATGTTGGTGTGCGGATGGTCGGGCGACTTGTTGGGGGCGCCGAACTGGCCCTCCACGGCCGAGACGTTGATCAGGTAGCGGGCGGGGTGCGGCGAGGCCTCGATCAGCGGCATCAGCCGGTCGGCGAGGAGGAACGGCGCGACCGCGTTGACGAGTTGCACCTCGATGAGCTCGGCGGCGCCGACCTGGCCGAGCTGGAGGGTCCAGGAGTTCATCGGGGCGGTGTCGGGTAGGAGACCTGCCGCGTCGACCACGCCGATGCCGGCGGGCACGCCGGGTGCGCTCGGGGCCGCCGTGCCGCCCGCGGTCAGCGCGGGGCGCGCACTGCCGGGCACGACGAATCCCGGGGCCGCCCAGTGACGTGCGGCGGCCGGCCCGGCCGCCGCCTCGCCGGCCGCCAGGGCCGCGTACGCCTCGGGGGCGCGGCGCAGGGTCTGGGCCGCGTTGTTGACGAGGATGTCCAGCGGACGGGCCTCGGCCAGCTCCCGGTCGGTGAAGGCCAGTACCTGGCGCGGGTCCCGCAGGTCGAGCGCCGCTATCGTCAGCCGGTTCCACCAGCGGTCACGGTCCGGTGCGGCGGCGAAACGGGCGGCGGCATCGCGGGGGAAGCGGCTGGTGACGGTCAGCTCGGCGCCGTCACGGAGCAGCATCAGGGCCAGTTCGTGCCCGATCTTCACACGGCCGCCGGTGAGCAGCGCGCGGCGGCCGGTGAGGTCGGTGCGCGCGGTGCGCTGTTCGAGGTTGGCCTCGGCGCACGGCATGCACAGCCGGTGGTAGAACGGGTGCACCTCCCGGTACGGGGCCTTGCAGACGTAGCAACGCTGGCCGCGGCGCAGGACGCCGAGAGCGGCCGGCTGCCGTGGGGCGGGCGCCGGCCCGTCCGGGGACGGCTCGGTGCCGGGCCGGGCGCCCGCCAAGTGCCGCGGCCCGGTGGACCGGACGGGGAGCGCGGTGTCCATGACCCGGTCGACGGCTCCGGTGGCGGTGGCGGCGAGGAGCGTGGAGTCGATCTCCCGGTCGCGTATCCGCGCCTGGGCCCTGCGGTCGCGACGGCCGCGTCGGAGAAGGTTCTTGGCGGCCCCTTCGATACGGCGTCGCTGTTCGTCCTGCGCCGGCAGCCCGGCCGCCTGCTCCAGCAGCGCCAGCAGGCGCTCCACGGACTCGCTGTCCATACACGTCTTCGAGTTCACCGAACCATTTTCGAGGCCGGCCGGCCGACCCGGAGGGCGGAGCCGCCCTACGGGCGCCGCCTACGCCGGGCCGGCGCCGGCCGCGTCCAACAGGCCAGGCCAGTCCGGGATCTTGACGGAGCGGCGGCCCAGGGAGCGCCCCAGGTCCGCCTCGGCCGACTCGATGGCCAGCCAGCCCGGCCACTCCACCGGGCTCAGGCCCGCCGCACGCAGAGCGTCCAGCGGGTCCCCGGGGAGCGCGCGCCGGGCCAGCGCGCCCGCGTCCTGGAGCAGCGAGGAGGCGGTCTCCTTCGCGCACGGCCGGTTCGTGCCGATCACCCCGGTCGGGCCCCGCTTGATCCAGCCCGCCACGTACTCGCCGACCGAGGCCCGGCCCGCCCGCAGCACCCGTCCCGCCGCGTGCGGAACCGTGCCCTTCGCCGTATCGAAGGGCAGCCCGGCCAGGGGTACGCCCATGTAGCCCACCGAGCGCAGCACCAGCTGGGCCTCGATGTCCACGTGGACACCCGTTCCGGTCACGCCGCCACGGCCGTCGGGGGCGGTCCGCTCGAACCGCATCGCCGAGACCCGCCCGTCGGGCCCGCCCAGGATCTCCGCCGGCCGCAGGTAGAACCGCAGCGCGATGCTGCGCGGCCCCTCGGCCGGGGCCTGGCCGGCCCAGCCGCGCAGCACCTCCAGATTGCGCCGCGCCACCGCCGGCAGGGCGGCGGCCGCGCCCGGATCGGCGTACAGCGGGTCCAGCGCCAGTTCGGCCGGGTCCGCCCAGGCGTCCACCCCCGGCAGCGTGCCCAGCTCCCGCAGCTCCTTGGTGGTGAACCTGGCCTGCGAGGGTCCGCGCCGGGCCACCATCGACACCCTGCGCACCCCGCTGTCCGCGAGCGCGCCGAGTGCCGGCTGCGGCATGTCCGTCGGGGCCAGCTCGGCAGTGCCGCGGGCCAGGATCCGGGTCACGTCCACGGCGACGTTGCCCGCCCCGACCACCACCGCCGCTTCGGCCCCGGGCAGGCCGAAGGCCTCGGCGGCGGCGTCCGGGTGCCCGCTGTACCAGGACACGAAGGCCGTCGCGGAGTGCACCCCGGCCAGGTCCTCGCCGGGGATGCCCAGCATCCGGTCCCGCGCCGCGCCCACGCAGTACACGACCGCGTGGTACAGCTCCCGCAGCCGCTCCACGGGCAGGGCGGGCCCCCCGACCTCGACGTTCCCGAGGAAGCGGATCCGCTCGTCCTCCAGCACGGTGCGCAGGCTGCCCTGCAGCGACTTGATCTTCTCGTGGTCCGGTGCGACCCCGTACCGCACGAGCCCGTACGGGGCGGGCAGCCGGTCCAGTACGTCGACCCGCACACCCGGCACCTCGCGCTGCTGGACCAGCGTCTGGGCCGCGTAGACCCCGCTGGGGCCGGATCCGACGACGGCGACACGAAGCACGGCGGAGCTCCTCCCGCAGGTGGTCCCAGCATGACACCGGTTCCCGGGGCCGGTCAGCCCATCGCGCGCATCCGGTGGATCTCGGCGCTCTGGGTGGCCACCACCTCGGTGGCCATCTCCTCGACGGCCACGTTGTTGCCGCCGGCCAGCGCCTCGCCCGCCATGGCCAGGGCTCCTTCGTGGTGGGCGGTCATCAGCTTGAGGAAGAGGCGGTCGAAGTCGGCGCCCCGGGCGTCGGCCAGCTCCTTGAGCTGCTGCTCGGTCGCCATGCCCGGCATCGAGGCGTGGTCTTGTCCCTGGCCCTGGCCGTGGTTCTGGCCGTGGCTCTGGTCCTGACCGTGTCCGTGGCCGGCGGAGGGGCCGCCGGAACCGGGCGGCGGTGCCGGATGGCGGGCGGTCCACTTCTCCATCGCGCCTATCTCGGGCTTCTGGGCGGCCGCGATCCGTTCGGCGAGCCGCTTGACCGGTTCCGCCGCGGCCCGCTCGGGTGCCAGCGCGCTCATCACCAGAGCCTGCCGGTGGTGTTCGATCATCCGCCGAACATAGGCGTGGTCGGCGGCGTTCGGACTGTCGTCGGGTTTGGCCCTGGCGGCCTGTTCGGGGGTGAGCGTGCGGGACTTCTCGCCGGGCCGGCCGGGCGCGACGATCGAGGCCCGCCCGTCGTCCGCCCGGTCCGCCCCGTCGTCCTGGCAGGCGGTGAGCGTCAGCAGGAGGCCGGCGGTCGCCATCGCCACGGCTAACCGGAGGGGCCGCACGGTCAAGGCCTTGCGGCCCCGGAGGTCTTTTGCCATGTCCATGAAGGGAAGATACTGCCGGGGTCCTGGTTCCGTTCCCTCGCGGACGGAACCGATCGGGCTCCCATGGGAGGCACAGTGACCTCGCGACACACCAGGAGAGCGCACCACAGGAGGGTGGGGGTGGCCGCCGCGGCGGCCGGACTGCTCACGACCCTCCTGGCAGCCGGACCGGCGGCGGCCACCCCCGACCCGGGCGAGTTATCCCCCGGCTTGTCCCCCGGCCACGGAAACCACCAGGGCGCTGCCCTCCCGGACGGCGGGCAACCCGCCCCGGGCGGCATCCCCGGCCAGGACGAGATCGTGCACAGCGCCAACATCAAGCCCCTGGCCAACATCCCCTCCACCGACCCCACCGTCGTCAACTCGGACCTCGCCTTCCAGGGCAGGTACGCCTACGCGGGCAACTACAACGGCTTCACGATCTACGACATCGCCGACCCGAAGACCCCGAAGAAGGTCACCGAGGTGCTCTGCCCCGGCGGGCAGAACGACATCTCCGTCGACGGCGACCTGCTCTTCCTCTCCACCGACTCCTCCCGCAGCGACGACTCCTGCAACAGCGTCTCGCAGCCCGCGACGGAGAAGTCCTCGTGGGAGGGCATCAAGATCTTCGACATCAAGGACAAGAGGAACCCCCGGTACATCAAGTCCGTCGAGACGGCCTGCGGCTCCCACACCCACACCCTGGTCCCGGGCCGCAAGGACATCTACCTCTACGTCGCCTCCTACTCCCCGAACGAGGCCTTCCCCGACTGCAAGCCGCCGCACGACGGCATATCGGTCGTCAAGGTCCCGAAGAAGGCGCCGACGAAGGCCGCGGTCGTGGCCTTCCCGGTGCTCTTCCCCGACGGCGGCAACCCGGGCGCACCCACCAACCCCGGTGTCTCCAAGACCACCGGCTGCCACGACATCACCGTGCTGCCGTCGAAGGACCTGGCCGCCGGCGCCTGCATGGGCGACGGCATCCTCTTCGACATCAGCCGGCCCGAGCAGCCGCGGGTCATCGACCGGGTCCAGGACAACGTGAACTTCGCGTTCTGGCACTCGGCGACCTTCAACGAACGGGCGAACAAGGTGGTGTTCACCGACGAACTCGGCGGCGGTGGCGGCGCCACCTGCAACGAGGCCACCGGCCCCGACCGGGGCGCCGACGGGATCTACGACATCACCGGCCGCGGGGACCATCGCAAACTCTCCTTCCGCAGCTACTTCAAGATCCCGCGCCACCAGGCCGACACCGAGAACTGCGTGGCCCACAACGGCTCGCTGGTCCCGGTCGGCGGCGGCCGCGACATCATGGTGCAGGCCTGGTACCAGGGCGGCGTCTCGGTCTGGGAGTTCACCGACTCCGACCGGCCCAGGGAGATCGCCTACTTCGAGCGCGGGCCGCTGTCGACGGACCGGCTGGGCCTCGGCGGGTCCTGGTCCGCCTACTACTACAACGGGCACATCTACTCGAACGACATCGCCAAGGGCCTCGACGTGCTGCGGCTCGACGACCGGCGCACCGACAGCGCCAAGCGGGTCCGCATGGACCGGCTCAACGTGCAGACCCAGCCCGAGTACCACTGAACCGCCTGAGGTCAGAGGTGTGAGGGAGACGTCCCGCCGGGCGGTCCGCCGTCCGGCGGGACACCCAGCTCCCAGTCCAGCCCGTAGCGTTGGAACAGCTCCGCCCGCAGCCGGACCGCCGGCATCGGCGCCCCGGGCAGCAGCACCGCCACGACCGCGCCCATCAGCAGCGCGCGCAGCAGCGGATAGTCCGCCTCCACATCGGCCGAGCCGTACCGCGCGAGGGTGTCCCGCAGCAGCTCGGCCAGCCGCCGCTGCTCGGGGCACTGCACGAAGCCGTCGGCGGTGAGGATGCCCGCCATGTGCGTCCGCATCAGCAGCGGTTCGTCCCGGGCGAGCCCCAGGATCGCGTCGATGGCACGCGCCAGCCGCTCCCGCCCGTCCCGGCTGCGGGGCTCCCGCTCCAGCGCGGCGTGCAGCGTGAGGTGCATCAGCCGGTGCACGGCCGACTGCAGCAACTGCCGTTTGCCCGGGAAGTAGTACGAGACCAGGCCGCGCGCCGCGCCCGCCCGGTCGGCGATGTCGCCGAGCGTCGTGCCCTCGTAGCCGCGCTCGGCGACGAGCTCCACCGTCGACTGCAGCAGCCGCTCCCGGGAACGTCTGCGCAATTCTTCATTGACCGACGCGCTGCGCGGGACCATGCTTACTCCTGCGTTGACTGGCTCACGGCCAATATACTCAGCGCACGGAGTCGCCTGCTCTGGGTGACACGGGGGATCATCCAGGGCAGGCGCGCCCCATGTTCAGCGCTCCCGCCGCTCGCCGCCGCGCCCGCGACGCACGCACACCGACGCGGCAACGGCCACCACGACCGCGCCCAGCAGCCAGCCGGCCACCACGTCCGAGAACCAGTGGACGCCCAGGTAGAGCCGGGTGAAGCCGACGCCGAGCACCGAGACGGCCGCCGCCGCCCAGGCGGCCGCGGCCCACCGCGGGGCCGGGCGGGGCATCAGCCACAGCAGCATCCCGCACACCACGGCCGCCGTCATGGCATGGCCGGACGGGTAGGCCGCGTAGTGCGCCGAGTCCACCGGGTCCGCCCACATCGGACGCTCCCGCCCCACCGCCGCCTTCAGCCCCTGCTGCACCGCCGATGCCGCCACCGCGACCACCGCCACGCACACGGCCCGCTGCCGGTCGCCGCGCCACCACAACAGCAGGCAGGCCACCGCGGCGAGCGCCCGCATGGCCCACGGGTCCCAGACCCAGTCGGACAGCACCCGCATGCATCTCGTGACCCCGGAGTGGACGACGGCGTGGGCGTGCAGGTCCCGCGCGACCCGCTCGTCCCAGGCCAGGAGCGGCTGCCAGCCCGCCACCACCAAGGCGGTCAGCACCGCCCCGAGCACCGCGCAGCTGACCCCCACCCACCGAAAGCGATCATTCCGCATACCGGGATCCTCGCACCGGCGACCGCCCGTGCGTGACCGGACACCTGGGCTGGTCCGCCTTGCTCCGGTTCGAGCGAGCCGTCACCGCCACCAGCGAGGCGGGCGTTGGGGAGCGGACACGGCCCGCCGGAGATACCGACGGACCGTCACGAAAGGTCGAGGCCATCCACCTTCGGGAAGGGGCGGAGGGACGCCGACACGTCAGAAGTGCCGATGTCAGCGGGCGCACTTTGACGCCAACTCCTAGGGCCTGTATCGAGTTGCCCCGCGGCGTCGCGAGGCAACTCGATACAGGCCCTAGGGGGCGGCGAGCAGCGCGGCCGCGCACTCCTCGGCGAGGTCCTCGGCGTGCGGGGGCAGCGCGTCGCCGGCGCGCAGGTGCCGGCGGACGACCGAGAGCGGCAGGTCGATCAGGGCGAGGGCGACCCGCTCCCGGCCGCGGTCGCCCTCGGCCCCGAGAGCCGTGGCGAGGTCGCCGAGGGCGGCGTGCACCCGCTCGTTGCCGGAGTCCGCGCGCCGGGTGTGCTCCTCGGACCAGTCGGCGCGGCCGAACTCCGCAGCGCCGTAGAGGAGCAGGGCGGCCTCCTCGGGCTGGGCGCGGCTCCAGGCGACGACGTGGCGGGCGGCCGCGCAGGCGCCCCGGAGTACGTCGGTGTCGCCGCCGAGTGCGGCGAAGTATCCCTCCTGGAACCGCTCCACCGTGCGCAGCCACACCTCGGCGAGCAGCGCCGGGCGCCCGGCGAACCGGTGGTACACGGAACCGCTCGGTGCGCCGATCGCCTGGGCGACGGCGGACATGGTCACGCCGGCCGGTCCGGCCGAGGCGGCCAGTCGCACGGCGGCGTCGAGTATCTGCTCGGTGTCGAAGCGGGGTGGTCTCGCCATGAATCAGAGAGTACCCTCCAGATTATTAGAGACCCATCTCTAATAATCTGGAGGGGAAGGACCGATGGGCGTCTTCAACGTGCACGAACGCCTGCTGACGGCGGGGCCGGAACAGGTCGGCGCACTCATCGACACGCTGTCCAGCGGGAAGGGCGACCGGCTGTGGCCGCATCACCTGTGGGAGGAGATGGAGTTCGACCGCCCCCTGTCCGTTGGGGCGGCGGGCGGACACGGCCCGGTGCGCTACACGGTGGCCGCGTACGTGCCGGGCACCTGGGTGCGCTTCACCTTCACCGGGCCCCGCGGGTTCCACGGCTTCCACGAGTTCACCGTGCTCCCCGTCGACGGGGAGCGGACCGTGCTGCGGCACACGCTCGCGATGACCGTCAGCGGTGTCAGCCGGGTCACCTGGCCGCTGGCCTATCGCGCGGCGCACGACGCCGTACTGGAGGACAGCCTGGACCGCGCCGAACTGGCCTGCACGGGCACGATCGCCCACCGGGCCCGCTGGTCCCCGTACGTCCGCTTCCTCCGCGGCCTGGAACGCCTGGTCACGCGCCCGGCGGCGGCCTGGTAGCGCTGTGTCAGGTGTAGTGGGGCTGCCATGGGGTGGGTTGTCGGTAGGCGGGGCATGTTCCCGGTCCGGGTGGCCGGCAGGTGCTGGAGGAGGTCCAGCGCCTGGTAGAGGTCAGGCCCTGGCATGGGCTTTTGGGCAGGTCCGCTGCTCGGTCGGGAACAGGGGGCGGCCCGCGATCACGGGCCGACCGGGCGGGCGGCGCCATGTGGCAGACACGGCCTACGCCAGCGCGCTCAGCCCCGGTACGAAGGCCACCAGCAGCGGGATCGCCGGCACCAGGGTGGCCAGCGCCGTCAACCGCAGCCGGCGGCCCGGCGAGAGCCGGGGGGCGGCCGTCAGCAGCCTGCGCACCCGCTGCGGGACGTGCGCCTCAGGCGCCGAGGAGGCGGCGAACACCCCCCGGTCCTCGTTGAGTCCGACGAGCGCCAGCGCGACCGTCAGCCGCCCGAACCGCCGCGAGGCCATGTCGTCGGCGGCCAGTTCCACCAGCCGGTGCATCTCCGCCTCGAAGGCCGCGAACACCGGTACCTGCGGGAATCCCCGGGCCAGCGCCCGGGAGCAGTGCAGCAGCCAGTCGTGCCGCGCCGCCGCGTGCCCCTGCTCGTGCGCCATGACGGCATCGAGCTGACTGCCCTTCAGGCGGCCCAGCGCCGCCGTCGTGACCACCAGCTGCGGGGCCGCTCCCGGCAGCCACCACGCGTCCGGCCGCGAACCCTCCAGCACGACCAGCCGCGCGCCGGCGGGGTCCTCGCCGGGCAGCAGCGGGGCCCGCTCCAGCAGTTCGCTGCCCTGGGCGCGCCGTCGCGCCCGGGCCCGCAGGACCTCCCCGGTCAGCATCGCGGCGGTCCACAGGCCGCCGCCCGCGAGGACGAGGGCGGTACCGGCGGCCCAGGGGCCGCCGGACGCACCCAGTGCGTAGGCGTCGACCACTCCGTGCGGGGCCGCGGCGAAGAGCCGGCCCCGGACCGCCTGCCAGGCCGCGGCGGCGCTGAGCAGCATGGACAGTCCGAAGCACAGCAGCACCGCACCGACGACGCACTGCCACACCCACAGGGCGACGACCGGTTCGCGCTCGGGCCACCGGGCCCGGGCCAGCAGGCGGGGAGCGAGCAGCGCGGTCAGGGCGCCGAGCATCAGGAGAGCGGCGGGGACCATCATGGCCACCAGCCTATGAGCGAGGGACTACCCGCGGGTATGAGACGGCGTCATTGGTGACGCAGGACACGTTTCGGCGATGCCGTCACATCGACAGCAGCATCGCCAACATGCCCATTCCCATGGCGAGTCGGCAGGCTCTGGCCAACTCCGTGGCCGGGGCGGGCCCGGCCGGGCCGGGGGCCGCGGCGCCCGCGGTGACCAGCCGCGATCCGCCGAGCACCACGTAGCCGGCGTAGTAGAGCAGGAGCGCCCCGGTCAGCAGCGGCGTCCCCGCCCCGTGTCCGTGCCCGGATCCCGCCGCGGCGGCCATGTAGACCATCGTCAGCGACCCCACCAGGTGGTGCGCGTGGTGCGCGCCGCCCCGCAGCAGCCACAGGGCGTGCAGGGCCGCCGCGCAGAAGACCGCCCCGAGCACGGGCTGCCGCCACGCGCCCGCGCCCCCGAGGGGTACCGCCATCACCGCCATGCCGAAGCCCATCACCGCCTCACCGGCGGCGGCCCCGCCCCACCCGCGTATCCGCCGCAGGCAGTACGCGCCGCTCACCGCGCACAGGATCACCATCAGCCAGGAGGAGACGGAGGCGGACAGGGACGAGGCGGATCCGTGCACGGCGGAACCTCCCGGTTCGTCGGCGTCACGGGGAGAGATGCCCTTCCCGGGCAGGGCTCACGCGGCTCCGGGATAGGCTCTCCCTGCCGTCCCAGGCATGTCATATGCCACCGCACCGAAACGGAGCGTCCATGTCGACCGCCCAGCCCGCAGCCCTCAGCTTCCGCAGCGCCGTCGAGGCGGACGTGACGGAACTGGTGGCGCTCGTGGAGTCCGCCTACCGCGGGGACGCCAGCCGGGCCGGGTGGACCACCGAGGCCGACTACCTCGACGGACAGCGCACCGACCCGGACGGGGTCCGCGCCGTCATCGGCAACCCGGACGGCGTTCTGCTCGTAGTCGAGCGCGCCGGCGAGCTCGTCGCCTGCTGCCACCTCGAACACCGCGGCGACCACGCCTACTTCGGCATGTTCGCCGTCCGCCCCGGGCTCCAGGGCGGCGGCCTCGGCAAGGAGATCCTGGCCGAGGCGGAGCGCCGCGCACGCGACACGTGGGGCGCCGAGGAGATGCGGATGACGGTGGTGAACGTACGGGAGGAGCTCATCGCCTACTACGTGCGCCGCGGCTACCGGCGCACCGGCGAGCTGAGCCCCTTCCCGTACGGCGACGAGCGCTTCGGCATCCCGCTGCGCGACGACCTCGCCTTCGAACTGCTGGTCAAGGCGCTCTAGGCACTCCAGGACCGTCGCAGAACCAGGCGCCCTGCACGGTCGCGGCACCAGGCCGGCCGAGCCGCGGTGCCCCGGCGCTCAGGCGGTGAAACGGCCCGTGCTGCGGATCTCCGGGAAGCCGGTGGTCACCCCGTCCAGTCCGAGCGCCCGCGCCAGCCGCAGCCGGTCCAGGGTGTCGACCGCGAGGCCGGTCACGCGCAGGTCGGCGGCGTGGGCCGCCTCCACCAGCTCCAGGGCGATGCGGTGGATGTCCAGGGCGATCGTCGCCGCGCCCGCGGCCCGCGCCCGGTCCACGAGGGCGTCGGTGCCGCCGCCGACGGGTTCGGCGAACAGCGTGGTGCGTACGCCCGGCACCTGCCGGGCCACGTCGGCGAGCAGTGCCCCGTCGGCGGAGGTGACCTCCACCCGGGAGACCAGGTCGCGGCGCAGCAGCAGCTCCGCGAGCGCCGCGGCCGTCGCCCGGTCCGGGACGGAGGCGTGGAGCGGCGAGCGGACCGCGTCCAGCACCTCCTCGAACACCGGCACGCCCTCGCCCTGACCGGCGTCCAGGCCGCGCAGCTCCGCCAGGGTCAGGTCGGCGACGGCCCCGGAGCCGTCGGTGGTCCGGTCCACCTCGGGGTCGTGCACGGCGACGAGGACGCCGTCCTTGCTCAGCCGGAGGTCCAGGGCGATGGCGTCCATGCCGGAACGTTCCGCTCGGAGGTACGACCGCAGGGTGTTCTCCGGCTCGACACCCATGACTCCGCGGTGACCGATGGTGAGGAAAGTCAAGGTTCTCTCGCTTCCGTCGACGGCGGCTCCCGCACGGTCGCGGTGTGCTCACCGGCCGCGCGCGATGAGGTCGCATGCTAGTGCGCCGGTCGTGGATAGGGACCGTGCGTGCAGGGCCCCGCGGAAGCCCCACCGGCCGCTTCCCGCCAGGGTTGTGCGCCCCCGGCGGGCCCCTCCCGCCCGTGCCGCGTCACCCGGCCGTGGGCGCGTCCCCATCGGCTTGACGCCCGCCGCCGGGTCTCGGCGCCGGCCCGTCCGGGTGGTCGCCGGACGGTGCCCGGGCCGGGCCGGGGCCCCGTCCGGCGGGGAGGTGCCCCAGGCATGTGAGTCCCTGGCGTGACGGGGCGGAGCTATCAGTTCCGCCCAGTCAAACGGGAAGACTTTCGGTGAAGCGGGGGGTGACGCAGGATATTTTCCCGAATCGCCTCTTGAGAAGAAGAGCCTCGCACGCATACGCTGTGCGGACGTGAGGTTCTCCTGTGGAGGAAGTGACATGACGGAAACTCTTGTGCCGGGCGTCGGCGGTGCCGTGATATCCGCTGGGGCGCGGGTGGTAGACCACCCTGCGTGGCCCGAGCTCAAGGCCGCCGTGGAGGAGATCCGCCCCTGGCAGGCGGCCGACGGTTCCATCGACTTCGAGGCCGAGGGCGAGCACGCCCGCGCCACCGTCCTCGCCGCGGTCGAGCGCGTGATCGGCGCCGTCGAGACGCTGTCCCCGCTGCTCCCGCACGCCGCCGCGTACCACCAGGCCCTCATCGCCGACCTGCGCAAGTGGGCCGCCGACGACTTCCGCGTGCCGGACTTCCTCGACTCCCTCATGGCCTTCCACCCGGCCGCCGAGCGTGCCGACGGCCTGCAGCACCTCGTCGTCTTCCCGATGTACACGCAGAACGGCAACCTGGACCGCAACCTCGAAGCCGTCGTGCTGAAGATGGTGTGGCCCGAGTGGCTCGCCGAGCTGGAGCGCACCCGCTACGACAACCCGCTCTTCCTCGGCATCACCTTCGAGGACTTCACCCCGGGCTACGACACGCACTCCGCCGTGCTGTTCCCCGAGACCATCGCCGTGCGCGAGGCCCCCGAGCGCTTCACCTGGGGCGGCATCTTCTGCGACCGCGAGGCCGCCCGCTACCGCAAGGTGACCGCGGCCGCCGTGGACATCCTCGGCATCGACCTGCCCGAGGACATCGCGCGCATGGTCGACGACCAGGAGCGCTGCGAGAAGGCCTTCGTCCTGTGGGACATGGTCCACGACCGCACCCACAGCCACGGCGACCTGCCGTTCGACCCCTTCATGATCAAGCAGCGCCAGCCGTTCTGGATGTACGGCCTGGAGGAGCTGCGCTGCGACCTCACCGCCTTCAAGGAGGCCGTGAAGCTGGAGTCCGAGGGCAACGAGCACGGCCGTGACGTGCAGTACGCCGTCCTATTCGACCGGATGTTCCGCTTCCCCGTCTCCGGCGACCGCAACCGCAACTACGACGGTCTCGGCGGCCAGCTGCTCTTCGCCTACCTCCACAAGCACGACGTCGTGCGCTGGACGGACAACAAGCTGAAGATCGACTGGATGCGTGCCCCGCAGGTCACCAACCAGCTCTGCGCCGAGATCGAGGACCTCTACCGGGCCGGCATCGACCGCCCGAAGCTGGTCCACTGGTTCAAGGCCTACGAGCTGGTCTCCACCTACCTCGCACCGCACCCCGGTTCCAAGTGGGCCAAGGGCGCCGACGCCCTCGACCTGACGCAGCCGCCGCGCAAGCTCGTCGACGACGTGCTTCCGGACGAGTTTCCGCTCAGCATGTTCTTTGAGGCGCTCGCCAAGAAGCTCAAGAGCACGATCGCGGCAACCAAGGGCATCACCGCCCAGAACGCGGAGCAGGCCGAGCGAGTCGCCGCGTGAGCACTCGCCCACAGGAGGCTGCACAGATGAACGGCTCCGGGAACGGCAACGGAAAGCTGCAAGGAGCGGTGGTGGCGGTGGCCGGGGCCGGCGGGCCCGCCGGCCGCGCCGCGCTGCTCCGCCTCGCCGAGGAAGGAGCGGTGGTCGTCGCGTCCGACGCCGATCCGGCGCGCCTCGCGGAGGCCGTGGACGCCGCCCGCTACGCCCACGGCGGCGCCACCATCACCGGTGACACCGTGGACCTGCTCGACCTGGAGGCCACCAAGGCCTGGGCCGAGCAGACCGAGAAGGAGTTCGGACGGGTCGACGGACTGGTCCACCTCGTCGGCGGCTGGCGCGGCAGCAAGACGTTCACCGACGTCGACCTCGCCGACTGGGCCTTCCTGGAGAAGCTCCTCATCCGCACCGTCCAGCACACCTCGCTGGCCTTCCACGACGGGCTGCTGCGCAGTGAGCGCGGGCGCTACGTCCTGGTGAGCCAGTCCGGCGCGCACAAGCCGGTCGCCAACAACGCCGCCTACAACGCGGGCAAGGCGGCCGCCGAGGCCTGGACGCTCGCCATGGCGGACTCCTTCCGCAAGGCGGGGGGTGACGGGGGCCCCGGCGCGGCAGCTGCGATCCTGGTCATCAAGGCACTGGTGCACGACGCGATGCGCGCCGAGCGTCCCAATGCGAAGTTCGCGGGCTTCACCGACGTGAAGGAGCTGGCCGAGGCCATCGCCGGCGTGTGGGAGCAGCCCGCCATCGATGTGAACGGACAGCGTCTGTGGCTCACTCCGCAACCGTGAAGACCGATGCCCGCCGGCACCACGACCCGGCAGTGCGCGGCTTCGCCAGCGACAACTACGCGGGGGTCCATCCGGAGATCCTGGAGGCCCTCGCCCTCGCCAACGGAGGTCACCAGATCTCCTACGGCGAGGACGAGTACACCGAGCACCTGCAGAAGATCATCCGCAGCCACTTCGGACCGTACGCGGAGGCCTTCCCGGTCTTCAACGGCACCGGCGCGAACGTCACCGCCCTCCAGGCGATGACCGACCGCTGGGGCGCCGTGATCTGCGCCAAGAGCGCCCACATCAACGTGGACGAGGGCGGCGCGCCGGAGCGGATGGCCGGGCTCAAGCTGCTGGCCGTGCCCACCCCGGACGGCAAGCTCACACCCGAGCTGATCGACCAGGAGGCCTGGGGCTTCGAGGACGAGCACCGCGCCATGCCGCAGGTTGTCTCGATCACCCAGAACACCGAACTGGGCACGGTCTACACGCCGGACGAGATCAAGGCCATCTGCGACCACGCCCACGGGCTCGGGATGAAGGTCCACCTCGACGGCGCCCGGATAGCCAACGCCGCGGCCTCGCTCGACGTGCCGATGCGCACCTTCACCAACACGGTCGGCGTCGACGTGCTGTCCTACGGCGGCACCAAGAACGGGATGATGTTCGGCGAGGCCATCGTCGTGCTCAACCCGGACGCGGCCCGGCAGATGAAGCACATCCGCAAGATGTCGATGCAGCTCGCGTCGAAGATGCGCTTCGTGTCGGTGCAGCTCGAAGCGCTGCTGGCCAAGGACCTGTGGCTGCGCAACGCCCGCCACGCCAACGAGATGGCGCGGCGGCTCGCCGCCGGGGTCCGCGAGACCGACGGCGTGGAGATCCTCTACCCGGTCCAGGCGAACGCGGTGTTCGCCCGGCTGCCGCACGAGGTGTCGCGCCGCCTGCAGAAGCGCTACCGCTTCTACTTCTGGGACGAGGCCGCGGGCGACGTCCGCTGGATGTGCGGCTTCGACACCCAGGAGGAGGACGTCGACGGCTTCCTCCAGGCCCTCAAGGAGGAGCTGGCCCGCTAAGGCCTCGACCTCCATTTATCTGCATAGGTATGCCGCCTCTCGTAAATCTATTGATTATCGGGGGGGTGGCATACGTATGCTCCCGGCCATGCAGCTGATCCGGCAAAGCCCCGACATCTTCGCGTACCTGGCATCAGATGAGGCCATAGACCACTGGCATCCCCTCGTGCTGGACACAGCGGAAGCCCTCTGGTCCACCACCGGCGATGCATACTCATACGCCGAGGCTGCCTTCGAGTACGTTCGCGACACCATCCCGCACTCGGCCGACTCGGGGGACCCGAGGGTCGCCTGGCGAGCCTCCGACGTACTGGCCACGCGCAACGGCATCTGCCACGCCAAATCCCACGCCCTGGTCGCCCTGCTGCGCGCCCAGGGGATCCCGGCCGGGCTGTGCTACCAGCGCCTCGCCGACGACGACGGCTCGAACCCCCTCGTCCACGGGCTGACCGCCCTGCGCCTGCCCGGCGGGGACCGGTGGAGCCGGCTCGACCCGCGCGGCAACAAGCCCGGCATCGACGCCCGGTTCGATCTCGAAGAGGAACGCCTGGCCTTCAACGTCCGCCCGGAGCTCGGCGAGATCGATCACCCCGAGCTGTACGCCGCCCCGCACCCGGCCGTGCTCACGGCCCTGCGGGAGTCCGCCGACCGCGAGGAGCTGTGGCGCAGACTCCCCACCGCCCTCTGAGGCCCGTCCGCGGTCGGGAACGCGCCGCCAGGCGCGGTGCGGTGGCTGTCAAGCCACGAGATGCAGGGGCGTGACCGGCGGTCCGGGTCGGGGCGTACTGGAGATGTCCGTTCCGCTCTCTCGTCGGAGGAGAACCGCCATGACCCACACCGTTCGCACGCGACGCCTGGCCCTCTTCGCGGCCACGACCGCCATGGCCGCCGGAGCCGTGCTGGTCCCCACGACCGCGTTCGCCGCCCCCGCGTCGGCCCCGCACGCCGTCGTGGCGGACCACGGCGGGCCGGGCGGGAAGAGCCACGGCACCTCGAAGAAGGACGGCTCGTGGAAGAAGGACGGCTCGTGGGGCAAGAAGCGTCCGGGCAAGGGCGCCCCGAACGACGGCCGGCACCACCCGAAGGAGCCGACGTGGCAGTGCGTCACCGCTCCGTGCGGGCCTCCCGGCACGGGCGGCTCGAACGACGGCGGGCACCACCCGAAGGAGCCGACGTGGCAGTGCGTCACCGCCCCGTGCGGGCCTCCCGGCAAGAAGGACGGCCGGACCCACCCGGCCTGAGCCGAAGCCACGCCGCCTCGCGCGGGCAGCCGCGTCGCCCGGGGGAGGGGATCAGCCCGCCTCGCGCACCTGGGCCGCCGTAGGCGCCGTGCCGCCGAGGTGGGCCGGCAGCCACCAGGAGTCCTCGGTGCCCCGCGGCTTCTCCGGGTAGGCGCGCTGGGCCACGTCCAGCAGCTCCTGCACGCGCTCGCGCAGCCGGCGCGTGATCGCCCCGGCGTACTGGTCGGTGGGCGCCTCGATCGGCTCGCCCACCCGCATCGTCACCGGGATGTGGCTGCGCTTGAGGTTCTTGGGACGGCCCTTGGTCCACAGCCGCTGCGTGCCCCACAGCGCCACGGGGATCAGCGGGACCCCGGCCTCCTGCGCCATCCGGGCCGCACCCGACTTGAAGCTCTTCAGCGTGAAGGACTGGGAGATCGTCGCCTCGGGGAACACCCCGATGATCTCACCGGAGCGCAGCGACTCCAGCGCGTGCTGGTAGGCGGTCTCGCCCTGCTTGCGGTCCACCGGGATGTGCTTCATCGCGCGCATCAGCGGGCCGGACACCTTGTGCCGGAACACCGACTCCTTCGCCATGAAGCGCACCAGGCGCTTCTGCGGCCGCGCCGTCAGGCCGGCGAAGATGAAGTCGAGGTAGCCGATGTGGTTCGACACCAGGACAGCGCCGCCCTTGCGCGGGATGTTCTCGGTGCCCTTCATGTCGATGCGGATGTCGAGCGCGCGGAACAGCCCGTGCGCGGCGCCGATCACCGGAGGGTAGACGAACTCAGCCATCGGGAGACCCGCTTTCTGCCTGGGGAGGTGCTCCCGGCCGGAAGTTACGGAAGCGTAGGTACGCGACCCTTGGGGATGGTGCCCCAAACGCGGGCCGCTGGCCAGTCCAGACGCCCGTGCCCGGGGAGATTCTCGTCACGCCGGGAATGCCCGGGGCCCACCGGGTGTCCATCCACGTACGAGCGTACGACGATCATGTGCGTACACGAAGGCCGCGGTGGTGACGGGAGTGCCGGTGAGCGGGCAGCAACACGGACGGGTCGACCGCCGCGACGACCGGGACGACTACGACGACCGCGACGACCGCGGCGACCGCGGCGACGGCCGGTCCGGCAGCCCGGCCTTCGGGGGGCCGGGGCTCCTGGGTGCCGCGGAGCTGGGTGCGGAGCCGGGCCGCCGGGCCACCCTGGTGCAGTTCTCCAGCGCCTTCTGCCAGCCCTGCCGGGCCACGCGGCGGATCCTGGCCGAGGTCGCGGCCATGGTCGACGGAGTCGCGCACATCGAGATCGACGCCGAGGACCGGCTCGACCTGGTGCGGGCCCTGGGGATCGAGAAGACCCCGACCGTGCTCGTACTGGACCGCGCGGGCCGGATCGTGCGGCGGGCGGCCGGCATGCCGCGCAAGGCCGACGTGATCGCCGCCCTGGGCGCCGCCGTGTGACACGGCAGCGGCCGGTGCGGTCGGCGCAGGGCCCCGACCGGGGGCCCGGGCGCGCCGGTGCACGCGCCCCGCACACCGCGTGACGCGCCTGACATCTGCCCGATCCGGCTTGACTGCGTCCACGGGAGATCGCCAGGCTGACCGTATGCGGTATGAACTCCTGCTCCACGGACGGCCTCATGTGGACCTCGTCCGCCACGCGAGCGCGCGCTGTCAGGATCACTGAACGACCCGCCCGTGATCCCGACTGTGTCCGCGCGCCGCGCGGCAGAAGGCAGAACCCTGATGAGTGCTCCGACGGTCCCGACGGTCCCGACGGCCGCTTCCCCTCTCTCCGCTCTCCCCGGCGCCGGCCGTCCCGGCTCGCCCGACCTCCTGCGTTCCGTCTTCCGGCAGCACGCCGCAGGCGTCGCCGTGATCACCTCCCAGGACGGCGGACGGCCGGTGGGTTTCACCGCCACCTCGCTCAACTCCGTCTCCGCCGACCCGCCGCTGCTCTCGTTCACGATCGGCACCGGGGCCTCCAGCTGGCCCGCGGTGCGCGACAGCGACCACCTCGGCGTCCACATACTCGGCGAGCACCAGCGGGAGCTGGCGGGCCTGTTCGCTCGGAGCGGAGCCGACCGGTTCGGGCCGGCCACCGGCTGGGCCCCCGGCCCGCACGGGGTCCCGGTGCTCGACGGCGTGCTGGCGTGGCTGGTCTGCCGGGTGGTGGCGAGGGTGCCCGCCGGTGAACACCGTGTGATCATCGCTCAGGCGGTGGTGGGGGACCCGGCCGGAGAAGGCCGTCCGCTGCTGTACCACCAGGGGCGCTTCAACGCGCTGCGCGACTGAATCGTCCCTGCTGGGGCGGGTCGGGCGGCGTTGGGCAGATCACAGTTCGCCGACCTTGCCACTTGGCGGGACCCACGGTGTACTGACGAGTAACATTCCCTTCGGGGCGCGGGCCGCCCCGATCGGGATCCGCCTGACAAGGCGCCTATGCTGCCTGCATAAGGCGGTACACGAAAAGACGATGCGGTAGGAGAGCCGGCGTGAGCCTGAGGATCGTTGTCTGTGTGAAGTACGTGCCCGACGCCACTGGCGACCGGCAGTTCACCGAGGACTTGACCGTCAACCGTGACGACGTCGACGGCCTGCTGTCGGAGCTCGACGAGTACGCCGTCGAGCAGGCGCTGCAGATCGCCGACGAGGCCGACGACGCCGAGATCACCGTCCTGACGGTCGGCCCCGAGGACGCCAAGGACGCGTTGCGCAAGGCGCTGTCGATGGGCGCCGACAAGGCCATCCACGTCGAGGACGACGACCTCCACGGCACGGACGTCATGGGCACCTCCCTGGTGCTCGCCAAGGCCATCGAGAAGGCCGGCTACGACCTGGTCATCACGGGCATGGCGTCCACCGACGGCACCATGGGCGTCCTCCCGGCGATCCTGGCCGAGCGCCTGGGCGTCCCGCAGGTCACCCTGCTCTCCGAGGTCAAGGTCGAGGACGGCACCGTCACCGGCCGCCGCGACGGCGACACCGCGAGCGAGCAGCTGGAGGCCTCCCTCCCCGCGCTCGTCTCGGTGACGGACCAGTCGGGCGAGGCCCGCTACCCCTCCTTCAAGGGCATCATGGCCGCGAAGAAGAAGCCGGTCGAGTCCTGGGACCTCGAAGACCTGGAGATCGAGGCCGACGAGGTCGGCCTGGAAGGCTCCTGGACCGCGGTGGACTCCGCGGCGCAGCGCCCGGCGCGCACCGCCGGCACGATCGTCAAGGACGAGGGCGAGGGCGGCAAGCAGCTGGCCGAGTTCCTGGCCGGCCAGAAGTTCATCTAAGAGCTTCGGCCATCCCCCTCAAAGCCCCCAGACACTTCGCAATAGCAGGAGAGCAGTCCCATGGCTGAAGTTCTCGTCTACGTCGACCACGTGGACGGTGCCGTCCGCAAGCCCACCCTTGAGCTGCTGACGCTGGCCCGCCGCATCGGCGAGCCCGTCGCCGTCGCCCTCGGCGCCGGTGCCGACGCCACCGCCGCGGTGCTCGCCGAGCACGGCGCGGTCAAGGTCCTCACCGCCGACGCCCCCGAGTTCGCCGAGTACCTCGTCGTACCGAAGGTGGACGCGCTGCAGGCCGCGTACGACGCCGTCTCCCCGGCGGCCGTGCTCGTCCCGTCCTCCGCCGAGGGCAAGGAGATCGCCGCGCGCCTCGCCGTCCGCATCGGCTCCGGCATCATCACCGACGCCGTCGACCTGGAGGCCGGTGACGAGGGTCCGGTCGCGACGCAGTCCGCCTTCGCCGCGTCCTTCACCACCAAGTCCCGCGTCTCCAAGGGCACCCCGGTCATCACCGTCAAGCCGAACTCGGCCCCGGTCGAGGCCGCTCCGGCCGCCGGCGCCGTCGAGGCCCTCGCGGTCACCTTCGGCGCCCTGGCGACCGGCACCAAGGTCACCGGCCGCACCCCGCGCGAGTCCACCGGCCGTCCCGAGCTGACCGAGGCCGCGATCGTGGTCTCCGGCGGCCGCGGCGTCAACGGTGCCGAGAACTTCGGCATCATCGAGGCCCTCGCGGACTCCCTCGGCGCGGCCGTCGGCGCCTCCCGCGCCGCCGTCGACGCCGGCTGGTACCCGCACACCAACCAGGTCGGTCAGACCGGCAAGTCGGTCTCCCCGCAGCTCTACATCGCCTCCGGCATCTCGGGCGCGATCCAGCACCGGGCCGGCATGCAGACCTCGAAGACCATCGTGGCCATCAACAAGGACGCCGAGGCCCCGATCTTCGACCTCGTCGACTACGGCGTGGTCGGCGACCTCTTCACGGTCGTCCCCCAGCTGACCGACGAGATCAAGGCGCGCAAGGGCTGACCGCCTGACCTGCGCTTCTCTTCGTAGCACCGCTTCATCGGGGCCGTGTGGTGATTCTCACCGCGCGGCCCCGAGTCGTTTGCCCGAGGCGGTCGAGGGACCATTGACGGAGCGGAACCACGTGGCTAAATTCTGCTATGCGGATCTAAGCTTCCGTGAAGCGGAAAAGAGGAGAGTGCACGATGGGTCAGCAGGAGAAGGTGGCAACGAGCCTCGCAGGCGCGGTCAGCGAGGGCATCAGCGCCTCCCTCGCGCCGGTGGACGCGGAGCTCGCGCGCCACTACCCGGGCGACCCCGGCACCCGGCAGCCCATCCACACCGTCTACGTACCCGGTGACGTCTTCGCCGCCGACACCATCCGCACCTGGGGCGACCAGGCCCTGGCCGCCCTCGACGAGCACGCCCCGGACGCCGCCACCTTCGCCAAGGTCCTCGGCATCTCCGACGCACTCGCCGTACCGGTCTACGACCGCGTCCGCGCCAAGCTCCTGCGCGAGCCCGTCGAGGACCTCCGCGTCGACTTCGAGGACGGCTTCGGCGTCCGCTCCGACGAGGAGGAGGACCAGGCCGCCGCCCGCGCCGCCCGCCTCGTCTCCGAAGCCTTCTCCAACGGCACCAACGCGCCGTACATGGGCATCCGCATGAAGTGCATGGAGTCCAACGTCCGCGACCGCGGCATCCGCACCACCGACATCTTCCTCTCCGGCCTCCTGGAGCACGGCGGCCTGCCCGACGGCCTCGTCCTCACCCTCCCGAAGGTCACCTACGCCGAGCAGGTCACCGCCTTCGTCAAGCTGCTGGAGGCCTTCGAGACCACCCGCGGCCTGCGCCCGGGCCGGATCGGCTTCGAGATCCAGATCGAGACCAGCCAGTCCATCCTGGCCTCCGACGGCACCGCCACCGTCGCCCGGATGATCGAGGCCGCCAAGGGCCGCGCCACCGGCCTGCACTACGGCACCTTCGACTACAGCGCCTGCGTCGGCGTGTCCGCCGCCTACCAGGCCAGCGACCACCCCGCCGCCGACCACGCGAAGGCGATCATGCAGGTCGCGGCCGCCGGCACCGGCGTACGCGTCTCCGACGGCTCCACCAACGTGCTGCCCATCGGCACCACCGAGAAGGTCCACGAGGGCTGGAAGCTGCACTACGGCCTGACCCGCCGCGCCCTGGCCCGCGCCTACTACCAGGGCTGGGACATGCACCCCGCGCACCTGCCCACCCGCTACGCGGCCGTCTTCACCTTCTACCGCGAAGGCCTGGAGGCCGCCGCCGCACGCCTGAAGGCGTACGTGGCCAAGATCGAGGGCGACGTGATGGACGAGCCCGCCACCGCCAAGGCCCTGGCCGGATACCTGGTCCGCGGCCTCGACTGCGGCGCGGTCGGCGCCGATGAGGTCACCGCCCTGACCGGCCTGACCCGCGCCGAACTCGACGCCTTCGCGATCCCCCGCCGCTCCGCGACCCTGACGGCGACCGCCTGACGCCGAGGGGCGGCCGTTGGGCCTCGGCGGAGGCCGTCTGGCTTCGGCGGCGCCCAGCCCGAGGGACGCCGCCTGGCCTTGGCGGCGACCGTTCGGCCCGGCGGCGGCCGCCCGCCCGGCTTCACCGCGGCCGTTCCTGGCCTTGCGGAGCCCGCCTGGGTTTGCCGCGGGCGTTCGGCCCCGGCGGCGACCGTTTTCGGCTTTGGCGGCCGCCCGGCCCGACGGTTGCCGCCTGGCCTTGGCGGCGACCGCCTGGCCCTTACGCGCCCGCCCGACCGTGCGCGCCCTCGGCCCGGCCCCGGTGGTACGGGGCCGGGCCGACCCTACGGGCAGCACTCAGTCCGCAGGCGGCAGCTCGCCCGAGCCGCGGGGGACGAGGCGGGTGGGCAGCTCGGTGCGGACCGGGGTGAGCCCCGCTCCGCCCAGCCGCTGGAAGAGCCGGTCCGTGGCCACCCGCCCCAGCGCCGCCGGGTCCTGGGCGACCACCGTCACCCCCGGCCGCAGCAGGTCCGCCAGCTCGAAGTCGTCGAAGCCGACCAGCGCCACCGCGCGTTCCAGGGAAGCCAGGACCCGCACCACCGTGACCGTCACCCGGTTGTTCCCGGCGAAGACGGCCGTCACCGGATCCGCGCCCCCGAGCATCGCCCTCGCCGCCGCCGCGACCCGGCCGGGATCCGTCGAGCCGAGCGAGACCCAGGACCCGTCCACCGCGAGGCCGGCCTCCGCCATGGCCGCACGGTAGCCGCGCAGGCGCTCCGCCGCCGTGTGGATGCGGGAATGGTCCCCGATGAAGCCGATCCGGCGGTGGCCCCCCGCGATCAGGTGGGCGACACCGCCGCGGGCCCCGCCGAAGTTGTCCGAAAGCACCACGTCGGCCTCGATCCCGCCGGCCGGCCGGTCCACGAACACCGTGGCCACCCCCGCCCGGATCTCCGGCTCAAGATAGCGGTGGTCGTTCCCGGCGGGGATCACGATCAGACCGTCCACCCGGCGGGCGCACAGCGCCAGCGCCAACTCCCTCTCCCGGTCCGGATCCTCGGCACTGGAACCGTTGACGAGCAGCGCCCCGTGCGCCCGGGCCACCTCCTCCACCGCCCGGTTCAGCGGACCGTAGAAGGGGTCGGCAAGGTCCTCCAGGACCAGGCCGACCGTGGCCGTACGGCCCTTGCGCAGCACGCGAGCGCTGTCGTTGCGGCGGAAGCCCAGCGCCGCTATGGCCTCCAGGACCCGCTTCTCCGTCTCGGAAGTGACGCCCGGCTCGCCGTTGACCACCCGGGACACCGTCTTCAGGCCGACACCCGCCCGGGCCGCCACGTCCTTCATGGTCGGCCGGCTGCCGTAGCGGGGGTCGGACGTGCGGCGGTAGTGGGGCACAGTCGTGAATCCTCCCTGGTTACTCGGGCGAGCGTGCGGGCTCGTGACCTTGAGGATAAGCACTCGGCCGATAGTGAGGTTTTCGTGGCAGGGTGGGGCGGGCAAGCCACTGGGGGCTCCGGACGAGCCATGGGGAGAGGGGTAGACGTGATTGTCTGGATCAACGGCACGTTCAGCGCGGGGAAGACCAGCACGGCCCGTGAACTGACCGCACTGCTCCCGGACAGCACCCTGTTCGACCCGGAACTCGTCGGCGGCGCGCTGCGCGTGCTGCTGCCGCCCGAACGGCTGGCGGAGGTCACCGACTACCAGGACCTGCCGAGTTGGCGGCGGCTGGTCGTCGACACGGCCGCGGCGCTGCTCGCGGAAGTGGGCGGGCCGCTCGTCGTCCCCATGACGCTATTGCGCCAGGACTACCGGGACGAGATCTTCGGCGGGCTGGCAGCGCGCCGTATCCCGGTGCGGCATGTGCTGCTCGCCCCTGCGGAAACGATCCTTCGGGAGCGGATCGCCACCCGCACCGAACCCGGCGACCCCGCCGACGTCGACCTACGAGTCCGACAGTGGGCCTACGACCACATCCCGGCCTACCACGAAGCCCTCGGCTGGCTCACCGACGACGCCCACGTCATCGACAACAGCACCCTCACCGTGCACGAGACCGCCCAGCGCATCGCCGAAGCCGTCCGCTCGGACACCGCCCCCGTCTGCGACATCGTGCAAACCCCCGAACCCACCCGGGAAACCGTCGCCGCCGGCGTACTCCTCTTCGACCAGCACGACCGGGTCCTCCTGGTCGACCCCACATACAAGGCAGGCTGGGAATTCCCCGGAGGCGTCGTCGAAACCGGCGAGGCACCCGCCCGCGCCGGCATACGAGAAGTCACCGAGGAACTGGGCCTCGTACTGGACCGCACACCCACACTCCTCGTCGTCGACTGGGAACGCCCACAGCCCCCCGGCTTCGGCGGACTCCGCCTGCTCTTCGACGGCGGCCGCCTCACCGACGAGACCGCCACCCACCTCCGCCTACCCGGCCCCGAACTCCGCGCCTGGCGCTTCGTCACCGAGGCCGAAGCCGCGGAACTGCTGCCGCAACACCGCTACGAACGCCTACGCTGGGCCCTGCGCGCCCGCGAACGCGGCCGCCCCCTCTACTTGGAGGCAGGCACCCCCACCGGCTGAAGCCCCCCCTTTTTTTGGGGGCTCGGTTCGCCTCCGGGGCGCCTTTTGCCGGCTCGTGAGGGCGTGCGTGCTCGTAAACCGCTCGTTCCTCACGGTTTCCTCCGCGCGCTCGCCCTCACTCCCCGGCGCGCCCCTTCGGCTCACTCGCCGGTCTTGGTCGGGGGCTCGGTTCGCCTCTGGGGCGCCTGGTGCCGGCTCGTGGGGTCGTGCGTGCTCGTAAACCGCTCGTTCGTCGCGGTTTCCTTCGCGCGCTCGCCCTCACTCCCCGGGGCGCGCCCCTTCGGCTCACTCGCCCGGGGTTTCGGCGGCGGTCTGGGCCAGGATGAGGGCGGTGTCCACGGTGAGGGGGTCGCCGTGGCCGAAGCAGGCTACCGAGGGTGTGAGTTCGGCCAGGCGGCGGAAGGACTCGACCGCACGGGCGCGGTCGACGTTGAAGACACCCAGCATCGGGGGGCCGACGGCGGCGACGCAGTCACCCGTGAACAGCACACCGTGGCGCGGCAGATGGATGCCGATGCTGCCGTCGGTGTGGCCCGGGGCGTGGACGACGTACGCCCCGTCCCCGAAGCCCAACGCGTCCCCGTCCTCCACCTCGCGGTCGACCGGGGTGGCCGGGGCCTCGGGGACGGTCAGGCCATGCGCGTACAGCGGGATCTCCCAGTCCAGCAGCACCGGTTCGGGAACGGGCCGCTCACCCCGGATCACCGGCGCGTCCAGCTGGTGCGCCAGCACAACCGCCCCCCAGCGGGCGGCGAGTTCACCCGCCGCGCCCACATGATCGCGGTGGCAGTGCGTCAGGACGATCCGCTCCAGCCGCTCGGGGAGCAGCCCGAGGGAGCGTATCGCCCCTTCGATCTCCGCCGCGGAGCCGGCGTTGCCCGCGTCGACGAGGGTCAGCGCCCCGCCGTCCTGCCAGAGGTACGCCTGGCCGATGGGGAAACGCAGCATGTGGAGCCGGTTCGGAAGTACTTCGACGAGGTCCATACGGCGAACGTACGGACGGGCCGCCGCCCCCGGCAGGTGACTTCACCGTGAGCGCAGTACGCCCAGGGCGCACTGCGCCCTGGTCGTAACCGGAACAGCGGTGGCGGGCCGGGTCAGGCGCGCTTGGACTCCGCGTAGTTGACGAGGAACAGAGCCTCCGCCACCGACAGGCGCTCCAACTCCTCCGGCGACACGCTCTCGTTGACCGCGTGGATCTGCGCATCCGGCTCGCTGAGGCCGATCAGCAGCATCTCCGCCTGCGGGTACAGCGACGTCAGCGTGTTGCACAGCGGGATCGACCCGCCCATACCGGTGATCTGCATCTCCTGGCCCGGGTAGGCGGCCTCCAGAGCCGCTCGCATCGACGCGTACGCCGGGCTGTCGGTGTCCGCCTTGAACGGCTGGCCCTGGCCGACGACCTCCAGTTCCAGACGCGCCTTCCACGGCGTGTGCGCCTCCAGATGCGCCTGGAGCAGCTTGATCGCCTCCGCGGTGTCCACACCCGGCGGCACACGCAGGCTGATCAGAGCGCCGGCGCTCGCGTGCACGGACGGCGTCGCGCCGACGACCGGCGGGCAGTCGATGCCGAGCACGGTGACGGCCGGGCGGGCCCACAGGCGGTCGGCGACGGTGCCCTCGCCGATCAGCTCGACACCGTCCAGCACCTTCGCGTCGGCGCGGAAGTCCGCCTCCGGGTACTGCAGGCCCTCCCACACCGCGTCCGAGGCGAGCCCGTCGACCGTCGTGGAACCGTCGGCGGCACGCAGCGAGTCGAGCACCCGGATCAGCGCGGCCAGCGCGTCGGGCGCGGCACCGCCGAAGACGCCGGAGTGCAGGTTCCCGCCCAGCGTGTCGATCTTCACCTTGAGCAGGCACATGCCGCGCAGCGTGGCGGTCACCGTCGGCAGGCCGAGGCGGAAGTTGCCCGCGTCGCCGACGACCACGGCGTCGGCGGCCAGCAGCTCCGGGTGCGCCTCCGCGTACTGCTGGAGTCCGCCCGTGCCCTGCTCCTCCGAGCCCTCGACGATCATCTTGACGCCCACCGGCACCCCGCCGTTGGCCTTCAGCGCCCGCAACGCCAGCAGGTGCATGATGAAACCGCCCTTGCAGTCGGCCGCGCCGCGCCCGTACCAGCGGCCGTCGCGCTCGGTCAGCTCGAAGGCCGGGGAGATCCAGGCGTCGTCGTCCAGCGGAGGCTGCACGTCGTAGTGCGCGTACAGCAGCACGGTCGGCGCACCCTCCGGGCCGGGCAGGAAGCCGTACACGGACTGTGTGCCGTCAGGGGTGTCGAGCAGCGCCACGTCCTGGAAGCCCTCGACGCGCAGGGCGTCGGCCACCCAGTTCGCCGCGGCCTCGCTCTCGCTGCGCGGGAACTGCGCCCAGTCCGCCACCGACCGGAAGGCCACCAGCTCGGTCAGCTCCTGCTTGGCGCGGGGCATCATCGAGGCGACCGTCTCGGCGATCGGATTCTGGGACATGGGCACGCTCCTTTTGGGTGCGACGTTGTATCCGTGTACGCGGCCCGCGCATGCGCGGGACGTGCGTATGCCGGGTGCGGCGGAAAGACCGTCCGATCTTCGCACAGCAGGTTGGGGCGGTGTCTCGCCGTAGGATTTCCCCGGCATCGGAGCAACCGGGTGATCAGGAGCAGCAACACATCGTGAGCAGCGACGACGACGTACGCGACGCAGGTGCGGATGCAGGCGAGGGCCGGAGCCAGGGCGAGGGCCGAGGCGAGGGCGCGGGCACGGACGCCGTGGCCGGAGCGGACGCGGGGGTGGGCACGGGGGCGGACCCGGCCGAGCGGGAGGCGGCCGGCGAGGCGGCCGGGGGAGCCGACGGCGAGGTGTGGGACGTGGTCGTGGTCGGAGCCGGACCGGCCGGTTCCTCGGCCGCGCACGCGGCGGCCACGGCCGGGCGGCGCGTCCTGCTGCTGGAGAAGGCCGAACTGCCCCGGTACAAGACGTGCGGCGGCGGCATCATCGGCCCCTCCCGCGACGCCCTCCCGCCGGGCTTCGTCCTGCCCCTCAAGGACCGCATCCACGCGGTCACCTTCTCCATGGACGGCAAGCTGACCCGTACCCGCCGCTCGAAGCACATGCTGTTCGGGCTCATCAACCGGCCGGAATTCGACGCCGGCCTGGTCGCCGAGGCGGAGAAGGCGGGCGCCACCGTCCGCACGGGCACGGCAGTGGCCCGCGTGGAGCAGCACGGGGCGGCCGTACCCGACCGGCGCACCGTCGCCGTGGTGCTGGCCGACGGGGAAACCGTCCTGGCGCGCGCCGTGGTCGGAGCGGACGGCAGCGCGAGCCGGATCGGCGCACACGTGGGCGTCGAGATGGACCAGGTGGACCTCGGCCTGGAGGCGGAGATCCCCGTCCCCGCGACGGTCGCCGAGGACTGGAAGGGCCGGGTGCTGATCGACTGGGGCCCGCTGCCCGGCAGTTACGGCTGGGTCTTCCCCAAGGGCGACACCCTCACGGTCGGGGTCATCTCGGCGAAGGGCGAGGGAGCCGCGACCAAGCGGTACCTGGACGACTTCATCGCCCGGCTCGGACTCGCCGGCTTCGAACCGGCCGTCTCCTCCGGGCACCTCACACGGTGCCGCAAGCCCGACTCGCCGCTCTCGCGCGGCCGGGTCCTGGTCGCGGGCGACGCGGCCGGACTGCTGGAACCGTGGACCCGCGAGGGCATCTCCTTCGCGCTGCGCTCGGGGCGGCTCGCGGGGGAGTGGGCGGTGAAGATCGCCGAGGCGCAGGACGCGGTGGACGCCCGCCGCCAGGCCCTCAACTACGCCTTCGCGGTGAAGGCCGGGCTGGGTGTGGAGATGGGCGTCGGCAAGCGGATGCTGACCGTCTTCGAGGCCCGACCGGGCCTGCTGCACGCGGCGATCACCGGTTTCCGGCCGGCGTGGCGGGCTTTCGCCCGCATCACGCGGGGGGCGACGACACTGGCCGACATGGTGCGTACGTACCCGCTGGCACGCAAGGCACTGCACGCGCTGGACGCACGGCAGGCGGCGGCACGGAACGCCGACCGGGGCTGAGGCTGTCCACATCCCCGGCGGCCGGCTACGGCCCGGCGCCGCATCGTGGGGGTCGCCCGCGTACGACCGCGTACGACCGGTACGCGGGCGACCCTCCGCCCATGCAGCAGGCACCGCATCAGACCCGGCGAGCACTGCCCTTCACGCGGACGACGCCACTTTCGCACCACGCCCTGGGGCTGTCCCGTGATCCTGGCGAACACGCGGCGCGGCTACGGGCCGCGCTGCGTGCCGGCAGCGACCACGTAGGCCCGCTGTGAGGACGCTCTCTCTCCGCCTCGCGCCGCGTCGCGCCGACGCCGCGCGCTGAGGCACCGGGTGGGAGGAGAGCCGGCGGTCTCTTTCGGAGCACGCCGGGGGCCCGCCGCCTGGCGGGGACCGGCCGGACACGGGGGTCTCGCGGCCGGCCCTGTCGGTACGGGCCCGCGAGGTTCGCCGGCCCGGGAGTGCCTGATGCCGATTCCGCGCGGCTGACCCGCGCGGAATGAGGGTGGGCGACGCCCGTGGCCCTCGTACGGCGCCGGTGACAGCCTGGCCGGCGGCGGGTCAGTGCGACGCGGGGATGATCCGGAAGACGGGGTGGTCGCCGGCGATGGCCTGGATCTCCGCGTCCGAGGCCTTCGCGTCGACGCCCTGGAAGAACTGGTTGACCTCCCAGCCCCACTTCTCCAGGTAGGTGCGCAGGATCGCCGACTTCTCGACCGGATCGGTGACCTCGACGACGGTAAACGCACGCACCTTCCGTCCCACGCGCAGCTCGCCGCCGCCCGCAACCCGCATGTTGCGGACCCACTGCGAGTGGCCGCGGGCCGAGACGAGGTACTCCGCGCCCTGGTACCGGTGCGGATTGACCGGAATGCGCTGCATCTTGCCGGACGTACGACCGCGCACCGACAGCTCGGCGCTGCCGGCCAGGCTGATGCCGACACGGGCCAGCTTGCCGAACAGCGAATTGAAGCGGGTGACGAGCGGGCCGGCCTGGACGTAGTACGGGGTGGGCGTGCTCACGATGACCTCCGGGCCTTCATCTTGCGTCGGGAGAGCAGTGCTCTCGCTTGAGATCAGTGTGCACGGATCGATGCGCCAAAACAAGAGCGCTGCTCTCGATCCAGAGCGATGATCCGGTTTCTGGGCAGTGCTCCGTTCGCGTGGCAGACTGGCCCGCATGAACACCGTGCGAGGGGCCAGGGAACGGGCCCGCATCGAGGTCACCGCCGCCATCAAGGACGAGGCCCGCCGCCGGCTCGCCGCCGAGGGGGCCGCCAAGCTCTCCCTCCGCGCCGTCGCCCGCGAGCTGGGCATGGTCTCCTCCGCCCTCTACCGCTACTTCCCGAGCCGTGACGAGCTGCTGACCGCGCTCATCATCGACGCCTACGACAGCCTCGGCGCCGCCGCCGAGCAGGCCGACTCCCGGGCCCTCGCCGAAGGCGCCCCGCCCCGCGCCCGCTGGATCGCCGCCTGCGAGGCCGTCCGCGCCTGGGCGCTGGAGCACCCGCACGAGTACGCCCTCGTCTACGGATCCCCCGTCCCCGGCTACAGCGCCCCCGCCGACACGGTGGGGCCCGCCTCCCGGGTCGGCAACGTCCTCATCGGCATCGCCCGCGCCGCGTACGAGGGCCGCGGTCTCGCCCTCCCGCCGCTGCCGCCCGCCCTGGCGCCCGAGGCCGGCCGGATGGCCGCGGAGTTCGCCGAGGGCCTGCCCCCGGCGGTCGTCGCCGCCCTCGTCGCCGCCTGGGCCCAGCTGGCCGGGCTCGTCTCCTTCGAACTGTTCGGCCAGTTCCATGGAGTCGTCGAGGAGCGGTCCGCCTTCTTCACCCACGCGGCGGGCCAGCTGGCGCACGGGGTCGGACTGCCCGCCGTATGAGGGGCAGCCTCCGTCGGCCCCGGTGGGAGGCGAGCGCGCCGGTGCCGGCGGGCCCGCCTGACAGCTCGTTGCGAACACGCTGAACCACCCCCCGGATACTTGCCGGATGGACAGATCAAGGGCCTCCTGGGTCAACACCACGCACGACTGGGCCGGGACCGTGGACGCGGTCCACCTCGACCGGATCCGCCAAGGGACCGCCTTGTTCGCGCCGGGCGGGCCCGAACACCTCGTTCTGGAAGTTCTTGCCTACGCCGCCGACGAGGCGGCGAGCCAGGGCGGCGGACGGTGCGTGGTCACGCTGCACCCCGACGGCTCAGTGTCGGTGAAGGACGACGGTCGCGGCACCGACACCCGGGTCGACGAGCACGGCCAGGTGGTGAAGAAACCGGTCATGGCCACGAAGGACCTCCGCTTCTTCGACTTCCCGGAGGCGGAACGGCTTCCGGACGGACATCCCCGTCGCGGCATGTCCGTCGTCGCGGCGCTCAGCGAGTGGCTGATCCACACCAACCGCCGGCTCCACGGATCCTGGAGCCGGCGCTACGAGCACGGCATCCCGGTGACGGACCTGGAGCCTGTCGAAGCCGACGGTACGACGGGGACCTGCGTCCGCTTCCTGCTGGACGAAGCCCTGCGTACACGCTGGTCGTTGACCGCGGGCGAACTGGCACGGTGGTCCGAGCACTGGCCCGACCTGACCGCCCACCTCGACGACCAGCGCGACCGCGAGGACCGGTCAGGCCCGTGACAGCCGGTCGGCACGACACCCCTTAGGGCTGGAGGGCCCGGGAGCGGGACGTCCTCGCGGGAATTCACATGATGGGGCGATGGCTCGCTCTGCTGTTCCTCACGCCAATACAGGAGGTTCAGCCGTGGGGGATGGGCCGCCCGTCTAGTGTTCCTCGGGAGCCCCCGCCCGCCTCCACCGGAGGAAACGTTCATGCCTCGCGCCGAGAAGGCCCTGTACGCGGTCCTGGCCACCGTCTTACTGGCCGCGCCGGCGCCGGTGCCCTCGACCGCGACGCCGCAGCGCGAAGCGGCGGCCGGGTCCGCCCCGGCGGCCACCCCGACGCCCCGGTTGCCCGGCGTCCGGGGCCTGGAGATCGGCGTACCCGCCTACGTGATGGCGAACGACCGCATGCTGACCGACCTCACCCGGACCGCCCCGGCGCCCTCGGTGGTCGTGCTGAACCCGGGAAACGGCGACGCCCCCTTCGACGCCCCCTGGCGGGCCCGCGCCGACGCCCTCCGCGCCCGCACCACCTCCACCGGCGAGCGGACGAAAGTCCTCGGGTACGTGCACACCGACCACGGCAACCGCGACATCGCCGCCGTCAAGGCCTCCGTCGACAACTACCTCAAGACCCCCGACGGCCGCCTCCACGTCGACGGCATCTTCTTCGACGTGGTCAGCCGCGACTGCGGCCCCGCCGACGCCACCCGTGACCACTACGCCGAGCTGCGCCGCTACGTCCAGGACACCATGAACGCGGCCGACCCCGCCGTCCCCGACCTCGTCGTCAACAACCCGGGCACCGCCATAGCCGACTGCTACCTGGACCCCGCCCGCCGGACCGCGGACGTCTTCGTCACCTACGAGGACACGTACGCGGCGTACACCGGCGCCGGCTGGCTCGGCGGCAACGTCTTCGACCACGACTCCGGCTACCGCCCCGGCGCCGAACTCGACCCGAGCGGCACGGCCTTCTGGCACCTCGTCCACGACGTCCCCGGCGACGACGCGATGCGCGCCACCCTCCGCACCGCCTTCGACCGCGGTGCGGGCTACGCCTACGCCACGGACACGGTCATGCCCAACCCGTGGAACGCCGGCCCGACCTGGAAGTACACCTCCCAGACCACCCACGCCGCCACCATCGGCTGAACACCGCCGCCACGCCCCGCCCGCACCGGCGACGGTCACGCCGCCTGCGCGGGCGCCGAGGGCGCGTGTGCCAGGATTCGGGACACGTTGTCCGGCGCGAAGAACTCGGCGGGCGAGGTGACGCCCGCCGTGACCCGGGCGAAGGCGTCCATGGCCGGTCCGTTCCCGGACACCGCGGCGAGGAGTCGGCCCAGTTCCGGCGGCGGGGGGTCCAGCGTGGCCAGCTCGGTGGTGAACTCGTACATCGGCAGAACCCGTTCGTCCCTGCTCGCCTGATAGTCCCGCATGGCCGCGTCGAAGCTCCGCCGGCCGGTGAAGGTCTCGTCGAGCGCCCGCACGCACAACTCGGCGTCGCGGAAGGCGTCCTGGATGCCCTGGGCGGTGATGAAGTCCTTGAGGTACCCGGCGTCTCCGACCAGCGCCCAGCCCGGGCCGTACGGCTTGCGGAAGAAGTTCGGTACCGCCGACCCCACGAGGCGCGTCTCACGGGTGGCGGACGCGGCCCGTTCCGCGAACGACGGGACCAGGGCGATCGTGGCCAGGTAACCGGCTTCGACGTCCGCCCGGTTGGCCGCGAAGTCGCGCATCGGGAGCCCGCAGATGACCACCGTCCGGTCGTCGTTCGTCGGCCACGCGGCGAAGGCGCGGTCGGGCCGGACGTACGTCTCGAAGCGGCCGCGCATCGGCAGCCCGCTCCAGTAGGCGTAGTAGCCGCACTGGAGCTTCGGCTTCTGCGCGTACTCCTCGGCGCCGACGGCCTTGGCGACGAGCGAGTTGATCCCGTCCGCACCGACGACGACACGCGCGTACTCGGTGGTACGGGCGCCGCCGCCCGGGCCGTGCCCGCGGATCCCCGCCACCGTGTCGCCCTCGATCACGAGGTCCTCCACGCCGAATCCCTCGCGGACCTCCGCCCCGGCCTCCCGCGCGGCGTCGACGAGGACCTGGTCCAGGACCGTACGCCGCGGGGCGTAGGACGCCTCGCACCCGTCGCCGGCGGGGGAGCCTTCGATGGTGAAGGGCCCGAAGTCGAAGGAGTACGTGTCGATCGCGGGGCAGCCGCTGCCCAGGACCCGGGAGAGCAGCCCCCACCGGTCCAGGGCGGCCAGGCCGGGCGGGTGGACGAGATGGGTGGAGACCGTGTCGCTCGGGAACACCGCCCGGTCGACCAGCAGCACCCGGTAGCCCCGGCGGGCCAGCAGCATCGCGGTGGGCGCGCCGGCACAGCGTGCCCCGACGACGATGGCGTCGTAGGTCCGGTTCGTCATGACGATCCGCCTCTCCGTACGCGTACGCGTGCTGTGCCCCGTCTGGGCCGGTCCGCGTACGCGACACACGCTAGGCGCCGGGCCCGGGCCGCCGCGTCCGCAGAACGACCACTCCGGGAACTGGGCAATTCCTCCCATGCCCGGTCCCCGCCCCCGCCCCTGCCGCCCCCGACCCTGCCGGCCCTGGCCCCGGCCGCGTGTCAGACGAGGCCGTGCCGGTGCGCGTACGCCGTGGCCGCGGTCCGGGACGCCACGCCGAGCTTGGCGAAGATGTTGCCCAGGTGACGGGCGACCGTCTTCTCGCTCAGGAACAGGTCGTCGGCCACGGCCCGGTTCGACTTGCCCACCGCGACATGCCGTAGCACCTCCCGCTCACGGGCCGTGAGCAGCCCCGCGGCCCGGCCGGCGGCCTTGAGGGCGAGTTCCTCGGCCCGCACCAGGTCCGGAGCCGCCCCCAGCGCCCGGAACACCGCCATGGCGGCCTCGATCTCCAGCCGCGCCGTGACCTCGTCACCGCTCTCCCGGCAGGACAGACCGATCAGCAGCCGGGTCCGGGCGGCCTCGTACGGGGCGTCGAGCTCGCGGAACGTCGCCACCGCACGGCCGAGCAGCGCCTGCGCGGCGCGAGAGTCACCGGACGCCACGAGCACGGCGCCCCGCGCCCGGGCGGCGACCGCGTCCAGCAGTGGGGACTCCAGGGCCTCGGCCGCCCCCGCCAGCTCCCGCGCGGCGCTCCGCGCCTCCTCGACCCTGGCCGCGGCCAGCATGACCTCCACGAAGGCCGGCAGGATCCGGCAGCGCGCGTTGCGGTCGCCGGCGGCGTCGAGAGCGGTGCGGATCGCCGCGTCGGCCGCCTCCACCTCCCCGGTCGCCAGCAGCGACAGCGCGACTCCGGGCTGCGCGGTGTGGCCCAGCCGGCTCGCCTCCCGGTAGGCCCGGCGCGCCTCCTCGTACTCCCCGCGCACCCGGTGGAGCTCGCCGAGCTGGTAGTACGCGGCGTCTGCGGACTCGGCTGCCGGCGCCGACCGCATCCACCGGCACGCGCGGTCGGCCTCGTCCAGGGCGTCCGCCCAGTCCCCGTGCAATTGCATGATCTCGACGCGATGGGCCAGACAGATCCCGCGGTACGGGACCAGCTGCTGCTGCGCCGAGCACCACCGGGACAGCGCAGCCGTCCACTCACGGGCCCGGCGCAGGTCGAACACCTCGTGGCAGGCCGCGATGACCGCGCAGTAGGCCAGGCCGGACACGATGGGGGACACCTCGCCGGCCGTCACGGCGACCATGGCCTCGTCGAGCAGGGCGACCCCCTCCGCGGGCCGCCCCAGCCGGATCAGGCACTCCCCGACGGAGACCATCGAGAAGTTCAGCAGATCCGCGTCCCCGAACCGCGTCGCGAAGGCCGAAGCCCGCTCGGACAGGTCTGCCGCGTCCGCTATGTCCCCGGCGAAGTACCCCTGCAGGCCCTGGAGCGCCAGCAGATAGCCCTCCTCCACGCAGTCCGCCTGTTCGGCGTCGAGGAGCCGTCGAGCCCGCGCAATCCAGCCGGCGGCGTGCGACCACTCACCGGAGAGGACCAGGTCCAACCCCAGCCAGAACACGCAGTGCACGGCCCGCGGCACATCGCCGCGCGTCAGCCAGGCGTGGTGGGCCCGGGTCCACAGCTCGCCGCTCTCGGGCCGCCGGCCGGTCAGGTGCGCGGCGAGGGCGAGCCGCTCCAGGCCGTCGGGCGGCAGGGGCCGCCGGCGGTCGGCCTCCGCCAGGATCTCGAACACGTCCCCCCAGGCATGCCGCGCCCACGCCTCCTCGGCGGACCGCGGATCCGGAGCCGGGTTCATCCCCCCATTCTCCCAGCCCGCCGCCATCCGGCCCGGCGGCGGCGGGCTGCCGGGACACGGCAGCGGCTGTCAGCCGGTCCAGATGGACAGGAGCCGGTTCGCCGCGCGGAAGTGGTCGGGCGAGTGCGTGTTGCAGACCACGGTGACCGCGGTGTTCCGGTCCGGGCTCACCTTGAAGGTGCTGTGGAACTGCTCCCAGTCGCCGCGGTGCACCAGGCTGTTGTCGGGCAGGAGGAGCATCCCGGCCCCGTACCGCCCCGCCTCGATGCCGCGCCCGCGCAGCACGTCGCCCACGCTGACCGCCCCCCGCGTGACCCCGGCGAGCAGTTCAGGGCCGCCGACGCGTCCGGTGCGGTGGTTGTCGGCCCAGCGGACCATCTCCCCCGGCGTGGTCTGCACGGACCCGTCGCCGTACTGCTTCCAGGGGGAGGACTCGGGAGTGAAGGCGCCGTCCCTCTCGTCGTACGACTTCGCCTTCCCGGGGACGTCCGCCGCCGGGGCCGACGTCATGCGCAGGTGCAGCGGGGTGAAGAACTCCTCCTGGAGGAAGGACGGGAACGGCCTTCCGGTGACCCTCTCGACGACATGGGCCGGCAGGACGTAGTTGGAGTTGGAGTACGAGAACCGCCTGCCCGGCGGTTCCTCCGGCCGCGAGGCGAGGACGGCCGCGATCGCCTGCGACTGGCCGGCCGGGTCCGTGACCCCGACGCCCTCGGCCTCCAACAGGTCCTGGTAGTCGGGGATGCCGCTGGTGTGGCGCATCAGATCCCCCAGCGTGACCTCCCGGGTCCAGGCGGGCGGGTCGTCGAGGAAGTCGGACAGGGGGTCGTCCAGCGAGAGCCGATGCCGTACGGCCAGCAGGAGGACGGCATCCGCGGTGAACTGCTTGGAATTGGACGCCATGTCGAAGACCGTCCCGGAGGTGATGGCGCGCCCCGTCGCCAGGTCGGCCTTCCCCCTGCCCGCCTCCCAGACGACTTCACCGCGTTCACCGACCGCGGCCGCGCACCCCGGGCCGTCGGCGGACGGCACCAGCTCCCGGAGTACCGCGGCGCTGCGCTGCGCGCGGTCGTCGTCGGCCGAGAACGCCCCCGGCGCGGGGCCACCGGTGAGCGCGACCACGAGCAGGGCGGATGCGGCCGTGTACGGCGAGGCCCTTCGATGCACGCGGACCACCCTCCTCCCTCTGTCGAGAGTCCTCCGGCGGTCAGGCCGCGGCCACTCGATCAAGGGCCGGCTGCGCCCCGCAAGGACCAGCCGCGCGGGCCTCACGCCCGGGCGTTTGGGCCTGCGCCCGGCCGTGCGCCCGGACATGTGCGCCTTCCGCCCGCCCGGACGGTTCCGCCGGATCAGCGGTAGTCGTCCGGGTGGCCCTGCATCCAGGTGTTGATCTTGTCCCGGGTTCCGATCAGCAGGGTCTGGTGCTTCTTCAGGTTCTGGAAGCTCCGGTCGCCGCCCAGCTCCGTGTCGAGCTTGGCGACCAGCGCGATCGGTTCCGGGAAGTGCCCGGGCCCCTTCGGGTCCGCCTTCATCGCCGCGTCCAGGCTGTGGAGTTCGTCGTAGACCCGGCCGAGGAAGTAGGCGCATTCGGAGGGCGTGCACGAGCCGTCCAGCGTCGCCTGCAGCCCCGCGAAGGCGTCCCGTACCTTCTCCGGCGGCGGGGTGCCGGGCGGGGCGGTGGCGGGCCTGCGGGACGCCGGGGGCGCGGCCGGACCCGATTCCGCCGCCCCCGGCAGCGGGGACGCCGACGGCGCGGAGTCCGCGGCGGACGCGGAGGGCGTGGCGGGCGCGGAAGCCGCCGAGGACCCACCGGCCGACGCTGCCGGATCCGAAGAGCAGGAGACCGCGAACCCCGCCAGAACCACCGCGGCCAACGCCGCGCCGCGCACCCTGGAACCGAACATCTGCTACCCCCGTGATCTTGTTGAGGAGGAGACCATAACCGCTGGTCCGAGCCGGTGCGCGCCGGGGGTGGGCGTCGGGCGCCGGGCGCGGCGTCCGCCGCACCCGGCCTCACCGAGGGCTCAGATGCCGGCCGTGTCCATCCACAGTGCCGCCAGGGACAGGTCGCCCGTCACCCCGGGGCCCGCCAGGGGCGTCCGGTTCCACAGCGCCTCGTACAGCCAGGACGCCTCGCCGGTGACCTCGCAGTCGACCGCGTCGCCCAGGTCGCCCAGCACCGTGCGCGGCGGGGCCGGCGACAGGTGCACGGTCCACACCGCGCCCGTGTCGGCGGCACGGATCCGCATCGTCCGCGGCTCGGGAGTCCGCACCCGGCTGCGCGGCCGCGCGTGGAAGCCGGTCAGCAGCTCGTCCACCCCGTCCTCCGCGAACTCCGGCGCCACCGGCGAGAAGACGGTCCCCGCCGCGGTCTCCGCGTCCATCCGGTGCACGGTGGTCTCATGGGCCTGCCGCCGGGCCCAGAAGGCCACCGGTGACGGCGGGGCCGTCGGGAGGAAGGTCCAGCACTGGACGTCGTCCGGCGCCTGCGTCAGTGTCCGCACCAGATCCGCGTGCCCCTCCCTGAACCACGCCAGGAGCTCGCCGCCGACCAGTTCCGGCGCCTCCGGGAAACCCGTCGGCTCCAGCCGCCCCTCCGCGACGTAGGCGGCGGCCCAGCGGTGCACCGACCCGGTGTGCCGCAGCAGGTCGGTGACATGCCAGCCCGGACAGGACGGTACGAAAGCATCCGTACCGGCTCGTTCTGCCATGTCGGCGAGCAGCTCGCCTTCCCGGGCGAGGGTCTTCACGTACGCGGTGATCTCCATACCGGGAGTCTCGCAGTCCCGGCGCCGACAATGGAGGGGTGGACGGGGAACTCTTCCCGCGCGAGCGGACGGTGATCGCCCCCGGCGCGGTGCACGTGCCCGACTGGCTCGGAGAGCGCCGGCAGGGCGAGTTGCTGGCCGCCTGCCGCGCGTGGGCCCGCCCGCCCGCGGGCCTGCGCACCGTGCGCACCCCGGGCGGCGGGGTGATGACCGCCCGGCAGGTGTGCCTGGGCCTGCACTGGTACCCGTACGGCTACGCCCGCACCGCCGTCGACGGGGACGGGCAACCGGTCAAGCCGATGCCGGACTGGCTGGCCGAGCTGGGCCGGGACGCCGTCGCCGCCGCCTACGGGGCACCGCCGCAGCCGGGCGCGGCCGCCTACGACATCGCGCTGATCAACTTCTACGACGGGGACGCCCGGATGGGCATGCACCGCGACGCGGAGGAGAAGTCCCCTGCGCCCGTGGTCTCGCTCAGCCTCGGCGACAGCTGCGTCTTCCGCTTCGGGAACACCGCCTCGCGCGGACGCCCCTACCGGGACGTCGAGCTGCGCAGCGGCGACCTCTTCGTCTTCGGCGGCCCCAGCCGCCAGGCCTACCACGGAGTGCCCAGGGTCCTGCCGGGCACCGGTCCGCGGGCGCTCGGGCTGACCGGGCGGCTCAACATCACGCTCAGGGTCGGCGGCCTGGGCCGGGCCCCCGGACTCTGAGCGTCCGTAGCGGCGTGCGGGCGCCGGTGTTCCTGTGCGCGGACACCCCGGGGCGGCGTCCGGCACCCTCCGATCATGCGAGGATCGATGCCATGAACGGCAACGGGGTCCCACCGCGCATGGGGGACGCGACCACGCCACCGGCGTCGAACAGCGGCACGCGTACCAAGCTGGAACGCGGCCGCGGCGCGCTCGGTCCGGCGCTGGAGCTCGTCCACACCGGCCGCGCCCCGACCCGTGCGGTGCTGACGGCCGAGCTGGGGGTCACCCGTGCCACCGCCGGCGCCGTCGCGGCCGAGCTGGAAGCGCTGGGACTGATCCGGGTCGACTCCCGCCCGGGCGCCTCGGGCGGCACCGGAGGCACCGGCGGAGCCCAGGGACGCCCCTCGCACCGCCTCTCGGTGGCCGAGGACGGGCCGGTGGCGCTCGCCGCGCAGGTGCACTCGGACGGCTTCCGGGCAGCCCTGGTGGGGCTCGGCGGCCGGATCGTGGCCACCGCCCCCGGCAAGGTCACCGTCTCCGCGGATCCGGCACAGGTACTCGGCGCGGTCGTGCGGGCCGGCGCGGAACTGCTCGCGGACAGCGGCCGCCGATGTGTCGGCGCGGGCCTCGCGGTCCCCTCGGCCGTCGCCGAGCCGGACGGCACCGCCCTGAACCCGCTGCACCTCGCCTGGCCGGCCGGCTCACCCGTACGGGACATCTTCGCGGAGTGCGTGAAGGCGGCCGGGATCGACGGACCGGCCCTGACCGGCAACGACGTCAACCTCGCCGCGCTCGCCGAGCACCGGCACGGCGCGGGCCGCAGCGCCCAGCACCTGCTGTGCGTCGCCACCGGGCACCGCGGGGTGGGTGGGGCCCTGGTCCTGGACGGCCGTCTGCACAGCGGCAGTTCCGGCCTGGCGCTGGAGGTCGGCCACCTCACCGTGAACCCGGAAGGGCGGGCCTGCCACTGCGGAGGCCGCGGCTGCCTGGACGTGGAGGCGGACCCGCTGGCCTTCCTCACCGCGGCCGGCCGGAGCCCCGGCCCCGAGGTGTCGCTGCTCCAGCAGGCCCGCGACCTGCTGCGCCAGGAACCGGGGGAGCCGTCGGTACGGGCCGCCACGGAGGAGCTGATCGACCGGCTCGGCCTGGGCCTCGCAGGCCTGGTCAACATCCTGAACCCGGACCGGATCATCCTCGGCGGACTGCACCGCGAACTGCTCCACGCCGACCCGGAACGGCTCCGGGCGGTCGTCGCCGACCGCAGCCTGTGGGGCCGCAGCGGAGGCGTGCCCATCCTGCCCTGCACCCTGGACCACAACAGCCTGGTCGGCGCGGCGGAACTGGCCTGGCAGCCCGTGCTCGACGACCCGCTGGCGGCCCTCGCCTGACCGTCCCGTGATCCCCCGGCGGACAGGTGCCTGACCGCCGGGGGATCCCCGGCGGGCACGCGGCGCCGGCCACGGCCGCTCCGCCGCGGTCAGCCGGGGCGGACGGCCACCGGCGCAGGCAGGGGCAGCGCCACGGGCACGCCCGCCGGATCGGCGGCCACGACCACCGTGCGCTGGGGCTCCCGCGCGGGCCGGGCCACGATCGAGACCGGGAGCGTCGGCGCCACCGGCGCGGGCGCGGCCGCCAGGGAGAACCAGACCGCCTTGCCCGGCCCGTCGGGCCGTTCGCGCACCCCCCAGGCCTCACTCAGCGCCTCCACGAGGGCGAGCCCGCGACCGCTGGTCTCCAGCGGCCCGGCCGGCGCGGCGCGCAGAACCGGAAGACGCGGATCGCTGTCGACGACCGAGACCGTCAGCCGCCCGAGCCGGAACTCGATCTCGACGACGCAGGTCTTGTCCGGCTGCGCGTGGCGGTGGACGTTGCTCAGCAGCTCCGTCACGCCGAGCGCAGCCCGGTCTATGAGCGGATCGAGCTGCCAGTGGCGCAGTTGGGCCGAGACGATTCTGCGGATCTGGCCGATCCGCGACGGCAAGGCCTGCAGTTCGACGACGCAGTGCCTGCGGGAATGACTGATCACGGCTGCGACTCCCCGACATGAGTGTTACGGGTGCTGCACCCTCGGTAATGCCCCACCAGGGTCACCCACCGTGGCGCGCAGTGCAACCGATCGCGACCGAAAGCGATCCGCATAGATACCCAAAGTGACCGTTTGTGCAGGTGAGAGGGGTACATTGCGAAAGGAGGGGCGAAGTAGACCCATGAAGGAGCGCGGCGCATGAGCACCACCGGCACTACCGGCACCAACGGCACCGGAACCGCCACCGGAACCACCACCGGGACGACCGGCACGTCCGGGACGACCGCCACGACCGTCGACGTCGACCGCAGCGACGCGGACTACCGCGTCTGGCTGAAAGAGGCCGTGCGCAAGGTCCAGGCCGACGCCAACCGCTCCGCGGACACCCACCTGCTGAAGTTCCCGCTCCCCGAGGCGTGGGGCATCGACCTCTACCTCAAGGACGAGTCCACGCACCCGACGGGCTCACTCAAGCACCGCCTCGCCCGCTCGCTGTTCCTCTACGCCCTCTGCAACGGCTGGGTCCGGCCCGGCCGGCCCGTCATCGAGGCCTCCTCCGGCTCCACCGCCGTCTCCGAGGCGTACTTCGCCAAGCTGATCGGCGTCCCCTTCATCGCGGTCATGCCGCGCACGACCAGCCCCGAGAAGTGCCGCCTGATCGAATTCCACGGCGGCGAATGCCACTTCGTGGACGACCCGATGGAGATGTACGAGGAGTCGGCGCGGCTCGCCGCCCGCACCGGCGGCCACTACATGGACCAGTTCACGTACGCGGAACGGGCCACGGACTGGCGCGGCAACAACAACATCGCCGAGTCGATGTACCAGCAGCTGCGCCTGGAGCGGTTCCCCGAGCCCGCCTGGATCGTGGCGACCGCCGGCACCGGCGGCACCTCCGCGACCATCGCGCGGTACGTGCACTACATGCAGCACGACACCCGCGTCTGCGTCCCGGACCCGGAGAACTCCTGCTTCTTCGACGGCTGGACCCGCAACGACCCGGACGCGAGCAGCGATTGCGGCTCGCGCATCGAGGGCATCGGCCGCCCGCGCATGGAGCCGAGCTTCGTGCCGGGCGCCATCGACCGGATGATGAAGGTCCCCGACGCGGCGTCCGTCGCCGCCTGTCGCGCCCTCGAAACGGCCATAGGGCGCAAGGCGGGCGGCTCGACCGGCACCGGCCTGTGGAGCGCCCTGAAGATCGTCTCGGAGATGGTGGCGGAGGGCCGCACCGGCAGCGTCGTCACCCTGCTCTGCGACCCGGGCGACCGCTACCTGGACAAGTACTACTCCGACGAGTGGCTGGCAGCGCAGGGCCTCGACATCGCCCCGTACGCCGAGACCCTCGACACGCTGCTGACGACCGGCGTCTGGCGCGAACCGACCGCCTGACCAGGCGCTGTGGGGGGTCGTCGAAGTCCCGTCTGGGTGGCGGGGCCCGGCACGCACGCTACTTTGACGACACCCCCGGCGCTACCGGGAGTTGCTGCCCCACTCCCACATGCTGTCCACCACCGGTTCCAGGGCGCGGCCCCGGCCGGTGAGGACGTAGCTGACCCGGGGCGGCCAGCCGGGCGTGCGGTGGCGCTCGATGACGCCGGCCCGGGCCAACTGGGCCAGCCGGTCGGAGAGGACCTTGTCCGACAGGGCCGGCAGCGCCCCCGACAGCTCCGAGTACGAGGCCCGGCCGCGGCGCAGGAACTCCCGCAGGACCAGCGGCGTCCAGCGGCCCCCCAGGGCGGTGAGGGTGACGTCGACCGGACAGTGCGGTTCCCCGGCCGGCGGGACGAGGGAGCCGTCCGGGCAGTCCGCCAGAGGGCCGCCGGCCGGCGGGTCGTTCCGGGTGCCTTCCGGCGGCCCGTTCCGGGCGCCCTTCGGCGCGTGGCCAACCGTTTGGTGAGTCACGAAAGCCCCTCCTAACGTCCGTTGCGAACAGCCCGCCCGTCCGTCTCCAGGGGGTCCTCGTGCGCATCCATCATCTCAACTGCGGTTCGCTCCGCACGGTTCCACCGCTCCCCGGGACGCCGGTCCCCGTGGCCGACCCCGGCGGGCTGCCCGCGGTCTGCCACTGCCTGCTCATCGAGACCGACGCGGACGGGCTGGTGCTCGTCGACACCGGCCTCGGCACCGACGACCTGCGCCGGCCCGACCAGGCACTGGGCGCGGACTGGGTGGCCCACGCCCAGCCGGTGCTGGACCCGCGGGAGAGCGCCCTGCACCAGCTCGTCCGCCTCGGGTACGACCCGCGGGACGTGCGGCACATCGTGCTCACCCACCTCCACCGGGACCACACCGGAGGCCTGGCGGACTTCCCCCACGCCCGGGTGCACGTGCACCCCGACGAGTACCGGGCCGTCACCGACCCCTCGGCCGCGCACCACCGGCACAGCCTGGACCGCTTCATGCCCGCCCACCGGGCGCACGGCCCGCGGCTGACACCCGCGACCACGGACGGGCCCGCGAACTGGTTCGGCTTCCCCGGCGCGGCCCGGCCGCAGGGGCTGGGACACGAGCTGCTGCTGGTGCCGCTGCCGGGCCACTCGGCCGGGCACGCGGGCGTCGCCGTGCGCGACGACCACGCCAGGTGGCTGCTGCACGCAGGCGACGCGTACATGTACCACGGCGAGCTTGAGCACACCCCGGCCCTCGGCCATCCCCTCCTCGAACCGGTCCAGCAGGACGCGCAGACCGACGCCGCGGCCCGCACCGCGACGCGCGACCGGCTGCGCGACCTCGTCCGCGACCACCCGGACGAGGTCACCGTCTTCAGCGCGCACGACCCCTGGGAGTACGCCCGCCTGGCGCGCCCCGGGTCAACGGCCGGACGCGCGGGGGGCGGTGAGGCGGGCGTCCAGCGTACGGACGGCTGTGCGGAAGGAGTGGCCCAGGCCGGGCCGGGCGACGGTCAGGACCAGGCGGAACGCGGCCGGGCCGTCCGCCGCGAACGTCCAGCGCACGTGCGTGCCCGATCCGGCCGGAGTGAGCCTCCACTCCTCCAACAGGGCCCGGACACCGGGCGCGTTGGTCGTGTCCACCCGGTACGCGTAACGCCGTTCGGGCTCCGCCGCCATGACCGTCTCCTGCATGCGCACCCCGCCCAGCAGCCCGATCTCGCGGCCCGCCCCGCCGTACAGCGGGCGGGCCAGCGTCACCGCCCTGAACCAGCGCGGCCAGCCCTCCACCTCGTCGGCGAGCGCGTGGTAGACGGCCTCGGGCGGCGCCGACGCCTGCGCGGCGAACACCAGCCGGACCGGCGCGTCATCGATGAAGTCCAGCCCCACCGGGCGGAGTCGGCGAACCATGGCGGTACCTCCTGAGGGGGATGTTCCGGCGGACGTGCGCGCGCCACCATAGCGGCGCGCCCCGGAGAAGTCCGCCGCGGTCTCCCCACGATTCCCCACCGCAACTCCCGCCCCACCACTTCCTGTCCGTCCCGGTCGCCGACCGCGGATTCCCCCGGACGGGGCCTGGGCAGCGCCGCCGCCGCGCGGGATGCTGGATCCGCGCCTGTGGTGCCGCGCCGACGACGCCCATCCCCCGCGAGCGGAGGCCTCCGTGCCCGACCGCCCCCACACCGACCCGCCCCTCGCCCTCGAACTCCTGGTGCACGGAGTCGCCGGAGCATCCCCCGCCGAACTCCTCGGCGACCCCCGCACCGTGCGCGTCACCGGCGACTCCACCGCGGCCGTGTTCCGCCGCACCGAGGACGCCGACGCCGAAGCCCACCCCGAGCGGTACGCCGGCCTGCCCGTCCCCGAGGCCTACTGCTGGTCCCGGCTCACCTCCGGCAACGGCGCCCGCGCCCTGTGGCTGCTGCTCCTGCCCTTCATGGTGGCCAACCTCGCCCACTGGGCCCGGCCCGCCGCCCCCACCGGCCCCGGCGCCGACCCCGCGCCGCGCGCGGTGCGCACGTACGGGGTCCTCGTCCGGATCCTCGCGCTCAGCCTGACCGTCCTGCTGATCGCCGCCGCCTGCGAGGTCGCGCTCGACCTCGCCGCCTGGCAGTGCGCCGGCTCCGCGACCTGCACCGCCGCCGGCTCCCCGCTCGGTTTCCTCGCCCCCGAAGGCGGCGGCTGGTGGTCCCAGCCCGGCCGCCGCCTCGCCCTCGGCGCACTGGTCCCCACCGCACTGACCGGGCTGCTCTGGTACCTGTCGAACCGCACCTGGAGCGCATACGAATCCCAGCCGCCGCCCGCCGGCGCCGCCGACCCGGACACCGCCTCCGCCACCGCGCCCGCGCTCGGCCGCCCCGGATTCTGGTACGGGCGCCGCATCGTGGCCCGGCTGCGGGCCGCGCACACCGCGGCCGGGCTGCTGACCGTCGCGGTGGCCGTCTCCGCGCCGACCGCCGACCACGACCGCCGCACCGGGGCCGCCGCCCCCGCCCTCGAAGCCCTCGGCTGGATCACCCAGGCCCTCCTCGCCGCCGGGGCCGTCACCGTCGCCTGGGTCGTCTGCCGGCGCGGCCGCAGCGAGGACCGCCCCGACCACCGCCTGGACCGGGCCGCGGTCAGCCTGCTGCCCGGAGCCGCCCTCGCCCTCCTCGCCGCCGTCCTCCTGCACGCCTGCCTCCCGCGCCCGGACTGGACATCCACCGGACGGCTCCCCGGGGACTTCGCCTTCGGGGTGCTCATGCTCGGCCAGGGCCTGTGCGTACTCGCCCTCGCCGCCGTCGCCCGCCACCTGTACCGCAGGGCCCCCGATCCCGCGGCCGCCCTCCGCGGCCTCGGCGGCCCCGCCGTCGCCATGCTGGGCTGCGCCCTCGGCGGGGTCATGACCGGCGGGGTCGCCCAGCGCGTCGCCGACTGGCTGGACGGAGGAGCCACCCCCGGCATGGCCGGCGCACCCCTGCCCGGCCCGCCCGTGCTGCTGTCCTGGCAGGCAGCCGTCCTGCCCCCGCTGCTCCTCGTCCTGGCGCTGCTCGCCGCCTGGTTCGCGGTACGTGCGGCCCGGGCCCGGCGCGGCCTCGCCGCGGCCGTCGCGGACGAATACCCGGGGGAGACCCCGGACACCGCGCGCAGCCGCCGTATCGCCGGGGCACGGACGGCCGCCGCGCTCACCGACTCCGCGCCCTGGTTCGTCGCGGCCGTCTCCGGGGTCACCCTGGTGCTCGGCGCGGGCGCACTGGCCGGAGCCTGGATCAGCGGGCGTGTCCCGGGCGAGGCCGCACGCGGCGGCCCGCCGCTGCTGGAGACCGCCGCCCGCGCAGCCCAGGACGCCGGATCCTGGCTGATCGGACTCGGTATCGCCCTCTTCGCCGCCTGGGGCCGCCGCGCCTACCGGGACCCGGCCGCCCGGCGGACCATAGGGATCCTCTGGGACGTCGGCACCTTCTGGCCGCGCGCCGCCCACCCCTTCGCCCCGCCCTGCTACGCCGAGCGCGCCGTCCCCGACCTGACCTGGCGGATGGCCGGGTGGACCGGCCGCACCGGCGGCCGACTGGTGATCTCCGGCCACTCGCAGGGCAGCGTGCTCGCCGCCGCCGCCGTCTGGCAGCTGCCGCCGCCCGCCCGCCGCCGCGTCGCGCTGCTCACCTACGGATCCCCGCTCGCCCGCCTCTACGGCCGCTGGTTCCCCGCCTACTTCGGCCCCGGCCCGCTCGCCGCCCTGCACCGCGACGTCGACTGCTGGCGCAACCTCTGGCGGGCCACCGACCCCATCGGAGGCCCCGCGCTCCCCGGCCCCGCCTCACCGGCAGTGGACCGCGGCCCGCTGGCCGACCCCCTCGCCTACGGACGAAGCGCACGCCACCCGCTGCCCGCGCCGATCCTCGGCCACAGCGACTACCAGGCGGACCCCGCCTTCGCCGCCGAACGCGCAGCCCTGCTCGCCCGGCTGGACACGGCGGCCCGCGCCGACGTACCCGCACAGCGCCCCGCTGTCAGCAAGGGGCCGGCAGCGTCGGCAGATCCGCCGGGAACAGCAGGGTGAGCTCGTCCGTGCTCGGCTCCGACAGCTGGGCCACCCGCCCCGCGTGCCGCTCCACCATCGACTCGAAGGTCTGGCGCGCGGTGCGGCCGTTGCCGAAGGCCGGACCCTTGGGCAGCTCCGTGAAATACGCCAGCAGCGCCTCGGCGGTGCCCTCCCCGAGGCGGTACTCGTGCTCCTCCGCCTGCTGTTCCACGATCCGCAGCAGTTCCCCCGGGCCGTAGTCGCCGAAGGCGATGGTGCGTGAGAACCGCGAGGCCACACCCGGGTTGACGGTCAGGAAGCGTTCCATCTCCGCCGTGTAGCCGGCGACGATCACCACCACCGCGTCCCGGTGGTCCTCCATCAGCTTCACCAGCGTGTCGATCGCCTCGCGCCCGAAGTCCCGGCCCGAGTCCTCCGGGGCCAGCGCGTACGCCTCGTCGATGAACAGCACCCCGCCGCGCGCCCGGTCGAAGGCCTCCTGCGTGCGGATCGCCGTGGAGCCGATGTGCTCGCCCACCAGGTCCACGCGCGACACCTCGACCAGGTGCCCGCGCTCCAGCACCCCGAGGGAGGCGAGGATCTCGCCGTACAGCCTCGCGACCGTGGTCTTCCCGGTGCCGGGGGAGCCGGTGAAGACCAGGTGCCGGCGCACCGACGCGGCCTTGAGGCCCGCCTGCTGCCGCCGCCTGCCGACCTCGATCATGTCGGTGAGGGCACGCACCTCGCGTTTGACGCTGTCCAGGCCCACCAGCGCGTCGAGCTGCCCCAGCACGGCTCCGGACGGCCGGGCGTCAGGAGCCGCGGCCCCGGCCGGCCCGGGATCCGCGGGCCGCGGCACGGACGCGGCGGCCGCCTGGGCCGGCTGCGCCGCAGGGCTGCGGGCCGCGGTGACCGTACGCACGCCGCCCGGCGCCCCGGTCAAGCCGTCGCCCGGGGCCGTCCGGGCCGCCGACGCCGATGCCGACGCCGATGCCGACGGCGGCGACGCCGCCGCCGACCGCGGGCCGGAGCCGTCGGAGGTGCACTCCTCGGCGACGGGCCCGTCCTCGGGAAACTCGTATCCGCCGCGGGAGCACCGCTGCGTGTGACAGCGCGTCAGCGTGGTCCGGCAGCCGTCGAGGATGTGGAAGCCGAAGCCGGCACTGTCCGTCACCCGGCAGGCCTTGAACGTGCCGCGCCCGCCCGCCGACACGTAGAAGCCGGCCTCGGCGGGGGAGGAGACCGTGCAGCGCTCCAAAGTCGGATCGGCGCCCTTGGTGACGATCACGCCGGTCTGTACGGCCTCGATGGTGCAGCCGGCGAGCGTGCCGCCGCTGCCGTGGTCGCGGAACCACGCCCCGGTGGCGGCTTCGCGGACACGGCAGTCGTCGAGCTGCGCCGTGGCACCGTCGCTGACCGAGACCGCGGTGTTGCGGACCTGGGACAGGTCGCTGTCGGTGACGTCGACACTCGACCCGCGGTCCAGGACGAACAGCGCGTCCGGCACATCGTGGACCCGGCAGGAGTCCAGGGAGGCGCTGGCGCCGTCGCTGACCCACACCGCCGGATAGTCGCCCGTACTGTCGTGGATCTCGCAGGAGTCGGCATCCACCCGGGTGCCCGGGTCCCACACGGACAGGCCGTTGCGCCCGAAGCGGCGCACCGAGGTGCGGCTGAGGGTGAGCACCGAACGCGACCGGAGGTCGACGGCGTTCTCCGGGATGTCGTGGATGTCGCACCCGGCCAGGGTGAGGACGGCGTCGGTGTCCAGGGTGACCCCGTCGGCCGAGGTCCGGTGGACCGCGCAGTCGGTGAGGCGGGCGGCGGCGCGCGCGGCGATCTGCACCCCGGCGCCCCTGACCTCGTAGACCTCACAGCCCAGGGCCTCCAGGCCCGAGCCCTCTCCGGTGACCGCGATGCCGGCACCGGTGGAGTGGTGGATGCGGCACCGCTCCAGACGCGGCCGGCCTCCGCCGCGGACCGAGAACCCGGTCTGTCCCGAGGCCACGACCTCGCACTCCTCGAACACCCCGCCGCCGCCGTCCAGTACGGCGATCCCGACGCCGGCCGGATTCTCGACGGTGCAGCGGCGCACCAGCGGCCGGGCCCCGGGGCCGCGCACCTCGATGCCGGCCGCCGAGTGCGTACTCACGCGCAGGTCGGTCAGCTCGGGCGAGCCGTCCTCCACCAGCAGCGCCGGCGCAGCCCGGTCCTGGCCCTCCAGGTACAGGTCATGCACCACGGCCGAGGCGTGCAGGGTCAGCGCCACGCCGTCGAGGGGCGCGATCCGCACCGAACCCGAGCCGTCCTCCGGCCCGCGCAGGGTGACGGCGTGGTGCAGCACCAGATTCTCCCGGTAGGTGCCCGGGGGGATGGAAAGCACGTCCCCGTCGCCGGCGGCGGCGAGCGCGGCGGTCAGCGTCGGATACTCACCGGAGCGGCGCCGCCACCGCGAAGCGCCGCCGTGCGTCACCTGGACCGTGCCCTGAACCATGGTGCTGTCGTGCCCCCACCCTCGTGCTCGCGCTGCCGATGCGGCCGGAGCCGCTGATGTCCGAGGCCGCTCGCGTGACTGCTGCCACCGGAGCGACCGGTCCGGCCGCCCCACCGTAGCGCGCGCGGAGCCGATGGGCCGCCAGCTCAGCCACCGGCGCCCGCCCGTCCCCAGTCCGGTCCGGCCGCCGCCCACGCCCGGTCCAACCGTATGTACCGCCGATGCATGAGCCGGCGTACGACCAGGCGACGGACCGTCACGGCCAACACGGCCACCCCGGCAGCGGCGGCCAGACCCGCCGTCCCCGCGTGGAAGGAGGCGGAGGACGGGTCCAGCGGCTGACCCACCAGCCGGCCACGGGCGTCGGTCCACACGCGGAACCGGTCGCCGGGCAGCGGTGGTTCCTCCGCGGCCGGCACCGTGCCCTGGTGGCTGCTGCCGTCGGGGGCCGTCCACGAGGCCACGATCTGCGTACGCCGCGGTGCCGTCCGCTGCACCGACGGGTCGCCGGACACCTCCTCGTCCAGAGCCGCGGCGGGCCTGACCACCACGGCCGGGACGAGATGGCGCTCCTGCCGCTGCTCGTACACGGCCTGCTGGAGCGTGCCGTCCACGCGCAGGCCCGCGACCCAGCCGACGGCCGGGGCCACCACCACGACGCACACCAGCGCCGCGAACGCCACCCACGCCTCGAAGAGGTCGGTCGGTCTGCGCAGCGGATTGTGCCGCCATCGCCACACGCCCAAAGCTGTCCGCACGGTCCGGCTCCCCCTACTAGCGCCAGTCTCCGCCTGTCTCCTGTTCCGACTGCTCCAACGGCCTGGTCACGCCGGTTGGTTCCAGCTTGGGGGCGGAGCCCCCCGAAGGTGTCATTCCGGTGCCGCTGCCGCCACCCGGACGCGGACCGTCACGCCTGTCTCGCCCGTCGTGCCCGTCAGGCGAGGACGCGGACCTCGTCGCCGACGTGCAGGGTGCCCGGCCGCAGCGGGACCAGCAGTCGCCCGAAGGCCAGTGACGTGCCGATCCGCCGGTGCGCGGCCAGCGTCTTCAGCGGCTCCCTGCCCCGCTCCGCCGTCCGCTGGTCGGTCGTGGTGATGACGCACCGGCCGCACTCGCGCGCGCCGCGGAAGAGGGCGTCGCCGATCGCGAGGCGCTGCCAGCCGTCCTCCGCCCAGGCCTCGGCCCCCGAGACGACGATGTTCGGGCGGAAGCGGTTCATGGGCAGCGGGCCCTCATCGGGATGGTCCCCCGCCGCGATCAGGGAGTTCAGGGCGTCCAGCGAGGCGAGCGTGGTGATCAGCACCGGATGGCCGTCGGCGAGGCTCACCGTCTCGCCCGGCAGTGCGTAGTCCGGGTCCACGGGACGGCGGACGGCCGGATCGTCCAGATGCACCAGCCGAACCGGAACCCCGAGGAACGTGCTGAACCAGTCGGCCGCGACCCTCGCCGCGACCACGGTCTCGACCTTCTTCCCGAACAGTGACACCGGCTCCAGCGGACCGGGCTCGGGCACCTCCACGACGAGCTCCGCCATGTCCGCAGCGGTCAGCGCGATCCGGCCGCCGCCCACCGGGCGCGCCGAGGCCAAGGCCAGCCGGGGATGGCGGCGTTGGGTGAGGACCGTCCCCTCGGGGTCGACCAGGGCCCACCGCCGGTCCCCGGACAGCCCCCAGGGCTCCACGGCCACCTCGTCGGGAGCGCTCCCCGCTACCGACTTGACGGGGTGGACGTGGAGCGCCTGAACGTGCAACTTCGACATGGGGGCATCCTGCCAGCCCGCTCCGCCGTCCCGGCGCGCGTGAGGGGCCCGGTCAGTAGCCGCGCCCCTGGTAGGGGCGGCCGTAGGGGTCCTCGTACGAGGCGCCCGCCACCGGAGCCGGCACCTGCACGGGCCGCGGCGCGGCCGGGCGCATCGCCTCGTAGCCGCTGGCCATGGCCGCCGGGCGGGGCTGCTGCGCCTGGGGCTGCGGCATGTACCCGGCCCGGGCGGCCACCGGCTGTTGCTGGGGGATGTAGGGCGCGGGCGCGTTCTGCAGCGGCATCGGCTGCGGAGCGGCCTGCTGCTGGTACGGGTACCCGTACCCCGACGTCTGCTGCTGAGGGGCGGCAGACGGCAGTGCGGGCAGGGCCGACGGGAGGGCCGGCAGGTACCCACCGCTCGAATAACCCGCGCTCGGGGACTCGTAGGCGGCCGGGACGCGGATCGGGGCGATCTGCGGAGTGCCGCGTTCGGCGACGAGGGAGTCGTAGATGGGGGTGTCCGGGAAGGAGGGCGCGGAGTAGTAACCGCCGCCATAAGTGGAGCGGGGGGAGGTCATGAGACATAAGTTAAGCCCACGGATTCACCGGGTCCATAGCGTGGCGCCGTCAACACCGCGCTGACCTGCATATTCGCAGGTCAGAGCCACACCTTTCACTTGGCGATCACGTGCACGATTTCGCCACTTCCATCCCGCCTTGGCCCAACTCGTACCCGCTGGTTGTGCGTTGCACCGACTTCTTGCTGACGTAGCGTCACAATGCGATGACCTCGGATGACGCGGGTCCGGACGGCCGTCCCGCGGGGTCAGGCGTCGCTCGGGCGGGCATAGGTGCGGCCCTTCCACGACGCCCCGCGCCCGCGGTAGTGCTGGACCGCCGAGTCGACGGTCATCAGGAGGTAGAGCAGCGCCGTGAACGGAAGCAGCGCGGCGAGTGCGGCGGGCTGGCGGTAGTAGCGGATCATCGGCAGGTAGGTGCCGGCCATCAGGAGCCAGGCCAGGCCCCCCGCCCACGCCATCGGCGCCCGTCCGGAGGCGAGGCCCGCCAGGAGGGCGGCCGGCGGCACCAGGTAGACGAGCGCCAGCCCGGCGACCGTCCCCGCCAGCAGCAGGGGCTGGTGGCGCAGTTGCGCGTAGGCGCTGCGCGAGACCATCCGCCACAGGTCGGCGAGGGCCGGGTAGGGGCGCACGCTGTCCACCCGCTCCGCGAGCCCCAGCCAGATCCGGCCGCCGGAGTCCTGCACCGCGCGGGCCAGGCTGACGTCGTCGATGACGGCCTGGCGGATGCGGTCGGGCACGCCCGCCCGTACGGCGGCCTCGGTGCGCAGCAGTACGCATCCGCCCGCGGCCGCGGCGGTGCGCGCGCCGGGCCGGTTGATCCGGCGGAAGGGGTAGAGCTGGGCGAAGAAGTACACGAAGGCCGGGACGACGAGGCGCTCCCACAGGCCGGCGACGCGCAGGCGGGCCATCTGTGAGACGAGGTCGAGGCCGGCGGAGGTCGCGGCCGAGACCAGTTCGCGCAGACTGTCGGGTTCGTGTGCGATGTCGGCGTCGGTGAGCAGCAGGAACTCGGGCTCGCCGGCGTGCGCGGTGCGGGCGAGCGAGATGCCGTGGCGCAGCGCCCACAGCTTGCCCGTCCAGCCGGGGGCGGGCGGGCCGGGGGAGATGACGGTGAGCGCAAGCCCCGGCTGTTCGGCGGCGATCCGCAGCGCGAGGGCGCCGGTGCCGTCCGTGCTGCCGTCGTCGACCAGGATGACCTCGGCTTCGCCGGGGTAGTCCTGGGCGATGAGCGAGGGCAGGCTCAGCGGCAGCACCCCGGCCTCGTCCCGGGCGGGTACGACGATCGCGACCGACGGCCAGCGGGCGGGGGCGGTGCGCGGCGGGAGCCGGACGTCGGTGCGCCAGAACATGCCCTGGGCGAGGGTGAGCCAGAGCCAGGCGGCGAGGGAGGCGTAGGACGCGGCGGTGGCGCCGGTGATGAGGCCCATGGCGGCAGTGTGCCGGGCCGCCGGGGACCTGTCCCGCAACCGCCCGGCCCCGGTGCGGCGCCCTCCCGGGCCCGGACGCGGCCCCGGCCGCCGAACCGGGCCGCCTGCGGGCAGGGCTGGGGCGGCGGTGTACGGGATGGGGTGCCTGGCCCGGCGGCGTGCAGCGCGGGGCGCGGGGCCCTCCCGGGGTGGGTCGCGGGCTGTGTCATCGCGTGCGGCTGACGCGGGCGGGCCGGGCCCCGCCAGGCCGGCGGCGTGCGGGGACGGGCGAGGCGCGTGCTGCGGCTGCCCCCGGCGGGTGTACGGGTGTGTGAGGCGGGGGCTGGGCAGGGGTGCGTAGCGCGGGGCGGATGGCGGGTTCCGGGGCGGGCCGGGGGTCGGTCGGCGGTGTGCGGGGTGCGCCATCGGGGGGCGGGCGCGGTACGCGGCGGATGCTCTGACAGGGCTGGGGCGGGCGATGCCGGGACCGTTGAAGGGCGGTGGCGTGCGGCGGGATCCGGTCGGTGCCGGGTCGGGCCGGAGTCGGGGTCGACTAAAGTGGCCGGGTGAAGATCGCGCTCATGGACTCCGGAATCGGCCTCCTCGCGGCGGCCGCGGCGGTGCGGCGGCTGCGGCCGGACGCGGATCTCGTCCTGTCGTCCGACCCCGACGGAATGCCCTGGGGCCCGCGGACCCCCGAAGACCTCACCGGGCGGGCCCTCGCGGTGGCCCGGGCCGCCGCCGCGCTCCGCCCCGACGCGCTCATCGTGGCCTGCAACACCGCCACCGTGCACGCCCTGGACGCCGTGCGGGCGGAACTGGAGCCGGACATCCCGGTCATCGGCACCGTCCCGGCGATCAAGCCCGCCGCGGCCTCCGGCGGCCGGGTGGCCATCTGGGCCACCCCCGCCACCACCGGCAGCCCCTACCAGCGAGGGCTGATCCGCGACTTCGCCACAGGCGCCCGCGTCACCGAGGTGCCCTGCCCCGGACTGGCCGACGCCGTGGAGGCGGCCGACGACGCGGCGGTGACCGCGGCCGTCGCCGCGGCGGCCGCCCTGACTCCGGCCGACGTCACCAGCGTGGTGCTCGGATGCACCCACTACGAGCTGACCGAGAGCCCCATCCGGGCCGCCCTCGCCGCGCGCACCGGGGGAGCGGAGCTGGTCTACTACGGCTCCGCCGAGCCCGTCGCCACCCAGGCGCTGCGCCGCATCGGCGCCGTAGCCGAGCCCGCCCTGCCCCGTACGGGGAGCCTGACCGTCCTGCACAGCGGCCGCGAAGCGGCGCTGCCCGCCGCCGCGTTCGCGTATGCCGAGGGCCGGCTCCTGGCGGGCCAGGGCGCACCCGTCGGGTAACCCGCTCCCCACCGCGGCACCGTAGGCGAGACGAAACGTCTTGCGTAGCTCCCTGGTCGTGGCCTACTCTCTCGGCATGTCGAGACGAGACGTATCGTCTCGATGCCCATTCGCCCCCGACGAAAGGCGCCGCCCTTGCGCGCTCCACTCGCCTCGACCCAGATCGTCCTGTCCGAGGTCACCAAGGCCTACGACACCCGCGTCGTCCTGGACCGGGTCACCTGCACGGTCCGGCCCGGCGAGCGGGTCGGCGTCGTCGGCGACAACGGCTCCGGCAAATCCACCCTCCTGCGGCTCCTCGCCGGACGGGAAGACCCCGACCACGGCGAGATCACCGTCACCGCCCCTGGCGGCACGGGACACCTCGGGCAGACCCTCGACCTTCCCCCGGGCGCCCGCGTCGGCGAGGCCGTCGACCTCGCCCTCGCCGACCTCCTCGCCCTCGAACACCGCATCCGCTCCGCCGAATCCCTCCTGCACCGGGCCGGCCCCGACGAGCTCACCGCCTACGCGGACCTCCTCGCCGCCTACGAGGCACGCGGCGGGCGCGACGCCCGACGCCGGGTCGCGGCCACCCTGCGCCGCCTCGGAGAACGCGCCGGCATCGACGCCGACCGCCGCCTCGGCACCCTCTCCGGCGGGCAGCGCTCCCGGCTCGCCCTCGCGGCCGCCCTGGCCGCCGAGCCGGAACTGCTGCTGCTCGACGAGCCGACCAACGACCTCGACGACGAGGCCGTCGCCTGGCTGGAGGAGCACCTGCGCGCCCGCCGCGGCACCCTCGTGGCCGTCACCCACGACCGGCACTTCCTCGACCGGGTCACGACCGCCGTCCTGGAGGTCGACGCCGACCGCCGCACGGTGCGCCGCTTCGGCAACGGCTACGCCGGGTTCCTGGCCGGCCGCGCCGCCGAACGGGCCCGCCGTGAAAGGGACTACGAGGAGTGGCGCCAGGAGGTGCGCAGCGCCGAACGGCTCGCCGAGACCAACATCGGGCGGTTCGCCGCGATCCCGCGCAAGCTGCCGCGCGGCTTCAGCGGCGCCGGCGCCTTCCGGGCCAGGTCGCGCACCCACGGCGCCGCGAGCCGTATCCGCACAGCCCGCGAACGGCTCCACCGGCTGCACGGGAATCCCGTACCGCCGCCACCACGGCCGCTCACCTTCACCGGCCGGTTCACCGAAGGAGCCGCCAGGGCCGAAGGAGCCGCCGGAGCCGCCGGGGCCGTCGAACTGGCGGGCGCGGCCCTCCCGGGACGGCTCGCACCCCTCACCCTCGAACTCGCCCCGGGGGAACGGCTCCTGGTCACCGGCCCCAACGGAGCCGGAAAGACCACCCTGTTGCACCTCCTCGCCGGAGAACTGCAGCCCGCGCACGGCCTCGTACGCGCACCCGCGCGGGTGGGGCTGCTGCGGCAGGACGACCCGTGGGCAGGCGAACTCCGCTCCGCCGTCGAGCTGTTCGGTCGCGCACACGCCGACCGGTACGTCGCCGGGCTCGGCCTGCTGGCTCCCGCCGACCTGACCCGGCCGGTCCACGCCCTCTCGGCCGGCCAGCGCCGGAAGCTGGAGCTGTCCCGGCTGGTGGCGCGCCCCCTCGACCTGCTCCTGCTGGACGAACCGACGAACCACCTGGCCCCGGCCGTCGTGGAGGAACTGGAGGCGGCCCTGGTCCACTTCGCAGGCACCCTCGTGGTGGTCACGCACGACCGGCGGCTGCGCGCGGGCTTCCGCGGCCGACGCCTGGAACTTCAGCCGGAGCCGGCGCGCAACTCCCCGGCCGCGACGAGCCGCTGAGCCAGGGCGCGCAGATCGTCCGCGTACAGGACGCGCTCGCCGAAGCCGGGCAGCGGCACGTGCAGCGGAGCCGTCCAGTGTGTGGGGACCGCGTCCTGCCCGTACGTGGCACCGGCCAGCGCACCCGTCACCGCGGCCACCGTGTCCGTGTCACCGCCCAGGTCCACTGCGGCCCGGACCGCCTCCGCGAAACCGCAGGTGGTCCGCAGCGCCCACACCGCCGAGCCCAGGCAGGGCCACACCGCCCCGTTGAACTCGGTGGCCAGGCCCGGGTGCCAGTCGGGGGCGAGCACCCGGCCGTACCGTTCGCGGTGGCCGGGGTGCACCGCGTCGAGCGTGGCCGGCAGGGCCGCCAGCGGATCGGCGCCGTCCAGGGCGACGCGGACGAGATCGTGCAGGATCGCGGTGCCCTCCCAGGCCGCCCGGTCGCCGTGCGTCAGCGCCGCGATCCGGCGTGCGGCGTCCATGCTCCCCTCCCGCCCGGCGGCGGAGAAGTACACGGCCGAGTCGGCCGCCCGCATCAGCGAACCGTTGCCGGCCGCCCGGGCGTTCATCTGGAAGTGCAGGGCCGCGGCGAGGTCCCAGGGCTCGCCGTTGGTGAGCACATCCTCCGTCTGGAGGCCGATGTCCTTGGGCTGCCCGGCCGCCCACCGCTGGAACCGGCCGAAGACGTCGGGGAGTTCGAGGCCGTCCCGCTCCAGCAGCGACTCGGCGACCAGGACGGCCATCTGGGTGTCGTCCGTCGCCTCCCCCGGATCCCAGCCGCCGCCCCCGCGCATCTCCGCGCCGCGCGCGCTCAACTGCCCCGCCGGCCCGAACTCGTACGGCGCGCCGAGCGCGTCACCGGCGGCGGACCCGAGGACGGCCCCCACCGCCCGGTCGAGCCGGGTGGGCGCGGTCACGGGGCCGCCGTCCCGTGGCATACGGCGGCCAGCACCTCGCGGGCGAAGCGGTCGAGGTCGTCCAGGCCGGCGGCGGCGAGGGTCGCCGGGGCTCCGGCCAGCAGGTGGGGGATGGCGCCGTGCAGGGCCAGGGTCAGAGCCCTCGCCTGCTCCTCGCCGGCCGGCAGTCCGGCCGCACGCAACAGGTGCGCGTGCGCGGCGAAGTCCGCCGCGGCGATCGGATCCAGCAGTGCGGCCAGCCACGGCCGGCGCGTCCCCTCGGTCTGCAGCTCCAGATAGGCGAGGACGCGGGGCCGGCCGGGCCCCGCCACATCCCGCAACAGCCCGGCGAGCAGCGCCGCGAGGCCGTCCGCGTCTGCCGGTCCGGGCCCGGCCCCCGCCAGGGACGCGGCCAGCGCCCGGTACTGCTCCAGGCAGCGTTCCGCGACCGCCCGCAGCAGCGCGTCGCGCGTGGGGAAGTAGTTCTTCGCCGTGCCCGTCGGCACGTCGGCCGCCGCGTCCACGGCCCGGTGGGTCAGCCCCCGCCCGCCCGACTCCGCCAGTACTGCGACGGCCGCGTCCCGCAGCCGGTCCCTCCGGTCCTGATTCACCTTGCCAGCATAACCACAGCCGTGGTACCGCAGATGTAGTACCACGGCTGTGGTGATGTCTGAGTCGCAACAAGAAGGGGTGAGCCATGCGTGAGGAGACCGCGGACGGGCCCGGCACGGCATCCAAGGCCGTGGTGGTCGGTGCGGGGGTCGGCGGGCTCGCCACCGCCATCGGCCTGCGCCGGGCCGGCTGGACGGTGACCGTCCTGGAACGGCGGCCGGCATCCGACCGCTACGGAACCGCCTTCGGCATCCACCCCACCGCCCAGACCGCCCTCGACCGGCTCGGCATCGGCGACGCGCTGCGGGCGCGCGCCGTGCCGTACCGCGACGCCCGCATCCGGCGCCCCGACGGCAGGATCCTCGCCGCCCTCCCGCTGGAGCGGATCGAGCGCAAGGCGGGCCGGCCCGAACTGCTCATCTCACGGCCCCACCTGATCGACGCGCTGCTCGCCGAACTCGACCGCCTCGGCGGCGCGCCCATCGCGTACGGGCGCCACCTGACCGACCCGGCCACACTCGGCGCCGACCTCGTCGTCGGCGCCGACGGCATCAACAGCGCGGTGCGGACGGCGTACTTCGGCACCCGCAGCCGCCCCCGCGCGATCGGCACGGTCGCCTGGATCGGCGCCGCCGGATTCGAGACCGGCCTGTACGGCGAGACCTGGGGCGAAGGCCGCTTCTTCGGCATGACCCCGGTCGAGCCCGGCCGCACCAACTGGTACGCCACCGTGCCGGCGGCCACCACCGCGCCGGACGTGCGGGAGGCCTTCGCCGGCTGGCACGACCCGATACCGCGCGTGCTGGCCGGCACCGACCCCGAGACCTGGATCCGGTACGAGATGCGCCACCTCCACCCCGCGCTCCCCGCCTTCGTCGCCGACGGCCGGATCGCCCTCGTCGGCGACGCCGCCCACGCCATGACGCCCAACCTCGGCCAGGGCGCCTGCACCGCCCTCCTCGACGCCGAGGCCCTGACCCGCGCCGTGGCCGCCGCCCCGCCGGGCGGGCTGACCGGCGCCCTGCGCGCGTACGACGCCGAGCGCCGTCGCAGCGCCCAGCGGGTCGCCTTCTGCTCCCGCACCCTGCACCGCTTCATGACCGGCCGCCGTCCGGCCCTGCGCGACGCGCTCGTGGGGATGCTCCCCGGGTGACGCACCTCCGGGGAGGGGAGGGGAGCACAGGGGCGGCGCGGCGCGCTGTGGGCCGACCGGGCGCGCGCCGGTGGTGCCGGGGCGATGCGTGGGTACGCTGCTACGTATGACGGGTCACCCCCCTGGTCCGCTCTGGACGGGCCGGGCCTCCAACCCCATGCAGTGGCTGCTCGCGGTGGCCGGCGCGGCCTGCGTGGCGCTCGGGGTCGAGCTCGCCGTCGACAACGCCTGGTCCTCCGGCTTCGTCCCGCTCCTCATGGCCGTGACCGGCTGTCTCGCCGCCGGACTGCTCATGGTCTACGGCACGGTCGCCTTCGTGCACGTCTCCGTCACCATCGACCCGGAGGCCCTGCTGGTGCGCTGCGGACACGTCGGGTTCCCACGGCGCAGGATCGCGCTCGCCGAGGTGGCCTCGGTCCAGTTCCTCCCCCGGATCACCCCGCAGCACTGGGGCGGCTGGGGCTACCGCTGGCGCCCCGAGAAGGGCACCGCCGTGATCGTGCGGCGCGGCGAGGGCTTCGAGCTGACACTGGACGACGGCAAGCTCTTCACGGTGACCGTCGACGACGCCGCGGACGCGGTCCGCGTCATCCGCGCCCACCTGCGCTCCCTCGCCCGCTGAGCAGCGCCCGCTGAGCGCGCAGCGGAGCCTCGCCCCCTGAGCCCCGCCCCTCCGCTTGCGGGCGCCGCCGGGGCCGAGGCGCTTACGGGATCCGAGGGCGAGGGGACGTACACTCCGCCAGATGAGCAGCAGTGTGACGCGCCAGGCCGCCGGAAGCGGCGAGCCCCCGCGGCCCGCCGACCGCCCGGCCGAGCCCAGGACGCCCTCCGTGACGCCCCCCGACGGCCCGGCCGCGCCGCCGCGGCGGCGCGGAACGCTCCTGGTCAGGTGCGTACTGGCCGCACTGTCCGGCGTGCTGCTCTACCTCAGCTTCCCGCCCCGCCCCCTGTGGTGGCTGGCCCCGCTCGCCCTCGCCCTGCTCGCAGGCTGCCTGCACGGGCGCCGTCCGCGGGCGGGTTTCGGGCTCGCCACCCTCGCGGGGCTCGGCTACCTGCTGCCGCTGCTGGTGTGGACCGGTGAGGAGGTCGGCCCGGTGCCCTGGCTGGCTCTGGCCTCCCTCGAAGCCCTCTTCATCGGCCTCACCGGCCTCGGCATCGCCCTCGTGAGCCGCCTCCCGGCCTGGCCGGTGTTCGCCGCCGCCGTCTGGGTCGCCGGCGAGGCCCTGCGCGCCCGGGCCCCCTTCGGCGGGTTCCCCTGGGGCAAGCTCGCCTTCGGACAGGCCGACGGCGTCTTCACCCCGCTCGCCGCCCTCGGCGGCACACCGCTGCTCTCCTTCGGCGTGGCCCTCTGCGGATTCGGCCTGTACGAGGCCGTGCGCACCGCCCGCCGCCACCCCGCCCGCACCACCGCCGCGCTGACCGCCCTCACCGTCGCCGCCCCGATCGGGGCCGCCCTCGCCGCCCGCCCGCTGGTCTCCGACGCCGCCGAGGACGGCACCGTCGTCGCCGCCGTCATCCAGGGCAACGTGCCCCGCCTCGGCCTCGACTTCAACTCCCAGCGCCGCGCCGTCCTCGACAACCACGCCAAGCGCACCATCCAGCTCGCCCAGGACGTCAAGGCCGGCAAGACCCCCAAGCCCGACTTCGTCGTCTGGCCCGAGAACTCCTCCGACCTCGACCCGTACGCCGAACCCGACGCCCGCGCCGTCATCGACGAGGCGGTCAAGGCCATCGGCGTACCCGTCGCGATCGGCGCGGTCGTCGCCCCGGAGACGGGCCCGCTGCGCAACACGATGATCCTCTGGGACCCCGTCGAGGGACCCACCGAGAACTACGACAAGCGGAAGATCCAGCCCTTCGGCGAGCGCATCCCGATGCGCTCCTTCGTCCGGCTCTTCAGCTCCGACGTGGACCGGGTCCGCCGCGACTTCGGCCCCGGCAGGGACCCCGGCGTCTTCGACATGGCCGGCAGCGGCGTCGGCATGGTCACCTGTTTCGAGGCCGCCTTCGACGACGCCGTCCGCTCGACCGTCCAGGACGGCGCCCAGGTGATCGCCGTGCCCAGCAACAACGCCACCTTCGGCCGCACCCAGATGACCTACCAGCAGCTCGCCATGGACCGGGTCCGCGCGGTCGAGCACAGCCGTACCGTCCTCGTGCCCGTCACCAGCGGGGTGAGCGCCGTCATCCGCCCCGACGGCCGGATCGTGTCGCAGACGGAGATGTTCACCGCGGACGCCCTCGTCGCCGAGATCCCGCTGCGCTCCGGCCGTACCCCGGCCACCGTCCTCGGACCGCTCCCCGAGTACGCCCTGCTGCTGCTCGCCGCGGGCGGGTTCGGCGTCCTCGCCGCCCGCCGGATCCGCGCCCGCCGCACCGCCTGATCCGGGCCCGGGCACCGTCTCGTAGGGTCGGAGGATGACCACACCCGATTTCATCCGGCGGATCCGCGAATCCGCCGGGCACCAGCTGCTCCTGCTGCCCGGGGTCACGGCCATCGTGCTCGACGACCGCGGCAGGGTGCTGCTCGGCCGGCGCACCGACACCGGGCGGTGGTCCGTGGTCGGCGGCATCGCCGAGCCGGGCGAGCAGCCGGCGGAGACCGCCGTGCGCGAGGTGTACGAGGAGACGGCCGTGCACTGCGTGCCGGAGCGCGTGGTCCTCGTCCAGATGCTGGAGCCGATCACCTACCCCAACGGGGACGTCTGCCAGTTCCAGGACATCACCTTCCGATGCCGGGCCACCGGCGGTGAGGCGCGGGCCAACGACCACGAGTCCCTCGAAGTGGCCTGGTTCGGGGTGGACGCCCTGCCGCCGCTGGAGCCCTTCGCCCTGGACCGCATCCATCGGGCCCTGCGCGACGAACCCACCTGGTTCGAGGTCCCCGCCGCGATCGCCGGCACGGCGCAGGCCGCGTCCCCCGGGGCAGGGCGGGCGTCGGCCTGATCCGCCACGGGTGCGCTGTAAGGTTCCGCAGATCCGACGGGTCCGACCGGGACCGTCACCGTCACACACGCACGGGGTCGAGCGATGAGCGCAGGTGGAAAGGCCGGCATACCGGCAACGGGCGGCCATCCGAGGGGCGGCGCCACGCGCGCCGGAGGACCCTCTCCGCGCCTCGCCGCCCTCGACGCCGTCCGGGTCCTCGCCGCGTTCTCCGTCCTCTTCTACCACTACGCCGCCCTCGACAGCGCCTGGGGCGAGCCGGCCAAGGACGTCTTCCCGGCCGCGCACGCGGTGGCCGTCTACGGCTGGCTCGGCGTCGAGATCTTCTTCCTGGTCAGCGGCTTCGTGATCTGCATGAGCGCCTGGGGCCGCACCGTCGGCGACTTCGCGGTCTCCCGGGTCTCCCGGCTCTTTCCCGCCTACTGGGCGGCCGTGGTCTTCACCTCGCTCGTGCTGTTCAACTGGCCCGAGGTGCGCGAGGTCGCGTCGTTCAGTGACGTCGTGGTGAACCTGTCGATGCTCCAGGCCGGTATCGGGGTCCCGCACGTCGACGACGCGTACTGGACCCTCTTCGTCGAGCTCAAGTTCTACGTGCTGTTCGCGCTGGTCGTCATGCGCGGTGTGACGTACCGCAACTGCGTCCTCTTCTGCGGGGCCTGGACCCTCGCCGGCGTCGTGGCACCGACCGCCGACAGCGGCCTGCTGTCCTTCTTCGCGGTGTCGTCGGCGTCCCCGTACTTCATCGCCGGCATCGCCTTCCACCTGATGCGCCGCTTCCGGCCGAACGCCGTGCTGTGGGCCGTCGTCGGCGTGCAGTTCCTCCTCGCGCAGCACCACGTGCACGCCCGCATGATCTCCAGCCTGGGCCGCAGCGCCGCCCAGCAGACGCCCGCCTGGCCCGCCCACGTGATCATCGCCCTCGGCTTCGCCGTCATGGCGGCCATCGCCCTCGGCGCCCTCGACGGCGTCCGGTGGCGCTGGCTCCCGCACGCCGGAGCGGTCACCTACCCGCTCTACCTGATCCACATGATGGCCGGGATGACCGCCATCCACCACTTCCGCGGCGACGTCCCGCCCGTCCCGCTGGCCCTCGGCGTGACCGCCGCGATGGTCGCCCTCGCCTGGCTCGTCCACCGCCTCGTCGAACGCCCGCTGGGCCGCCGGCTGCGCGACAGCCTGCGACGCGGAGTGCAGGACATCCGCTCCGGCACGCCGTACCCGGCGACGCTCGGCCGGCTGCCCGCCCAGCCCTCCGCGCCCGAGGCGGAACGCATCCCGGCCGCCCGCTCCTGAGGTCCCGACGGCCACCCCACACGGCCCCCGCCGTCCGTCAGCCGACGGCGGCGGCCGCCCGGTACAGCTCCAGCGCCCGGCCGCCCATCACCGCGCTGTACGAGATCTCCGGTACGGTCCCACCGCCCTCGAACCCTCCGAGCACCCCGGCCAGTGCGCCGTCCACCAGCCAGGGGCTGCCACTGGTGCCGCCGCTGAGATCGGGGCAGGCGATGCGGCGCTGGGTCGGGGAGTGCAGGCCGGTACGGTTGGCGCAGCGCAGCGGGGCCTCCATCGTGCTCGGGTAGCCGATGACCGTCGCCCGAGCCCGGGGGGCCTGCTCGGGGGCGATCGGGTAGCCGCCCACCAGGTCCTCGATCCGGCGGTTCCGCCCGGCGTCCACCGGGGCCACCGTCGCGAAGGCGATGTCGGCGTCCGGGTCCTGGCCCGCGGTCCACTCCGGAGCCACGAACACGCCGGTGATCCGCCACAGGCCGTACGGGGTCTCTCCGTCCCGGTATCCCGGGGCGAAGACGGCGTTGCCCGTCTTCGCCAGGCAGTGCGCCGCCGTGGCGATCACGTCGCGGTCGGCGCTGCGCACCACCGCGGCGGTGCATGAGTGCCCGCCGTCCAGGCCGTTCGCGAAGAGCGCGCCCACCCGGTCGGCCTCGGCGCCGGGTTGTGCCCACGCCGTGACGCCGAGCGGTGGGCCGGAGGCGCCGTCCGGGAGGTCCACGCCGATCAGGGCGGCCATCGCGGTCAGCGAGAGCAGGATCCGTGATGCCCGCCGCGCACGGGAGCGCCGGGCCGTTCGGGGGAGCACGTCGAGGATCATGAATGCCACCCTGCCCCCCGAACCTATGACCGGAGGGCGGAGTTCCGTATGAATCTCCTGTGAATCCCGTGAAGGCCCTGTGGAATCCGGGCCATGATCGGACGAGACGGCAGCGAACCGCCCAGCCCCGGACGAGACGCCCGCGGCCCGCACCGCCGCGGGATCAGTCGCGGCGCTCGTACACCGTCACCCTGCGGCCCCGTACCTGGCGGTCCTCCACCGCCGTGAACCGCTCCCGCAGCACGGCGGCCTTCGCCTTGTCCCGCTCCGCCGACGGGGCCTTCGCGACCTTCGCCGAGTCCGTCACCAGCAGCACCCGCCGCCGCTCCAGCAGCGCCTCCCGGATCCGGTCCGGCCGCGCCTCCTCGCCCTTGAGGGTGGCCGACGCCAGCGGGCTCTCGGCCAGCGCCACGTCCGCCAGACCCGTGAAGGCGTGCGGGGAGACCAGTGCCGTGTCCCGCCGCGCCGCCGGCACGAACAGCACGGCGTCCCCGTCCCGCTTCAGCCGGGCCACCTCGCCCGCCACCGCCAGCACGTCGTCGACCCGGCTGGCCGGGGCCCGCTTGCCCAGCTCCACCGGCAGCAGCGCCAGCACCGAGACCCCGACCACCCCCGGCACCAGCACGGCCGACGCCCGCGGGAACCGGGGCGCGCAGGCCCGTACGGCCGCCCCCAGAGCCGCACCGATCAGCAGCGCGAGCCCCACCATGGAGAACAGCACGTACCGGTCCAGGAACAGCGGCTGGACCACCGACAGCCCCGCCAGGCCGAGCTGAGGCACCGCCAGCAGCGGCAGCCCCACCGCCGCCGCCGAAACCCGCGACCGGTCCGGCCCGTCCGCCCACGCCCCGAGCGCGCCGACCGCCAGCAGGATCCCCGGGCCGATCATCATGTGCCAGGTCAGCGGCGGGATCCAGGACACCTGGTCGGACTGGCCCCGGCTGAACAGCACCAGCGGCAGCGCACCGGCGACCGCCGCCGAGCCGTACGCCGCCCAGCGCAGCCACACGCCGCGCCGCGCCCGCACCCACCACAGCGTCGCCGCGTGCGCGGGCAGCACCAGCAGCGACAGCCAGTTCAGCAGCGCGCACACCAGCACGACCACCGCGTACGCCGTCCAGCGCGGCCACGCGCGGCGGCCGGGGCCGTCGGGCCGGCCGGGCCGTCCGGGCCGGTCGTCGAGGAGCGACACCAGCAGCAGGGCCGACAGCCCGGCGCCCGCCGCGACCAGCGCGTAGGGCCTGCCCTCCTGGAGGTAGAACTGCACCGCGGGCAGCAGCCCGAGCGCCAGACCGCCCCCCAGCCCCGCCCAGAAGCCGGCCAGCCGCCGCCCGATCACCGCCACGCACACCGCGGCGGCCGCGATCGCCAGCACGGACGGCAGCCGCAGGGTCGTCGTACTCGCACCGAAGACCTCGAAGAGGCCGTGCATCAGCAGGTAGTAGAGGCCGTGGACGGCGTCGACGTTCCCTAGCATCCGCCAGATCTCACCCGCCGGCCGGCCGGCCACCTGCCAGGTCGCCGCCTCGTCCCGCCACACGCTGTCCTGCCGGGAGAGCCCCCACAGGCCGAACGCCAGGGTCCAGAGGAAGGGGATCAGGCAGAGGAGGAGCCCGCGTCGGGCCGCGGGTATGTGGCAACGCATGAAAATGCTGGCATCCTCGCTCTGGCGTTCGGGCGGAAGGCACCAGTCTATGGACGCCACGGAGGGTTTCCGGACCGCCTGTTGTGCACCGCGGAGCGGGATCGCCGGGGCCGCCCGCCCCTAGGGTCCGTATCGAGTTGCCCCGCGGCGTCGCGGCGTTCGGCAACGCACCCTCGGCGCACGAGCCGAATGTCCTAGTAGCTCCGCTACGAGGGCATTCGTCCCGCACGCCGAGGGCACGCACCGAACGCCGCTCCTTGCTCCACGAGGCAACTCGATACAGACCCTGGCCTTGGCCGCAAGGAGCACGAACGAGGGGCGGTACCCGGTGAACTGGCTCATCCACGACTACCGCGAGAGCGATCTCGCCGCGGTGGTCCACCTGATCGACACCACGGCCGAACTCGGCCAGGAGTCCGTCTTCTCGCTCGCCGAGTGCATCAGCGCACTGACCGGCCGGCAGCCCTGCGTCGTCGCCGTCCACCAGGGCGTCCCCATCGGCGCGGCCCTCGCCTGCGTCACCGGCGAGCGCGCCTGGGTCATGCGCATCGCCATCGCCGCCGGCTGGCGCGGCCGGGGCTTGGCCAGCGCCCTGCTCGTCGAGCTGGAACGGCGGCTCATCGCCGCCCGTGTCGGCCGCATCGCCTATGTCCTTCCCGAGGAGGACCTGCTCGGCGAGGGCCTGCTCAACGCCGGCTACACCCGGCAGCCCGCCGTCGCCTACTTCGAGAAGACCGAGCCGCTCCACGGACCGGCCGCCGGCCTCCTCGACGACCTCGGCGGCCGGTTCCTGCCGACCGGCCTGTGGGCCGGGGTCGCCGGCATGGAGAAGGAGAAGGACCTCATCGAGCGTCGCGTGGTGCTGCCGCTCGCCGAACCCGAACGGGCAGCCGCCCACGGAGTGCGGCCGCCACGCGCCGTCACCCTCTTCGGCCCGCCCGGCACCGGCAAGACCACCTTCGCGCGGGCCATCGCCTCCCGGCTCGGCTGGCCCTTCGTCGAACTGCTGCCCTCGCGCCTCGCCGACGAGGGCAACCTGGCCGCGGCGCTGCGCGACGCCTTCGCCCGGATCGCGGAACTGGAGCGCGTACTCGTCTTCATCGACGAGGTGGAGGAGATCGCGCCCGTGCGCACCGAGCCCGCACAGCCGGGCGGCATCCACGGCGTCACCAACGAACTGCTCAAGCTGATACCGGGCTTCCGGGAGGGCGGTGAACGGCTGCTCGTCTGCGCCACCAACTCCATCCGCTCCCTCGACCCGGCCTTCCTGCGCCCGGGGCGCTTCGACTACCTCATCCCGATCGGCACCCCCGACGCCGGGGCGCGCGCCGCGATATGGGCCCGCTACACGGAGGGTCGCGCAGACGTCGACCTCGGCGCCCTGGTCGCGGCGACCGAACTGTTCACGCCCGCCGACATCGAGCACGCGGCGAGGATCGCGGCGCAGGTGTCCTTCGAACGGGACCTGGAGGCGGTGGGCGCGCGCGGCGCGGCGACCGCCCGGCTCGGCGCGACCACGCGGGACTACCTGGAGGCCGTCCGGCAGTGCCGGCCCACGGTGACCCCGGCGATGACGGGCGAGTTCGAGGCCGACATCACCGCGCACGCACGGTTCTGACCCCAGGCCGGGCGCGGCCCGCGACCGGCCTGGTCCGCGACCGGCCGGGTCGGTTACGGTCACGCCATGGGCTTCGTCGTCTTCATGACCCTCCCGGGGCTGGCCATCCTGCTCACCGCGATGGCCTTCCTCGACCTCGCGCTGGTGCGCGCGGGCCGCGCCGGCCTGCTCCCCTGGCGGTGGAACGGGCGCCAGGGGCAGATCTCCTCCACCGGCTTCGAGCAGCTGCACGCCAGTTTCTCGCCGGGCAAGCAGAACGAGCTGAAGGAACGCCAGAGCGCCCTCGTCATGCGCGACGACGAGGAGGACGGCGCGCCGCCGCGCTCCCGCGTCGACCTCGAAGGCGGCCTCGCCGTGATCCGGATGCCCGCTACGGGGTACAGCGGTACGTGAACTCCACCGCGGCCGTGCGCTGTCCGGGCGACAGCAGCTGGAGCTCGGCCTTCGCCGGGTAGCTGCCCGTGCCCTTGAAGGTCCACAGCAGGTGCAGCCGGGCCTCCTTCTGCCCGCGCGGCACCCGCTCGGTCAGCTCCTCGGACCTGGTGCCGTCACTGCGGACCCAGCGGTAGGTCAGCGTCCCCGGGCGGCCGTTCGTGCCCACCACGGCCACCACGTCGGCGGTCGCGTCGCAGGCCGGGCCGGCCGGATCGGTGCTCACGGCCACTTCGCGGACCTCGATCTCCGGACCGAACCGCTGCCATCCGAGGTACGCGAGGACCGCCGCCAGCACCACCGCGGCGAGCGTGTACCGGCGCAGCCCGGCGCCCCTTCGCGGGCGCGGTGCGAGGACGGGGACGACCACCGGGAAGGGCGCGGGCAGGGCGGCCGTCACGCCCGGCCCGAACCGCATGACGGACCCCTCGACACGGTCGGGCACGGCCTCCCGCGGCTGCGGGGGGCCGCTGATCCAGTGGCTGCCGAGGACGGTCGCGCTGTACTCTTCGTCGCTCATCGGATCATGCACCTCGTCAGCCAGACCTGGTCGGTCGGGGAACCGTTGCCGGCGGCGGGCGTCGTGGTGACCCGCACGCCCCAGTAGCAGCCCTTCCCGGAGAAGGCGTGCCGCCGGACGACCGCACCGCTGCCCGGCTGGTACGTCAGCGTCTCCGCCCGGCCGTCGGCGGTACCCAGCACACCGGACTGGTTGCTGCTGAACCACTGCACGGTGACGCTCACCGGCGCAGTGCCCTTGGCGTCGATGGAGATGGCGGCCTCACCCGTGGTGAAGTCGACCTGCCGGAGATCCACCCTGACCGCCCCGACCACGACCGTCGGCCGCGGGGACGGCGGCCGGCTGGTCGTCGGCGAGGTCGTCGTCGGCGTGGCCGTCACGGTCGGCGTCGCCGACGTACCCGGGCTCGCGGAGGGCGACAGCGACGGCGAGGGGGAGGCGGACGCGGACGTGGACGGCGACGCGGAAGGAGACGCGGACGCCGACGCCGTCGCCGAAGGTGAAGCCGACGCGGTGGCCACCGGGGAGGGGAAGCCGCCGCCCGGCGCCGCGCTGGTCGTCGCGAACGCGCTCAGGGCCGACGCGCCGCCTCGCTGGTCACCGGCCGCCTGCGCCGAGAACACGATCATCGCGCCGACGACGAGGGCCACACCGGCGGCCACCGCTCCGCGCCGGTCGGGCAGCCAACTGCGGGGCGGCGGCGCCAGCGTGGTCGTCGCCACCGCGGTGGTGCCCGCCGCCGACGCGCCCGCCGAGGGGAACAACAGCGGCAGCAGCGCGGCCAGCGCCGCCAGCTTGCGCTGCCCGCGCTCCTCCCACTCGGGCCCGTACGCGGCCAGCGCCACGTCCTCCAGCTCGGCCACGAACGCCTCGGCGTTCTCCGGCCGCTGCTCGGGTGCCTTGGCGAGGCCGCGCCGGATCAGCGGACGCACGGGCTCGGGGGCCTCGGTCTCCGGCACCGGAGCCTCGATGTGCTGCACCGCGAGTTCGGCGAAGTTCTCCCCGTCGAACGGCTTGCGCCCGGTCAGGCACTCGAAGAAGGTCGCCGTCGCCGCGTACACGTCGGCGGCGGGCGACGCCGGCCGGCCCTGCCACTGCTCCGGCGCCATGTAGGCGGGCGTGCCGGCGACACCGGGCGTCGTGCCGCGGCGGGCGGCGATCCCGAAGTCCACCAACCGCGACGAGCCGTCCGCCGCCACCAGCACGTTCGCCGGCTTGTAGTCACGGTGGACGACTCCCGCCCGGTGCGCGTGGGCGAGACCCAGCAGCGAGCCCTTCAACACCACGAGCGCGGCCTCGGGGTCGGTCTGCCCGGCCTCCTTGAGCAGGGCCTGCAGGGAGATGCCGTCGACCAGCTCCATCACGATGGCGGCGCCGCCCGGCGCCTCGACGTACTCGTACAGCCGCACCACGTAGGGGGACTCCAGTCCGCCGAGGAGCCGGGCCTCGGCCCTGAACTCCCCGACGAAGGCGGGGTCCTCGCGCAGCCGGTCGGTGAGGTACTTCACCGCGACCGCCGTACCCGTCGCCTCGTGCACGGCGAGTACCACGCGCCCACTGGCGCCCGAGCCGAGCTCGCGCACCTGCGTGTAACCGGGGACCGACCATGCCGCCCGAGTGTCGTTCATCGTTCCTGCCCCCTGCCTGCTGCCTGCCGTCTCGCGCCGAACCGCCCATGTCAGCGGCCGGTACGGGGCCGGCCGCTCACCGGCCGCCCCGCACCGGACTCCCCATGGGACGTGGTTCCGGCCACGGCCGGTTCCCGACCGCGGCGGGTGTCTCAGGCCGCGGCCGACACCGTGCCGATCATGGCGTGCAGCCGGTCGGCGGCCGCCCGCCCGAAGGCCGGATCGTTGATGTGCGTGTCGTAGTCGTAGAGCCGCGCGGCACTGCCGTGCAAGCCCTCGCGCAGCGCCGAGAACAGCGCCCGGTCCGCACGGGGGTCATGGTACGGGCCGCCCGGCGCGCCGAGCGTGGACAGTCCACGGAGCGGAACGCACACGGCCGTGGGGCCGGTCGCCGCACGGAGTTTGGCGGCCACCCGGCGGCCCAGCTCCGCGCACTCCGCCTCGCTCGTGCGGATCACCGTGATCGACGGGTTGTGGACGTGGACACCCCGGTCCAGGACCCGCTGGGGCAGGGACTCCAGCGGGCCGAACTTCACCATGTCCAGCGCACCCAGGCTCACCACCTGCGGCACGCCCGCCCGCCCGGCCGCGCTGAGCCGGTCGGGCCCCGCGGTCAGGATCCCCCCGCACAGGTCGTCGGCCAGCTCGCTGAGGGTCAGGTCGAGGACCCCGGCGAACACCCCCTGGCCGGCCAGGGTCTCCAGGGTGCGGCCGCCGGTGCCGCTGACGTGGAAGACCAGCACCTCGTAGCCCAGCTCGGTCAGCCGCTCGCGCGCCGCGTCCACACCGGACGTGGTCACGCCCGCCATGCTCGCCGCCACCAGCGGACGGGGGCCTGCCCCCAGCCGGGGCGGCCGGTCCGCCCCGGCGCGGCCGAAGCACCGGGCCATCCCCGCGACGGCCGCCGCGGCGTTCGCCAGGATCGGCTCGGACACGCTGTTGATGCCCGCGATGTCCACGACGCTGTACATCATCGTGATGTCCGAGGAGCCCACGTACGGGGCGGTGTCCCCGGACGCCATCGACGAGACCATCACCTTCGGAACGCCCAGCGGCAGGGCGCGCATCGCCCGGGTGGCGATGGAGGTGCCGCCGCTGCCGCCTATCGCGAGGACCCCGTGCAGCCGGCCCTCGGCGTACAGGCGCAACAGGGTCGCCTCGGCGCCCCGGGCCATCGTGGTCACGGCCGCGCCCCGGTCGGCGTCCGACCGCAGCAGGGACAGCTCGGCCCCGGCGGCCCGGGCCACCTCGGCGCGCGGCACGTCCGCGGCCACCCGGGGCTCACCCATGATTCCCGTGTCGACCACTGTCACTTCGACGCCGGCGCGCAGCAGCCTCTCGCGCAGCCAGCCGTACTCCACACCCTTGGTGTCCAGGGTTCCCACCAGCACGACGTTGGTCATGGATGCAATGTCCAGGCAGGAGGGGACGTTGGCAAGTACGAGCTCTGGTCAGGCCTTCAGGAGCTCGGACAGCCGTTCCAGGAACGGGAGTTGCGAGGGGATCAGCATCGTCCGGGCCATCTCGGGCGTGCACCACGCCACCCGGTCCAGCTCCGGGAACTCCTGCACGTTCCCGGAGCGCGGCGGCCACTCCATGGTGAAGGTCCCCGGCACCATGAGCGCCGGATCGAGGTCCGCCTCCACCGCCCAGATGGTCACCAGCTTCCCGCTGGACAGCCGTACGTCGCCCAGCGGAAGGTACTCGCCGTCCGGCGGCGGCAGCCCGATCTCCTCTGTGAACTCCCGCCGGGCCGCGTCGCGCGGAGTCTCCTCCGGCCCGTACTCGCCCTTGGGGATGGCCCAGTCCCCGGCCCTCCGGCCCGACCACAGCGGGCCGCCCATGTGCCCGAGCAGGACCTCGACCCCGGCCGCCGTCCGCCGGAAGAGGAGCAGTCCGGCGCTGCGCTTGTACGTCATGGGCCCATACATGCCCAGCCAGGGCGCCGGTCAGTGATGGGGCCCCGCGCCCGTCAGTGGTCGTGCGGGCCCTCGCGGTGGACCGGACCGTGCGCGTCCGCGCAGTGCGGGTCGTACGGGGCCTCGCCCCGCCGGCCGACCGAGAGGAGGGAGTCCTGGACGTGGTCCACCTGCAGGGTGGTGTGCGTGATGCCGTACTCCTTCTCCAGCATCCGCTCCAGCTCCCGGCGGACGGCGTGGCAGTCGCCGGCGGGCTCGACCAGCACGTGCGCGGAGAGCGCGGCCTGCCCCGAGGTGATCGTCCATATGTGCAGGTCGTGGACCTCGGTGACCGGCGGGTGCCCGACGAGCCGGTCCCCGACCGCGTCCGGGTCCACGTGCGCGGGCGCCGCCTCCAGGAAGATCCGGCCGGAGTCGCGGACCAGGCCGTAGCCCGCCTTCACCATCAGGACGACCACCACCAGCGTGGCGATGGCGTCGGCCTGCCGGAACCCGGTCGTCATGACGACCAGACCGGCGACGGCCGTCCCGATGAAGGCGAACAGGTCGTTCAGGACGTGCTGGTAGGCGCCCTCGACCGCCAGCGACGACCGGTTCGCCCGCGAGATGCACCAGGCCGCGGCCACGTTGACGACGATGCCCGCGAGCGCCGTCACCAGCACCAGCCCGCCCTCCACCGGCGGCGGGTCCACCAGCCGGCGCACCGCCTCGTACGCCAGCCACACGGCCAGCAGGAGCAGCGTCAGACCGTTGGCCTGGGCGGACAGTATCTCCGCGCGCTTGAGGCCGTACGTGAATCCGCCGCGGGCGGGGCGGGCCGCCAGCCGCATCGCGATCAGCGCGAGGACGATCGAGACGGCGTCCGTCAGCATGTGGGCGGCGTCGGAGATCAGGGCCAGGGAGTGGGCCATGACGCCGATGACGACCTCGACGGCCATGAACCCGCCGATCAGGCCGAGCGCGATGGCCAGCCAGCGGCGGTCGGCGTCGGCGGCCACGCCGTGGCTGTGGCCCCCCGGCCCATGGCCGTGATCGTGGCCGTGGCCGCCGCCCCCGGGCCCGTGGCCGTGGTCGTCGTGCCCGCTCATGGCATCCCCCGTCTCGTCGCGGCAGCCGTTCGTCCGGTGCCGTCGCGTGAAGTGAAGCGCACCGCGGCGAGACTGGCAAAGGCTGCAACGGGGACCGTTGTCATTACCCATAACAGGCCTCTGACCTGCGGTTTCAGTGGGCCGCTGCCAGCGTGGTGCGATCGTGGGAAAATCTGCTCATGGTCCAGCGCCCCGGTGTGCCGACCGCGCCCGAGCTCGTCCTGGAAACCGACACGGGCTCCACACCGATGAGCCCGGGCCGGACCTACCACGTCGGCAGGGACCCGCTCTGCGAGATCTGCTTCGAGGACGCCCGCGTCTCCTGGCACCACGCGGTCCTGCGCCCCGAGGGAGACCACTGGACGGTGGAGGACGAGCACAGCACCAACGGCACCTGGGCCGACGGCCACCGCGTCCACGAGTGGAGCGTCGGCGCCGGCAGCGAACTGCGCTTCGGCGACGCACAGGACGGCCCCCGGGCCGTCCTCAACACCCCCCGGACCGGCCCCGCAAGCCCCGGCCCCGGGCCGGCCCGGATCTCCAACCCGTCGATGACCAGCACCTTCCGCCGCCCCAGCGCCGTCCTTGCGCTGCCCGCCCGCACCGCCCTGCGCATCGGCCGCGCCACCGACAACGACCTCGTCGTCGACGAGCTCGACGTGTCGCGCCGGCACGCCGAACTGCGCGCCCTCCCGGACGGCGGCTACGAGATCGCCGACCTCGGCAGCCACAACGGCACCTACCTCAACGGCGCCCCCGTCACCGGCGCAGCCCCCCTGGCCGAGGGCGACATCGTCGGCATCGGCCACCTGGCCTTCTGCCTCGTCGGCGACCGCCTCCAGGAGTACGAGGACACCGGCGAGGTCACCCTCGACGTCCAGGGCCTCACCGTCGCCGTCGACCGGGGCCGCAAGACCCTCCTCGACGAGGTGTCCTTCCCGGTCGGCGCCAAATGCCTGCTCGCCGTCATCGGCCCCAGCGGAGCCGGCAAGTCCACCCTGCTCGGCGCCCTCACCGGCCTGCGCCCGGCCGACCGCGGCACCGTCCTCTACGACGGCCGCGACCTCTACCGCGACTACGCCGAACTGCGCAGCCGCATCGGCCTCGTACCGCAGGACGACATCCTGCACTCCCAGCTCACCGTCCGGCGCGCCCTCACCTACGCCGCCGAACTGCGCTTCCCCCAGGACACCGCGAAGGCCGAACGCCAGGCGCGGGTGGACGAGGTCATCCGCGAACTCGGCCTCCAGGAGCGCGCCGCCCAGCCCGTCCACAGCCTCTCCGGCGGCCAGCGCAAACGCGTCTCCGTCGCCCTGGAACTGCTCACCAAGCCCTCCCTGCTCTTCCTGGACGAGCCCACCTCCGGCCTCGACCCGGGCATGGACCGCTCGGTGATGCACATGCTGCGCGCCCTCGCCGACGACGGCCGCACCGTCATCGTCGTCACCCACAGCGTCCTCAGCCTCGACGTCTGCGACCGGCTGCTGGTCCTCGCCCCGGGCGGCCGCATCGCCTACTACGGACCGCCCGGAGAAACCCTCCGCCACTTCGGCGCCACCCAGTGGCCGGAGGCCTTCGAGGCCTTCGAGAACCAGCGGGGCCGCGACTGGGCGGGGGAGTACGCCGCCTCGGCGGCCTACCGCACGTACGTCCTGGGCGCCACCCGCCAACCGTGGCACGGCGGCCGCCGCGCGGCGGCCCCGGGGGCCGCACCGGCCGCACCGGCCGGGCCCGTCCCCCCGCCGCACAAGGCGCAGAGCTGGGGCTCCCAGCTGTCCACCCTCGTCCGGCGCTACACGGCCGCACTCTCCGCGGACCGGACCTTCCTCGCCATCATGATCGCGCTCCCCTTCGTCATGGGCGCCATGGCCCGGGCCCTGGCCGGAAGCAGACTCACCCAGGAGACCGCGGTCAACGCCCTGCTCATCCTGTCCGTCGGCGCCGTACTCACCGGCGCCGCGAACGCCGTACGCGAGCTGGTCAAGGAACGGGCCATCCACCGGCGGGAGCGGGCCGTGGGGCTGTCCCGCTCCGCGTACCTGATGTCGAAGGTGGTGGTGCTGGGCGCCGTCACCACGGCACAGGCCGTGGTGCTCACCCTGGTGGCGCTCTACGGCGTGGACCTGAGCGCCCCCGGCGGCCACGGCGTGATCACGGGACCCCTCGTCGAGATCACCGTCGCCGTGGCCCTGCTCGCGTTCACCGCCATGATGCTCGGCCTGCTCATCTCCGCACTGGTCGGCAAGGAGGAGGTCACCATGCCGCTGCTGGTCCTCCTCGCCATCGTGCAGGTGGTCTTCTGCGGCGCGCTGCTACGGCTGGACGGCGTGCCGGTGATCGAGCAACTGGCCTGGCTCGTCCCCTCCCGCTGGGCCCTCGGCGCCATGGCGGGCACCATCGACCTCGGCGCGATCCTGCCCGGTACCCTCGCCGACGACCCGCTCTTCGCGCACACCCCCGCGGTGTGGCTGCTGAACCTGGGCATGCTGGTGGTCCTGTCGGTCCTCTTCGGGGTGCTGGTGGCCAGGCTGCTGCGCCGGCACGAGCCCGCGGTCATGCGGAAGTAGGCGCCATGAGCAGCTCGATGGATCCTGGGATCGCCGTGGCCGACTTCCGGCCCACCCATGTGGTGCCGCCCCCCGGACTGTCCGCCTGGGAAGCCCCCGACGTCTCCCGGCCGACCGCCGCCCTGGACGCCTTCCTGCCCGTGCAGCTGCTGTCCCGGCGGGGCGAGTGGGGGGAGATCCTCTGCGCCAACGGATGGAGCGCCTGGGTCGACGGGCGGCTCCTCATCGCGGTCCCGCAGCCGCCGCCCACCACGGGAGAGCGGCCCTCCGTACGGGCCGAGGACCCGAGGCCGCTGCTCGCACGAGGCGCCGACGCCGTCGAACGCTACCGGCACGCCGTGGACGAACTCGCCTCCGGCCGGGCCGACAGCGACGCCTTCCGGCGGTCCCTGCGCGGACTGCGGGCGGGCGTCGTCGTCGACGGGGAGTCGGTGTGGCTCTACGACGAGGCCTCGGGACGGTGGATGTACGGCGACGGGACCCGACTGGCTACGTACGCGGTCACCGAGGGACCCGGGATCGCCCACGGGCCCCAGGCGCCGCCGGCCGAACGGGACGGCGCCGGTGCGGACGGCGCCGGCGCGGGGCCCGGCGAGCCGCCTGCCGGCCCGGAGGCGGGCGGACACGGCCGGCAGGCCGGCCCGACCCGGATCGTGGACACCCACGACCCCGAAGCGGAGTGAGACAGGCGCGTGAAGGAAGCGTGTGAGGGAGGCGCGCCCCGCTGACGGGTGCGGCTCAGCCGTGAGCGGCCGTCCCGGCGGGCGCGCCGGCCGGCCCGCGGCGGCGGTGCAGCGGCCGGGCCAGGAGGCCGCCGAGGAAGCCGGCCACGGCGCCCCAGAGGAGGCCGAGGCCGACCGTCCGCCACAGCACCGGGTCCAGGACGAGCTCCCCGCCGAGGCCCTCCACCTCGCCGATGCCGAGCAGGGACAGCCCGTACGCGGCCTGGACCCGGCACAGCAGGCAGACCGCGAGGGTGGCCAGGGCGAGGGCCGCGCCGAGATGCAGGGCGTGCTGCCAGGGCCGGACGTGCGCGGGCGACCGTACGGCCGCCAGTACGCCCGTGGCCAGCAGCAGGACCGCGGCCGCCACCACCATCCACCACGCCCGCGGGTCGCGCGCCGCGAACGACGCCACGTCGACCGGGGCCCCGTCGGCGTCACGCAGCACCTCGTCCAGCAGCTGCGGCATCGGCAGCCCGAAGGCCCCTTCGACACGGGCCTCCCAGGATCCGCCGAAGCCGAGGGTGAGCGCGATCCAGACGAGGTTGGGCAGCCCGAGCAGGACCACCGCCAGGGTCCGGCCGGCGTCCCCCTGGGTCGCGGCCGCCACCAGCCCGACGACGACGCCGATCACGACGTACGACAGGAGGAGCAGCAGCGTGGCGAAGGCGGCCGGCCGCACCGCCGTGTGGAAGCGGACCAGTCCGGCCGGGAGCGGTGCCCGGCGCGACACCAGCAGGGCGATCAGCAACAGGCCCAGGATCCACAGCAGACCGAACAGGAGGGTGGCGGGCACGTCGGCGCGGAAGCCCACCGTCGGCGCGGCGTCGAGGAGTTCACCGATCACCGCGACGGCGGGGTCGCCGGTGGAGACGCCGAAGTCCTGCCGGGCCAGGAGCGCCGAGCCGAGCAGCGCGAGCAGCCACAGGACGACCGACGGAACGGCCCGGCCCAGGAGTTCCCGGGGCCGGGCCACGGCACGGTTGTGCAGCGGGCGCAGGAAGAAGTAGCCGGCGGCGAGTGCGCCCGCCAGGCTCACCGAGAGCGGGAGCACCTCCAGGGTCGCTTCCGCGCCCGCCAGCGGACCGGCGTCGCCGGACACCTCCACGGCACCGCCGGCCGCCATCACCACGACCGCGGCGACCACGTGCGGGAACGCCCCCTCCGGGAGGTCGCCGGCGCCGGCGCACGCCAGGCCGGCCGCGGCGACCACCGTCATCGCGGCGAAACCCGCGACGACGGTGGCGAGGGCGTCGCGCCAAGCCCTCGCGGAGCCCCCGGTCGGTGCTGCTCTCGGCGTCTGGCTCACCATGCAACCGTGGCACTCCCGGCTTGCGGCCACCACCCGGACGGCGCACACAATGGTCCGATGGGAACTCCCTCCTCCTGGGAAGAAGAGCCCGTGAGCACACATCCCTCCGGTGGGCAGCCGTCGTCAGAGCGACCCACCGGCCCGCCTTCCGGTCCGCTGTCGGGAGGGCGGCAGGTACCGCCGCCCCCGCCGCCGACCGGGCCGCCCGGCGGTCCCGCCGGACCCGTGGGCCCCGCTGGCCCGGGCCCGGGCAAGGGTCCCTGGTGGCGGTCCGTTCCACGGCTCGCCACCGCGCTCGTCGCGGTGGTCGCGGTCGTGGCCCTGGCGGTGGTGCTGACCCGGCCCAGCGGCACGCCCGGCGCCGGGGGTGAGGTGTTCCTCCAGCCGGCCGCCGCCGCGGGCCCCGACCCCTTCACCGAGTCCACCGTGGTGAAGGAGGACGCGCCGCCCCCGCAGAGCCCGGCGCCGCAGAGCCCGGCGCCGTCCCCCAGCGGGACCGGCGCCGCTCCCACCACCCAGGGCACCACCACGGGCACCAGGAGCGTCAGCGGTTCCGCACCGGGCGTGTACGGGGGCACCCAGGACGTGGCGAGTTGCGACGTCGAGAAGCAGATCAAGGTGCTGGCCGCGGAACCCGCCAAGAACCAGGCCTTCGCCGCGACGCTGGGCATCCAGCCGGCGGCCGTTCCCGAGTACCTGCGCTCGCTCACCCCCGTGCAACTGCGCATGGACACCCGGGTCACCAACCACGGCTTCCAGAACGGCAAGGTCACGAGCTACCAGGCCGTCCTGCAGGCCGGGACGGCCGTGCTCGTCGACGACCGGGGCGTGCCCCGGGTGCGCTGCGCGTGCGGGAACCCGCTCGGTCAGCCGGTCCCGCTGAAGGCCGCTCCGAAGCGCTACGGGCAGACGTGGCCCTCGTACCAGCCGGCGAAGGTGGTCGTCATCGCACCGGCGGTGGAGCCCGTCAAGAAGATCGTGATCTACGACCACAAGAACCGGCACTGGTTCGAGCGCGAGAAGGGCCACCACCCGGACCGGCGGCCCGACCGGCCGGTCCCGCCGCCCGTGTTCCCGACGCCGCCGACCACGCCGAGCCCGGGAGTCACGCCGACGCACACCGGGCCGAAGCCGTCGGGACCGCCGTCGAAGTCGCCTTCGCACACGGGCTCGAAGTCGCCGTCCAAGCCGCCGTCCAAGCCGCCGTCCAAGGCGCCGTCGAAGTCGCCCTCGAAGTCGCCCTCGACGTCCCCGACGGGCAAGCCGTCCGGCTCCGAATCACCGTCGAAGTCCCCCTCGACATCGCCGTCGGGGACGCCGGCCCCGTCGGTCTCGCCGTCGGGATCCCCGTCGCCCTCGCCGTCGGGATCCCCGTCGGTCTCGCCGTCGCCCTCGCCGTCGGCGACGCCTTCCGGATCGCCTGCGGTTTCGCCGACTCCTCCGGCGTCGCCGTCGCCGTCCGAGACGCCGCCGGGGTCCCCGTCGGAACCTCCGTCGCCGTCGGGCTCCCCCTCGGGGTCCCCGGCGGCATCGCCCTCGCCCAGGCCGTCACCGTCGCCCTCTGAGGCGCGTTCGCCCCAGCCGACCGACCGCACGCCGCCCCTGCCGACGCGGACGCCGCCGCCGACCGACCGCACGCCGTCCCTGCCGACCAGGTCCGCGGCTCCGCAGTCACCGGTCGCCCCGCAGCCGGAGCCGGAACCGGCCCGTACGGCCGTCGAGCCGCCGGCGGACCAGCCCCGCGAGGACGGCGGCGGGAACGACGGCGGGAACGACGGCGGCAACGGCGGGAACCGGTGACCGGTCGCGGCGGGCCGCCCCCGACGGTGGGGAACCGGCCTCACGCCCCCGGCTGAGCCGACCGGCGGCGGACCATCTCGGCGATCCAGACCGGGGCGTACGGGGACGTGCAGCCGGGGGACGTCGGATAGTCCTTCAGCACCTCCAGGCGCTCGCCGACGGCGACCGCGCGGGCGCGGTGCTCCGGATGCTCGATGCCGATCTGCGCCAGGCAGTGGTTCATCGCCCACTGCAGGCGATCCGGGGCGTCCTTCATCTCCGCCTCCACGACGTCGAGCAGCCCCGGCAGATCCAGGCCCTCCGGCCGCTTCGCCACGCGCTCCGTGGTCAGCGCCCAGCCCGCGCTCGCGACGAGCGGATCCGGGTCGGCCGACCAGGCCAGGCGCAGATCCTCCGCGTGCGGGCTCTTCTTCACCACGTAGTTCACGAGCCAGTCCTGCACCTTGGGCGCTCGCGCCCCGCGCAGCATGGCGTCCAACTCGTCCCGCCCGAAAGCCTTCGGGCGGCAGATCAGGAGCGCCAGCAGCCTCGCCGCGGTGTCCTGCGTGCCCCAGAGTTCGCGCGCCAGTTCCTGCTGCGTCTTCAGCCGTTTCGCGACCGCACGCAGTTTTCCGAGGTTCACCCCGTGGTCGTCGCCGTGCTTCTCGTTCACGGCGCGGGCCTTCGGATCCTCCAGCCCGGCCAGTTCGGCCATCACGTCGGCCAGTGCCGTCCCGGTCACCTCTGCCATCCCGGCCTCATCTCTCCTGCTGTCCCTACGCGCGGCGGTGAGCCCAAGGGCTGTCCCGTGTTCCCCGGCGGGCGCGCGGCGCCGGCTACGGCGCCTCGCCGCGTTGTCGCAAAGCGCCCGCATACGCCCAGTACGAGGACGCTCCTCCGCCTTGCGGTGCACCGCATCCGACACCGCGCACTGATCCGCCAGGACTTTACGGGACAGCCCTTGGCCCGTTGCGGTGACCAGCCGATCCCTGCATAGTTGCCCGCTACACCGGAAATGCGGTGAATCGCGGGCCCATTCCATACCCGCCCGAGATGCCGATCGCCGAGGCGGTGACTAATATCATCCGTAGGTAACTGCGGCGACCGCCGGGATCGCAACCCTTTACCCGCGGTGATACGCCGGAGCGCGAGGCGTGCGACATATCGCACCGGCCCCGAAGGTCCGTGGCCCGATGAGGCCGCGTTGACGGGGGTGACGCGCATTCATGACATCTGTACGGCCGCAGGTGCAGCCATGAAAACCCCTCGCCTGAGGAGGAAGAACAAATTTTCGTGCCGTAGCAACGAGAAGGGTTCTCAACCATGCGAGCAACGAGAGTCAAGCGCCTCTTCGCGGTGTCCGCCATCGGCGTTCTGATGGCAGGCGGCGCCCTGGGAGCCGCGGGTACCGCCTCGGCGGCGACCCCCTCACAGTCCGTCACGTACGTGAGCGGCGGCGGCTGGGACCACGACAGGGGCGGCCACCACCACGGCTGGCACGACAATGACAACGACCACTACCGTGGCGGAGGCCACGGCAAGGGCTGCTGACCCCGGCATGCTGTGCGGCCCGCGCGACGGGCCGCACAGTGCTGTGTACGCACCCAGGCCCCACCCCCGACCGGGCCCCCGCCGGCCGCTCCACGGGGACACCGGCGGGGGACAGTGAGACCCTGGCTGCATGGCCCGTAGGGGAGACGTTCCCGAGGTCGACTGGCCCGCGCGGCCGGACACGAGCCTTGCGCTCAACCGGATGGGCACCTTCGACTGGGACCTCGACAGTGGGCGGATGCACCTGGATCCCACCGCCCTCGACGTGCTCGACCTGCGCCCGGACGAGTACGACGGCACCCCCGCCGGGCTCCGCGCGCGGATAGCGCCCGCCGAGGAGGCCCGGCTCGACGCCAGGGTCGCCCAGGCGATCAAGGACGGGCGGAGCCACTACGGCGCCTACGTCCGCAGCCGCCGCCGCGACGGCACACCCGCCTGGACCCACATCCAGGGCCACATCCTGAGGGACCCGGGCGGCCGCCCGTACCGCGTCATCGGCATCCTCCGCGACGCCGCCCACGACCCCGGCGAGCCGGGCGCCGCCGGCGAGCAGGACGAGGGGCGCCGCCGGATGACCGGCGTCGTCGAGCGGACGACCGCCATCCTCGCCCACGCCCGCACCGTCAACGACGTGACCGACATCCTCAAGGACCCCCAGGCCCTCGGCCACCTCGGCGCCGTGAGCGTGATGCTGGGCGTCGTCGACGGAGGCCGCATCCACCTCGTCGCGGAGGGACAGCTCGGCACGTACGTCCCCGAGATCGAGTACACCCGGATCGACGCGCAGTTCCCGATGAGTGTGGCCGTACGCACCATGCAGCCCGTCTTCATCCTCTCGCGGGAGGAGTTCCAGCAGGGCTACCCCGAACTGTGGCCGTACATCGAGCCGCTGGCCGTCCGCAGCGGCGTCTACCTGCCGCTGATCGCCCAGGGGCGGGCCGTCGGAGCGCTGGGGCTGCTCTACAAACGGGACGGCGACTTCACCGCCGAGGAACGCAACCTGCTCATGGCGCTCGGCAGCGGCGTCGCCCAGAGCCTCCAGCGCGCCATCCTCTTCGAGCAGGAGCACGACCTGGCCGAGGGCCTCCAGCGGGCCATGCTGCCCCGCCGGATCCCCGCGGTGCCCGGAGCGCTGATCGCCGTACGCTACCGCTCCGCCCGGATCGGGCGGGACATCGGCGGGGACTGGTACGACGTGGTGCCGCTCGGCGGCGGCCGCGTCGGGGTGATGATCGGCGACGTCGAGGGCCACGACACGGACGCGGCCGCCGTCATGGGGCAGCTGCGCATCGTGATGCGGGCGTACGTGGTCGAGGGGCACACACCGGGCGCGGCGATGGCCCGAGCCTCCGCCTTCCTGCGGGAACTGGAGACGGAGCGCTTCGCCACCTGCACGTACGCCGAGGTCGACCTCAACAGCGGCATGCTCCAGATCGTCCGCGCCGGGCACCTCGACCCGGTCGTGCGGCGCGGGGACGGCAGCTGCCACCGGGTCCAGGTGGCGGGCGGGCTGCCGCTCGGGCTGCCGCCTCCCGAACCGTCCGCGGCGGCGGGCTCCGGCTATCCGGTCACCAGTCTGGAACTGCACCCGGGCGACACCCTGGTGCTGTGCACGGACGGCCTCGTCGAAAGACCCGGCGCCGATCCCGACACCGGCATGCGGGAGCTGACGGCGGCGGTCCACAGCGGCCCCACGGACGTCGAGGAGCTCGCCGACGTGCTGTGCGACCTCGTCGGCGACGCGGGCGGGGGCGACGACATGGCCCTGCTCGTCCTGCGCCGCCGCGGCAACCCCACCGGGCGGGGCGGCGGCCCGCTGCGCCAGCGCCTGGAGCCGGGGGACACCCGGGGTCCGGCCATGGCCCGCCACCTCATCCGAGCGGCGGTGGCGGCCTGGGGCGCCGAGGACCGCGCCGACGAGATCGAGCTGGCGGCGGACGAGCTGATGACCAACGCCCTCGTCCACACGGACGGCGGCGGCCACGTCAACATGCGGATCACGCCCCAGGGGCGGATCCGGATCGAGGTCGAGGACACCAGCAGCGCGCTGCCGCGGCGGCGCGAGGCGGGGGACTGGGCGGTGTCGGGGCGCGGACTGATGCTGGTGGAACAGCTCGCGGACGCGTGGGGTGTGGAACCGCGCGGCGGCGGCAAGTGCGTCTGGTGCGAATTCGCCCCGCCGCGGCCGGAGAGCCCCGACGGCGTGGCCTGACTTCACGCGCCGGGGCCGGTCCTGGCCGCCCGCCAGGTCGCGCACACGGAGTCCGGCCCACCCGCCCGGCGGGACTACAGGCGGACGAGGGTGACCTCGGTGGCCTTCACGCTCGTCCAGACCTCGGACCCGTCGGCCAGGCCCAGTTCGGCCGCCGCGGCCGGGGTGATCTCGGCGACCAGCTCGGGCGCGTCGGGCGACTCGATCAGCACGCGCAGGCGGCTGCCCACCGCGGTGATCTCCCGGACGGTGCCCCGCCACACGTTGCGGGGGCTGCCGCTCGGCCGGTCCCGGTGCACCGAAACCGCCTCCGGGGCGACGACCGCCAGGGCCTCGGCTCCCTCGGGCAGGGTCTCGGCGACCACCAGGCGGCCGCCCCCCGCGAGGGCGAGGCCGTCTGCGACGGCGATGCCCGGCCAGGCGTTGCGACCCAGCATCCGGGCCACCCACGGGGAGCGCGGGTGCCGGGTGACCTCGGCGGGCGGCGCGTCCTGCAGGGCCCGGCCGTCGGCCAGTACGAGGACCCGGTCCGCCAGGGACACCGCCTCGACCGGGTCGTGGGTGACGATGAGGCAGACCCCGCCGAAGCCGGCCAGGTGCGTGCGCAGGGTGTGCCGGACCCGGGCCCGCGTGGTCTGGTCGAGGGCGGCGAGCGGTTCGTCCAGCAGCAGGAGCCGCGGGCGCGCCGCAAGGGCGCGCGCGAGCGCGACCCGCTGGGCCTGGCCGCCGGAGAGCTGGGCGGGCCTGCGCCGGGCGAGGTGGCCCACGCCCAGCCGGTCCAGCCAGGCCTGCGCCTCCCGGCGGGCGTCGGCACGCGGCACCCGGCGGGCCCGCAGCCCGTACGAGGTGTTCGCCAGGGCGCTCAGGTGCGGGAACAGCGCCCCGTCCTGGGGCACCCAGGCCACCTGCCGCTGGTGCGGCGGCAGGGCGGTGACGTCGGTGTCCCCAAGCCGCAGGTCGGCGTGGGCCCGCGGGGTCAGGCCGAGCAGGGCGCGCAGCAGGGTGGTCTTGCCGGCCCCGTTCTCGCCGACGACGGCGATGGTGGTGCCCGGTTCCGCTTCGAGGGTGAGGCGGTCGAAGCCCGTGACGGTGGCGTGCAGCGGCCAGTGCCCGGTCTCCCCGGACGGCGCCGGTGCGGCGGCCGCCGCGTCCGCTTCCGGTTCCCGGCCGGCCATCCGCCCGGGGTCCGGGCCGTCCTCCCGGCCGGACCGCGGCGCCGTCACCGCGCCGCGGTCGGCCGGGGTGCCCGTCCAGCGGCCGCGCAGTGCGATCAGTACGGCCATGGCGATCGCCAGCAGCAGCAGGGAGACGGAGGTGGCCGCCTCGGGCTGGTCCTGGAGCAGCAGGTACACCTGGAGCGGCAGGGTCTGCGTGGTGCCGGGCAGGTTTCCCGCGAAGGTGATGGTCGCGCCGAACTCACCCAGTGCGCGGGCCCAGGTGAGGGCGGCTCCGGCGATCAGACCGGGCGCCACCATGGGCAGGGTCACGGTGGCGAACACACGGACCGGCGACGCGCCGAGCGAGGCCGCCGTCTCCTCGTAACTCCGCCTGAGACCGCCGAGGGCGCCTTCCAAACTGATGACCAGGAACGGCATGGCGACGAAGGTCGCCGCGACGACGGCCCCCGAGGTGTGGAACGGCAGGGTGATCCCGAAGACGTCCTCCAGCCACGGCCCCAGCAGACCGCGCCGGCCGAAGCCGAGGAGGAGGGCGACACCGCCCACGGTCGGCGGCAGCACCATGGGGAGCAGCACCAGCGAGCGGACCAGGGCCTTGCCCCTGAAGTCCACACGGGCCAGCAGCCAGGCCAGGGGCACGCCGAGGAGGAGCGAGAGGCCCAGCGCCCACAGGGACACCACGAGGGAGAGCTTCAGAGCCTGGACCACACCTGGGCTGCCGAGGTGTTCCACGAGCTCGCCCCACGGAGTGCGTACCAGGATCCCGAGAAGCGGCATCAGCAGGAACGCGACGGCGAGCAGCGCGGGGAGCGCCAGGGCCGCCGGGGGCCGGGTGCGGGTACGGAGTCTGCTCACGGGACTTCCTGGCTCGGGCGGGCGTGGCCGGACGGGGCGGGGCCGGCGGCGGGGACGCGGGCGGGCACGGGCGCGGGGTGCAGGGGTGGGTGCATGGGTGGGTGCAGGGGTGCAGCGTATGCGGGGCGGGACGTTCCACCCCGAACCGACGGACCCGACCGGTGCGCAGGCCCCGCCGGCCAAGGCGTGTTGCGCAAGTCTCGTCGGGCCGGCGGTGCCTGGCACGGCATCCCGCCGCGTTGTCGGGGTTACCCGCGCACGGACCGGTACGCGGGCGACCCTCCGCCTTGCGAGGCACGGCACCAGACACGGCGAGCACCGCCCTGCGGGCGGACGACGCCACTTTCGCAACACGCCCTACGGCTGCTGGAAACCCGCCTCCTGGAAGATCTTCTGTGCCTCGGGGCCGCTCAGCCACGCCGTGAACGCGGCGGCGGCCCCGGCGTTCCGGGAGTGCCTCAGCGTGGCGGCGGGGTAGGAGGCCACGGCGTTCTGCCCGTCCGGGATCTCCACGGTGACGACCTTGCCGCCCGACCTGGCGGCGTCCGTCCGGTAGACGAGGCCGGCGTCGGCCTCGCCCATCTCGACCTTGCCCAGGACGGCGCGGACGCTGGGCTCCTGGGAGACCGGCTTCACCGCCACCTTCTGGGCGTCGAGGATCTGCCTGCTGTAGCGGCCGACCGGTACCTCGGGCGCGGCGAGCACGACCTTGAGTCCGGGATCGGCGAGGTCCTTCAGCTCGTCGACCTTGAAGGGGTTGCCCTTGCCGGTCGCGATGACCAGGCGGTTCTTCGCGACGACCCTGGGCTCGCCGGTCTCGGCCCTCAGCCCGTCCATGGTCCTGGTGTCGGCGGTGACCAGTGCGTCGGCCGGGGCACCCTGCTTGACCTGCGCCGCGAGCTCCTGCGAACCGGCGAAGGAGAAGGTGACCTTCGTACCGGGGTGGGCCTTCTCGTACGCGGCCCCCGCCGTCCTGAAGACGTCGGTCAGGGAGGAGGCGGCCAGGACGGTGAGGTTCGCCGGTGGCGCGCCGGAGGCCGACGGCGCGGCGGGCTCCTCGCCCCCTCCGCAGGCGGTCAGCCCGGCGAGCAGGGCGGCGGACAGGGCGGCCGCGGAGACGACGGTACGACGACGGGTGCGGGTCGGGGTCGGGGACATGAGCGCTGGCTCCTCGGTCGGGCCGGCGGCCGGCCGGTGCCGGATCCGCGCTGGTTGCCCGCGCCGGTGACGGCGGAGCGGGTGGGGATGGGTGCGTCGGTGCTGAGCGGTGTGGGCAGCGGTGGCGGTGCTGGACGCCGGGCGGCGTGCGTGGTTCAGTCCCGGTCGATGTGGACGCTCGTGGACTTCACGCGGGCGGTGGCCCGCATGCCGACCTCCAGCCCGAGTTCCTCGACGGCCTCGCGGGTGAGCAGGGAGACCAGGCGGTGGGGACCGGCCTGGATGTCGACCTGGGCGGACACCTCGCCGAGCCGGACGGCCGTGACGATGCCGGGGAAGGCGTTGCGTGCCGACGTGTACGGCTCCCTGTCCTCGGCGTGGCCACCCTGGCCCACCTCCACGGAGAACGCGGCCAGGTCACGGCCGTCGATCATCCGCCGGCCGGCCTCGTCGCGACGGGTCACGACCCGGCCGGCGTCCGCCCAGCGCCGCACCGTGTCCGGGCTGACGGCCAGCAGACGCGCGGCCTGGCCGATGGTGTAGGACTGCATGTGCGACAACGTAGGCGCATATACCGCGCAGGTGCAACCTTCTTTGGCGGAACACCATGGCAGATGCCGAGCGTGTTGGTGCATCCGCCGAAAAGCCACGGCGCGGCGAAACGGCACGGCATTAGAGTCGGGGCATGGCTGATGAGGTATCGGGAACGGAAACGGGCACGGTGCGGGTCGATGCGTGGATCTGGTCCGTGCGTCTGACCAAGACCCGCTCGATCGCGGCGACCGCCTGCCGGGCGGGCCATGTGAAGGTCAACGGGGAACGCGCCAAGCCGGCGCAGCCGATCCGCGCGGGTGACGAGGTACGCCTCTTCCACGCCGGCCGCGAGCGGATCGTCGTCGTCAGACGGCCGGTGTCGAAGAGGGTGGGCGCGCCCGTCGCCGCCGAGTGCCTGATCGACAAGAGCCCGCCGCCGCCGACCCCCGTGGAGGCCGCGGTCGTCGGCATCCGCGACCGCGGCACGGGCCGCCCCACCAAGCGCGACCGCCGCGAGATCCAGTCGCTGCGCGGACGCTGACGCCGAGCGCGACCGCCACCGCGAGGCCCGGCCGGGACGGCTCCCGCCGCCCGCCCGGGTCCTCAGGCCTTGCGGTACGCGTACGCCTCGGCGGCGGCCTCCGCGACCTGTTCCAGCGGGGCTCCCGCCGACGAGGCGACCACCGCCGCCACCGCGCCCTCGACGAACGGGGCGTCCACCAGCCGTGAACCAGGCGGCAGTTCGTCCTCCAGCAGCAGCGCCTTCACCGTCAGCACCGAACTCCCCAGGTCCGCCAGCAGCGCGACTCCGGCACCCCGGTCCACCTCCCGGGCGGCCGCGACGACCAGTTCCGCGCTCGTACCCAGCCCGCCCGCGGACGTGCCGCCCGCCGCGGCCACCGGCGCCACCGGCCCGCCCGCCGCCAGGCCCCGCGCCAGCTCCGCCACCGACTCGGCGACGGGCGCGCTGTGCGAGACCAGCACCACCCCGACGAGGGCGGGCTGCCCGGCAGCGGCCCCGGCGCCCCGTCCGGCCGTCACCGCGTGCCCTCCGCCCGCTCCGCCACGTCCGCGAGCGCCCCCAGCAGCAGCGCCGACGAGGTCGCCCCCGGATCCTGGTGTCCGATGCTCCGCTCGCCCAGGTAGCTGGCCCGCCCCTTGCGCGCCTGCATCGGCACGGTGGCGAGCGCCCCGCTCTCCGCCGCCTCCGCGGCCGCCCGGTACGAGGTGCCCAGCGCGGCCACGCCCGGCAGCAGCGCGTCCAGCATCGTCTTGTCGCCCGGCGCGGCGCCGCCCAGCTGCGCCACCGCGGCGACCCCCCGGCCCAGGGCCTCGCGCAGCTCGGCGTCGGACACCTCCGCCGCCTCGCCGAGCTCCTTGCCGGTCCGCCGCAGCAGCATCCCGTACAGCGGCCCCGACGCGCCGCCGACCGTCGAGATCAGCGTCCGCCCGGCGAGCTGGAGCACCGCGCCGGGCGCCGCCGGGGCCTCCGATTCCAGCGCGCCGCGCACTGCCGTGAACCCGCGCAGCAGATTGCTCCCGTGGTCGGCGTCCCCGATGGGGGAGTCGAGCTCGGTGAGCCGGTCCGCCTCACGCTCCACGGCCGCCGCGGTGGCCGCCATCCAGCTCCGGAAGAACTCTGCGTCACGCACCGGATCTCCTCGCCTCGGGTCCGCCCTGGCCGGTCCTCCCGCCACCATAGATCAGCGCTGCCGCCACGGCTCCGCCGACCGCCGGGCCGCGTCAACCCCCTGCCCACCGCGCCCGAGTGCGCCCACCCGCGCCCGGGCCGGGCGCGCCCGGTGCGCAGAATCGGTCAATTGCCGCCGCATGCGGTCAACCGGAAGCGTGAGATTCGGCCACGTGGTCGGATGTCTGCTTCTGCGGGATTCGACGACTGCGAGGCGCAGCGTGGCAGCGACATCTGAGGAGCCCTTCCGGGCTCTGCTGGAAGCGGCACCGGACGCGATGGTGATCGTGGACGACGCCGGCTTGATCCGGCTGGTGAACGCGCAGACCGAGGCCCTGTTCGGCCATCCCCGCGGGGAACTCCTGGGCCGGCACATCGAGATCCTCGTCCCCGAACGGTTCCGCGGCCAGCACCCGGGCCACCGGCTCGGCTACGCGGCCAGCCGCCAGGTCCGCCCGATGGGCGCGGGCCTGGAACTCCGCGGCCTGCGCCGGGACGGGCGAGAGTTCCCCGTGGAGATCAGCCTGAGCCCGCTGGAGACCCCGGAGGGCCTGCTGATCTCGGCGGCCGTGCGCGACGTGAGCGAGCGCCGGGCCGCCGAGGAGCGCTTCCGGGCGCTGCTGGAGGCGGCACCGGACGCGATGGTGATCGTCGACGAGCGGGGCGCGATCCAGCTCGTCAACGCCCAGACCGAGGCGCTCTTCGGGTACGCCCGCGAGGACCTGCTGGGAAGACCGGTCGAGGTACTCGTCCCGGAACGGTTCCGCGGGCGCCACTCCGGCTTCCGGAACGGCTACTTCGGCAACCGCAGGACCCGCCCCATGGGTGCGGGCCTGGAGCTGTACGGCCTGCGCCGAGACGGGGGCGAGTTCCCGGTCGAGATCAGCCTGAGCCCGCTGGAGACCCCCGACGGCACCCTGGTCTCCGCGGCCATCCGCGACGTCACCGAGCGCAAGTCCGCCGAGGAGATGCTCGCGAAGCTCTACGAGCAGCAGCGCCACGTCGCGCTCACCCTCCAGCGCAGCCTCATGGGATCGCCGCCGGACGTACCGGGGATGCCCACGGCGAGCCGCTACTTCCCGGCCCGGCAGGGTGCCGGCGTGGGCGGTGACTGGTTCGACCTCATCCCGCTGGGAGGCGGCCGGGTCGGGGTGATGGTCGGCGACGTGATGGGGCGCGGCCTGGACGCCGCCGCCGTCATGGGCCAGCTCCGGTCGGCCTCGCATGCCCTGGCCAAGACCGGGATGCCGCCCTGGCAGCTCATGCGCGCCCTGGACGCCGTCGTGACCGAACTGCCGGACCAGTTCGTCACCTGCTGCTACCTCGTCGTCGATGCCGACGCGGCCGAGATCACCATGTGCTCGGCCGGCCACCTGCCGGTCCTCCTCGTCAGCCCGGGCGGCGAGGTCACCCGGCTGCCCGTCGAGGTGAGCGTGCCCCTCGGGGTGGGGGAGGTGCCCCACCACGAGACCCGGCACACCGTGCTGCCCGGCTCGGTCCTCGCGCTCTACACGGACGGCCTGGTGGAGACGCCCGACGGCGACATTGAGGGCCAGGTGGACGGTCTCGCGGCGGCGTTGGAGAAGGCCGTCGCGACGACGAACGGCCTGGAGGCGGCCGCCGACCGGCTGCTGGCCGACCTGCTGCCCGACGCCGACGACAACCCCGACGACGTCACCCTCCTCCTCGTCCGGATCCCCGACGAGCCGGTGACCTCTCAGAGCATGCTCCTCGCCGCCGACCCGAGCAGCGTCGGTGCCGGGCGGCGGTTCCTGCGCTCCACCCTGGCCCAGTGGGGCAGGGACGACGAGCAGCTTCGCGACACCGCCTGCCTGCTCACCTCCGAGCTGCTCTCCAACGCCGTGAACCACAGCCGCGGCCCGGTCCGCCTGCGCCTGCGCCAGGCCGGCCGTGAACTGAGCGTCGAGGTCTGCGACGGCAGCCCGGTCCTGCCCCAGGCCCGCTTCGCCGAACCCGACGCCGAATCCGGCCGCGGTCTGCTCCTCGTCGACTCCCTCGCCACCTCCTGGGGGACGCTGCCGACGGCCGAGGGCAAGGCCGTCTGGTTCTCCCTGCCCCTGCCCGCCCCCCGAACCGGCCCACGCCCCGGTCCGCCGGGCCGGGCCCCGGCGCAGACCCGCGCGGAATCCGGCTGAGCCGCGGTCGGTCACGTGATCGAATGGGCGGGTGAACGGCCGTGACGGAAAGGGTCCCGCTGTGTCAGATACGCCCCCGCCGCCCGACGTCTGGGCCGCGCCGGCCGGAAGCGCTCCGCACCGGCCGGTCCCCGCGCAGGTGTGGCCGACCCCCGCCCATGGGGGTCCGCCCTTCGGTGCCCCGCCTTACGGTTTCCCGCCCGTTCCGCGGCCGCGGCCCCAGACCGCGCCGCCCGGGAGCGCCTATCACGAACAGGCCCGCAACGGCCGCCAGAAGGCACCGCGGCGCATCGGGGAGTTCGCTCTCGTCCTCGTCGGGAACCTGCTCGGACCGCTGCTGGTGATCGCGTTCGGCGCCCTCGTCTGGTACGTCCTGGGCTTGGACTTCGCCCCGCGGGACGGCGAGCGGATACTTCAGGACCCGCTCGCCGACGAGGCACTCGCCCTGCTCTCCATAGCCGTCGGCATCCCCGTCGTACTGCTCGCGGTCCGCTGGTGCGGCAGCCGCCCCGCCGGCACCGTCGCCTCCGTCCTGGGGCGGGTCCGCCTGCGCTGGCTGGTCCGCTGCTCGGCGGTCGCCTTCCCCCTGATCGTGCTCCAGATGGGCGGCCTCGCGCTGTGGGGCTACCTCAGCGAGGGCGAGGAGAGCCTTGCGGGCGACTTCCCCGGCTGGTCCGGGTTCGTACTCGGCCTCGTCGTGCTGTGGGCGCTGATCCCCTTCCAGGCCGCCGCCGAGGAGTTCGTCTTCCGGGGCTGGATCACCCAGTTCTTCGGCGGCTTCCTCGCCTCCCCCTGGCCCGGCATCGTCATCGGGTCCGCCCTCTTCGCCCTCGCCCACGGCTTCGGCCGGCTGTCGGGATTCGCCCTGCTCTTCTACTCCGCCCTGTGGTGGGGCTGGCTGACCGTCCGTACGGGAGGACTCGAAGCGGCCATCGCGATCCATGTGGCGAACAACGTCACCGCCTACGGCCTCACCGTCGCCTTCGGGGAGCTGGCCGAGTCGGGCAGCGCCGCGGACGCCCCCTGGCAGGCACTCGTCCTGGAACTCGTGGCGGCGCCGGTGTACTGCCTGCTGATCGCCAGGCTGGCCACCGCCCACGGCGTACAGCGCCTCAGCCCGGCGGACACCGCAGAGCCCGCGGAGCCCGCGGACCGGGCCGGCCGGCCGGCGGAGGCCTGACCGCACCGCGGGCACGAGGAGCCCCCGCGGCCGTCGGCGCCGCGCGGGCGGCCCGGCTCACCGGGAGGAGGCGGACGAGCCGACGGACACCACGCGGGCCCATGCAGGGGTGGGGTCCGGCACGTAGTCGGGATCGTCCTCGTCCCACCGCGCGCGCTCCGGACGGTCGAAGACACCCACCACCGTCCGGCAGGGCGGCCGTACGGCGGGCCAGGCCGTCTGCCCGTCCGTGAGGACCACGATCACGTCCGGCCGGGGACCCTGCCCCAGCGCCCTGGCGAAACCGGCACGCAGGTCCGTACCGCCACCGCCCAGCAGTGGAATGCCCTCGCCCTCGCACAGCGGATGCACGATCCGGGCGGCCGCGTCGCACGGCACCACGGTGACCAGGTCGCGGCGGCCGCCCAGGGCCTGCGCGATCGCGGCGACCTCCAGGAGCGCACTGCCCAGTTCGGCGTCGCTCACCGACCCCGAGGTGTCGATCACCACGGACACCCGCGGCGGCCGGCGCCGCAGGCTCGGCAGGACGACGCCCGGCAGGCAGGCTGAGCGCCGGGAGGGCCGGCCGTAGCTGTAGTCCTCGCCGGCGCCCGCGCCGGAGGCCGCCGACCGGACGGCGGCTCCCAGCAGCTCCCGCCACGGCTGCGGCGGGTGAAAGGCGTCCTCCGCCCACCGCTTCCACCCCTTCGGGGTGTGCCCGGGCCGCCCGTTGATCCCCTGCGCGACCCGGAAGCGGACCGCGTCCTGCTCCTGCTCGCTGAGGCCGTGCGCGCCGTCCGGCCCGAGGTCCCAGTCACGTTCCATCCCGTCCGCCCCGCTGCCGCAGTCCAGCCAGACAAGGTTGTGCGTCAGCGGCCCGAGCCCGAAGCGGCGCAGGTAGTCCTCCATCAGCTCACCGCCGCACAGGCCCAGGGCTTCCGGAGTGACGGCGCCCTCCGGCATCACCAGGCCGTCGCCGAACACGTCGTCGTTGATCTCGCAGTCCGCGGCGATGTTCATCCGCAGCCGCGCCCCCGGGCCGTTCAGCCCCTGCAGCCGCGCCGCCCGGTCACCGCGCCCGTGGTGGTCGCGCAGCAGGTGCGACACCTCGTGGACCCACACCCCGGCCAGCTCCTCCACCGGGGTGCGGTCCACGAACGCCGGCGAGACGTAGCAGCGCCAGTACCTGTCGACGGCCATCGTCGGCACCCGCCGCGACTCCACGGTGTGCAGGGCGAACAGGGCCGTCGCCAGGTACGGCCGGACCCGCGCGGCGTGCAGCCGCGCCGCGAAGAGCTTGCCGAGGTCCAGTGTCCCCGGCGCGACGGCGCTCACCGGCGCCCCCGGCACAGCGGCGCTCACCGGCCGGCCCCGACGCGGGCACCCGTACGGTCCGCGGTCCGTTCGGCGGCCAGATCCGCACGCCGGGACAGGTCCACCACCCCGGCGAGCCGCTCGATCGCGGCCGGAACGTCCCACTCCTCCCGGCGGAGCGCGGCCAGCGAGGTCGCGGGGACCACAACCAGGTCGGGAGCCCCCGTCTCCAGAGCCCGGACCATGATCGTCCATGCCGCGTCCCAGCGGGACTTCTCCGGGCGGCGGCACACCGCCGACACGATCCCGTCGAGGACGGCCTGGCGCCGATCACCCCGTTCCGGCAGCTCGGCGCCGGCCGGGTCGGCCAACAGCACTTCCGGGTCGGGGAGTTCCATCCGGTCCAGGGCGGCCAGCAGCTCCAACGCCGGACCGTCCCCCACCGTCCCCCTGACCAGCATGGACAGCACCTCCCTGGAGGATCCGGCCGCGGTGGCGAACGCGATCAGACGCAGCGTCATGTCCCAGCTGCGGGGCGACGGCCAGGCGCCGCCGCGCCTCGTCTCGCCGCTGGGCAGGCGGTGCACGAGCGGAGGCCGCACCGTCAGGAACTCGCACACCGCGCGGCGGGCGTGTTCCACGGCCGCCGGCAGCGCCCGCGCGTCGAGGCGCGGCAGCGTGGCCCGCGGCCAGGTCCCGCCCAGACCGCGCACGACGACCTCGTGGTCATGGGCCCACTGGAGGTGGACGAACCGGTTCGCCAGCGGCGGGCTCAGCTCCCAGCCGTCGGCCGCCGAGGACCGCGGGTTGGCGGCCGCCACGATCCGTACGCCGGGCGGCAGTTGCAGGGCTCCGACCCGCCGTTCGAGTACGAGGCGCAGCAGCGCGGCCTGCACGGCCGGCGGCGCGGTGGACAGCTCGTCGAGGAAGAGCAGCCCCCGCCCGGCCCGTACCAGGCGCACCGCCCAGTCCGGCGGGGCCATGGGGACGCCCTGCTCCGCGGGATCGTCGCCGACGACGGGCAGCCCGGAGAAGTCGGACGGCTCGTGCACGCTGGCGATCACCGTGGTGAGCGGCAGGTCCAGAGCGGCGGCCAGCTGGGTCAGGGCGGCGGTCTTGCCGATGCCCGGCTCACCCCACAGCAGTACGGGCAGGTCCGCGGCGACGGCCAGGGTGAGGGCTTCCAGCTGGTTGTCGGGGCGCGGTTCGGTGGTGGTCTCGCGGAGCAGGGCCAGCAGCTCGCCTGCGACGTCGAGTTGAGAGGGGACGGGCGGGTTCACGGTCATGGTGATCACCTGTGGGATGCGTGAAGGGATGCGTGAAGGGATGCGTGAAGGGATGCGTGCAGGGATGTGGGTGGAAAGGGGGAAGACGAGCGGGTTCGGGAGCGGGCCCGGCGGGAGCCGCAGGGCGCGGCCTCAGGCGGCCCGGCGGTCCTGCCGGGGGCGGCGGGCCTGCGGAGGCAGGCGCTTGGGGCCCGGTCCGGCCAGCCCGGCGCGGAACAGCCCGTAGGTGACCCGCCGTCGGGCGGCCGCCTCCAGTTCGTCGCGCAGGGCACCGGGGCGCAGCAGCGCGCCCGGGCCCAGGAGGCCTTCGACGACGGCGAGCGCCCCGGCGGTGTCGCCGTGGTCCAGGCGTTCGCGGACGCCGGTGAGGCAGTCCGGCCGGCGGTGGGCCGTCTCGATGGCCTGGAGGCAGGGCAGGGGGGTGCCGGACAGGGCGGCGAGCAGTTCCTCGCGCCGGACCTCGGCCGGGTCGTGGTCCAGCGCCGCCAGCACCCCGTCGACCAGGCCGATGCGGTGCCGGGCTCCGCGGCATTCGACGAAGCGCGGCTGCCCGGGGCCGGTCCCCGGCCCCGGTGCCCCGGTCCGGCCCGTCCCGGCCGGAGCACGGTCCGGTGCCAGGGCGGCCGCGACCAGGGGGTGCAGCCGGTCGGCCTCGACGGCGCCCGCGCGGAGAAGTTCCAGGTCGGGCAGTATCCATGCCGCCGCATCGGGCAGGACCGGCAGGGTGCGGGCGCTGCCGTCCGCGGGGGCGGCTGCGATCCGTAGCGCGGGCCGCGGGCCGGGTGCGGGTCCGTCCACGGCCAGGTCCAGAAGCAGCCGCTGCCGGGTCCCGAGCCGGACGGTGACGCGGCCGGCGGTCCGGCCCTCGGCCCGGAGCACGATCGCCGCCTCCGCGGCCCACCGGTCGACCGCCCACCGGCCGGCGGCCCGGCGGTGTTCCGGCGGCAGCGTTCGCGTCAGCTCCGGTTCCGGGCCGCTCGGGCGGTCGCCGGCCGGCCGGTCGGCCCCGGAGCGGGCCCGCAGCTCGTCCGACCTGCGCGCGTCCCACAAATGGCGGTGCAGGTCGAGGCGGAACCGCCGGTCGGGGTGGGACCTGCGGTGCGGATCACGGGCGGCGACCCCGGTCTCGGTGCGGACACCGTCCCACAGGGCGAGGCTGATGCGCTGCCCGCCGTCCGCCCAGGCGGGCGGGGTACGGGCCACGAGGTGCACCGGGGGTGCGGTGTCCCCGGGTCCGGCGGTGTCGTACCGGGCCAGGGTGAGGGTCAGGCCGGGGCGCAGCAGCCCGTCGGGAGCGACGCGCGGCATGTGCCAGCGGAGGAGGTCGGGGGCCAGGTGGCGTAGATCGGCCCGGATCCGGTCCGCGAGGTCGCGGCCGTGTGAGCGGGCCAGGGAACGCAGGTTGAAATCGACGTCGACGCCTGCGGCGGCACATGCCGCGGCCCAGTCGCCGGCGTGGCGGCGGGCGGTCGCAGTCTCGATCATGGACGCCGGCACGGCGTACTCGCGTACGCGGAGCCAGAGGGCGAGGCGGGGGTCCCGGGGCGCGGTCTGAGTGAGCATCAGCACTCACCTTGCGCGGTGGGGACCTCCGATCCGTGAAGGGAGGAAGTGGTCATCGCGGTGATCGTAGCGATCCCGGCCGCGACCGGCGAGGTGTTTTCCGGCGCGGGCCGGCCCGCCCGGGCCAGCGGTGGTGGTGCTGGTCGATGACGTAGTGGTGGCCGTGCAGCCAACCGCCCCCGGCGGCACGGGCGTCGGCGAGGTGCGGGTGACCGGGCGGCAGGTCCGGGTGTACGTGTTCGAGCCGGTCCGGGTCGCGGACCGGCCACATCGCCGCCGCCGCGGCGGTGGCGGCCAGGGCGGCCGCCCCCAGGACCGAGGCCGTCAGCGCAAGGCCGGCCCACGGGGCGAGCCACCCGGCCAGCGGGTAGGTGAGCAGCCAGCAGCCGTGGGAGAGGGAGAAGCGGGCGGCGAAGGCGGCGGGCAGGTCGGTGTCGGCCGCGGAGCGGCGGATCACACGGCCCCCGGGGGTCAGCACGGCCGAGCAGGCCGCTCCGATCGCCGCCCACGCCGCCAGGAGAGCGGGCCAGGACCAGGGCCCGGGGGTGGTCGCGGTGAGCACGGCCACGGCGGCGAGCACGGCCGGAAGGCAGGCGGCTGCCGAGAGCATCACCGCGCGGTCGGTGGTGCGCCGCAGCAGCCGGGGCAGGGCGAGCGCGGCCAGCACGGACCCGGCACCGTACGCGCCGAGGGCGACGGAGACCGCGCCTTCCGCCCGGCCCAGATGGCCGCGGACGAGGGCCACGGTGTCCACGAAGACCAAGGATCCGGCGGCGGCGACCGCCAGGTCGAGGGCGAGCAGGGCCCGCAGCCGCGGTGTGGCGCGGAACAGGCGGGTCCCGAAGGCGGATCTGGCGTGGACCCCGCCCGTTTCCTCGGCGGGGGCGGCGGGCCCGGGCAGCGCCGTGGCGGCCACGAGCGCGGCGGAGGCGAGGAAGCCGGCGGCGGTGCCGGCGAACAGCCGGTCGTAGGAGACGACGGTGAGCAGCGCCGCGGCCAGCACCGGGCTGCACAGGCTCTCCAGGTCATAGGCGAGCCGACTCGCCGACAGGGCCCGGGTGTAGTCCTGTTCGTCCGGCAGGACCTGGGGGATCGTGGCCTGGAAGACAGGGGTGAAGGCGGCGGAGGCCGCCTGGAGCAGGAAGACGAGGACGTAGACCTGCCACACCTCGCTGACGAGGGGGAGGGCCGCGGCCACCCCGGCGCGGACGAGGTCCGTCGCCGCCATGAGGGTCCGTCGCGGCACCCGTGCGGCGACGGCCGTGGCCAGCGGTGCGACGGTCACGTAGGCGGTCATCTTGATCGCCAGGGCGGTGCCGAGGACCGCCGGGGCCCCGCCGCCGGCGAGGTCGTACGCGAGCAGGCTCAGCGCGACGGTGGCGAGCCCGGTGCCGACCAGGGCGACGACCTGGGCGGTGAACAGGTGGCGGTAGGTCCTGTTGCGGAGCACGGACGGCAAGGGCGGCCCCCGTTCCGGTCGGCGGATCGATGACGCGGGACCAGCGTAGCCAGCATGTGCGCACGCGTGCACCTGTTGGTCGCCGGGAAGGGGAGGCGCAAAGCGGCGAGGGGGGAGGCGGCGGGGGAGGCGGCGGGCGGTTTCCGCCGGCGGGCTCAGTCGTGCGGCGGCAGGGAGCCGAGCTGGTGGTCCGCGACGTTCATGGCCTCGTCCACCAGCCGGCGCAGGTGTCCGTGACGCAGGGCGTAGACCACGCGGCGGCCGTCCTTGCGTGCGGTGACCAGGCCGGCGAGCCGGAGCTTGGCCAGGTGCTGGCTGACGGAAGGCCGGGCCGCCCCGCACGCCTCGGTGAGCGTGGTGACGTCCGCCTCGCCCCGGCCGAGCCGCTCCATCAGCGCCAGGCGCGTGCGGTCCGCGAGCAGGGCCAGGACGGCCGCGGCGGCCTCAAGCCGGTCGTCGCCCCGCTCCCGCGCGTCATGCGCACCTGCCACGTGCGTGCCTCGGCTCATCCGGACATCCTAGTGCCGCGACCCGGTGAACCCCTGCGGTCGCAGCTCTAGGGGGTGCTGTGAGAGTCCCGTCCGGCTCGCTCCGGGCGACGGCGCCGTCTGCGCGACACGCCCCGGGCCGTGGGGTGAAGCGTGCGCTTCCACGCACGCATGCGGACGCGAAAGGGCCCCGCGCCCTCCAAGGGGTCGCGGGGCCCGTACGCGGACGGGGCGGGCGTCAGCCGAGGGCGGGCGCCTGCTGCCGGGCCGTCACTTCCGTTTCGTCGGTGCGCGACGCCAGCAGCCGCTGGGCCAGGACACCGAAGACGACGGCGAACACCGCCCACAGCACGAGCTGGACGGCCAGCGAGGCGAGCCTGAACTCCCACAGCAGGGCCGCGGGGAACCCGGGCTGCACCGCGTCGCTGTTGTCCGGCAGGAACACGAACGCCACGGCGGTGGCGGCGACGAAGCCGCCGGCCGCCGTCAGTGTCGCGTTCCAGTTGCCCAGGCGCGGTGCCAGCCGCCGCCCGAGGATGATCGCGCCGACGCCGAGCAGCACGCTCAGCAGGATCATCAGGAAGAACAGCGTGGTGCGCTGCCCGATGGTGTCCGGGTTGCCGACCGCCGGCGGGGTGGCCGGGTACTTGAGGAACGGCACCAGGTAGACCAGGGCGAACGCGCCCGCACCGGTGAGCGCGGCCGTCGCCCGCGGGCTGAACCCGCCGACACGGCCGAGGGCGAACGCGAACGCGAGCGAGGCGATACCGCCCAGCGCGACCCCGTAGACCAGCACACCGGTGGCCAGTCCGAGGGTCGACTGGACGGGCCGGCTGACGAGTTCTTCCTCCTCCTCGGCGGCCCCGCCCGACGCGGCGTCACCCCCGTGGCCGGCGTGGCCGCTCGGGGCGCTCGCGGCGTCCTGGGCGGCGGCCGCCTCCTCCACGGCGATGGAACCCCGAACCGGAGGCTCACCCACCACATAGGCGACCGCGAAGGCGAACAGCCCGGCGATCAGGCCCGCGAGCATGCCGCGGACCAGCAGACCCCTGACAGTAGAGGCGTACATGGCACGGCCTCTCAGTGGCAGGGGAAGCCGAGCAGGTGGCGGCCGTCGTGCACCCACTCGTGCACGCCCTCACCGGCGAACAGGGCGGTGGCGCCCTGCTCGGCTCCGACGAAGTACAGGGCCACGAGCATCAGAAGACCGACGAAGAGCGCCCAGGGCAGGACGGCGCGCACGGGCAGCGGAGCCGACGGCGAGACGGCAGGGGTGTGAACGGCAGCGGAAGCGACGGCCTCGGCCATGATGGAACCTCCTTGGGGAACAACGCGTCCCATACGGTGGTGCAGGACGACGGTCCTCGGGTCTGACTCGCCGCGAGGGCCCCCTGGGGAGGTCACCGCAGCACACAGTGGCGCGACCATGCCGGATTCTCACCGGACTTCCGTCTCGCCGTCGTCGCTATGTCTTTATGTCGCGTTGACGCTACCGCGTGGCGGACGCGCGGCCAAGACCGTGAGTCCCTGATCACACAGTTACGCTGCGGTAATACGCTCTCCCTACGATCGTGGGGCCGGCGGTGCGCGGCGAGCGGGCCGGGACTCCTGCTAGAATCCCCGGTGTTGGCCTTCGGCGTGCGTGCCCCGTGCATGCGTCCGGAGGCTTTTTTCATGCCTTCAGACCCTTCTCCCCACTCCTCTTCAAGCCCCTCCCACCACCCCTCGCCCCGGCCCGGACACGACTCCCGCCCGGACACGACTCCCGCCCCCGACCCCCAGCCCACCCCCGGCGGCTATCTCGGCCTGCTGCGCAGCCGGGAGTTCACCGGGCTGTACGCCGGCTTCACCCTGACCGTCGCGGCGGGCACCCTGTCGGGCTTCGCGCTCGGCACGCTCGTCGACGCACAGACCGGTTCCCCCTTCCTGACGGCCGTGAGCATGTACGGCGCCACCTTCGCGACCGTCCTCGGCGCGCTGACGCTGATGTCGGTCGCGGACGCGGGCCACCCGCGCCGCACCGTCGTCCTGCTCCAACTCGCCTCGCTGGCCGGGGTCGCCGCGCAGGCCGTCCCGGGACTGCCGCTGGCCGCACGCTTCGCACTGCTGCTGCTCCTCGGCTTCTTCCAGTCCCTGGGCACGGGCGCACGGCTCGGGCTGCTGTCCGAGGTCGTGCCGGTGTCCGCCTACGCGCGGGCCCGCTCCCTGATGAACATCACCTCGGGCGGTACGGCGATCCTCGGCTACGCGACGGGTGCCGTACTGCTGCGCCACACGAACCCGCAGACCGTCTTCGCCGTCGCCGCCTGCCTGACCGCCCTCGGCGCGGCCGTGGTCGCGGCCACCGTCCGCGAGCACTCGGTCCGGCTCACCCGCCGACCGGGCCTGCGGCAGACATGGCGGGCCAACGCCGAGCTGTTCTCCCACCCCGGCCGGCGGGTCCTGCTGCTGGCCCTGTGGGTCCCCAACGGCCTGATCGTCGGCTGCGAGGCGCTTTTCATCTCCTACGACCCCGGCCACGCCGGGACCTTCCTGGCCGCCGGAGCCGCCGGCATGCTCCTCGGCGACCTGGCCGTCGGCCGGCTGCTCACCGCCGAGAGCCGCCGCCGCCACGCCCTCACCCTGCGGCTGCTGCTCGCCGCCCCCTTTGTGCTCTTCGCGCTCCACCCGCCCGCGCCCGTCCTGGCGGTCGCGGTGTTCCTCGCCAGTGCCGGGTTCGCCGCCACGCTGCCCCTCCAGGAACAGCTGCTGGACCTGTCCCCGCAGGCGATCCGCGGACAGGTCCAGGGGGTCGAGTCGGCGGGGCGGATGACTTGGCAGGGGCTGGGCGCGGCGATCGCCGGCGGTCTGGCCCAGTGCGTCGGCCCCGGCCCGGCGATCGCCCTCGCCGCCGCGGCCTCTCTCACCGTCACCCTCCTCACCCGCAGACCACGCCACCCGTCCGGCGGCCCGTCGCTCTGACAGCGGCGCGTGGGGCGCTGGTAAATCGTGCACATGTTCGGTTGGGGGGCTAGGCTGGGGGTATGCACGCGGTCCGGGGTCTGCAGGGCTCCCTTTTCGACCAGGGTGACGAGATCGGTCTCGGCCCTCTCGGCGGGCTGCGGCGGACCGAGCTCGGTGCCGGGGCGTGGGTCGACCACCTGCCCGGGTGGCTGCACGGGGCGGACGAGCTGTTCGAGCGGCTGGCCGCCGACGTGCCCTGGCGCGCCGAGCGGCGGCAGATGTACGAGCGGGAGGTCGAGGTGCCCCGGCTGCTCGCCTTCTACGGCGAGGGCGACGCCCTGCCGCACCCCTCGCTGGTGGAGGCCCGCGATGCGCTGGGCGGCCACTACGCCGCCGAGCTGGGTGAGCCGTTCACCACCGCCGGGCTGTGCCTGTACCGCGACGGCCGGGACAGCGTTGCCTGGCACGGCGACCGGACGGGCCGTTCCTCCACCGAGGACACCATGGTCGCCATCGTCTCCGTCGGCGACCCGCGCGACCTCGCCATCCGCCCCCGCGACGGTGGGCCCACCCTGCTGCGGCTGCCGCTCGGCCACGGCGACCTCGTCGTCATGGGCGGCTCCTGCCAGCGCACCATGGAGCACGCCGTGCCGAAGTCGGCGCGGGCCGTCGGGCCCCGCATCAGCATCCAGTTCCGTACCACGGGCGTGCGCTGACCTCAGGCACCGGTGCGTTCCGCGCCCGCACGCGTCAGACGCGGGTCGCCCGCACGTCGACACCTGGATCCTTCGACGGCCGTGCGGCCGCCGCCGCCGCGTGCAGCGAACGCAGCGCCAGCATGAGGATCCCGATGTCGTCCAGGTACACCGGGTCCGGGATCAGGTCGACGGGGGAGACGGTGTAGATCAGGGCGGCCCAGAACAGGGCCTTGTCGTGCAGCGGGATACCCGCGTCGGCCAGCAGCCGCCGCGCCCTGAGCACGCGTACGAACAGCACGGCCGCGGCGATCGCGACACCCACCGTGAGGACCGTGCCGACGATGAGCCAGACCTTTCCGTCCATGGCGCCCCTATACCCCGATTTCGGGCGGTGATGCCTGCCCCGCGACCGAAGCCGCTCAGGTGCCCTGCCCGCGCAGGCGGCGCCCCACCTCGCCCAGTCCCTCGGCGAGCGCGTCGAGCTGCGCCGGGGTCAGGACGTCGACCAGAACCTCCCGGACCGTCGCCACGTGGCCCGGCGCGGCCTCCTCCAGCTTGGCGCTGCCGGCGTCGGTGAGCACCGCGAAGACGCCGCGCACATCCGAGGGGCAGCTGCGGCGGCGGACCAGCCCGGCCTTCTCCATCTGGGTGACCTGGTACGTCAGCCCGCTCTTGGAGTTGATCAGGCCGTTGGCGAGCTCGGTCATCCGCAGCTCACGCCCGGGGGCCGCGGCGAGCCGTACGAGGATCTCGTACTGCGGGTGCGACAGCCCGGCGTCGTCCTTGAGCTGCTGGTCGAGGCGCCGGTTCACCAGGGCCGAAGCGGCCAGGAAGCCGTTCCAGGCGCGCATCTCGCGCTCGTCCAGCCATCGCGGTTCAGCCATGGCCCCACCCTACACGAGTTGTTCGAATTTGAATCACCGGTTAGGGTCCATGGTCACGGTTCGAATTTGAACAACTCGCAATCCATCGGAAGGAATCGCGACGCGATGACCAGCCCCTCCGCCACCGCCCCGCACCCCCGGCCCGCCACCCGGTCCACCCCCTCCACCCCCGGCCACGACGCCGGCCTGCTGCTCCTGCGCATCGTCCTCGGCCTCACCATGGCCGCACACGGCACCCAGAAGCTCTTCGGCTGGTTCGGCGGCGGCGGCATCGACGGAACCGGCCGGTTCTTCACCGCGAGCGGCTACCCAGCCGGCGACGCCATGGCCGTCCTCGCCGGACTGACCGAAACCCTCGGCGGACTCGGCCTCGCCGCCGGCCTCCTCACCCCGCTCGCCGGCGCCGCCCTCGTCGGCACCCTCGTCAACGCCATCGCCGTCCACGGAACGGGCTCCTTCTTCGCCCCGGCCGGCATCGAGTACGAGCTCCTGCTGACCGCCGGCGCCGCGGCCCTCACCCTCACCGGCCCCGGCCGGTACGCCGTCGACCGCCTCCTTCCCGTCCTGCGCACCCACCGCCTCGCCCACGGGGCCATGGCCCTCACCCTCGGCATCGTCCTCGCCGCCGTACTGCTCCTCGTACGCAACTGACGCCCGACCCGCGGGCAGCCACGGAGGCGCCGTCCCGGGGTGTCCGGGGCCCAGCCTGATTGGCCCCGGACATTCAGGGGAAGAGCGCTCAAATGACACAACCCATCGAGGACTACGCACTCATCGGCGACCTCATGACCAGCGGACTCGTCGGTCGCGACGGGTCCATCGACTGGCTGTGCCTGCCACGCTTCGACTCGGGGGCGTGCTTCGCCAAACTCCTCGGCGACGAGGAGAACGGCCACTGGCGCATCGCACCCCTCGGCGCCGCCGACGGCGAGCGCTGCACCCGCCGCGCCTACATCGACGGCTCACTGGTCCTGGAGTCGTACTGGGAGACCGACACCGGCACCGTGAAGGTCATCGACTTCATGCCCCAGCGCGACGTCGCGCCCGACGTCGTCCGCATCGTCGAGGGCATCAGCGGCACCGTCCGGATGCTCAGCACCCTGCGCATGCGCTTCGACTACGGCCACGTCGTGCCCTGGGTGCGCCGCAGCGACGGCGAACGCGTCGCCGTCGCCGGACCCGACTCCGCCTGGTTCCGCAGCGAGCCCCCCGTCCGCACCTGGGGCCAGGACAACAGCACCCGCTCGCAGTTCCCCGTCACCGCCGGCCGCCGCGTCGCCTTCGTCCTGACCTGGCACCCCTCGCACCAGCCGCGCCCCGAACCCACCGACCCCTTCGAGGCCCTGGAGTGCAGCCTCTCCGACTGGCGCGAGTGGGCCTCCCAATGCCGCTACGAAGGCCCCTACAAGGAAGCCGTCACCCGCTCCCTGATCACCCTCAAAGCCCTCACCTACGCCCCCACCGGCGGTATCGCAGCCGCCGCCACCACCTCCCTGCCCGAGGAGATCGGCGGCGTCCGCAACTGGGACTACCGCTACTGCTGGCTGCGCGACGCCACCCTCACCCTCGGCTCCCTCCTCACCACCGGCTTCCTCGACGAGGCCCGGGCCTGGCGCGAATGGCTCCTGCGCGCCGTCGCCGGAGCCCCCGCCGACCTGCAGATCATGTACGGCATCGCCGGCGAGCGGCGGATCCCCGAGACCGAACTGCCCTGGCTGCCCGGCTACGCCTCCTCCGCACCCGTCCGCGTCGGCAACGCGGCCGTCGACCAGCTCCAGCTCGACGTGTACGGAGAGGTCATGGACGCCCTGCACCTGGCCAGGTCCGCCGGCCTCCCCGCCGAAGCGCACTCCTGGCGGATCCAGCTCGCACTCCTGGACTTCCTGGAGCAGAACTGGCGCCGCCCCGACGAGGGCCTGTGGGAGGTCCGCGGCCCCCGACGGCACTTCGTGCACTCCAAGGTGATGGCCTGGGTGGCCGCGGACCGCGCCGTGCGGACCCTGGAGAGCGACCCCTCACTGCCCGGCGAGGTGGCCCGATGGCGCGCGATGCGCGACGAGGTCCACCGCGACGTGTGCGACAAGGGGTTCGACCCCGAGCGGGGGACCTTCACCCAGTACTACGGCTCCCGCGAACTCGACGCGGCGACCCTGCTCATCCCCAGAGTCGGATTCCTCCCGCCCGACGACCCCCGCGTCACCGGAACCGTCGACGCCGTACGCGCGGAACTCGGCCGCAGCGGACTGGTACGCCGCTACAGCACCGCCGACTCCGTCGACGGACTGCCCGGCGACGAGGGGGCCTTCCTCGCCTGCTCGTTCTGGCTGGCCGACGCCCTGCAGCTGACCGGCCGGGAGGACGAGGCCCGTGCCCTCTTCGAACGGCTGCTGACGGTCCGCAACGACGTGGGCCTCCTCGCCGAGGAGTACGACCCCGTCTCCGGACGCCAACTCGGCAACTTCCCGCAGGCGTTCAGCCACGTAGGCCTGGTCAACACCGCGCTCACCCTGGCCGGTCTGGAAAAGCGCACGACCGAGGCGGGCTGACCGGCGTGGAGCCGCCCCGGCAGCGCGCCGAAGGCGCCGGACCCTTCACCACCCGGCTCACCTGGCAGCGCCCCGAAGGGGACACGGTCGTCTGGGAGTCGCGATCCGCCCGCAGGCGCGGCACGCTCGCGGTCAGCGGTCCGGGAGGGACGGCCGCCCGCACGACGACCGCCGACGCCGAGGCCCTCGGCCGCCTTCGGCGGCTGAACGGCATCGCATCGGCCGCCTTCGTCATCGGCGGCGCCCTCTTCGCCCTCGGCGCCGCCGTGGCCCAGTTCGGGTGGGGCGACACCGCCGAGAGCGCCGCGATCTACTTCGCGGGCGGCCTGTTCTTCAACACCGGCGGCTACGTCTCCCTCCTCCAGGTCCTCAACGGGCCGCGCCACACACCCGGAGGCGGCCGGCTGGTCGTCACCGCCTGGAAGTGGTGGGGCTACGAGCCGATGCGCCTGGACTGGCTGAGCACGTTCGTGCTGTTCGCCGGGACGCTCGTGTTCGGGATCAACCTCCTGGACTCCTTCCTCCAGGGACTCACCACCCAGCAGACCAACCGGCTGATCTGGACCCCCGACCTGATCGGCTGCCTGCTCTTCCTGCTCTCCGGACACCTGGCGTTCGTCGAGCTCTGCCACCGCCCCTGGCCCTGCCTGCGCTCGCGCAGCCTCGGCTGGTGGATCGTCGCCGTGAACCAGTTCGGATCGGTGCTGTTCATGGTCTCCGCCCTGGCCGCCTTCACCCGGCCCGCCACCGGAAGCCCGGTCGACGCCGGAGTCGCGAACTGGGGGACGCTGTGCGGCGCCCTGTGCTTCTCGGCCGGCGGGATCCTCCAGGCCTTCGAACGGCCGTGAAGGGCACCCGGTCAGCGTGGCGCGGGCCGCTCGCCGCCGCCCGTGAGGGACGCCAGCAGCAGCGCGATGTCGTCCGGCCGGTCGGCGGCGTCGCCGATCAGCCGGTCGGCGGCCTCGGCCAGCGGAACCGGCGGCCCCGACGCCAGCGCCGCCCGCAGCCGCTCCACCCCCTCGTCGATGTCCACACCGGGCAGCTCCACCAGCCCGTCCGTGTACAGCGCGAGCACCGCGCCCGGCGCCAGCCGGAGCTCCGTCACCGGGTACGCCGCCTCCGGGTCGACGCCGAGGACCACCCCGCCCGCCAGGTCCAGCACCTCCGTCCGGCCGTCGGGGCGGCGCAGCAGCGGCTGCGGGTGTCCGGCCCGGACGGCCTGGGCCGAGCCCGACGCCGGGTCGAGCACCACGTAGCAGCAGCTGGCGAACTGGCCCGGATCGAGGTCGATGAGCAGCCGGTTGGTGCCGCGCACCACCTGCTCCGGTGTGCTCCCGGCGAGCGCGAAGGCCCGTACGGCGCTGCGGAGCTGCCCCATGGTCGCGGCGGCGGCCACCCCGTGCCCCTGGACGTCGCCGATGACCAGGGCCAGTCGGCCCGAGCCGGTCTCCACGACGTCGTACCAGTCGCCGCCCACGTCCATGCCGGCGGAACCGGGCAGATAGCGGCCGACCGTCTCCACGTGCCGCCGCACCGGCAGCCGGTGCGGCAGCAGCGCCGCCTGGAGCCCGTGGGCGAGCGCCGCCTCGCTGTCGTAGCGCCGGGCCCGCGCCAGGGCCTGCGCGATCAGGCCGGCCAGCGCGGTGAGCACCGTACGCTCCTCCGGGCTGAAGCCGCGCGGCGCGTCGAAACCGAGGATGCACGAGCCGACCGGACGGCCGGACGCGATCAGCGGCAGGAAGGCGCGCGCACCGACGTCCGCGTCCAGCGGAATGCCCGGATAGGCAGCGGCCAGCCGCTGCATCGACTCGAAGAACAGCGGGCGGCCCGTCGTCAGCGTCTCCACGCCCGGCAGCCGGACGTCGAGGGCCACCCCGTCGAACCGGTTCAGGAAACCCCGCGGGAAGCCGGTCTCCCAGGCCAGGTGCAGATGCCGTTCGTCGAGCAGGTAGATCGCGAGCTGGCGGCCGCCGAAGGCGGGCAGCAGCTCCTCGGTGACCACCGCCGACACCTGCCGGGCCGTGACCGCCTCGGTCAGCGCGATGGCGAGCGCCACCGGGCGGTACAGCGTGGACGCCCCGTCCGTGGGCGAGCCCCCGTCCGCGCCGGTGTCGGCGGCCGAGGCCGGATAGGCGGGCGGGTCGGCCGTGCCGATCGTCACGGTCACGCCGTCCGGGGCCGGATAGAGGCCCACCGACAGCCACTCGCCCGGCGGATGGCGGCCGCGCCGGGCGGAGAAGTGCACCGGCTCCGAGGACATGAAGACGGCCCGGAAGTGATCGTCGTACGAGGGGTGCCCGAGCCACGGCAGAGCCTCCCACAGCAGCCGCCCCTGCAACTGCCCCGCGCCGGTGCCCAGCAGGTGCTCCGCCGCGGAGTTGACGAAGCCGATTCGGCCCTGCCGGTCCAGGGAGAGCACCGCCTGCGCGAGCCGGTCCACGGCGCGGCGGGCGTCCGCCGCCACCGCCCCGGCCCCGGGCGGCGGAGGCGGCACCGCGACCGGGTCCCCTTCCCACGCCACCGGCTCCCCGGCCGCCGACAGCTTCGCCAGCTCGCCCGCCAGCCTCTCCGCGGCCTCCCGGAGCCGTCTGCGGTCGCGGGCGCCGACCGGGACACCGGGCGTGGCGGGCCGCAGCACCAGCAGCACGCCGAACCGCTCCGCGCCCGCGACCACCGGCTCGTACAGCGAGGCGAAGGGGAAGGGCAGTCCCGCGACCAGCTGCGGGAAGCGGCTCATGGCCGACGCGGCGTCGGGCAGGTGTACGGCCTGCCCCGAGCGGTAGGCCTCGGCGACCGGAAAGGGCCGGTTGACCTGCATCCGCCACCACGGCCGGAACAGCGGCAGCGGCAGTCCCGTGAACAGGGCCAGCTGCAGCAGATCGCCGGAGCCCGAGCGCAGGTAGACCCCGGCCGCGTACCCACCCACGGCCTCCCCGGCGCTCACGGCGGCCCGCGCGAGTGCCTGGACCAAGGCGTCGGCGGCGGCGCCGACGCTGCCCGCTCTCGCCATCACACAGTCAGCATGCGCCCTCGGCGGCGGCATCGGCATCCCGGCTCCGAAGCCGCGGCGGCGTGTCCCCGCGGGCCCCCGCCCGACGCCGCCGCGATAGGCCGACCGCTTCCCTCGTCCGGGGGAGGTACGGGTGTGCGGGCGGCCGTCCGCCCACGCCGCGGGGCACGATACGGGCGCGATACGCACGCGTCCCACACCCCGGCCGGCCCCCGGAAGGCAGAGCATGCGGTTCCAGTACGACACCATCGGCGAGCGCTACGCGCAGTCCACCAGCACGGCCGCCTTCTCCGCGGCCGACACCTACACCCTGCACGGGGCCCTCGACGCGCTCGGCGGACTGCGCGGCCTCGACGCCCTCGACCTGGCCTGCGGATACGGCTACAACACCCGGCTGCTGGCCCGCGGCGGAGCCCGGCGCACCGTCGGCGTGGACGTCTCCGAGGAGATGATCCGCCTGGCCCGCGAACACGAGGCGACCAAGGACCGCCCCGACGTCGAATACCTCGTCGCCGACGCGGCCGGCCTGCCCGACCTGGGCCCCTTCGACCTCGCCACCGCCGCGTACGTGTTCAGCTACGCGCCCGACCGCCGGACCCTGCACGCGATGTTCCGGTCCGTCCGCGCCAACCTGCGCGCCGGCGGCCGGCTGCTGGCCATCGTCCCCAACGCCGGAGCGTTCCCGCGGGTGGACTGGTCGCCGTACGGGGTCCGCATCCTCGACCGGGTCCGCGACGGCGACGCGCCGCTGCTGAAGGCCCACTTCCTGACCGAGCCGCCGGTGCCGTTCGAGTTCCGCGAGTGGGCCCACTCCGACCTCGCCGAGGCGGCCGTCGAGGCGGGCTTCGTCACGGTGGGCTGGCAGCCGAACCGGACGCCGCCCGCCGACACCGTCCGCGACGAAGCCTTCTGGACGGCCTACCGCGCCTGGCCGATCAGCTCCCTCATGACCTGCACGGCGTAGCGGGCCTCACAGCTCGGCCGCCGACCTGACCAGCTCGACGATCCTGTCCCGGGCCGCCCGCCCCTCCGGCACCGGCAGCAGCGGGTATCCGTGGGGGAGCCCCGCCGCCTCGTGGAACTCCACCTCGGTCCCCTCGGCACGCGCCCGCCGCACCAGTTCCCGGCTGTCCGTCGCGAGCACGTCCCGGGTCCCGCTGAAGACCGTCAGTGGCGCGAGGCCCCCGAACGTCCCGCGCAGCGGGCTCACCAGCGGATCCTCGGCCGCCAGCGTCCCCGCGTACAGCCGCCCGGCCTCGGCCAGGCCCGCACGGGCGAGCACCGGATCGGCCGGCTCGATCGCGGCCTGGTCCGGATGGCTCATCGTCACGTCCAGCCAGGGCGAGACCAGCACGATCCGCGAGGGCTGCTCGCCGTCACGGTCGCGCAGGCGCTGCGCCGCCGCCAGCGCCATCCCGGCCCCGGCCGAGTCGCCGATGAGCACCGTCCCGCCGTCACCGCCGCCCGCGATCAGCCCGCTCAGCAGGTCGGTGGCGACCGGGACGGTCCGGTCCGCGGTACCGCGCGGCGCCAGGATGTACGCGGGCACGACGACGCGGGCCCGGGCCCGCGTCACCAGGGCCCGCACCAGCTCCCAGTGCCGGCGCTCCAGCTCGCCCACATAGCCGCCGCCGTGCACGTACAGCACCTGTGCCGACGGCTCCGCCCCCGGCGGGCAGACGTCGTACACCGGCCACGCGCCGACGAAGGTCCGGGAGACGTCCGCGACGCGGCCCACCCGGCGCGGCGGCAGATGCGAGGGGGGCCGGCGGGCCGCCGACGCCACCCGGGCCCGCACCGCGTCGGCGCTCGCGAACCGTCTGCGCCGCCCCGCCGCGACCATGGCGACCGAAAAAGCCCTGCTGCGCAGACTCGGCACGCCCCTCACCTCCCCTTTTCCCTGCCCCGTCAAGGGAGGAGCATAGGGGTGAAGACACGCTCGTGAAGCTGCGCTGTCGGCCCGTTTAAGAAAGTCTAGATGGACTGATCACCACGGCGATCGGCAGATTGGTGCCCGTCACCGACGCCACGCGGGCCCCGCACGCCCACGGCGCCCCCTTCCGCATGCCTGGAGCCACCCATGAAGGCACTCGTCAAGCACAAAGCCGAACCCGGCCTGTGGCTCATGGACGTCCCGGAGCCCGAGTACGGCCCCGGCGACGTGCTGATCAAGGTGCTGCGCACCGGCATCTGCGGAACCGACCTGCACATCCGCTCCTGGGACGGCTGGGCGCAGGGCGCCGTCAGGACGCCCCTCGTCCTCGGCCACGAGTTCGTCGGCGAGGTCGCGGCGGTCGGCGCGGACGTGGCGGACATCGAGCCCGGCGCACTGGTCAGCGGAGAGGGCCACCTGGTGTGCGGCAAGTGCCGCAACTGCCTCGCCGGCCGCCGCCACCTGTGCCGCAGCACCATCGGCCTCGGCGTGGGCCGGGACGGCGCCTTCGCCGAGTACGTGGTCCTGCCCGCGCAGAACGTGTGGGTGCACCGCACGGCCGTGGACCTGGACGTCGCCGCGATCTTCGACCCCTTCGGCAACGCCGTGCACACGGCGCTGTCCTTCCCGCTGGTCGGCGAGGACGTGCTGATCACCGGCGCCGGCCCGATCGGCATCATGGCGGCCGCCGTCGCCCGGCACGCCGGCGCGCGCAACGTCGTCATCACCGACGTGAGCCCCGAGCGGCTGGAGATCGCCCGCAAGGCGGGTGCCACGCTCGCCGTGAACGTCGCCGAGTCCTCCATCGCCGAGGCCCAGGCGCAGCTCGGCCTGCGCGAGGGCTTCGACATCGGCCTGGAGATGTCCGGGCGCGGCGAGGCCATGCGGGACATGATCGACAACATGACGCACGGCGGCCGGATCGCCATGCTGGGCCTGCCCGCGACGGAGTTCCCCGTCGACTGGGCGAAGGTCGTCACCTCGATGATCACGATCAAGGGCATCTACGGGCGTGAGATGTTCGAGACCTGGTACGCGATGACGGTGCTCCTGGAGGGCGGGCTCGACCTCAGCCCCGTCATCACCGGCCGCTACTCCCACCGCGACTTCGAGGCCGCCTTCGACGAGGCGGCGACCGCCCGCAGCGGCAAGATCATCCTGGACTGGACGGCGTAACCGCCCCACCCCCCACGAACCATCTCCCTCCGGCCGGGCCCCGCAAACCCTCCCCCCTCCGCGGGGCCCGGCCCCTCCGCCGCACAAGGAGAACGCAGCATGTTCGAGACCGTCCGCGACGACCTCCGCACCACCCTCGACGAGATCCGCTCCGCCGGTCTGCACAAGCCCGAGCGCGTCATCGGCACCCCGCAGAGCGCGGCCGTCGCCGTCACCTCGGGCGGCGCCGGCAGCGCTGCCGGTGAGGTGCTCAACTTCTGCGCCAACAACTACCTGGGGCTGGCCGACCACCCCGAGGTCGTCGCCGCGGCCAAGGACGCCCTGGACCGCTGGGGCTACGGCATGGCCTCCGTCCGCTTCATCTGCGGCACCCAGGAGGTGCACAAGGAGCTGGAGGCGCGGCTCTCGGCCTTCCTCGGCCAGGAGGACACCATCCTCTACTCCTCCTGCTTCGACGCCAACGGCGGCGTCTTCGAGACCCTTCTCGGCGCCGAGGACGCGGTCATCTCCGACGCCCTCAACCACGCCTCCATCATCGACGGCATCCGCCTCTCCAAGGCCCGCCGCTTCCGCTACGCCAACCGCGACATGGCCGAGCTGGAGACGCGCCTGAAGGAGGCCGCCGAGGGCGGCGCCCGCCGCAAGCTGATCGTCACCGACGGCGTCTTCTCCATGGACGGCTACGTCGCCCCGCTCCAGGAGATCTGCGACCTGGCCGAGCGATACGACGCCATGGTCATGGTCGACGACTCCCACGCCGTCGGATTCGTCGGCCCCGGCGGCCGCGGCACCCCCGAGCTGCACGGTGTCATGGACCGCGTCGACATCATCACCGGCACCCTCGGCAAGGCCCTCGGCGGCGCCTCCGGCGGCTACGTCGCCGCGCGTGCCGAGATCGTCGAGCTGCTGCGCCAGCGCTCGCGCCCGTACCTCTTCTCCAACTCCCTCGCCCCGGTCATCGCGGCCGCCTCCCTCAAGGTCCTCGACCTGCTGGAATCGGCCGGCGACCTGCGCGAACGCCTCGCCGCCAACACCGCGCTCTTCCGCAGCAGGATGACCGAGGCCGGCTTCGAGATCCTGCCCGGCGACCACGCCATCGCCCCCGTGATGATCGGCGACGCGGCGGAGGCCGGCCGCATGGCCGAGCTGCTCCTGGAGCGCGGCGTCTACGTGATCGGCTTCTCCTACCCGGTGGTGCCGATGGGTGCGGCGCGCATCCGCGTCCAGCTCTCCGCCGCCCACTCCACGGCCGACGTGGAGCGCGCGGTGGCCGCCTTCACCGACGCCCGCGCGGCGCTTTCCGCTGCTCAGGGCTGACATCATGGAGGGGTGATCGACCCCCGCCGGCTGCGCATCCTGCGGGCCGTGGCGGACCACCGTACGGTGACCGCCGCGGCCGCAGCCCTGTACCTCACCCCCTCCGCCGTCTCCCAGCAGCTCGCGGCGCTGGAACAGGAGACGGGCCACGTGCTGCTCACCCGCAGCGGCCGCGGCGTACGGCTGACCACGGCCGGGGAGATCCTGTTGGGCCACGCCCACGAGGTGTTCGCGCAGCTGGAGCGGGCGGAGGCCGAACTCGCCGCGTACGCGGAAGGCGCCGGCGGCGAGGTCACGGTCGCCGCCTTCGCGACGGGCATCGCCGAGGTCCTCGCGCCCGCGATCGCCCGGCTCGCGCTCGACCACCCGGGGATCCGGCTGCGGGTGCGGGACGCGGAGGGCGACCAGAGCCTGCCGCTGCTCCTTGACGGCGAGGCGGACGTCGCGCTCGCGGTCGAGTACCGGGGCGCGCCGGGCGCGGACGACGGCCGGCTCTCGGTCCTCCCGCTCTACGCGGAGCCCTTCGACGCGGTGCTGCCCGCGGGGCACCCGCTGGCCGACCTGCCCGCGGTGTCGCTGGCGGACCTGTCGGACTCGGACTGGGTGGGCCAGTACCCCGGCAACCCGTGCCACGACGTGACCCTGCTCGCGTGCGAACTGGCCGGGTTCCAGCCGCGGTTCGCGCACTCCTCCGACGACTTCCGCGCCGTGACGGCGCTGGTCGGAGCCGGGGCCGGGGTGGCCCTCGTACCGCGCTCCGCGCTGCGCGGCATGGACCTCAAGGAAGTGCAGGTCCGCCCGGTCACCGGGCCGGCCGCCACCCGCCGCGTCTTCGCGGCGACCCGCCGCGGCGCCGAGACGCACCCGCTGATCGCCCCCGTACTGGCGGCGCTGGTCCGGGAGTCGGAGCGGCTGCCCGCCCACTGACCGGCGGCCGCGGCCGGCTGCCCGCCCGGTCACACCGTGACCACCTCGACGCCCGCCGCGGTGAAGGCGCGGGCCACCGCGGGCGCGAGGTCCGTGTCCGTCACCAGGAGGTCCACGGCCGAGGTCGGGCAGATGCGGGCGAAGGCCCGGACACCCAGCTTGCTGGAGTCCGCCGCCACGACCACCCGGCGGGCGCGTTCGCACAGCAGGCGGTTGACCGAGGCCTCGTCCTCGTGCCGGGTCGCCGCACCGTCCTGCGGGTCGAAGCCGTCCACACCGAGCACCGCCGTGTCCACGGCGAGCTGCCCGAGGACCTGTTCGGCGAGCGGTCCCGTCAGCTCGTACGAACGGGGCCGGGCGACGCCGCCCGTCAGCACGATCTTGAACTGCGGCCTGATCACCAGCTCGCTCGCGATGTTGAGGGCGTTGGTGACCACGGTGAGGGCCGGCGAGCCCTGGGCCAGGTCCGGCCGGCCGGCCAGGGTGCGCGCCACCTCCGTGGTCGTGGTGCCGCCCGTCAGACCGACCACCTCACCCGGGGCGACCAGCGCGGCGACGGCCCTGCTGATCCGGCCCTTCTCGGCCGCGCGCCGTGACGTCCGGTAGCGCAGCGGGAGTTCGTAGGAGACGCCGTGCACCACCGCCCCGCCGCGCGTGCGGACCAGCAGCTGCTGCTCGGCGAGCCGGTCGAGGTCGCGGCGGACGGTCGCGGCGGACACCCCGAGGGCCTCGGCCGCCGGCTCCACCTCCAGCTCGCCCCGTTCCACCAGCAGGTCCAGCAGTGTCTGCCAGCGCTCCTTGCGGGTCATCGACCGGCCCCTCACCGTGCTCGTCCCGTGTCCGTCCCGCGGCCGTCCGGTTCGCTTCCTTCGGGCCGCCCGGCGACATTAACCCAGTCGATCAGCCCGTGGTTGCTTGAAGTTGCGTGAAACTGCTCGATAAGTTGCAGGAAAGCGCAGCAAGGGCGCAGGAAGGCGCACGCACGGCCGGCACGTCCAACGCATTCAGACCCGTCTGTCGCACGAGGGAGCCTGCATGAGTCACGTCGCGTACGAGTTGGGCACACAGCCCGCATGCTGGGAGCGGGCCGCCGAACTGGCCCCGGCCCGGCGGGCGGTGCTGCCGCAGCCGGGAGAGCGCACCGCGATCACCGGGTGCGGAACCTCGTACTACATGGCCCAGGCGGCGGCCGCGCTGCGGGAGCAGGCCGGGCAGGGCGAGACCGACGCCTTCCCCGCCTCGGAGTTCCCGCGCCACCGCCGCTACGACCGGGTCCTCGCCCTGACCCGCTCCGGCACCACCACCGAGGTCCTGGACCTGCTGGCCGCACTGCGGGACGCGGGTGTGCCCACGACCGCCGTCGTCGGCGACCCGGCGACCCCGGTGGCGGCACTGGCGGACGAGCTCGTCGTCCTCGACTTCGCCGACGAGCGGTCCGTCGTGCAGACCCGCTTCGCGACCACCGCCCTGACCCTGCTGAGGGCCCACGTCGGGCTGCACCGCGCCGAGGCCGTCGCCGATGCCCGCACCGCCCTCGACGAGCCGCTCCCCGCGGAGCTCGCGAGCCGGGGCCAGTTCACCTTCCTCGGCCGCGGCTGGAGCGTCGGGCTCGCCCACGAGGCGGCCCTGAAGATGCGGGAGGCGTCGCTGTCCTGGGCCGAGTCCTACCCGGCGATGGAGTACCGGCACGGGCCGGTCAGCATCTCCGGGCCCGGCACCGTCACCTGGTCCCTCGACGAGGCCCCCGACGGGCTCGCCGAACAGGTCCGCCGGACGGGCGGCCACTGGGTGGCCGGGCGGCTCGATCCGCTCGCCGAACTGGTCCGCGTGCACCGCCTCGCCCTCTCCGTCGCGGCCGGCCGCGGCCTGGACCCCGACGCGCCCCGCAACCTGACCCGCTCGGTGGTCCTCTCCACCGGCGAGGAGGCGGTCCGATGACCCTCGTCCAGGCGGGCGCGCTGGTCCGCGAGGCCTCCGGGGCGGGCCGTGCCGTCGCCGCCTTCAACATCATCACGCTGGAGCACGCCGAAGCCGTCGTCGCCGGCGCCGAGGCGGCCGGGCGGCCCGTCATCCTCCAACTGAGCGAGAACGCCGTGAGGTTCCGCGGCGGGCGGCTGCTGCCGATCTCCCGCGCCGCGGTCGCGTGCGCGGAGGCGGCAGGAGTCCCGGTCGGCCTGCACCTCGACCACGTCAAGAGCCCCGAGCTGCTGCGGCAGGCCTGCGACGCCGGATACAGCTCGGTGATGTACGACGCCGCGCAGCTCCCCTACGCCGAGAACCTGGAGGCCACCCGATCGGCCGCCGACTGGGCGCACGCCAACGGGCTGTGGATCGAGGCCGAACTCGGCGAGGTCGGCGGCAAGAACGGCGCCGCCCCGCCTGACCCGCACGCGCCGGGCGCCCGTACGGACCCCGACGAGGCACGGCGGTTCGTCGCCGACTCCGGGGTCGACGCCCTGGCCGTCGCCATCGGCAGCAGCCACGCGATGACCAGCCGGACGGCCGCCCTCGACCACGTGCTGCTGGCCAGGCTCGCCAAGGCGGTGGACGTACCGCTCGTCCTGCACGGCTCCTCCGGGCTGCCGGACTCCGAGCTCGCGGCGGCCGTCGCGGGCGGCATCCGCAAGGTCAACATCGGTACCGCTCTGAACCTGGCCATGACGGAGGCCATCCGCACCCACCTCACCCCGGCGGACCCCCGGCCGTATCTGACGGCGGCCCGTACGGCGATGGCGGCGACGGCCACGGCTATGATCGGCGCCCTCAACTGAGCAGGCATCGGGGGCGGTCGTGGAGGTACGGCGGGAGCAGCCGGGACAGCGCGAGCAGCGGGGACGGCGGGCACCTGCCGACCGCAGGCGCTTCCTGCTGTTCGCCGCTGTCCCGCTGCTGGCCGCCTGCGCGGGTACGGCGTACGCCGTATGGCCCGGACCGGCCCCGTCCGGGCCGCGGGTGCGGGTGCGGACCGATCCGGAACCGCTGAACGCGCGCTTCGGACCGTACGTGGGGACCCTCGTCGAGGCGCACTGGCTCGGCTACGACATCGACGAACCGTCCGGCGGCAGCCGCACGGTCCCGGGCCCCGACTCCAGGATCCGCCTGGTCGGCATCGCCCGCCTGGCGGCCGGCGGGGCCGCGGCCGTCACGGGCAGGGCGGAGTACGCGTTCACGTCCGGCGGCGCCGCGCCGTCCGCCCTGCCGGCGGAGCTGGAGCCGTACGCCCCGGCGGGCGCGGCCTGGCAGCACAGCCCGCGCTTCGACGCCCACGCCAACAAGGGACAGTCCGAGGGGAACCCGTCGGGCCGGTACCACTTCGACCCGGCCCGGGACCTGGTCCGCTTCGACCTCTTGTACCTCTACACCTGACGGGCGGAGGGCGGGCGTCGGATACCCACGGCCCCGTCGATCCGCTCGCGGAGCAGGCCGGCGTGGCGAACATGCCCACCGGAGCCGAACGGCCGGCGCGAAGGTCCTTCCGGATTCTTGCAACAGGTTCTAATCTGACCGCCGCCATCGCAGCGACCCGCTGTGGCCGCGAGATTCCCGGAGGGGCCCGTGCACCTCGAATACACGCCTGAGCAGCAGCAGTTGCGCACCGAGCTGCGCGCCTACTTCGCCGAGCTGGTCCCCGCGGACGTCTACGCCCGCTACGAGGACCCGGCGGCCCAGAAGCGGTTCTACCGCGAGACCCTCCGCAGGCTCGGCGCGGACGGCTGGCTCGGCGTCGGCTGGCCGAAGGAGTACGGGGGCCGCGGGATGACCCCGATGGACCAGTTCATCTTCTTCGACGAGGCCGCGCAGGCGGTCGTCCCGCTTCCCCTGATGGCGCTCAACACGGTAGGGCCGACCATCATGCAGTTCGGCACCGACGAGCAGAAGGCGTACTTCCTGCCCGGAATCCTCTCCGGGGAGATCGACTTCGCCATCGGCTACAGCGAGCCCGACGCGGGCACCGACCTCGCCGCACTCAAGTGCCGGGCGGTCCGCGAGGGCGACGAGGAGACCGGCACCTACGTGGTCAACGGGCAGAAGATCTGGACCACCAACGGCGACACCGCCGACTGGGTCTGGCTCGCCGTGCGCACCGACCCGGACGCCCCAGCGCACAAGGGCATCACCATGCTCCTCGTCCCGACCTCCGACCCCGGCTACTCCTGCACCCTCATCAACACCCTCGCCTCCCACGACACCACCGCCAGCTACTACGAGGACATCCGGGTTCCCGCCGCCCGCCGCGTCGGCCGGGAGAACCAGGGCTGGCGTCTGATCACCAACCAGCTCAACCACGAGCGCGTCACCCTGGCCGCGCACGGCACGATGGCGATCCGGGCCCTCCACGACGTCCAGCGCTGGGCCGCGTCCACCAAGCTCGCCGACGGCCGCCGGGTCGTCGACCTGTCCTGGGTCCGGGGCAGGCTCGCCCGCACCCACGCCCGCCTCGACGCGATGAAGCTCCTCAACTGGCAGATGGTGAAAGCGGTACAGGCCGGCACCCTGACCCCGCAGGACGCCTCCGCGGTCAAGGTGTACGGCTCCGAGGCCCGCCGCGACGCGTACGCCTGGCTGATGGAGGTCGTCGGCGCGGCCGGCCCGCTCAAGGACGGCTCCGCCGGCGCGGTCCTGCACGGCGAGCTCGAACGCGGCTACCGCAGCGCGGTCATCTTCACCTTCGGCGGCGGCAACAACGAGATCCAGCGCGAGATCATCTCGTGGATCGGCCTGGGCATGCCCCGCGTCCGCCGCTGAGAGGGCGGTTCCGTGACCTGGCGAACCCCTGTGGCCAGGGCATAGGGCGGTGTCTGACAAATTGCGCCGTCCGCCCGCAGGGCGGGGCGCGCGGCGTCCGGTGCGTGCGATCGCAAGGCGGAGGATCATCCTTGTACTGGCGTACGTGGATGACTCCGACAACGCAGCGAGTGTGCGTGCCGGGCGTCGAGCGCCAGGCGGGATTTGTCAGACACGGCCTAGGATCGGGCCATGGCGACACGACTCGTGCAGATCAACATGAAGGCCCACGACGACTCCGCGCTCGGCCGGTTCTGGGCGGAGGCGCTCGGCTGGGGTGTCGACAGCGAGGGGCCGGGCGTGACCAACCTCGAACCCGTGGGCTTCTCCTACCCGGACCCCGTGGCCGTCTGCATCGACATCATCGCCCGCCCGGAGCCCAAGACGGTGAAGAACCGGGTGCACCTGGACCTGGCCACCACCTCCACCGCCCATCAGGCGGAGCTGGTGGCGCGGTTGAAGGACCTCGGCGCGACGCTCGCCGACGTGGGGCAGGGCGACGTCCCCTGGACGGTCATGGCCGACCCCGAGGGCAACGAGTTCTGCGTCCTGGAGCCCCGCCCGGTCTACCGGGACACCGGGCCGGTCGCCGCGGTCGTGGTGGACTGTGCGGACCCGCGCGAGATGGCCCGGTTCTGGGGCCGGGCGACGGACTGGACGGTGCACGGGGTCACCGGCGACCAGGCGTCCCTGCGCTCCGCCCAGGGCGTCGGCCCGTACCTGGAGTTCGTCCGCACACCCGACACCAAGACCGTGTGGAACCGGGTCCACCTCGACGTCCGCCCCTACCCCGGGGCCGACCTCGCCGCGGAGGCTGCCCGACTGCGCGCCCTGGGCGCCACCGACCCCGGTATCGACCAGTCCGAGATCCACTGGACCATCCTGGCCGACCCGGAGGGCAACGAGTTCTGCCTGCTCACCCCCGCGTGATCGTCGTCGGTGTGGGCTTCGACCGGTCTCAGGGCGCTTCCCCGCCGCCGCCGTGGTTCAGTGCGCGAGAGGCGCGAGCGCGGCGGCGGGCGCGGTCCGGTAGGGGGCGAAGCCGCCGTTGTCCTTGCAGCCGAGCTGCTCCCAGGTCTTGTCGTTGGTGACCGGGTCGGTGCCCGTCAGCCGGTACTTGCACGCGCCCTTGATGAAGTTGCCCCGCACGCCGCCGGGGAAGTCGATCTCCTTGTTCCACAGGTACGGCGACTGGTAGTTGTTCACGCGGGCCGTCGCGTTGACGTCGATGCCGCCGGGCGCGTAGATCTCGTACACCCAGCCGGTCTGCTCCGCGCCGTAGGTCGCGAACCTCTTGGCCACCGACTGGTCGCAACTGGTGCTGAGGTGGGCGCTGAGCTGCCCGCCGCCCTTGACGATGTACTCGGCGAGGGGGATGAGCTGGTCACCGCGCGGGGTGAAGCCGGTCCGGAAGATCTCCTCGACGTTCTCCCTCGTGTCGCCGCGCCACAGGGTGTTGACGTCCTCGCGCCACTGCCAGCGCTCGTCGGAGGCGGTCGCGGCCACCGCGGGGGCGATGTGCTCGACGGTGGTGGTGCGCCACCAGTCAGCGGCCCGGTACTCGACGACCGGGCCGCAGGGCGCGGTGGTGTCGTCGTCGGCAGCCGCCGGCGCGGCCGTGGCGGTCGGGGTGACGACGACGGAGAGGAGGAAGGTGGCGGCAAGGACCCGCAGAGCGGCCTTCAGCATGATGTGGCGACCCATCAGTCGAGATGTGGGGGAGGGGGCACCCCCGTTTATAGAGGTGCCGCCCGACCGCCGGGCCGCGAGCCGCAGGGCGGACCACTCGTGCGGGGGGAACAGTCGTACTGGGAAAAGGATTCACCGGCGGGGGCCTGAGGCCGGGTGCGCGGATGGGCCGCCGGGCCGCCGCTCCGGGCCGCCGCTCCGGTCCGGCGTACAGGTCCGCCGGTTACGCCTCGGCAGCGGTCGCGGCGGGCTCGACGATGCGGCCGTCGCGCAGTTCCACGACCCGGTCGGCGAGTTCGATCAGATTGGGGTCGTGGGTGGCGACGAGGATGGTGACCGACTCGCTGCGCACCACCGCCCGCAGCAGCTCCATGATCGACCGGCCGGTCTCCGAGTCGAGCTGGCCCGTCGGCTCGTCGGCGATGATCAGGTCGGGGTCGTTGGCCAGGGCGCGGGCCACCGCCACGCGCTGCTGCTGGCCGCCGGACAGCTCGCCGGGGCGCTGCTCGGCGTGGTCGGCGAGGCCGACCATGGCGAGGAGGGTCCGGGCGCGCTCCTCGCGCTCCCGGGCGGGGACGCGGCGCAGCCGCATCGGTACGCCGACGTTCTCGGCGGCGGTGAGGACGGGTATCAGGCCGAACGACTGGAAGACGAAGCCGATGCGGTCGCGGCGCAGGGCGAGCAGGTCGGACTCGCCCAGTGTGGCCAGGTCGGTGCCGTCGACGACGATCCGGCCGCCGGTCGGGGTGTCGAGGCCGCCGACGAGGTTCAGCAGGGTGGTCTTGCCGGAGCCGGACCGGCCCCTGAGGGCGGTCAGTTCGCCCCGGCGGACCTCGAACGAGACGCCGCGCAGGGCGTGGACCGCCTGCGCCCCGCTGCCGAAGCTGTGGCGTACGTCGTCCACGACCACGATCGGTGTGCCGTCGGCCCGCCGCGCCGCCGTGGCCGTCGTGGTCGTCGTGGTCGTCGCGGTGGCCGTTTCGTCCTGGTGGTCCGTCATCGCCTGTGCCCCCCCGTTGGGTCGTCCGAGTGGAGCGTCCGGCTCCGTGTGTCGCGGCAGCCGGACGCTGCCGCTGCAGCTTTCTGATCGCATTTGCGCATCTGTCGCACCAATCACGCAAGCCCCTTCCGTACTCGGATCGAATCTGACAACATCGTCCGCTATCCGGTATTTGGGGTCCGGATGGGGGAGGAACTCACCACGTGCTCGGCTTCGTCGTGCGCCGGTTGCGCGGGCGTTGGCCGCTCGCCGTGGCCGTGCTGCTCACCGTACTCATCACCGCGACCGCTCTGACCGCCCTGACGGCGTTCACCCGTGGCGTCGGCGAGGAGGGGCTGCGGCGCGCCCTGACCGGCCCGGAACAGCCCCGGACCACCGTCGTCGTCACCAGCGGCCGTCCCGCCACCGACCGCGCCAAGGACGACGCCGCCGTCCGGGCCTACGCGGACCAGGTCTTCGGGCGGCTTCCCGTGACCGCCGAGAGCGTGGCCCGCAGCCGCTCGTACGGGCTCCCCGGCGCAGCCGCCTCGGGTCAGGACGCCGACCTGACCCTGCTGGCCGCCCTCGGCCGGGAACACGTACGGCTGACCGCCGGCCAGTGGCCCGGACCGGTCGCCGCCACCGCGACCACCCCGGCCGCCGCACCCGCCCCGGCCGCCGCACCCGCCCCCGGTACCGCTGCCGGCGCCCCGGCGCCGACCCAGGTCGCCGTGCCGCGCGCCGTGCTCTCCCGGCTCGGCCTCGCCGAGTCCGCACTGCCCGCAGAGGTCCGGCTCGACGACCGCTTCGGCGGACCCCCGCTGACCGTGCTGGTCACCGGCGTGTACCGGGCCGCCGACCCGGACGCCGGCTACTGGCGGCTCGACCCCCTCGGCGGGCGCGAAGTCCAGTCCAGCACCCTGGCCACCTACGGCCCGCTGCTCGTGGACGACACCGCCTTCACGACCGGCACGCTCCTGCAGAACTACCGCCTCACCCTCCTCACCCCGGACCTGCGCGGCATCCGCACCCCCGAGGCCGAAGCCGTCCGCGGCGCCGCCGCCCCCGCCGCGGCCGACCTCGAACGCACCACCTCGCTGAGGGCCGCCACCGACCTGCCGAAGGTCCTCGCCGAGCTGGACTCCGGCATGCGCGTCGCCCGCTCGACCCTGATGATGGGCGCCCTCCAGCTCGCCGTCCTCGCCACGGCCGCACTGCTCCTCGTCTCCCACATCGTGACGACCCGCCAGGAGCCGGAGCGCGTCCTGCTCACCGCGCGCGGCGCCTCGCGAAGGCGGCTCGGCGCCCTGAGCGCGGCCGAGTCCCTGCTGCTGGCCCTGCCCGCCGCCGTCCTGGCACCGCTGCTGACACCACCCCTACTGAGCCTGTTCAGCCGGTTCGGACCGCTCGAACGGGTCCACCTGGAGATCCCGGACACCTGGCTGGTCTGGCCCGTGGCGGCCGGCTGCGCCCTGGCCTGCGTCCTGCTGACGACGCTGCCCTCCGTCCTGCGCGGCGCCTCGGCCGCCGTCCTGCGCCGCGCGGGCAGCCGGCAGGCGGTGGTGGCCGGCGCCGCCCGCTCCGGCCTGGACCTGGCCGTCGTGGCCCTCGCCGTCCTCGGCTACCAGCAGCTGTCGCAGTACGCGGCCGCGGACTCACCGCCGCCCGCCACCGGCTCCGGCGGGCTCGGTGTGGACCCCGTCCTCGTCGCCGCCCCCGCCCTCGCCCTGTGCGGAGGCACCCTGCTCGTCCTGCGCCTGCTGCCCTTCGCGGCGCGCGCCGGGGGACGGCTCGCCGCACGCGGCCGGAGCCTGGCCCCCGCCCTGTTCGGCTGGCAGCTCGCCCGGCGCCCCGAACGCGCCACGGGGCCCGTACTGCTCCTCGTACTGGCCGTCTCCAGCGGCATCCTGGCCCTCGGCCAGGACGCCGCGTGGTCCGCGTCCCAGCGCGACCAGGCGGACTTCGCGACCGCCGGCGGCCTGCGGATCTCCGCGAGCAGCATGACCGCGATGGGCCAGGGCGGCCGCTACGGGGCACTGCCGGGCGGCGACCGCCTCAACCCCGTGGCGCGCCGGGAGCAGCAACTGCCCGGCGGGGTCGTCGCCGACGTCCTCGCACTGGACGCCGTGAAAGCGGGCGGCCAGGTACCGCTCCGCGCCGACCTGCGCGGCGGCCGGGACATGGGCGAACTGTTCGCCCCGCTCGCCGACGCCGGGGCCCGGGCCCCCGGAGTCGCCCTGCCCGGCTCCCCCCGCCGGATCGACCTGGACGTGACCGTACGGACCGCCGGTACGAGCTGGGCAGCCGTCAGCGTCCTGCTGCGCGACCGCTTCGGCGCCGTCCACGGCACGCAGTCCGCGACCCTGCCCGCCCAAGGCGACGCCACCCTCACCTTCCCCCTGGACACCCTGACCGGCGCCCCGGTCGGTTCGCCTGCGACGCCGCTGACCCTGGCCGGCATCCGCCTCTCCTACGCAGGGGACGGCGGCCCGCCGGGCGACGGCAGCGAGCTGGCCCTGCGCCGGATCGGCGTCTCCGACACCGTGGACGGCGCCGCCGCAGCCGTCCCCGTACCGGGAGCCGGCGCCGGCGGCCCAGCCGGCTGGCGGGCCTCGCCCTCACAGGAGAAGCGGATCCAGCGGGCCCCCGAGGCGTCCGCGGCCCCGGCCGGCTCCTCGGACCTGACCCGGCTGCGCTACTGGGGCGGGTTCGGTACCGACGCCGGTGCCACCACCGTGCTGTTCCCCGCACCCGACGGGCCGGCCCCGGCCGCGGTCCCGGCGGTCGCCACCACCCGCTACCTGAGCGGTGTGGGCGCCTCCGTCGGGGACACCGTCCCGGTCCCGATCGACGGAACGACCGTCTCCATGCGGATCACCGCCGCCGTGGACTCCCTCCCCGTCGCCGGACGCACGGCGATCGCCGCCGACCTGCGCGTCCTCGGCCGCTTCCTGGTGGAATCCGCCGGGCGGCAGCCTCCCGTACCCGCCGAGTGGTGGCTGCCCGCCGCCTCGGCCGCCGACCCGGTCCCGGCCCGCGCGGCCGCCGAACTGCGGGCGGGCGTCAGGACCGAGCGCGTCCAACTCCGTGAGGAGATCACCGACCGCCTGCTCGACGACCCGCTGAGCGCCGGCCCGCAGAGCGCGCTGGCCGCCCTCGCCGTCGCCTGCGCGGTCCTGGCCGCCATCGGCTTCGCGACCGCCACAGCCGCCGAACGAAGGGTGCGCGGACGGGAGTTCTCCGTCCTGCTCGCGCTCGGCACACCGCGCCGGACGCTGGCCCTGGCGGCAGCGGCCGAGGGCGGGGTCCTGATCGCCGTGGGCACCGCCGTCGGAGCGGGGCTCGGCGTCGCCCTCGTCCACCTGATGGCGCCCCTGGTCGTGCTCACCCCCTCGGCCGGCCGGCCGTTCCCGCCCGTACAGGTGGACATGTCGTCCTGGCAGATCCTGCTGACGGCCTCCGCCATCGCCGCCGTTCCCCTGCTGTCGGCCGTCTTCAGCGGCCCCCGGGGCCGCGACATCGCCGCCCGGCTGCGCCCCGTGGAGGAGATGTGACCACCCAGCCGCCGTCCACCCCGCCGCCGTCCGCCCCGCGCCCGTCCGCCCCGCGCCCGTCCGCCCCGCGCCCGTCCGCCGCCCCGAAGCCCGGGCCGCGGCCCGCGCCGTGGGTCCGGACCCGGCTGCGCGCGGCCCCGCTCGGCACCCTGCTCGCCGCAGCGCTGGCCTTCGTCGCCGTGCTGCTCGCCGCCGCCCTGCCCCGGGCCCAGGACCGGGGCGCCGACCAGGCCCTGCGGTCCTTCCTGCACAACAGCGGGCCGACCCGGGCCGCCCTCCAGGTGGCCGCGCCGGCACCGGCGACCGGACAGAGCGCCGAAGCCCTGGACCGGACGCTGAAGAGCCTCCTCGCTCATACCGGGAACACCTTCCACGCCGACGCCGACAAGGTCGTCCACGGCACGCGCACCACCAAACGCCAGCCGCTGGCCAATCCCGAACTGGCCCGACCGCACGGCCTCCCGCCCAAGATGTCCCTGCTGTACATCGAGCAGGCACAGGACCACGTGAAACTGGTGGAGGGCCGCTGGCCGGGGGACACCCCCCGGTCCGCCGGAGCCGCCTCCTACGACCCACCCCTCCAGGTCGCCCTGTCACGCAACGCCGCCGACACCATCGGCGCCGGCGTGGGCTCCGTCCTCGCAAGCGAGCCCCTGACCGAAGGCACCCCCTCCGTGGAGGTCGTCGGCCTCTACACGGTTTCCGACGAGGCCGACGACTTCTGGGTGAACCTGGACTGCCTCCCGCGCGCCTGCAAGACCTTCGTCGGCGAGAGCTACCTGTGGGAGGCCGACGCCTTCATCGGGGCCGGCGACCTCGACCGGATGGACCTGTGGGGCCACAACGCCGAGGACTTCTGGCGCATCCCGGTGGACGTCGACAGGCTGCGCGCCGACCGGCTGGACGCCACGAGGGAGGAGATCGCCTCGTACGTGGCCGGCCCCACCGCGGCCGCCATCGCCTTCGACACCCGGCGCGAGCGGATACAGACCACCTCGTGGCTGCCCGAACTGCTCGGGCAGGCCCACGACCGCCGACAGGCGGCGGCGCCCCTCGCGCTGATCGGACCCGCCGGGGTCGCAGGGGTCGCCTTCGTCGTCCTCTGCCTCGCCGGCGCACTCGCCGCTGACCGGCGGGACGCCGAACTGCGCCTGCTGCTGGCCCGCGGCGGCTCCCGCTCGGCCATCGTCGGCCGGCTCCTGCGCGAGGGCGCCGTCACGGTCCTCCCGGCCGCCGCGGCCGCCACCGCGCTCGCCCTGCTGCTACTGCCCACCCCCCGGCTCGCCCCCGCGCTGATCTCGGCCGCGACCGTCGCCCTGCTCGCGCTGCTGGCCTTCCCCGTACGGGCGGCCGTGCTGCTGACCCCGCCCCGCCCCGCCGGGCGCTGGCGGCGGCCCGTGGCCGAGCTGCTCGCCCTCGCCGCCACCGCGGCCGCCGTGCTGGAGGTCCGCCGCCGCGGGGTCGCCCCGGCCGGCGGCGACCCGGACCCGCTGCTCGTCGCCTCCCCGCTGCTCCTCGCGCTGTGCGGCGCGCTGCTGCTGGCGCGGGTCCAGCCGGTGGTGACGGGATGGTTCGCCCGGGCGGCGGGCCGCCGGTCCGGCCTGGTCGGCTTCCTCGGACTGGCCCGGGCCGCGCGCGGCAGCGGGGGCGGGGGCGCCGGCCGCTCCGGGCCCTCCGTCCTGCCGATGGTCGCCCTGCTCCTCGCCATCACCACCGGGGGGTTCGGCGCCGCCGTCCTGCAGTCCGTCGAATCCAACCGGCTCGGCGTCGCCCGGCTGGCCGTCGGGGGCGACGCGGCGATCTCCGCCCTCGGCAAGGCCGAGCTCCCGGACGGCCTCGCGAAGGCAGCGGGAGAACTCCCGGGCGTACGGACCTCCGTGCCGCTGTGGCTCGACCACGACTCCTCCGTCCGCGGCACCGCCCAGCGCGCCGGCCACGTCAACCTGATCGTCGTCGAGCCGCGCGCCTACGCGGAACTGTCCCGTGCCCTCGGCTGCGGCGCCTTCGACCCGGCCCTGCTCGCCACGGCCGGCGGGGAGCCCGCGGACACCCCGGTCCCCGCACTGTTCAGCTCCGGCCTGGCACGGCTCGGCGGCTCCGGACCCCTCACGCTGCAGCCCGCCAGCGGCGGCGAGCTGCAGGTCCGCGGCGCCGCCGTGGTCGACTGCACTCCGGCGGCCCCGGCCGCGGACGCCGCGACCGTCGTCCTGCCCACAGGCCGCGCGGCGGCCCTGATCGCGGGCGCCGACCGCCCGAACCGGTGGTTCGGCCTCGGCCCCGTCGACGAGGACCGGCTGCGCGCACTGGTCCGCGGCGCACTCCCGGCCGAGTCCGCCTCCCCGTCGGCCTCCGCGACGCCTAGCGCTCCGGCCTCCGCGTCCCCCTCGCCCGCGGTCCCCGCCGGGGCCGCGGCCCCGGCCGCGGGGGCGCAGCCGGCCGACGAGGTGTATCCCGTACGCACCAGCGCCGACGCGGTCGCCGAACTGGGCTCGGATCCACTGCAGAAGTCCGCGCAGCGCCTCTTCTGGGCCTCGGTGGCCGCAGCGGCCGGCTTCGCACTGCTGGCCGTGCTGCTGACGCTGATGCGGAGCGTCCCCGAACGCGCGGCGCTGCTGGCCCGGCTGCGCACGATGGGGCTCCGCCGCCGGCAGGGCGTCGCGCTGATCCTCGCCGAGACGCTGCCGCAGACCCTGGCGGCGGCGCTGGGCGGGGCCCTGGTGGCGGCCGCCGCGGTGGCGCTGCTGGGACCGGCGATGGACCTGTCCACCCTGGTCGGCGCGACCGTGCCGACCGGCGTACGGGTCACGGCCGGTCCCGTACTGACCCAGGCCCTGGGCCTGGCCGCCCTGGTCGCCGCGGCCGTGCTCGTCGAGGCGGCGACATCCGGGCGACGGCAGATCACCACCGAGTTGAGAGCGGGAGACCAGCGTTGAACAGCGACCAGCCGACGTACGAGGAGCTGCGCCGCCGGGCGACGGCCGCCGCGGAACCCCGCACCCGGGCGACGGACGCCGCCATCGCCTGCGACCGCCTGGTCCGCATCTTCAGCACCGACGGCATAGAGGTCCAGGCCCTCCAGGGTCTGGAGCTGACGGTCGAGCAAGGCGACCTGGTGGCCCTCGTGGGCGCCTCGGGCAGCGGCAAGTCCACCCTCCTGAACATCCTCGCGGGACTGGACGTCCCCACGGCGGGCAGCGCCGCGGTCGCGGGGTACGACCTGCTGGAACTGACGGCGCGGGACCGGCTGCGCTACCGGCGCGAAGCGGTCGGGTTCGTCTTCCAGCAGACCGCCCGCAACCTGCTGCCGTTCCTGACGGCCGCCCAGAACGTGGCCCTGCCGATGCAGTTGAAGGGCGGAGGCCCACGGCGCGGCGCGGCCACGCGCCGCTCGGCCCGGGTCGCGGAGATCCTGGACGCCCTCGGAATCGGCGACCTGGCGCACCGGCGCCCCGCGGAACTGTCCGGCGGTCAGCAGCAGCGCGTCGCGATCGCGGTGGCGATGGCCAACGACCCCCGGGTCCTGCTGGCCGACGAACCCACCGGTGAACTCGACTCCGAAACGGCCGCGGCCGTGTTCGAGGCCTTCCGTACGGTCAACAAGGAACTCGGCGTGACCGTGGTCATCGTGACACACGACCCCATGGTGGCGGGCGAGGTCCGCCGCACGGTGGCGATCCGCGACGGCCGCACCAGCAGCGAGGTGCTGCGCCGCCTGGTCACCGACGAGCACGGCGAGGAATCGATCAGCGAACGCGAGTACGTCGTCCTGGACCGCTCGGGACGCGTCCAGCTCCCCGTGAAGTTCCTGGAGGCCCTGGGCATGGAGCACCGGGTGGCGGTCGACCTGGCACAGGACCACATCGAACTGCGCCCCGACCGGGTCTGAGGGCGCCGGCCGGGCCGGCCCGGTGCGCACCGGCCCGGGCCAGGGCCCGCCCGGTGTGCGGCACGAGCACTCCCCTGGGCGTCAGCCCCTTGGCCCACCGCGGACTGACGCGTCGTCACCCGGCGTCCTACGCTGCAGTACGCGCACGACCCCGGCATGCCGGAGCGCGCCGCTGTCGCGACCCCACGCGCCGCCCGACAGCGCCGGTCCCGTCGGAGAGGTCGAGCCCGATGACGGGGCCCGCCCTCGAACCCCGACCGAAAGGTCCGCCGCCGATGACCCCCCGAACCCCGGGCGGGCCCCCGCCCGCCACGGCCCGACGCCGCCGCGCCCGCTGGACCCTCCCCCTGGCCGCCGCGCTGCTCCTCGGGCTGGCCGGACCGCCCTCGGCCGCCGCCCCGGCCCCCGTACCCGTCCCTGCGGGTGCCGAGACCGGGCGGATCACCGAGTACCCCCTTCCCGCACCCGGCAGCGCCCCCGGCGGCATCACCGCGGGACCGGACGGCAACCTCTGGTTCAGCGAGAACGGCACGAGGAAGATCGGCCGGATCACCCCTGCCGGGCAACTGACCGAGTTCCCGCTGCCCGGCGACACCGCCGACGCGCTCGGGATCACCGCGGGACCCGACGGCAACCTGTGGTTCACCGACGTCACCGGCCGGATCGGGCGGATCACCACGGCCGGCGCCGTCACCGAGTACGACCTGCCGGACCCCGGCGGGCGCCAGCCCTTCGCCATCACGACCGGTCCCGACGGCAACCTGTGGTTCACCGAGGACCCCGGCGACCGCATCGGGAGGATCACCACCGCGGGAGTCGTCACCGAGTACGCCCTGCCCCACCCGGACAGCGGCCCGGAGAGCATCGTGACCGGGCCCGACGGCGCGCTGTGGTTCACGGAGCTCTTCGGCAACCGGATCGGGAGGATCACCACCGCGGGAGTCGTCACCGAATACGACCTGCCGGCCGCGGACAGCGGCCCCGACGGAATCGCCACCGGCCCCGACGGCAACCTGTGGTTCACCGAGCAGATCGGAAACGCCATCGGCCGCATCACCCCCGAGGGCGAGTTCGCGCGCTATCCGCTGCCCGTGGCGGACAGCTTCCCGACCCGTATCACCGCGGGACCCGACGGCGGTATGTGGTTCACCGAGATCGCCGGCGACCGCATCGGACGCATCGAGGTCGGCGCCGGCCGGCCCAAGGCCGACCTGGCGGTGCGCCTGAGCGCGCCGGCCACCGTACGCGAAGGCGAGGAGTACACCTACACCGTCACAGTGACCGACAAGGGGCCCTTCGGCGCGGCGGACGCGGTGGTCACCCTGAACCTGCCGCGCGGCGCGCAGGTCACGGGCGCGGCCCCCGCCGCCGACCCCGGCTCCCACCGGGTGAGCCGGCGGATCGACGCCCTGGGGGCCGGACAGCTGCGGGTCTTCCACGTCACGGTCCGCGCCGCCCAGCGGCCCGTCGTCGTGGCGAGCGCCACCGTACGCGCCCGCACGCCCGACCCGCGGCGGGGCGACAACACCGACCGGGCCGTGACCCGGGTGTCCCGCCGCTGACGGCCCGCTGCGGCAGCGCGCGTCATTCCCGCACCGCAGGTGAATTTTGTTTCGGAGTCAAATATCCGGACAGACGCGTAACGGCTGGACTGCGAAAGGAACGACATGGGCGTCGGTGAGAAGGCGAAGGCCGAAATGGAACAGGTCGCCGGCAAGGCCGTGCGCAAGGCGGCCCATGCCATGGGCAAGGAAACCCTCGCCGCCAAGGGTGCGGCCCTTGAGGCCAGGGGCAAGGCGCGGAGTGCCAAGGAAAAGGGAAAGGACACGCTGCGCTGACCGGAATTTCCACGGGTATTTTGAAAGCGAGAAGGAAGCATGGGCATACTTGCTTGGATCCTGCTCGGTCTGCTCGCGGGCATCATCGCGAAGATGCTGATGCCCGGTAAGGACCCGGGTGGCATCATCGTCACCATACTGATCGGCATCGCCGGTGGTCTGCTCGGGGGATGGCTGGGCAAGGTGATCTTCGGCGTCGACTCCGTCGACGGCTTCTTCGAGCTCTCGACCTGGATCGCCGCCATCGTCGGCTCTCTCATCCTCCTGCTCCTCTTCCGCTTGTTCAGTCGCGCCTCGCGATAGGGGGGCGAAGGCCGGACAACCGCGGAACGGAACGGCGCCGCCCTCCCCGCGAGGGCGGCGCCGTTCTCGTCGGTCACGGCGGAAGGAGCGGCCCCAGCGGGCCGAGGTCGAGATTGAGGTCCTCCAGCGTGTAGCCGTGCTCCGCGCACAGCTCGGCCATCCGGTCGTGGAGCGCGAGGAGCGTCGCCCCCAGCTCCTCCTCCTGCGCGTCGGTCAGATCGCCCGCGTCGACGCGGCGCAGGGCCTGGCGCTCGATGAGCTGGCGCAGGAGCTCCACGAGGGTGAGGACGAGCTTGAGCAGGTCCTCGCCGACGGTGTCGGGGTCGGTGTGCAGCCGGCGCGCTGGCCGGGGCGGGCCGTCCCCGGGTGCGGTGGGCGGTGCCTGGAGCAGCCGGAAGGCGTCCGCCATGGTGTCGCCGACGGCGCGGAGGTCCGGAGCCGGCGGGCGCCGGCCGGGGCCCTCGGCCGGTACGTCGCCGCTCACGGCCGCTCACCGCCGCCGACCGAGGGCGCATCGGGGCCGCCGGCCACCGAGGTGACGAGGGCGCGCAGGGAGATCCGTACCAGGTCGATGTCCGCGATGGACAGGACGACGTCCCCGGTGATCACGACGCCGCCGGCCAGCAGCCGGTCGAGGAGGTCGACGAGGGCGACCTGCCGGCCCGGCAGTGACTCGTCTCGCGGGCCGATCGTCATGGCGCGCCACCGGAGGCCGCGCCGCCGGTACCTGAGCCCCCGGTCGGCGGGGGCGGCATGGCGAAGGAGTAGGGGGCCCAGGGGCCGGTGACCTCGACACGTACACCGGGCAGGCCCTCGCCCGCCCGCTCGACGGCCCTGCGAAAGGCCTCGGCCCGCTCCTCGGGTACGAGGTACGCGTCGTTGAGGACGTTCTCACCGTCTCCGCCCGCCTCACCGCGGGTCAGCGGGCCCGACTGGGCGGGGTGGCGCACCGCGTGGGTCGCATGCGGAGCCGCCGCCGCGGCGATGCGCTCCGCCGCCGCCGAGGCCTGCTGGTAGCGGTCCTCCCGGGCGTGGTGCTGGCGCTTGCGGGCCTGAAGGTAGGCCTTCCCCGGACTGCCGGCCGCGGGAGCGCGTACAACGGCCGCGGGCTCCGCACCGGGCGCGTCCGGCCCCGTGTCGCCGCCTGCGCCGGGGCGTACGTAGACCTTCACACCGTACTCGGCGTGGTGGGCCAGGAGGGCCAGGCGTTCGGCGAAAGCGGGCCGCTGCTCGCGCAGCGCCGCCAGCGCCCGCTCCTCGTCCTGGTACAGCGTCGCCATCCGCAGGGGCAGCACGGTCGCCCGGTCCCCGAGGGCCTGGATGACCCGGTGGTGGGCCCGGGCGGTGCTCTCCAGCCAGCCCAGGTCCTCGAAGTGCGCCCGAAGCGCCTCCTCCCGCCAGTCGCCCTGGGGCACCTGGCTGGTGACGAACGCGGGGGCCGCCGGATCGGCCTCGTCGAGGGGCGGCAGAAAGGACAGCGCGGCGCCGCCCACCCCCCGCAGGGAAGCCGCTGCCCGGGCGAGATCAGGCGTGGGCACGGCGACCGCGTACACGTAGGTGAGGGTCGCCTCCCAGGTCATGGCGCGGGCCTGTTCCGCTCGGCGGCGCTTCGAGCCGGCCGGTCCTCTTCCCGGGCGGTCTCGCCCTCCGCCTCGCCCGCGTACCGCGCACCGGGCTCCCCGGTGCCCAGCCGCTCGCGCCGCAGTGCCTCCACCTCGGCCCGCAGGCGGCGGTTCTCCTCGGCCAGCGGACTGCCGCTGTGCCGGGAGGAGAGCGACGGGTCGTACTCCCACCAGTCGATGCCCATCTCCTTGGCCTTGTCCACCGAGGCGATCAGGATCCGCAGCTTGATGGTCAGCAGCTCGATGTCGAGAAGGTTGATGCGGATGTCGCCGGCGATGACGATGCCCTTGTCCAGCACGCGTTCGAGGATGTCGGCCAGGCTGGCGGAAGAAGAACCGGGGGGATAGGACATCGGCGTCGCGCGGGACGGCAAGGGGCCCAGCCGGTTGGCGAGCGGGTCAGTCACGGTCCCCGACCTCCCAGGTCACGGCAGGCCCTGCTGCCGGTATCTCGTGATCTCGTCCAGCCGGTCCAGGAGTTCGTCCTCCATGGCCTCGAAGGTGTCGGCATCGATCTCGCCCCGCTGGAGCCTGCCCTCCAGATCGGCGAGGGCCGCCCAGACGGGTGCCGGGTCGTAGTACTCCTCGTTCGCCTTGTCGGCGACGCGCTGCGCCACCCACACCACGCCCCGCACAGGCGCCAGCGGCGAGGTCAGCAGTCCGGTCAGCAGCCCCATGTCTCCTCCTCCTGAGCGCCCTAGACGAAGCTGTACGGCGGCAGCGGCCCACCGATACGGAACTCGACGCCGTCGACCTGCTCGGCGAGCCCCGCCGCCGCGTCAAGGAACTCGTCCTTCCGGTCGCCGTGGACCAGGAGCGAGAGGTTGAGCACGTCGCCGTCGACCGGGGCCCGGACGGCGTGGTCGCGGGCGAACCCGACCAGCGCCTGGACGAGGCCGGAAGCCAGCGCCTCCTGTCGTCCGCGCACCTCCGTGGCGACGAGTTCTCCCAGCTGGAGGGGCAGCCGCGGGTCGGTGTCGCCCTCCCGGATCCGGTCGTTGAGCTTCCGTGCGTCGGGGAACTCCGCCAGGATCTCGCGCAGCAGCGCCTCCTCGTCCTGGGAGGCTTTGATGTTGTACTCGGCGCAGCCGTCGACCCGCTCCAGGGAATCGAGGTAGAGGTCCGCGCGCTGCAGCAGCGCTTCCCGTACGGTCTGCTCGTCGGCGGCGATGTACCCGAACTGCAGGGGCAGGACCGCGCCGTCCGCCATCAGGCTCGTCTGGACCTCCTGGTGGGCGGTCAGGTCCCGGCGCTTGGGCCGGACCTCCTCGTCCACGTCGCTGACGACCGCGCACAGCTGGTCAGCGGTGACGCTTCGCAGCGCCCCGGGCTGCGCGCCGACGCCGGTCAGGCCCTCCAGGCGGCAAGGGTGCCCGGCCCCTGTGATCGCATACACGTACAGAGCCATCGCCTGACCCCCTACTCCCTCTCACGGCGCACCGGGCGGCGTGCGGGCCGACGGCGCCGCGGGGCCTCTTCCTCCTCGGCTTCCTCCTCCGGCTCCTCCTTCTCGGAGGCTCCGGACTTGCCGGTCAGGGACTGCGTCACCGCGTCCACCGCCCCGCCGAGCGCGCCCTTGGACTTGCCGTGCGCGCCGCTCTCGACCATGTCGCCGACGACGTCCGTCAGCTGCGCCGGCGCCTTGCGTCCGGCTTCCAGGTCGAGCCGGTTGCACGCCTCGGCGAAGCGCAAGTAGGTGTCGACGCTGGCCACGACGATCCGCGCGTCGATCTTCAGGATCTCGATCCCGACCAGGGAGACCCGGACGAACACGTCGATGACCAGCCCACGGTCGAGGATCAGTTCCAGGACGTCGTAGAGGCTCGTGCCGCCGCCCCCGCCTCTGCTGATGCTGCTGCCACCCTGCGGCATGACGGTCATGGCCGCTTCCCTTCACCGGTGCCGGCGGACCCCTCACGTCGGCCGATCGATCATTCCCCTGCTGTACCGCCGCGTCCTCTCGTAGGAGACCAGCTCCCCTTCCTCGTCGATCGTGACCTTGTAGCTGGCCAGGACACTGGTCGTGTCGGGGATGCGTTCCAGCTCCACGACCTCGACCTGGGCCTCCCAGCCGCCCTCGGTGGGTTTCAGGGCCGACACCGACTCGGGCGGGCGCCCGAGCAGCTCCGACAGCTGCTGGGCCGCCAGGCGCATCGCGGCCGCCGCCCCGGGGGTGCCGCGGCGCGCGTCCGTCTTCCGGGGCGGGGCCTTGCGGGCCGGCCCGGTCGTACGGGCGTCGTCGCGTTCACCGTCGTCCGCCGGCGAGCGCCGACGGCGCGCGGGCTCTGCTGGGGCCATAAACCCACTCTCCTCGCGAACTGCCGCCTCTAGGGCTGCCCGCTCATATGAAGATCAAACACATCAGATCGCGGCAAACCCATATTTCCGTGGCATACCAGGCATATCTGACACCAGCGGGGCAGCCACTTAGTAACCGAGCGATCAGCGCGCCCCGTCACCCCGGCGTGCACCCGCGGCAGCGACAGCGGCGGCACGTGGAGTGCGTAGGCGGAGGCCCCGGGCGCACCTGGTGAAGGGAAAGGGCTCATGGACGACACGACCAAGATCGCCCTGGGAGCCGCCATCGTCGGCGGCTACGTGCTGGGGCGGGCGAAAAAGGGTCGTATGGCCCTCAGCCTGGCGACGTTCGTCGCCGGCCGCCGCCTCGGCCTGGAACCGAAGGAACTTGCGGCGCAAGGCCTGAAGAAGCTGGGCGAGATGCCACAGGTCGCCGAGCTCAGTGAGCAAATCAGGGGCGAGGCCCTGGACGCCGGCCGCAAGGCGCTGACGGCCGCTGCCAACCGTCAGCTGTCCCAGCTCGCCGACTCGCTGCACCAGCGGACGCTCGCCGTCGGCAGGGGGGACGACGAGGACGCCGACGAGGAGGAGTACGAGGACGCCTACGAGGACGAGGACGAGGGCGAGGGCGAAGGCGAGGAGGGCTACGACGAGGAGCCCTACCAGGACGCCGAAGGCGACGAGGAGCAGGAACCGGAAGGGGAGTACGAGGAAGAGGACGAGGAGGCCGAGCAGGACGACGAGGCGTCTGAGGAGGAGGCGGAAGAGGAGGAGCCGGAAGAGGAGGAGCCCGCTCCCCGCCGGCGGTCGGCCCGCCGCCGCGCGGCGTCCGCCCGTGAGCCGGAGGACGAGGACGAGCCTGAAGAAGAGGGTGAAGAGGGCGAAGAGGGCGAGGAAGAGCCCGAGGCCCGCCGGCGTCCCTCCCGCCGCCGCCCGGCGTCCGGCCGTACGGCCGAGGCGGGACGGCGCAGCGCACCCGCCGGCAAGCGCGCAGCCGGGAAGTCGTCCGCTCCGGCGAAGAAGTCGACTCCCGCCCGGAAGTCCGCCCCGGCGAAGAAGCCGGCTCCGGCCAAGAAGGCCGCGCCCGCCAAGAAGCCGGCTCCAGCCAAGAAGGCCGCGCCCGCCGGGAAGCCGGCTCCGGCCAAGAAGGCGGCTTCCGCGAAGAAGTCCGCCCCGGCCAAGAAGGCAACGGCCAAGAAGTCCGCGGGCGGACGCTCGGCACCCAGGGCACCGGCAAAGAAGGCGGCGGCGAAGAAGCCGGCGAGCAGGCCCGCCGCGAAGAAGGCCCCCGCGAGGAAGACCACGGCGAAGAAGACCCCCGGCCGCCAGGCCGCGTCCAAGAGTGCCGCCAAGACCACCGCGGCGAAGAAGACGTCCGGCCGCAAGCCGACGGCGCGGAGGTGAACCATGGCCACCACACAGCAGGGCTCCAAGGACGGACAGTCCGGTTTCGACAAGCTGCTCGGAGAACTCGGTGCCTACGTCTCCGCCCAGGCCGAGGACCTGGCGGACAAGGCCGTGGACAAGGTCGGAGACCTCACCGACCGCCTCTCCGACGTCGCGGAGAACGGAGGCTCCCTCGCCGGCATCGGCGGCAAGATCCTCCAGGGCGACTCACCGGTGAAAGCCGTGCTCGGGCAGACGGTGAGCGGGCTGAAGGACAAGGTCGGTGAAACGGCCGGCAGCCTGTTCGGAGGCAAGAGCAAGGGCAAGGGGCGCAAGGGCGGCACCAAGGCCATGCACATCATGGAGACCATGGACGTGGGACTGCCGCTGCGCACCGTCTACGACCACTGGACCCAGTACGAGAACTTCAGCAGCTTCGCCAAAGGTGTGCGCAGCGTCTCGCAGAACGACGACACGACCACGGACTGGAAGGTCAAGGTCGGACCGTCCACCCGCAGTTGGAAGGCCACGATCCAGGAACAGGTGCCGGACGACAGGATCGTCTGGTCCTCGGAGGGCGCCAAGGGAACCACGCGCGGCTGCGTGAGCTTCCACGAGCTGGCCCCGTCGCTCACCCGGATCGTCCTCGTCGTCGAGTACTACCCCGCCGGCTTCTTCGAGAAGACCGGGAACATCTGGCGGGCCCAGGGCCGGCGCATGCGGCTCGACCTGAAGAACTTCAACCGCTTCGTCACCCTCTCCAACGAGGAGCCGGAGGGCTGGCGCGGAGAGATCCAGGACGGCGAGGTCGTCGTCACGCACGAAGAGGCCATGGAAGAGGAGGAGGCGGCGTCCGAGGAGGAGCCGGAAGAGGGCGGGGAGGGCCAGGAGGGCGCCGACGAGGACTCCGAGGACGACGAGGGCGAGGGGGAAGCCGACCGGGACGAGGACGGCTACGCCGACGACGAGGAGTACGAGGACGAGGAGGACGAGGAAGGGGCGGGTGACGAGCCCGACGACGGCGGCGAGGAGTACGACGACGAAGCCGACTACGAGGACGACGCAGACGACGAGGGCGAGGAGGAGGAACCGGAGGAGGAAGCACCGCCCCGGCGGTCCCGGCGGCGCTGAGAGCGGCGCATCCGGACCGGTGAGAGGCCGGCGGCTCGGCCGTCGGCCTCTCGTCCTGTGCCTGCCGCGCGTTCGTCAGTGCTTGAGGGCGTCCTTCGCCTTCTGCGCGGCCTGCTTCGCATCACCCGCCGCCTGCTCGGCACGCCCCTTCATCTCCAGGCTCTCGTTGCCGACGGCCTTGCCGGTGACCTCCTTCGTCTTTCCCTTGACGGACTTGCCGATGTTCTTGGCCTTCTTCCCTGCGGCCATCCTCGACACCTCCAGAACCTGCCTTCGAAGACGGGGTCGCATCCCGCCACTCAGCGGGTGCCCGTTCCGGCAGCGCGCACACCTCTACCGGCCCCGCCCGATCCGCCCGATCCGCCCGATCCGCCCGATCCGGACGGTCCGGCACCCGTCAGGGCCGAGGCGCCGGAACGAGACGCAGGAGCGTGTGCAGGACGGCGTCGATGGTGTCCCGACCCGGATCGGCGCTCACGTCGGTGAGCAGCCGGGCCAGGGTCCGTACGAGTACCGGCGAGGCCATGACGCGAGGGTGCAGGAGCGCCCGGAAGCCGTAGCGGGAGAAGACGAGGTCACTGGCGAGGTTGCCCAGCCGGTAATAGCGTCCCCATCGGCGGTGGATCTCCGCGGGGTACTGGTGCAGTGCGTGCTCGCGCCTCGGCCCGGCCGGCCGGGCCAAGGCCAGTGCGCAGGTCTCCGCCGCCACCTCCGCGGCCTCCATGGCCTGGCCGATGCCCTCGCCGCTCCACGGGCTGACCATGCCCGCGCTGTCGCCGACCAGCAGCAGACCGCGGCGGTACTGCGGCCGCCGGTTCATCCCCATCGGCAGGGGCGAGCTGCGCAGCGGCGACGCCGCGTTGTCCTCGCGTACGCCCCAGCCCGAGGGGAGGCGGGGGAGCCAGTGCTCCATGGCGGCTCGAAGGTCCACAGGCCGGCTGCGCCGCTGCGGCAGGGCGCCGAGGCCGACGTTGACGCGTCCGTCACCGAGGGGGAACACCCAGCCGTAGCCGGGGAGGTCCAGCCCCGTCTGCGGACAGCGCAGATCGGCCCAGAGTTCGAGGTACGGGTCATGGGTGCGGGCTTCGCTGCGGTAGTAGCGGCGGGCCGCCGCGGCGACCGGGCGGCCCGCGTCGCGCGCGAGGCCCAGGGCGACCGCGATCCGCGCGGACGCGCCGTCGGCGGCGACGACCAGCGGCGCCCGGTAGGTGACGGGCTGCTTCTCCGGGCCGCGAATGGCCGCCACCCCGGTGATGCGCCCGGACCGGTCGGTGAGGGGGCCCGTCACCTTCACATGGGTCCGCAGTCGGGCACCGGCCGCCCGGGCATGGGCGGCGAGGAGATCGTCGAAGTCGTGGCGGCTGCGGGTCAGACCGAAATCGGGGAGGCTGCCCAGCAGCGGCCAGTCCAGCTCGACCTGGTTTCCCTCACACACCCACCGCATGCCCCTGTTGCGCATCCAGCCCGCAGCGTTGACGTCGACGCCGAGGCGTACGAGCTGGTGAACGGCCCGCGGTGTCAGGCCGTCGCCGCACACCTTCTCCCGGGGGAAGCCGCTCTTCTCCAGCAGCAGCACCTCCAGGCCCGCCCGGGCCAGGTGGACCGCCGCGGCGGAACCGGCCGGTCCGGCCCCCACCACGATGACGTGCGCCTCTTCGCCCTCCCCGCCTCCCGGCTCCGGAGAACGGGTGGCAGGGGCGCCGTCGCCGCCGTCGTCGTGTTCGGTGCTCACCCCACCACTATGCCGCCCGGCCCCTGCTCCGGGGGGCGGCTCGCCGATCGGACCGGGACGCCGCCCACGAGTGCACCGTGCCGTCCCGTCGGGCCCGTCACACGGCCGCGAGACCGGGAAGCAGGACACGCAGCATGCGGCGCAGTGCCTTGCGCGCACCCCATACCGCGAGGCGCAGACTCCACACCGTCAGCCGCCGGCCGATCCGCAGGAGGACGGCGCGGGGCCGCAGACGGGCGAGCGCCCGACGGCGCCGCCGCTTGCGTCCGTACCGCCCGGGTATGACCTTCACGCCAGGCACCTGCCCGCTCCGGGGCGGGGGACACCCGGGGGTACCGGACACCCCCTAGGCTGGAGGCGCCGGGCGCCTGCTACGGGAGGTACGGGATGGGGAACACCGCGACCGGACCGGAGCCCCGGCCCGGAAGGGGGCAGGGGCAGGACCACGGACCCGGGCCCGCTGCTGCCACGCCGCCAGGCCCCGACCCGGGCCTCTACGGCCCCGCGTCCGTCACCTGGCAGTGCCACGGCGACCCGATGATGTGGATCGCCGGGGTCCGCGCCCTCTACCTCCAGGCCCTCCACCCGCGCGCCGTCCGCGGGGTCATGGAGAATTCCGACTTCCGGCGCGACGCGTGGGGCCGGCTGATGCGCACCGCCGACTTCGTCGGCACCCTCACCTACGGCACCACCGAGGCCGCGGAGCGCGCCGGCGGCCGGGTCCGCGCCATCCACCGCAGGCTCTCCGCCACCGACCCGGCCACCGGCCGTACCTTCCCCGTGGACGACCCCGCGCTGCTGCTGTGGATCCACTGCGCGCAGATCGACAGCTTCCTGCACGTCCTGCGCCGCTCGGGCGTCGTCCTCACCGCCGCCCAGGCCGACCGATACGTCGACGAGAACCGCGTCAACGCCCGCCTCGTCGGCCTCGACCCGGCCGGAGTCCCCGCCACCACCGCCCAGCTCGCCGCCTACTTCGACACCGTCCGCCCCGAGCTCGCCGCCGGGCCCGACGCCCTCGCCGTGGACGACTTCCTGCGCGGCCCGCCCGTCCATCCCCTCCTGGTGCCTGGCCGAAACCTGCTGTGGCGCCCGCTCGCCGGCCTCGCGTACGGCTCCCTCCCCGGATGGGCGCACCAGCTGTACGGCCGGCCCGCTCCCTCCCCCCTCAGCGTCACCCGGCGCCTGCGCCTCACCGGACGCGTGCTGCGCAGCATTCCCGCAGGTCTGCGGTGGCAGCTGCCGCCAGGTCACATCTTGAAAGCGATGCGCCGCATGGGCCCCGCGAGCCGCCCCTCCCCGTACACACTGCGTACATCAGCGGCCATACTGGACCGGCCGGGGAGGGCGTAGCGCGACGACGGGGGCGATTTCAAGACATGGCGGAGTCCAGACTGATCCAGGGCCGGTACCGGTCGCTCGATCTGATCGGGCGCGGCGGCATGGGCGAGGTATGGCGCGCCCGGGACGAATCGCTGGGCCGGCACGTCGCCGTCAAATGCCTGAAACCCCTCGGCGCCGAACAGGACGCCCACTTCACGCAGGTACTGCGCGAGCGCTTCCGGCGCGAGGCGCGCGTGGCCGCGTCCCTCCAGCACCGCGGCGTCACCGTCGTCCACGACTTCGGCGACGACAGCGCGGCCGGCGGCCCCCTCTACCTCGTGATGGAGCTGCTCGAAGGCCGCAACCTCAGCCAGCTCATGGAGGACAACCAGACCCGTCCGCTGCCCGTGGACGTGGTCGTCGACATCGCCGAGCAGATGGCCGCCGCCCTCGGCTACACCCACGACCAGGGCGTCGTCCACCGCGACCTGAAGCCGGCCAACATCATGCGGCTCGTCGACGGCACCGTGAAGATCTGCGACTTCGGCATCGCCCGGCTCGCGCACGACATCGGCTTCACCGCCAAGCTCACCGGCGGCGGCATGGCCATGGGCACCCCGCACTACATGTCGCCGGAGCAGATCGCGGGCGGCGAGGTCGACCACCGCAGCGACCTGTACTCCCTCGGCTGCGTCCTGTACGAGATCGCCACCGGTGCCCCGCCCTTCGACCTCGGCGACTCCTGGTCGGTCCTGATCGGCCACCGCGACACCCCGCCCGTGCCGCTGCGCGAGCACCGCCCCGAGCTGCCCGGCTACTTCGAGCAGGTCGTCCTGCACCTGCTCGCCAAGTGCCCCGACGACCGTCCCCAGGACGCCCGCGACGTGCACCGCGGCCTCGTCGGCTCCCGGCTCGGCCACGGAGGCCCGGCCGGCGGCCCCGCCCCGCTCCCGGCCTGGGCCCGCGGTATGACCGCCGGCCGCATGGCAGGCGTCGACGCGCGTCCCGCGAGCGGCGCCTGGGCCGTGCTCACCGGCTCCTGGACGGCCGTGCGCCCGAGCGGGGAACAGCCGGTCCCGCGCCCGGGCGGCACGCCGTACGCGGTCCGCCCGGGCGGAACCATCGTGCGGCCCGCGCCGGCCGAGGACCCCCGCCTCACCGCCGCCTACGGCTTCCCGCGCCCCGCCGGTCCGCGCGAGACCGGCCCCGACGCCCTCGCGGCCGGCCACGCCCGCGCCTACGCCCTCAGCCGTGCGGGTCGCAGCGAGGAGGCGCTGTCCGTGTACGCCGCCGTGGCCGACGGGCGCGCCCGGGTTCTCGGCCCGGACCACCCCGACACCCTCGCCGCACGCCAGGAGGCGGCGTACGAGATGGGCCGGCTCGGCCGCCACCAGGAAGCGCACGACGTCTACCGCGCCGTCCTCGCCGCCCGCGAGCGGACCATGGGACAGCTCCACCCCGACACCCTGCGCTGCCGCCACAACCTGGCCTGCGCACTGCGGGCCCTGGGCCGGTACGCCGAGGCCCACACCACCGCCGTCGCGGTCGCCGCGGACCGGGCGGCCGTCCTCGGCGCCGAGCACGCCGACACGCTGCTGACCCGCTACGAGGCGGCGTACGTACTCGGCCGCCTCGACCGCTGGCGGGAGGCCCTGGCCGGCTTCCGCGAGGTCGCCGCCGCACGCGAACGCGTCCTCGGCCACGACCACCCCGACACCCTGGCCGCCCGCTACGAGGTCGGCATCGCCCTCGGCCGCACCGGCAGCAGCGCCCAAGCCCTCGACCTCTTCCGCGCCCTGGTCCGCGACCGCACCCGCGCCTACGGGGCAGCCGACCCCGAGACCCTGCGCGCCCGGCACGTCCTCGGCGTCAACCTGGGCCGCCTGGAGCGGTGGGAGGAGGCGGTGGCCGAGGCCCGCCAGGTTGCCGCGGCCCGGGCCCGGACGCTCGGCGCCGAGCACGCGGACACCCTGGTCAGCCGCCGCGAACTGGCCGTCGGGCTGGGCCGGCTGGGCCGCTGGGACGAGGCCCTGCCGATCTACCGCGACCTGTCCGGCATCCGCGAACGGTCCCTGGGCGACGAGCATCCCGAGACGGTGCTGGCCCACGCCGACGAGGCCCACTGTCTGGAGCGGCTCGGCCAGGTGTGCTACCAAGAGCCATGACGACCTTCGGGCGGGACGTGTACGACGACGTGATCGTGGGCGGCGGGCACAACGGGCTGGTGGCCGCCGCCTATCTGGCCCGGGCGGGCCGCTCGGTGCTGGTCCTGGAGCGGCTCGGCAACACCGGCGGGGCGGCGATCTCCAGCAGACCCTTCGCGGGCGTCGACGCCCGTCTCTCGCGTTACTCGTACCTGGTCTCCCTGCTGCCCGACAAGATCGTGCGCGACCTGGAACTGAGCTTCGCCGTACGCCGGCGCACGGTCTCCTCGTACACCCCGACCGAACGCGAAGGGCGGCCCGGCGGACTGCTCGTCGGCGGGGGCGAGGAGCGCACCCGGGAGTCCTTCGCCCGGCTGACCGGCTCGGACCGGGAGTACGACAGCTGGCGCGCCTTCTACGCGACCACCGGGCGGATGGCCCGCAGGGTGTTCCCGACGCTGACCGAGCCGCTGCCCACCCGGGCGGAGCTGCGGGCCCGGATCGACGACGAGGCCGCGTGGCGGATGCTGTTCGAAGAGCCCCTGGGGCAGGCGGTGGAACGGCACTTCACCGACGACCTGGTCCGCGGGGTGGTCCTGACGGACGGCCTCATCGGCACCTTCGCGGATGCCCACGACCCCTCACTCGCCCAGAACCGGTGCTTCCTGTACCACGTCATCGGGGGCGGGACCGGCGACTGGGACGTCCCCGTCGGCGGCATGGGCGCCCTCACGGACGCCCTCGCCGCAGCGGCCACCAAGGCCGGCGCTGAGATCGCCACCGGCCACGAGGTGCTGCGGATCGACACGGACGGGGTCGCTCCGGCCGAGGTGGTGTTCCGTACCGCGGCGGGCGAGGGCCGCGTCGTCGGCCGTACGGTGCTGGTCAACGCATCGCCGCGGGCGCTGGCCGAACTCCTCGGCGAGGAGGCGCCCCAGGGCCCGGCGACGGCGCCCGAGGGCGCCCAGCTCAAGGTCAACATGCTGCTGCGCAGGCTGCCCCGGCTGCGGGACACCGGCGTCGACCCCCGTGAGGCCTTCGGAGGGACCTTCCACATCGCCGAGGGGTACGCCCAGCTCGCCCGGGCCTACGCGGAGGCGGCGGCCGGGGAACTGCCGTCCGTACCGCCCTCGGAGATCTACTGCCACTCGCTGGCCGACCCGACGATCCTGGGACCCGAACTGGTCGAGCAGGGCTACCAGACGCTCACCCTCTTCGGGCTGCACGCCCCGGCCCGCCTGTTCGGGCACGACAACCAGCAGGCCCGCGAGGTGCTGCTGACCGCCACCCTCGCGCAGCTCGACGCGCACCTGGCCGAACCGCTCACCGACTGCCTGGCCTTCGACGCGGACGGGCGCCCGTGCATCGAGGCGAAGACCCCGCTGGACCTGGAACGCGAACTGCGGCTGCCCGGCGGCCACATCTTCCACCGCGACCTCTCCTGGCCGTACGCGGACCCCGACGGCGGGCGGTGGGGCGTGGAGACCGCCCACCGCAACGTCCTGCTGTGCGGCGCGGGCGCGGTCCGCGGCGGCGGCGTCAGCGGGATCCCCGGGCACAACGCGGCGATGGCGGTACTGGGCCGCTAGGGGGTGTTGCCAAAGCGGCGTCGGCCGCCCGTGAGGGCGTGCGTGCCGGACCTCGCCACCCAGACGGGACTTCGACGACACCCGCTAGGCGCGGGGCGGCGTCCGGACGGGCGGCCGGTACGGGCGGCTGACCGGAACCGGTCGGTCAACTGGCGCCCTGGTCTAGGGTGTTACCCATGAGTAACGCGAGTGATGTGAGCGGCACGAGTGACATCGGCGGCACGCGGCGTCCCGCCGGGCGCACCAGGCGCGGTGTGCTGAAGGCGGCCGTGGCCGGAGCCGGAGCGGTGGCGGCGGCGGGGGCGGGAACCTCTGCCGCGCACGCGGAGACACGCAGGCGCGGCGCACCCGTCTTCGTCCTCGTCCACGGCTCCGGAAGCAACTCCTACGGCTGGGTGCCGGTCCTGCGGGAGCTGGGCCTGCGCGGCCACCGGGCCATCGCGGTGGACCTGCCGGGACACGGGCCGGACGCCTACTTCCCCGTCTCCTACCAGGCCCCGCAGGACCTGGAGCGGCTGGCCGTGGAGCCCTCACCGATCGGGTCGGTCACGCTGGCGGACTTCGCCGCCCACGTCGTCGAGGCCGTGCGCAAGGCGCACCGCAACGGGCCGGTGGTCCTGGTCGGCCAGAGCCTGGGCGGCGCCACGCTGAACGCGGTCGCCAACCAGGTTCCCGAGCTGATCTCCCACCTGGTGTACGCGTCGGCGTTCTGCCCGACGCGGCACCGCTCGGTGCTGGAGCTGATGACGACCCCGGAAGCCGCCACCAGCGCCCTGTTCCGGATCCCCTCCGTCAAGACGCCTCCCGAGCTCGGCGTCAACCGGCTCAACTGGCGGTCCGCCGACCCGGCCTTCTTCGCGGCGGCCAAGGACGCGCTGGCGGCCGACTGGCCCGACACGCAGGTCCGGGCCCTGCTGAACATCCTCGAACCGGACGAGTCCGCGGCCATCGGGGCCGCCGACGCCCGCGGCCTGCCCGACCGGTGGGGGCGGGTGCCCCGCACCTTCCTGCGGTTCGGCGAGGACCGGGCCATCCCGCCCGCCCTCCAGGACCTGATGATCCGTGAGGCGGACGAGGTGACCCCGCGCAACCGCTTCCGCGTACGGGCGCTGGCCGCACCGCACGTCGGCCCGCTGGATCCGGCCGTGTGGGCGGACGAGCTGGAGCGCGTGGCGCGCACCTGCCGCTGAGCGACGCCCCCGCCGCCCCGAGAGCGGCCCCGCCGCCCCGAGAGGGTCGACGCCGCCGGGCGGGCCGCCCGTTCAGGCCGGAAGGGCGAACCCGTCGAAGACTTCGTCCAGCGCCCGGTGCGCGGCCCGGGCGGGCGTGGCGCGCACGGCGAGGTCGCGCAGGGCCACGGCCAGGGGATGGCTGACGGCGGCGACCCGGCCCGCGCGTCGGGCGCGGACGCGGATGGCGTCGGTGCGGGCGCAGCGGGCCGCGCTGTAGGCGGCCAGGGCCGCCGGCACCCCGGCGGACCCGGCCCCGTCCAGCAGGTAGGCGAGGACCACCGCGTCCTCGACGGCCTGGCACCCGCCCTGGCCCAGGTTGGGCGTCATGGCGTGGGCGGCGTCGCCGAGCCAGGCCAGGCGGCCGTGGTGGAAGCGGGGGAGCGGGGCCGCCAGGTCGTAGAGGTCGTGGCGGAGCACGGCCGCCGGGTCGATCCGCTCCAGCAGGGACGGGATCGGGTCGTGCCAGTCGCCGTAGCGGCGCAGGAGTTCGGCGCGGAGGTCGGAGGGACGGTATCCCTCGGGTGCGACGGCGGTGGCGTAGACGTACGTCCTTCCGTCGGCGAGCGGGACCACCCCGAAGCGCTCGCCGCGACCCCAGGTCTCGGCCGTCGCCGCCCCGGCGGGGATCGCGCCGGCCGGCAGGACGGTGCGCCAGGCGGTCTCCCCGCTGTGGCGCAGGCCAGGGTGGTCCGGGAAGTACCGGCGGCGCAGCGGGCTGTGGATCCCGTCCGCGGCGATCACGAGATCGGCGCAGCCGTCGAGGTCGCCGGCCGAGGTGCGCACGACGGGGAAGCCGTCGGCGCCGTCCACGGAGGTGACCGTGACGCCGTAGCGGATCGTCCCGCCGGGGAGCGCGTCGGCGAGGGCGTCGGCGAGGGCCGAGCGGTGCACGGCGAGCGGCGGGCCGCCATAGCGGGCGACCAGGGCCGCGGTGTCGGCGCGGCTCAGCCAGCGGCCGTCGGGACGGCGCAGGCCCATGGCCGCCGGCAGGGCGCGGCCCGCGGCGCGTGCGGGGTCGAAGCCGATGGCGTCGAAGGCGCGCAGGGCATTGGGGGCGAGGACGATCCCGGCGCCGACGGCGGCCGGGCCGGTCGCCCGCTCGCACACGGTCACCCGCCAGCCCTTGCGGTGCAGCGCCAGGGCCGCGGTGAGCCCGCCGATCCCCGCGCCCGCGACGAGCGCGTGAAGCTGAACTGCCGACATGACGGATCCCTGCCTTCCCCTCAGCCTCTACATCTGTAGAGGGCGAGGTTCACTCTACAGCTGTAGAGTGGCCCGATGTCCACCCCTCCCTCCGCGCCCTCCGCCGATCGCAGAACGCTGATCGCCGACACCGCGATCGGCCTCGTGGCCGCCGTCGGCCTCCGGGGCCTGACCCACCGCGCGGTCGACGCCGCCGCCGTGCTGCCCGCGGGCAGCACCTCGTACTACTTCCGTACGAGGACGGCCCTGATCGGAGCCTGCTACCAGCGCCTGGCCGAGCTGGACCTCGCGGACGTGGACGAGGGCAGCCCCCCGCAGGCCGCCGCCCCGCCGGCCCGCGCGGGCGCGGCGCCGGACCGGGAGGCGGCCGCGGCGGCGCTGGCCGGGCTGCTGTACCGCTGGCTGACGGTGGGGCGCGAGCGCCAGCTGGCCCGCTTCGAACTCAGCCTGGAGGCGGCCCGCAACCCGGAGTTGGAGGCGGACCTGCACCGGGCGGGGCGGGGCGCCCGGGCGCGGGCGGCGGGCATCGTCGCCGCGCTCGGCTCCGACCGGCCGGAGGAGGCCGCCGAACTGCTCGTCGCCTGGACGGAAGGGCTCCTCTACGACCGCCTGGCCGGCGCCCTGGCCCGCTCCCGCCCGGCCCCGGACCTCGCCGAACTGACCGCCGTGGCCCGCCGCATGCTCGCCGCGGCCCTGGCGGACCCGGCCTGAACGCGAAAGAGCCCCGCCGCACCGGGGGAGTGGCGGCGGGGCTCTTCCATCGGTACGCGCCGGCGGGATCAAGGCGGGAGGGCCGGCGCGTTCCTCCTGGTGGAGTGCGCTCACGCTACGCCCGGCGTGGCTGAAAATACACCCCTCCGCGCGGCTTGATTCGTACGCCCTCCGGGGGCACGATTTTCTGTTGGACCCCGCCGCCATACGGGAGTTCGCCGACGGGTCCGATCCGGGCGCCTAGGATTCCGGCATGATCGCTGAACTGCAGTGTGTGGTCCTGGACTGTCCCGAGCCGCGGGTGCTCGCCGAGTTCTACCGGTCGCTGCTGGGCGGCAACGTGGACCAGCCGGACCGGCGTTGGTCGCTCGACGAGGACTGGGCGACGCTGCACACGCCGACGGGACCGGTGCTCGCCTTCCAGCGCGCGAGGGACCACGTGCCGCCCAACTGGCCCGACCCCAGCCGGCCGCAGCAGTTCCACCTCGACCTCGCGGTCCCGGACCTGGACCGCGCACAGGAGCAGGTGCTCGCGGCCGGCGGGACCCTGCTGGACGGAGCGGACGGCGAGGGCGGGGCGGACGGCGGAGAAGGGCGCGGCTGGCGGGTCTACGCGGATCCGGCGGGGCACCCCTTCTGCCTGGTGCGCGACTGACCCCCGCCGGACGGTTTCAGTCCGCCGACCGGGTCCAGCCGACGGCCTCGACGCGGGCCGCGTCGTCCGGCCGGTCCTCCGCGAACAGCAGCCCGGCCGGTTCCGCCACGCGTACGACGTCCACGTACACCCCGCGGCCGACATAGCGGCCGGTGGCAATGTGGCGGAATCGCAGCCGTACCTCGCGGCCCGCCCAGGCGGCCGTCAGCGGGGCCTCCAGGCGGTGCCAGATGCGCCCGGACCAGCCGCCCACCGAACCCTGCGGCCACTCCTCGGGGGCTCCGCCGGTGGACCGCACCGTGGTGAACGGCAGCGGCGCCCAGTCCGCACCGTCCGCCGACGCCTCCAGGTGCAGGGCGCCCGCGCCGGGCACGGTGTCCCACCACACGGCGCAGCGCAGCCGGGCGGCGCCGGTGGCCGGGGTGAGCGGCGGCAGCGTGAGGGTGCCCGAGCCGCCGGGATCGGTCCCGGAGAACCAGGCCGCGCCGCCGTGCCGGGTACGGACCGGGACGGCGCGGGCGAAGCGGTTGCCGACGGCGACCCGCGGGGCGCTGCCGGCCCGCCAGGTGCGCACCGGGTGGACGGAGTTGCCCAGCAGGACCAGGAAGGAGTCGGTGGAGGGGTCGAGGACGAGGGAGGTGCCGGTGAAGCCGGTGTGGCCGGCCGAGTGCGGGGTGGCCATGGCGCCCATGTACCAGTGCTGGTAGAGCTCGAAGCCGAGGCCGTGGTCGTCGCCCGGGAAGGCCGTGTTGTAGTCGGTGAAGAGCAGTTCCACGGAGGCCGGGCGCAGGATCCGGCGGCCGGCGTAGGCGCCGCCGTCGAGGAGGGCGCGGGCCAGGACGGCCAGGTCCCAGGCGGTGCCGAACACCCCGGCGTGGCCCGCGACGCCGCCGAGCGCGTAGGCGTTCTCGTCGTGGACCTCGCCCCACACCAGGCCGCGGTCCAGGCCGGACCAGGGCGGTCGCTGCACCTCGGTGGCGGCGGTGACGCGGCGCCAGGAGAGCGGTGGGTTGTACCGCGTGCGGTGCATGCCGAGCGGAGCGGTGATCTCGTCATGGAGCAGGACGTCCAGAGTGCGACCGGTGATCCGTTCCAGGAGCAGTTGCAGGGCGATGAGGTTGAGGTCGGAGTAGCGGTAGACGGACCCCGGGGGCTCCTGCGGCCTGACCGACCACAGCAGCCGCAGCCGCCCCTCGCGCGTGGACTCCTGGTAGAACGGCGCCCATGAGCGCAGCCCCGACGTGTGCGTGAGCAGCTGGCGGACCGTGATGGCCTCCTTGCCGCCGCCGGTGAACTCCGGCAGGTAGCGGCGCACCTGGGCCTCCAGCTCCAGGCGGCCCCGCTCCATCTGCTGCACGGCCAGGATCGACGTGAACAGTTTGGTGAGTGAGGCCAGGTCGAAGACGGTGTCCTCGGCCATCGCGATCCGCTCGGCCGCGGGGAACTCCCGGACCCGGTCGGTCCGTCCGTCGTAGTCCGCGTACCGGACGGCGTGGCCCATGGCCCGGTGCAGGGCCACGGTCCGGCCCCGCCCGGCGAGGACCACCGCCCCCGCGTAGTAGGGGTGCTCGGGGGAGGGGCCCAGGAACCGCCGGGCCTCGTCGGCCACCGCCTCCAGGTGCCGCTCCAGCAGCCCGGCCTGGCGCGCGGACCCGTACCGCAGGCGCAGCCCCTGCAGGGCGCGCCGCTCGGCCGGACTCCCCGCGCCGGCCGCCCCCGCCGCCCCCGGCAGCGCGGCGTGCAGGACGAGCACCCCGCCGAGCGCGAGCAGCCGCGCCCCGAGTCGGCGCCGGCTCAGCCCCCGCCGAAGCTGTCGGAGTGCGGCCTCCGGGGCGCTCCCGTGCGCGTGCGGGTGTCCACGGCCGGTGCCGCCCGTTGCTGCCGTACCGGCCTCCGCCACCGCCTCGGCCCCCGTGTCCACTGCCATGTCCGGCCCTCCTCGTCCGCAACCCGCAACCCGCACCCGACAATCCGCAACCCGTAGACCGCACTTCGCGCCCGCGGTCCCTCCCGGCCGCCCGCCCTCCCGGACCCTCCCGGCTCCCGGATCCGCTGAGGTGCCGCAGGCTATTGGGTATCTGCCCGTCCCCCGGCCACCCGCCCCACCGACCGGGCCGTAAAGAATCTGACACTGCATCAGGAAACCTCTTCCCTCGGCCGCCGGGCTGCGGCATCCTGCCGCCCATGGAGACGGAGCTGAGCAGGAAACTGGGCATCGAGCACGCCATCTTCGGCTTCACGCCCTTCCCGGCGGTCGCCGCCGCGATCACCCGGGCGGGTGGTTTCGGCGTACTCGGCGCGGTCCGCTACACCGCGCCCGACGACCTGGGGCGCGACCTCGACTGGATGCAGGCGCACACCGGCGGCAAGCCCTACGGCCTGGACGTCGTCATGCCCGCCAAGAAGGCCGTCGACGGCATCAGCGAAGCCGACATCGAGGCGATGATCCCGGCCGGGCACCGCGCCTTCGTCCGGGACACCCTCGCCAAGCACCACGTCCCCGAGCTCCCCGAGGGCGAGGCGTCCGGCTGGCGCATCACCGGCTGGCTGGAGCAGGTCGCCCGCAACCAGCTCGACGTCGCCTTCGACTACCCCATCAAACTCCTGGCGAACGCCCTTGGTTCCCCCCCGCCCGACGTCATCGCCCGCGCCCACGACCACGGCATCCTCGTCGCCGCCCTCGCAGGCAGCGCCAAGCACGCACGCCGCCACGCCGAAGCCGGCATCGACGTCGTCGTCGCCCAGGGCTACGAGGCGGGCGGCCACACCGGTGACATCGCCACCATGGTCCTGGTCCCGGAGATCACGGAGGCCGTCGCACCGCTTCCGGTCCTCGCCGCCGGCGGCATCGGCAGCGGCGAGCAGATCGCCGCCGGCCTCGCCCTCGGCGCCCAGGGCGCCTGGCTCGGCTCGCTCTGGCTCACCACCACCGAGGCCGAACTCCACTCGCGCGCCCTCACCGAAAAACTCCTCGCCGCCGGCTCCGGCGACACCGTCCGCTCCCGCGCGCTCACCGGCAAGCCCGCCCGCCAGCTGCGCACCGAGTGGACCGACGCCTGGGACGACCCGGCGGGCCCCGGCCCACTGCCCATGCCGCTCCAGGGCCTCCTCGTCGCAGACGCCGTCTCCCGCATCCAGAAGTACGAGGTCCAGCCGCTGCTCGGTACCCCCGTAGGCCAGATCGTCGGCCGGATGAACACCGAACGCAGCGTCCAGGCCGTCTTCGACGACCTCACCGGCGGCTTCGAGAAGGCCATCGACCGCATCAACCGCATCGCCGGCCGAGTCCGAGAGGCGTGACCGCCATGACCGCCACCACCTCCACGCCCCCCGCCGCCGGCCAGCAGCCCCCCAACGGCTTCTGGGCCCAGGCCGCCGCCGACCCCGGCCGCACCGTCCTGACCACCCCCGGCGGCGAGGAGTGGAGCGCCGGCCGGCTGCACGCCGACGCCAACCGGCTCGTCCACGGGCTGCGCGCCGCCGGAATGGAGAAGGGCGACGTCTTCGCCGTCGTCCTCCCCAACGGCGTCGAGTTCCTCACCGCCTACCTCGCCGCCTCCCAGGCCGGCTTCTACCTCGTCCCCGTCAACCACCACCTCGTGGGCCCCGAGATCGCGTGGATCGTCTCCGACTCCGGCGCCAAGGTCCTGATCGCCCACGAGCGCTTCGCCGACGCCGCCACCGCCGCGGCCGACGAGGCCGCCCTGCCCGCGAGCCACCGCTACGCGGTCGGAGCGGTCCCGGGCTTCCGGCCGTACGGCGAACTCCTCCGCGGGCAGCCGCCGACACCCCCGGCGGGGCGCACCCTCGGCTGGGTCATGAACTACACCTCCGGCACCACCGGCCGGCCGCGCGGCATCCGCCGCCCCCTGCCCGGCAAGCTCCCGGAGGAGACGTACCTCGGCGGCTTCCTCGGCATCTTCGGGATCCGGCCCTTCGACGGCAACGTCCACCTGGTCTGCTCGCCGCTCTACCACACGGCCGTCCTGCAGTTCGCGGGCGCCGCCCTGCACATCGGGCACCCCCTCGTCCTCATGGACAAGTGGACGCCCCAGGAGATGCTGCGCCTGATCGACGGCCACGGCTGCACCCACACCCACATGGTGCCGACCCAGTTCCACCGGCTCCTCGCCCTCCCGCAGGAGACGAAGGACGCCTACGACGTCTCCTCGATGCGGCACGCCATCCACGGCGCCGCGCCCTGCCCCGACCACGTCAAGCGGGCGATGATCGACTGGTGGGGCGGCTGCGTGGAGGAGTACTACGCGGCGAGCGAGGGCGGCGGCGCCTTCGCGACCGCCGAGGACTGGCTGAAGAAACCGGGAACCGTGGGCAGGGCCTGGCCGATCAGCGAACTGGCCGTCTTCGACGACGACGGCAACCGGCTGCCCCCGGGCGAACTGGGCACCGTCTACATGAAGATGAACACCGGCGGCTTCAGCTACCACAAGGACGAGGGCAAGACGAAGAAGAACCGCATCGGGGACTACTTCACCGTCGGCGACCTCGGGCTGATGGACGAGGAGGGCTACCTCTTCCTCCGCGACCGCAAGATCGACATGATCATCTCCGGCGGGGTCAACATCTACCCGGCCGAGATCGAGTCGGCGCTGCTCACCCACCCGGCCGTCGCGGACGCCGCAGCCTTCGGCATCCCGCACGCCGACTGGGGCGAGGAGGTCAAGGCCGTCGTCGAACCGGCGGAGGGCTTCGCGGCGGGCGACGCCCTGGCCGCGGAGATCCTGCACCACTGCGAGCGGCACCTCGCCGGGTACAAGCGGCCCAAGACGGTCGACTTCATCGAGACCATGCCGCGCGATCCGAACGGCAAGCTCTACAAGCGGCGGCTGCGCGACCCGTACTGGGAGGGCCACGAGCGCGCCATGTAGCTCACGGGCGTCTGCGCGCCCCGCCCGCGCCACCCGCCGGGTCCCGTACGGCCGTGCGGTGCCGGGCCGACCGGCAGGGACCCGCCGAGCACCGGCCGAGGCGGGGGCGCGCCGTGCGACGCACCGAAGGGGTACGTCTGGCAAGTTGGCCGATATGGGTACGAAGACGCGCAGATCCCCTCTGGTCGACTGGACCGTCCTGGTCCCCGTGGTGGCGCTGGTCGCGCTGGTCTTCAGCTGGGGCAGGGACCTACCGGGCCCCGTGGTGGTGCTCGTCGCCCTGTGCCTGGCCGGCGCGGTGCTGGCGGCCGTCCACCACGCGGAGGTCGTCGCCCACCGCGTGGGCGAACCCTTCGGCTCCCTCATCCTCGCGGTCGCGGTCACCGTCATCGAAGTGGCCCTCATCGTCACCCTGATGGCCGACGGCGGCGACAAGACCGCCTCTCTCGCCCGGGACACCGTCTTCGCCGCCGTCATGATCACCTGCAACGGCATCGTCGGTGTGTCCCTGCTCGTCGGCGCCCTGCGCAACCGGGTGGCCGTCTTCAACCCCGAGGGGTCCGGCGCGGCACTGGCCACCGTCGCCACCCTGGCCACCCTCAGCCTGGTCCTGCCGACCTTCACCACGAGCAAGCCCGGCCCGGAGTTCTCCACCGCACAGCTGACCTTCGCCGCAGTGGCGTCGCTCGCCCTCTACGGCCTGTTCATCGCCGTCCAGACGGTCCGCCACCGCGACTACTTCCTGCCCGTGGGCATCGAGCCGGACCCGGCCACGGGCCGCGGCGCGGGTCCCAGCGCGGACCCGGACCGGCAGGAGGACCACGCGGCGCCGCCCACCGCCCGCGCCGCCCTGACCAGCCTCGGCCTGCTGCTGGTCGCCCTCGTCGCGGTGGTCGGCGACGCCAAGGCCGTCTCCCCGACCATCGAGGCGGCGGTGGCCAAGGCCGGCCTGCCCCAGGCCGTCGTCGGTGTGATCATCGCCCTGCTCGTCCTGCTGCCCGAGACCCTCGCCGCCGTCCGCGCCGCCCGCCGACACCGTGTGCAGACCAGCCTCAACCTCGCCTACGGATCCGCCATCGCCAGCATCGGGCTGACCATTCCGGCGATCGCACTGGCCTCGATCTGGCTCTCCGGCCCCCTCCTGCTCGGTCTCGGCCCGGTCCACATGGTGCTGCTCGCCCTGACCGTCGTCGTCAGCGCACTCACTCTCGCCCCCGGCCGCGCCACCCTGCTCCAGGGCGGGGTGCACATCGTCGTACTCGCCGCCTACCTCTTCCTGGCCGTCAGCCCGTGACGGGCGGGTGGCCCAAACGCCCTGTCGGGTACGCGGATCCCGCCGGCGCCGAACCGCCGGGGTCGCCCGACCGGCCTACTCCCGCAGGCTCCGGTGGGGCGGGCCGGGCCGGGCCGTGTCACGGTGGCAGGGCGGCGAGAAGGTCCACGGAAGCGGGCCCGGCCGGTCGGCGAAATCCCCGGCCGGGCCCCGTCGCCCCTCTCGCCGGTCGCAGGCAGCTGTCCGCCCGTGCGGCCGTCGCGGGAGACCGACCGGGCGGCCGACGGCCGGGCTCGCGGGCGTGTCACGCCGGCGTCTGACGCCGTACAGGCGACCGTGCCCGGCCCCCACCGACATCCAAGGCTGGAGATCATCGTGCTCGAACGCAAGCGGCTCACGGGCCGGCCCCACGTCCCCTTCGTCCTGCCCGGGGACAGCCCCGCCGCGCACCCCTGCGGAGCCCGCGGTGACCGCGCCCGCGCCGGCCAGGTGTCCCAGCCCGCCCACAACGCGCATCCCTTCCGCTACCTGGCGGCCGGCGACTACTGGTTCGACGGCGGACACACCGACCACCACGGCCGCGGTCACAGCTGAGGCGGACTCCCGCGATCCGGAGGGTGACGGGAGTCGTGCTCGGGCAGGAGGCCGTTTCGCCGCAGGCGCCGCAGGGTGAGGTGCTCGTGCACGAGGCGGCCGACGAGCGCGCCGCCGTAGACGACGAACCCGACGCCGACGAGCCAGGACTGGACGACGAGCAGAGTCCCGAAGGGGCCGTACGTCACGGCGTTGGACGCGATGAGCGGCGAGAACACCAGCTGCGAGAAGACCCGCAGCCCGAGCAGCCCGATGCTGGTGGTGACAGCTCCCGGTACCAGGGCCCGCCAGCGGACCCGGCCGCCGAGCAGGAGACGCTGCGAGCCGACGAAGAAGAGACAGGTGCCGAAGAGGTCGCCCAGCGTGCCGAGGACCGAGCCGAGGGTGTCGTCGGACGGCGCGGGGATCTCCACCAGCAGTGCGAGGTAGCAGACCAGGAGGGCGAGCCAGACCACGTGCCGCCACATGGTGTGCCAGCGCGCGGTCGGCAGGTCCCACACCTTCTCGTAGCCGGTCTGCACGGCCGAGCCGAAGGTCAGGCCGAACACGGCGAGGGCGGCCAGCCCGAAGGCCGTCGTCCGCTCCAGCGCCAGGTCGGCAGCGCCGAAGACCATCTCGATCCTGGTGCGCGAGGCCTCCGTGACCCCGAGGGCCTGGCCGAGCCAGCGGCCGAAGCCGGAACCGCTCCCGGGCACCGCGGCCGCCACGACCACCAGCAGCGGCACCAGCGTGAGGAACCCGAGGGCCGCGAAGCCCATCGCCCGGTGCATCAGCTCCATCTCCCGGCCGCGGCTCCAGGCGAGCCCGACGTAGGAGCCCAGGAGCCGGTCGTGGAGCTGCCGGAGGGTCGAGGTCACGCCTCATGCACTACCCGGGCAGGCCCGCCGGCTCCCGGGAGCCGGACCGAAGTGGGTCCGAAGGGGTGGTTTCGCCCGCCCGGCCCTGCCCGCCCGCCGGCTGAGCGGAGCCGGTAGCGGTCAGCCCAGGCCTTGCACCGTCCCGGCGTCGACCCGACTCGTGCCGAGGGGGCAGGGCCGTGCGGCCGGCCCGCAGGGGCACCCGGGCAGCGGGGCGGTCGTCAGCGGGTCGGGGGCCGGTCCACGCCGCGGAGGTCGACGAGCCTTTTGATCTTGCCAACGGAGCGTTCCAGGGTCTCCGGGTCCACCACCTCGACCCGGACGGAGACGCCGATCCCCGCCTTCACCGCCTGGACCACGTCGGCCGCCGCTGCCTCCCGCACGGCGGCGTCCGACTCCCGGCGGGCCTCCACCCGGACCGTCAAGGTGTCCATTCGGCCCTCCCGGGTCAGCCTGAGCTGGAAGTGGGGGGCCAGCCCGGGTATCCGCAGGAGGATCTCCTCGATCTGTGTCGGGTACAGGTTCACCCCGCGCAGGATGATCATGTCGTCGCTGCGACCGGTGATCTTCTCCATCCGGCGGAAGGCCGGCCGTGCCGTGCCCGGCAGCAGCCGGGTCAGGTCCCGGGTGCGGTAGCGGACGACCGGCATGGCCTCCTTCGTGAGAGAGGTGAAGACCAGCTCCCCGAGCTCGCCCTCCGGCAGCACCGCGCCCGTCAGGGGATCGATCACCTCGGGATAGAAGTGGTCCTCCCAGATGTGCAGGCCGTCCTTGGTCTCGACGCACTCCTGTGCCACGCCGGGCCCGATGACCTCGGACAGGCCGTAGATGTCCACCGCGTCCATGCCGAGGCGCTCCTCGATCTCCCGGCGCATCTCCTCCGTCCACGGTTCCGCACCGAAGATCCCCGTCCTCAGCGAGGTGGTGCGCGGGTCGATGCCCTGGCGCTCCATCTCGTCCAGCAGGGTCAGCATGTAGGAGGGCGTCACCATGATGACCTCCGGCCGGAAGTCCTCGATGAGGCGGACCTGGCGGTCCGTCATACCGCCCGACGCGGGCACGACCGTACAGCCGAGGCGCTCGGCTCCGTAGTGCGCGCCCAGGCCACCCGTGAAGAGGCCGTAGCCGTAGGCGATGTGGACGATCTGCCCCGGTCTGCCGCCGGCCGCGCGTATCGAACGGGCCACGACGTCGGACCAGGTGGAGAGGTCCCCGTCGGTGTAGCCGACGACGGTCGGACGCCCGGTGGTGCCGCTGGAGGCATGGATGCGGCGCACCTCGGAACGGGGCACCGCGAACATCCCGAAGGGGTACTGGTCGCGTAGATCGGCCTTGGTGGTGAGGGGGAAAAGGGGGAGATCGGCCAGGGAGCGGCAGTCGTCGGGGTGCACCCCGGCCTGGTCGAAGGCCTTCCGGTAGAAGGGCACCCGCTCGTACGCGCGGTGCAGGGTCGCCCGCAGCCGGGTGAGCTGCAGAGCCGCCAACTCGTCACGGCTCAGCCGCTCGCCGTCGTCCTGGAACCCCGCCTGCGCCGCCATGTCGCCACCTCATCGTGAGTGCCCTGGAAACCGACCGATCATTCGGTAGATTGCCAGGGCTTCGCAGGTTAAATCAATGACTCGAACGAGTGATCGTCTGATCTGATGGCCTCCATGCCGACTTTCTCCACGTACGACGGGACCGAACTCGCCTACCGCACCCTGGGGGAGGGGCCGCCGCTGGTCTGCCTCCCCGGCGGTGCCATGCGCGCCTCGCGCTACCTGGGCGATCTGGGGGGACTGGCCGCCGGCCGCACTCTGATCCTCCTCGACCTGCGCGGCACCGGCGACTCCGCGGTTCCGGCCGACGAGGCGACGTACCGCGTGGACCGCCAGGTCGCCGACGTCGAGGCGCTCCGCGTCCACCTGGGCCTGGAGCGCATGGACCTGCTGGCCCACTCGGCCGGCGGCAACCTCGCCCTGCTGTACGCGGCCGCGCATCCGCAGCGGCTGGGCCGGACCGTCCTGGTCACCCCGACCGCCTGGGTGCTCGACCTCGCGAGCACCGCGGCCGACCGGCTGGCCGCGGCCCGCCTCCGGGCGGGCGCCGAGCCGTACGACAGCGCCGTCGAGGCCTACGGGCGCATCCTCGGCGGCGCCGACACGGACGAGGAGTGGGATCGGGCTGCGCCCCTCTTCTACCGGCGCTGGGACGGCGCCGCCCGGGCCCACTACGCCGCCGGCGAGCACGAGCAGAACGAGAAGGCGGCCGAGGCATACGTGGATCCGGGGGCCTGCGACCCGCTCGCCACCCGCGCGGCCCTGCGCCGGCTGGCGGGGGAGGTGCTGGTGCTGGCGGGTGAACTGGACGGCAACCCGTTCCCCGGCCTCGCGGAGCGGATCGCGGCCGCGCTGCCCGCCGGGCTCCTCGACGTCCAGCCGGATTCCGTGCACTACCCGTGGCTGGACGACCCCGCCCGCTTCGCCGGGCGCGTCGAGCGCTTCCTGGCCACCGGGACCTGACGAAGGCGAGGGGTCCGGTACGACGCCCCGCGCACTGCGGCGTCGAACCACGGCCTCGTTCAGGGCGCGGTGCCCGCGCCCCCGCCGGTGCCCGCGCCGCCGGCGTCCGCTTCCGTCGCGACCGCCTTCGCCCAGCGGTAGTCCGCCTTGCCGCTCGGGGAGCGCTGTATGGCCGGTGTGACGACCAGCTGCCGCGGGATCTTGTAGCCCGCCAGTCTCGTCCGGCAGTGGATCTGGATCCCCTCCAGCGTCGGCGTCTCGGCGCCCGGCCGCACCTGTACCACCGCCGCCACGTGGTTCCCCCAGGTCGGGTCCGGGACCCCGGCCACCAGGGCGTCGTACACGTCGGGATGCGACTTCAGCGCCTGTTCGACCTCCTCCGGATAGACCTTCTCGCCGCCCGTGTTGATGCACTGCGAGCCCCGGCCCAGCACCGTGACGATGCCCTGCTCGTCGACCGTCGCCATGTCGCCGAGGAGCACCCAGCGCTCCCCGTCCTTCCGGAAGAAGGTCTCGGCGGTCTTCTCCGGGTCGTTGTAGTAGCCGAGCGGCACATGGCCGCGCTGCGCGAGGCGCCCCGGCTCGCCGACCGCCACCGGCTCGTGCGTCACCGGATCCACCACCCGCGTACGGTCGTTGACCTCCAGCCGGAATCCCCTCTCGGGGCCCGAGTCGTCCGTGGCCCGGCCGTTGGAGCCGGACTCGGAGGAGCCGAAGTTGTTCAGGAGCAGAACGTTCGGGACCAGCCTCTGAAACTCGGCGCGCACCGTCTCGGACATGATCGCCCCGGACGAGGAGACGCTGAACAGCGACGACAGGTCCGTCCCCCGCAGCGGGCCGTTCAGCGCGTCGACGAGCGGCCGGAGCATCGCGTCGCCCACCAGCGACACGCTTGACACCCTCTCCTTCTCGATCGTGCGCAGCACCTCCTCGGGCACGTACTTGCGGTGGATGACCACCCGCTGGCCGTAGTTGAAGGCGATGAACGACGTCAGCGTCGACGTCCCGTGCATCAGCGGGGGAGCGGGGAAGAACGTCAGGCCGGAGCCGCGCGCCGCCACCCGCTCCGCCAGCTCCTCCGGCCGCTTCACCGGCTCGCCCGAGGGCTCACCGCCGAAGAGCCCCGCGAAGAAGAGGTCCTCGGCCCGCCACATCACACCCTTGGGCATGCCCGTCGTCCCGCCGGTGTAGATGATGAACAGGTCGTCGGCACTGCGCGGCGGAAACCCGCGCCCGGGCGCCCCGGCCGCCTCCGCGTCCGCGTACGGGACCGGCGTGATCGCAGGCTCCGCAGCCCCCTCGGGCGCCTCACCGACCCGGACGAGGTCACGCAGCTTCGGAGCCTTCGGCAGCGCGGCCGCCACCCGCCCGGTGAACTCGCCCTCGAAGACGAGGGCGGCGAGGTCGGCGTCGTTGTAGAGGTAGACCAGCTCCTCCTCCACATAGCGGTAGTTGACGTTCACCGGTACCAGCCGGGCCTTCAGGCAGGCCAGTACCGTCTGGAGGTACTCGATCCCGTTGTAGAGGTGCAGCCCCAGGTGCTCGCCGGCCGTCAGGCCGCTGTCCAGCAGGTGGTGTGCGATCCGGTTCGCCGCCGTGTCCAGTTCCGCGTAGGTGAGGCGGCGCTCGGCGCCCGTACCGGGGTGGTCCACGTACACCAGGGCCTCGCGGTCCGGGACCACGTCCACGACCGACTCGAACAGGTCGGCAAGGTTGTACTCCACCGTTCCTCCTGACCCCGTTGTTTCCGATGGCGGCTCCGCGGCCGGCTGCTCGGCGGTCATTAGAGCGCCGTGGCCGGCAAGTGGGAAGGGGCGCCACTGAGGAAATCTGACTGAGTGTCAGAAAACTATTGAACTGCACCCTCCCCTACTGCAACCTGTTCTAGGTCTTGAGACGGGAGGACGGCAATGGGTGGGACGGAACACCTGACCGTGGAACGCCGCGGCGCCACGCTGGTGCTCACCATGAACAGGCCCGAGGCGAAGAACGCGCTCTCGCTGCCGCTGCTGGTGGGGCTGTACGACGGCTGGCTGGAGGCGGACGCCGACCACGGGATCCGCTCCGTGGTGCTGACCGGCGCGGGCGGCGACTTCTGCGCCGGCATGGACCTCAAGGCCCTGGCCGGCAAGGGAATGGCGGGCGACCAGTACCGGGACCGCCTCAAGGCCGACCCCGACCTGCACTGGAAGGCCATGCTCCGCCACCACCGTCCGCGCAAGCCGGTGATCGCGGCGGTGGAGGGCCACTGCGTGGCCGGCGGCACCGAAATTCTCCAGGGCACCGACATCCGGGTGGCGGCCGAAAGCGCCACCTTCGGACTCTTCGAGGTCCGGCGCGGGCTCTTCCCGATCGGCGGCTCCACCGTACGGCTGCCCCGGCAGATCCCGCGTACGCACGCCCTGGAGATGCTGCTGACCGGACGCCCGTACTCCGCGCAGGAGGCCGCACGGATCGGGCTCGTCGGACGGGTCGTCCCGGACGGCACGGCGCTCGACGCGGCCCTGGAGATCGCCGAACAGGTCAACGCGTGCGGGCCGCTCGCGGTCGAGGCGGTCAAGGCGTCGGTCTACGAGACCGCCGGGCTGACGGAGGCGGAGGGCCTGGCCTCCGAACTCCTGCGCGGCTGGCCGGTCTTCGACACCGCGGACGCCAAGGAGGGGGCGCGGGCCTTCGCCGAGAAGCGGCCGGCGGTGTACCGGAGGGAGTAGCTCGGGCCTGACCGGGCCCGAACCCGTGGCCGAGCGGTGGCCCTGTCCACACCCGGGTGCGGCGCAGCTGCCGGGTGCTCCGCCCCGGACCCCGCGCCCGCGCCTCAAACGCCGGCGGGGCTGAAAAGAGCGGGGCTCCGCCCCGGCCCCCGCGCCTCAAACGCCGGCGGGACTGAAAGAGCGGCCAGGGGCCCGGTCGCCGAACCCCGCCCGTCCCCGGAATCAACCGCAAACGGAGAGCCACCATGACAGCTGCCTCCCCACCTGAGGTGCTCCGCGCGCCTCTCGTCGTCGAGTTCCCCTTCACCCGCTCCCTCGGGCCCGTGCAGAGCGCCTTTCTCACCGGCCTGCGCGACAGCGTCGTCCTCGGCGTGAAGACCGCGGACGGCAGGGTGCTGGTCCCGCCCGTCGAATACGACCCCGTCACCTCCGAGGAGATACGCGACCTCGTCGAGGTCGCCGCCACCGGCACCGTCACCACCTGGGCCTGGAACGAACGGCCCCGGCCCCACCAGCCCCTGGACACCCCCTTCGCCTGGGTCCTGGTCAAGCTCGACGGCGCCGACACCGCCCTCCTGCACGCCCTCGACGCCCCCGGCCCCGAAGCCGTGAGCACCGGCATGCGCGTACGCGTCCGCTGGGCCGCCGAACGCACCGGCGCCATCACCGACATCGCCTGCTTCGAACCGTACGACGGCCCCGCCGCCGCAGCCGCGCCCGCCCCGCACGACGGCGTCTTCCAGGACCCCGTCACCGGCATCGTCGCCGAGGCCCGCCTGGACTACACCTACAGCCCCGGCCGCGCCCAGACCGCCTACATCAACGCCCTCTCCGAACAGCGGACCGTCGGCGAGCGCTGCCCCTCCTGCCACAAGGTGTACGTCCCACCGCGCGGCGCCTGCCCCACCTGCGGGGTCGCCACCACCGACCAGGTGGAGGTCGGCCCGGCCGGCACCGTCACCACCTTCTGCATCGTCAACATCAAAGCCAGGAACCTCGACATCGAAGTCCCCTACGTCTACGCACACATCGCCCTCGACGGCGCCGGCCTCGCCCTCCACGGCAGGATCGGGGGCATCCCGTACGACCAGGTCCGCATGGGCCTGCGCGTCGAGCCCGTCTGGACGGAAGGCGGCCGCCACCCCGACCACTACCGCCCCACCGGCGAACCGGACGCGGACTACGACGCGTACAAGGAGCTCATCTGATGACCGGGCCCAGGACGAGCAGGTACGCACGCGACGTGGCCGTCGTCGCGTTCGCGCAGAGCGACCACCGGCGCCGCACCGACGAGCTCAGCGAAGTCGAAATGGTCATGCCGGTCCTGCACCGGGTGCTCGCCGCCACCGGACTGAAGGCCGGCGAGATCGGCTTCACCTGCTCCGGCTCCAGCGACTACCTGGCCGGCCGCGCCTTCTCCTTCACCATGACCCTCGACGGGGTCGGCGCCTGGCCGCCGATCTCCGAGTCCCACGTCGAGACGGACGGGGCCTGGGCCCTCCACGAGGCCTGGGTGAAGCTGCAGACCGGCGAGGCGGACACCGCGCTCGTCTACGCGTACGGGAAGTCCTCGCCCGGATCCGTCCGCGACGTGCTCACCCGCCAGCTCGACCCGTACTACCTCGCCCCGCTCTGGCCCGACTCGGTGGCCCTCGCCGCCCTCCAGGCCCAGGCCCTCCTCGACGCGGGCGAGACCGACGAACCCGCCCTCGCCGCCATCGCGGCGCGCAGCCGGGCCGACGCCGCGGCCAACCCGCACGCCCAGCTCCGCGGCGACGTCCCGCAGGGCGACTACCAGGTCCGGCCGCTGCGAACCGGGGACTGCCCGCCCGTCGGCGACGGCGCGGCCGCGGTGATCCTGGCCGCCGGAGACCTCGCGCGCCGGCTGTGCGAGCGCCCCGCCTGGATCACCGGCATCGACCACCGCATCGAGGCCCACGGCCTGGGCCTGCGCGACCTCACCGACTCACCGTCCACCCGGATCGCGGCCCGGCACGCCGGGCTCTTCGACGCCCCCGTGGACACGGCGGAACTCCACGCGCCCTTCTCCTCCCAGGAGGTGGTGCTCCGCAAGGCCCTCGGGCTCGGTGACACCGTCGCCGTCAACCCCTCCGGCGGGCCGCTCGCCGCCAACCCCATGATGGCCGCCGGCCTCATCCGCATCGGCGAGGCCGCCGCCCGCATCCACCGCGGCGCATCCGACCGGGCCGTCGCCCACGCCACCTCCGGCCCCTGCCTCCAGCAGAACCTGGTCGCCGTCCTGGAAGGGGACGCAAGGTGAGTAAAGAGCCCGTCGCAGTCGTCGGCATCGGCCAGACCAAACACGTGGCCGCCCGCCACGACGTGTCCATCGCCGGACTCGTCCGCGAGGCCGCCGCCCGCGCCCTCGCCGACGCCGAACTGGCCTGGGCCGACATCGACGCCGTCGTCATCGGCAAGGCCCCCGACTTCTTCGAGGGGGTGATGATGCCCGAGCTGTACCTGGCGGACGCACTCGGCGCTGTCGGAAAACCGATGCTGCGCGTCCACACGGCCGGCTCGGTCGGCGGGTCCACCGCGCTCGTCGCCGCCAACCTCGTGGCCGCCCGCGTCCACCGCACCGTCCTCACCCTCGCCTTCGAGAAACAGTCCGAATCGAACGCCATGTGGGGGCTCTCCCTCCCCGTGCCCTTCCAACAGCCGCTGCTCGCCGGCGCCGGCGGCTTCTTCGCCCCGCACGTGCGCGCGTACATGCGGCGCACCGGCGCGCCCGACGCGGTGGGCTCGCTGGTGGCGTACAAGGACCGGCGCAACGCGCTGAAGAACCCCTACGCGCACCTGCACGAGCACGGCATCACCCTGGAAAGGATCCAGGCGTCGCCGATGCTGTGGGACCCGATCCGCTACTCCGAGACCTGCCCGTCCTCCGACGGCGCCTGCGCGATGGTCCTCACCGACCGGGCGGGCGCCGCCCGTTCGCCCAAACCGCCGGCCTGGGTGCACGGCGGGGCGATGCGCAGCGAACCCACCCTCTTCGCCGGCAAGGACTTCGTCTCCCCCCAGGCCGGCAAGGACTGCGCCGCCGACGTCTACCGGCAGGCCGGGATCACCGACCCGCGCCGGGAGATCGACGCCGTCGAGATGTACGTGCCGTTCTCCTGGTACGAGCCGATGTGGCTGGAGAACCTCGGCTTCGCCGAGGAGGGCGAGGGCTGGAAGCTCACCGAGGCCGGGGTCACCGAGATCGACGGGGACCTCCCGGTCAACCCGTCCGGGGGTGTGCTGTCCACCAACCCGATCGGCGCGTCCGGCATGATCCGCTTCGCCGAGGCGGCCCTCCAGGTACGCGGCCAGGCCGGGGAGCACCAGGTGCCGGGAGCCCGCCGGGCACTGGGGCACGCCTACGGCGGGGGAGCGCAGTTCTTCGCCATGTGGCTGGTGGGGGCGCGGGAGCCCGCCTCCTGACGGCAGCCGGCGGCGCCGCACGGGTGCCGGAGCGGTCCCGGCTGACTCACGGCGGTCTGTGCGGTGCCCGCCGCGATGGTTAACCTGGCCCCGGACGACGTACCGGGAGGAGCACGCACGTGGCCGAGAGCATGACTTCACAGCCCCTCGCCGGCTGGGGGAAGCCGGACCTCGATCTCACCGACGCGGACTGGCGGTCGAGCAGCCGGGGAGCGGGCGACGTCCAGATCGCCTTCGTCGAGGGCTTCATCGCGATGCGCAACAGCGAGCGCCCCGAAAGCCCCTCTCTGATCTTCTCGCCGGACGAGTGGCACCAGTTCGTACGGAACGCCCGGGGCGGGGAGTTCGACCTGACCTGAGCGCCCGCCCGGCCCCCGCCCCGCCGCGGCCCCGCCCTCCTGCCGGAGCGGGCCGCAGCGGGCCCCGGCGGGGCCTGCCTGGCCGCAGGGACCGTCGCGTCCCCGAACGCCTCGCGACACGTTCCGGGCAGGACCGGTCGCCCTCGGATCCCTTCCGGAACCCCGTCGGAAAAGAAGATCGGATTCTTTCCGACAGTGGGGCACCCCGCGTTGTGCGCGGGCGTACGCTGATCTCCCAGAACAGGCCTGGGGGGTACCAGCCATGACGGACCACCGGACGCGCATGCGGCGCACCATGGTCGAACGCGAAGCCGAACTCGCGATCGTCGACGAGGCCCTGGACCAGCTCACCGGTCCCGGGCCGGACGCCGGCGGCGCCCTGCTGGCCTTCTCCGGCCCCGCCGGCCTCGGCAAGACCACCCTGCTCGCCGAAGTGCGCCGCCGCGCCCACGCACGCTCCTGCACCGTCCTCGCCGCCCGCGGCGGCGAACAGGAGCAGAGCCAGCCCTTCCACGTCGCCCGCCAACTCATCCAACCCCAACTGGCCGGCACCTCGGAGCAGGAACTACGCGCCGCGCTCGGCAGCTGGTACTCCATCGTCGGCCCGGCCCTCGGACTCTGCGCCCCCGAACAGGGCGCCCCGCCCGACCCCCAGGGCCTGCGCGACGGCCTCGACTGGGTCCTCACCCACCTCGTCGTCAAACGCGCCCCCGTCACCCTCGTCCTCGACGACGCGCACTGGGCCGACCCCGAATCCCTCAGCTGGCTCGCCGCCTTCGCCCCGCGCGCCGAACACCTCCCGCTGCTCCTCGTCGTCGCCTACCGGCCCGACGAACTGCCCGCGCACGCCGACGCCTTCCGTACGCTGCCCGGCCGGGCGGGACAGGCCCCGCTGCCCCTCGCCCCGCTCACCTCGGCCGCCGTCGCCGCCCTGGTCCGCGAGGCCGTCGGCGACGACGCAGACGACACCTTCTGCGAGGAGGCCTGGGCCGTCACCGCCGGCAACCCCTTCGAAGCCGTCGAGCTCACCGCCAAGATCCGCGGCAAGGGACTGCGGCCGGTCGCGGAGAACGCCCCGCAGCTGGCCGACCTCGCCGCCGCCCAGCGCGGCAGCGGCCTCGTCGAACGCCTCGAACGCCTCGGCCCCTCCACCGTCCGCTTCGCCTGGGCCTGCGCCGTCCTCGGCACCGCCATCCCCCAGGACATCGCCGCGCGGGTCGCCGCACTCGGCACCGAGGAGGCCGCGGGCGCCACCACGCGCCTGCGGGCCGCCCGCATCCTGTCGGCCACCGGATCCGCGTCCGACCACGAACCGGAAACCGGGCTGGAGTTCGTCCACCCGCTCATCGCCACCGCCATCTACCGGGCCATCCCCGACGCACTGCGCGTCGCCCTGCACGGCAAGGCCGCGGCGGCCGTCGTCGACGCGGGCCTCGGCTCCTCCGCCGCCGCCCGCCACCTGCTGGAGACCCACCCCGAGAACGACCCCTGGGTGGTGCGCACCCTGCGCGAGGCGGCCGCGGAGAACCTGCGCGCCGGAGCCCCCGAAGCCGCCCGCCGCCAGCTCGCCCGCGCCCTGCGCGAGCCACCCGACTTCGACGAACGCGCCGCCGTCCTGTACGAACTGGGCTGCGCCTCCCTGCTGACCGAACCCGCCAACACGGTCAACCACCTGAGGGCGGCCCTCGCCGAGCCCTTCGACGACCCGGCCCTGCGCCAGGGCATCGTCATCCGGCTCGCCCAGGTCCTCGCGCACAGCGACCGCCTCGCCGAGGCCTCGGAATCACTCGCCCGCGAGATCGCCCGGACCCCGGACGTACGCGCCCGCCTGCGCCTGCAGTCCGAGCAGTTCATGTGGGACGCCTTCAACGCCGCCGAGACGGACTCCCCGGCCCGCTCCCGCCGGCTCGCCCGGCTCGCCGACCGCCTCACGGGCCGCGACCTCACCGAGCGGTACGTGATCGCACTGCGCGCCTGGGACGCCTGCCTGCGGGGCGAACCGGTGGAGGTGGTCCTGCACCACGCCGGCCGGGTCCTGGAGCGCCCCTTCAGCTGGGCCCAGGAGGACCGGGGCTTCGAGGTCCCGGTGCTGGCCGCCATGGTCCACATGTACGCCGACCGCCCCGGCCGGGCGGAGGAGCTGTTCGAGGAGGGCACCGCCGAATTCGAGCGCCAGGGCTGGCACGGTGCTCACCTGTCCTTCGCGTACAGCCTGCGCGCCTACATCCGCTACCGGCGCGGACGGCTCGTGGATGCCGAGGAACTGGCCCGCTCCGGACTGCGCCTCGCCGAACGCGTGGGCCGGCGCACCCCCGTGCACTGGTACGCCATAGCGATCCTCCTCACGACCCTGCTCGCCCGGGGCCGCGTCGACGAGGCCTGGGAACTCGCACAGGAACACGAGTTCGGCGCCCCCTTCCCGGCCGCCGTGGTCTTCCCCGACTCGCAGACCGTCTACGCCGAACTGCTGCTCGCCCGCGGCGAGGTGCGCGCGGCCGTCGCCGAACTGGAGGCGGTGGACCGGCGGCTCACCCCGCGCGGCATCCAGAACCCGGCCTGGTGCCCCTGGCAGCTGCACCTCGCGCGGGCCGTCGCCGCCGAGGATCCGCAGCGGGCCCGCGCCCTCGCCGCCGACGCCGTCCGCCGGGCCAGGGCCTTCGGGGCCCCGTCCGCCATCGGCCAGGCACTCCGGGTGGCGGCCGAGGTCGCCGCGCCACAGGACCGCACCGCCCTCCTACGGGAGGCCGTCACCCTGCTCTCGGCCTCGCCCGCGGGCTACGAGCTCGCCCGCGCCCTGGCCGCCCTCGGCTACGGACTGCGCGATGCCGGCCTGCTGACCGCGGCCGTGGCCACGGCCCGGGAATGCGGTGCCGACGGGCTCGTGGAAGAGGCGACCGAGACCCTGACCGGCATGGGCGGAGCCGTGCCCGCCGCGCCGCCGCGCGCGGACCGGGTCACCGAGGAGGAGATCCGGGCCGCCGACCTGGCCGTACGGTCCGAGAAGGAGCCCGGGCCGGCGTCCCCCGACTGGGTGCTGTCGGCCGCCTGCCGCAAACTCGGCACCGACCGGTCCGGGCTGCGCGCCGCACTGGAGTCGTTTGCCCGTAGCTCAACGTGACCGGCGCCGCCGCCTGGCGGGCAGGATCCCACGATGGACCACATCGACAGAATCCCCCTGTTCCGAAGCGAGGCGGCGGCCTTCGAGAAGGCGGTCCGCCGGGCCTACGACCGGGGTGATCCGGTGCCGTCGGTCCCCTCCTGCCCCGAGTGGACGGTGACCGACCTCGTCCGCCACCTCGGCGGAGTCCACCGCTTCGTGGCCCACATCCTGCGCGAACGGATCACGGCCCCGCCGGACCCGGCCGACCTCACGCTCCCCGAGACCCCCGACGGCCCGGACGCGCTCACCGACTGGTTCGCCCGGGGCGCACGGGAGCTGGCAGAGCTCCTGAGCGAGCTGGGGCCGGACACCCCCGTGTGGACCTGGTCGGTCGAGCAGACCTCGGGCTTCTGGCTGCGGATGCAGCTCATCGAACTGGCCGTCCACCGCTGGGACGCCGAATCCGCAACGGGCGCCCCCGCCCCCCTCGCCCCAGGCATCGCCGCGGACGCCGTGACCCAGTCGATCGAGGTGATGGCCCCGGCGCGCCGCGGATGGCGCCAGGCACCGCCGGGGACAGGGGAGACGTACCGCTTCCGGCGTACCGACGGTCCGGAATCCTGGACGGTCCTCCTCTCGGGTGACGATGTCCGCGCCTACCCGGCTGACGATCTCCGCACCGCGCCCGCCCCCACCCCGTCGGCGGACGTCGAGATCGCGGGTACGGCCTGCGACCTCGCACTGTTCCTCTGGGGCCGGGTACCGCCCACCGCCCTGCGCGCCACAGGGGACGCCACCCTGCTCACGCACTGGTTCACCCTCGTCCCGCCGGTCTGACGGTACGCGCCGCCCGACCCCGCCCGCGTACGTCCCGCTTCCCGGACCCCCGGGCCGGAAAACCCGCGCGGCCACGTACCATGGCCGCATGTCCTTCCTCCGCCGCCACCGCGCCGCCACACCCGCCGGCCCGGACTTCGATGTCCTGGCCATGGACCCGGGGGACTGGCCGGGCAATCTCGGGGCCGGGCTGCTGCCCGCGCCCGACGGCAGCTGCCAGGGCGTCTTCCTCCGCTACGACCTGTTCGGCGGACGCGGCCCCGCGATGATCATCGGGAACCTGCCCGAGGGGTCCCCCGCCCGGGACCTCACCGACGGCCAGGTCCCCTTCGAGGTGGCCCAGCTCCTGGACGCGCTGGAGAACGACGAGGACGTCGAGGTCACGGGCGTCGAGGACTGCCCGGTCATGCAGGGTGACAACCTCCTCATCGTCCGGAAGATCAAGCTGTCGGAGTCCCGCATCTCCTGCGTGCAGTTCGACCGCAGCGACAACGTGCTGGTCACCATCGCCAGCTGGGACCGCCCGATCACCGACGACCTCTACGCGCTCCTGAAGCCGCTCCCCGCCGAGCTCTTCCAGCAGGGCTGACCCCCCTCACCCCACGGGCCCCCCGGCCTCCGGGGCCGGGCACGCCGTCCGGCCCGCGCCCGAGCCCGGCACGATCGCGTCACCCGTCCGCGATGTCGTTGGCCGCCACATAGCCGAAGGTCATCGCGGGGCCGATCGTCGATCCGGCCCCCGCGTAGCTGTGGCCCATCACCGCCGCACTGGCGTTGCCGGCCGCGTACAGGCCGCGGATCACCGAGCCGTCCGCCCGCAGCGCCCGGGCCCGCGCGTCCGTGACGATGCCGCCCTTCGTACCGAGATCCCCCGGCACGATCCTGAACGCGTGGAACGGCGGCACCCAGACCGGCGCCAGGCACGAGTTCGGCAGCACGTTCGGGTCCGTGTAGTAGTGGTCGTACGCGGTGTCGCCCCGGTGGAAGTCGGAGTCAGTACCGCTCACCGCCTGCGCGTTGAACCGGCTCAGCGTCGCCCGCAGCGCGCCCGCAGGGACGCCGATCCGGCCCGCCAGCGCGTCCCACGTCCACGCCTTCACCGCCGCCCCCGCCTGATACCACGAGTCCGGGAACGGCAGCGTCGGCAGGACGTCCTTGAACAGGTACTTGTTGCGGTAGTTCTGATCCACGATCAGCCACGCCGGAATGTGCGAGCCGACCGCGCCCCGGTCCTTCTCGTACATCACGTGCACCACATCGCTGTACGGCGCCGCCTCGTTGACGAAACGCGTGCCGTTCGCGTTCACGATCAACCCGCCCGGCAGGGTCCGTTCGGCCAGGCAGAAGTACGGCTCCCCGGGCAGCGGGATCGACGGCCCCCACCACGCGTCCTCCATGAGCGCCAGAGCCGCCCCTGCCCGCTGACCGGCCAGGATGCCGTCCCCGGTGTTCTCCTTCGCACCCACCGACCACTGCGTGCCGATCGGCTGCTGCTGGTACTGCGCCCGCATCGCCGCGTTGTGCTCGAAGCCGCCCGACCCGACGATCACCCCCTTGCGGGCCCGTACGACACCCCGCGCACCCTCCGTTTCCACCACCACGCCGGTGACGGAGCCGTTCTCCTGGACCAGGTCCACCAGCGGGCTGTTCAGCCACACCGGCACCCCGGCCCGCTGGAGCCCGGCCCGCAGGCCGGCCGCCAGGGCCTGCCCCATCGTCAGCGGCTTCTCACCGCGCAGCGCCGCCGCCGTACCGCGCGCAAGGCACTCGGCGGACACGGCCAGGCCCCTCGCGCTCACGGCCGCGAGGTTCAGCCACTTGTAGTCTTGGCTGAAGACCACCATCCCGGCCGGCACCGGCATGTACGCCGGGTTCAGGCGGGCCAGTTCACCACCCAGGACGTTCCCGTCGATCTGGTCGGGCTCGATGGACCGGCCGTTCGGCAGCCCGCCCGGCAGGTCGGGGTAGTAGTCGCTGTACCCCTCCATGAAACGGAACCTCAACGGGCTGTTGGCCATCACGAAGTCCAGCATGCGGGGGCCGTTGGCCAGGAACGCGGCCTGCCGGTCGGCCGGCACCTCCGGCCCCACGACCGCCGAGAGGTACGCCGCCGCCTTCTGCGGGGTGTCCGGTACCCCCGCGGCCAGGATCACCGAGTTGTTCGGCAGCCAGATACCGGCTCCGGAACGCGCCGCCGAACCGCCGAAGGCAGGTGCCTTCTCGACCACCAGCACGCTCAGCCCGCGCTTCGCGGCGGTGAGCGCGGCCGTCATCCCGGCGGCCCCGGACCCGACCACGACCACGTCGTACTCACCGAGCCGCGGCCAGGCCCGGACACTGTCGGCCCGGGCCCCGCCGGACGGCAGAGCGGCGGCGGCGAGCACCCCCGCCCCGGTACCGGCGAGGACCGCGCGTCTGGACGGGCGAGAAGCGGGGGGCGTGCGCGAAGCGCTTGCGGACATGGGCAGGCTCCAGCGGTGTGGTGGGGCGAGGGACGCCGACATCTCTGATGCTGAGTCAGAAAACTGTTCGGGGGATCATGTGATGTCAAGCCATCCGGCGCCCCCGGAGCACACGACCCCTCAGTCCTCCGCGTGGATCCGCGCGTCCAGCTCCTTCACGTGCCGCTTGAGCGCCACCGTGCGGTAGCTCTCCTCCACCCACTCGCACAGCACCTGCACGGAGGGCGCCCCCTTCCCCGCCAGCGGCACCGACACCCAGCCGGACCGGCCCAGACCGTATCCGGTGGGCGCCGCCCCCGGCGCCGCCATCGCATGTCCGTGCAGCGCCTCGTCCTTGAGCTTGACCGACAGCCCCGGCTGCCCCGGGCCGTCGGTGTTGCCCAGGAAGACGAAGATCTTCTTGTTCACCTTCACCACACAGTCCTCGGGACCCCAGGGATGGTCCTCGAAGGCCTCCGGCAGACCGAGGGCGAACTCCCGAACCGCCTCCCACTTGTGCACTCCGGACCGCATGCGGCACCTCCCGTCGATCGACCCGCCCCCACGCCAGTGCTGCGACCGTAAGGGTTCACCAGGTCACGGCGCCCGGTACGGCACCTCGCCGCGTTGTCGGACCACGCACGTACGTCCGGTACGAGCCGTGGCCCTCCGCCTTGCGATGCACCGCACCGGACACTGCGCCTGCCGGGCGCGCCCACCGCCACGCGCGCTTGCCGACCGCGAACGAGCGAAGTCCCGCGGCGGTGGGGGCCACGGGACTTCGCGTGAAGGGGGCTGGAGCAGGGGCGGTCAGCGCGTGCCGACCGCCGCGCGCACCGCCCGGCGGGCCATGCCCGCGTCGTCGTGCAGGCGGCGGAGCAGCAGCCGCTGCTCCTCCCCGGAGGACAGGGCGCCCATCGGCAGCGGCTGGGCCGGGGCGGCCGCCAGCATCGAGCGCTGCACCGCCGTCTCGGACATCCGGATCTCCCGCGTCAGCACCAGCATCAGGTTGATCAGGAAGGCGTCCCGGGCCACCGGACCGGCGGACTGGGCCAGCCGGCTGATCTGGGCGCGGGCGGCGGGGGCGTCACCGAGCACCGTCCACAGGGTGGCGAGGTCGTACCCCGGCAGGTACCAGCCCGCGTGTTCCCAGTCGAGCAGCACCGGACCGGCGGGGGACAGCAGCAGGTTCGACAGCAGCGCGTCGCCGTGGTTGAACTGCAGCCCGGCCCCCGACAGCTTGACCCCGTGCAGCAGCTTCTGCAGGTCGCCGAGGTCCCGGTCGGTGAGCAGGCCCAGCTCGTAGTCGCGGGCGATCCGCCGGGCGTAGTTCATCGGGGTGCCGAACAGCTCGGCCGGCGGCTGCCACTGGTTGACCCGGCACACCGCGCCCAGGGCCGCCCGGAGGTCCACCCGCGGCGGCGGCTCCACCGGGTGCCGCTGGAGCGCCGCGACCCGGCCCGCCATCCGCTCGACCACCAGCGTGCAGTTCTCGGGGTCGGCGGCGATCAGCCGCGGCACCCGGACCGGCGGGCGGTGCCGGACGAACGCCCGGTATGCCGCTATTTCGTGCCGGTAGCGCTCACGCCACTCCGGCGAGTGGTCCAGTAAAACCTTCGCCACGGCGGTCAAGCGCCCGGTGGTGCCCACCAGGAGGACCGAGCGGCCGCTGCGCCGCAGCACCTGCACCGGCGCGAACTCCGGACAGATCCGCTGCACCGAGGCGAGCGCGGTGCGCAGCTGCGCGCCCTGCGGCCCCGAGAGGTCGATTCTTCCGCTGACGGGCTGGGACCCGGGGCTCGGCATCCGCCGCGCCCGGACCGCGCCCTGCGCCGCGGCCGACGCGCGGCCCGGTTCGAGGTAGGGGCCGCCACCCACCGGGAGCGTGCGGTGCGACCGGACCGGTGCGGACACGGAGGACGTTGCTGCGTACATGGTGATACGGATCCCTTCGTGCGCCGACGAGTTGCGTACGCCGCCCCGCCGATCCCGTGCATCACCCTGGGGAGTTCCGCCGGTGACCGGGGCGGGGAGGCGCATTCCTACCTGACACCCGGCGCAAGGTGGCGAACCATCGGGCGTGCCCTGGCGAAGCCTGGCGAATAGTCGCTGGGCATCTGACGGGGGGCTACTGTCAACTCAGCCGAGAACCTGGGGGCTTGACGTGAGCAAAGGTCCAAACACCCGCTTGAACGACCTGTTCGGCCTGGCCGGCTGGTCGAAGGGCGAACTGGCGAGGATGGTGAACCGGCAGGCGGCGGCCATGGGCCACCCCCAACTGGCCACCGACACCTCGCGGGTACGGCGCTGGATCGACATGGGGGAGAGCCCCCGCGAGCCGGTGCCCACGGTACTGGCAGCACTGTTCACCGAGCGGCTCGGTCGTGTCGTGACCATCGAGGACCTCGGGTTCGTACGGCAGCGGCGCACCTCCAGACGGCAGCCGGACGGGGCTCGCGAGAACCCCGACGGCATGCCCTGGGCGCCCGAACGCACAGCCGCGGTCCTCACCGAATTCACGGGAATGGACCTCATGCTCAACCGACGCGGTCTGATGGGCGCGGGTGCCGTGCTCACCGCCGGCTCCGCCCTCAGCAACGCCATGTACGACTGGCTGCACACCGACCCCGCTCTGGCGAAGACGGCCCCCGGGCACTTCGGGGACTCCTTCCAGGCCGACCCGGCGGGCTACGACCGCTACGAGGCCGCGCCGATCGGCTCCCAGGAGATCGAGGCGCTGGAGCGGTCCGTCGAGGTGTTCCGCGCCTGGGACGCCTCCAGAGGCGGAGGGCTGCAGCGCAAGGCCGTCGTCGGGCAGCTGAACGAGGTGGGCGGGATGCTCGCCTACCACCACCCCGACCACCTCCAGCGGCGGCTGTGGGGGGTGGCGGCCAACCTGGCGGTCCTCGCGGGCTGGATGTCGCACGACGTGGGCCTCGAACCCACCGCCCAGAAGTACTTCGTCATCGCCGCCCACGCGGCACGCGAGGGCGGCGACCGCCCGCGCGCGGGTGAGGCGCTGTCCCGCGCCGCCCGCCAGATGGTCCACCTCGGCAAGCCGAACGAGGCCCTGGACCTGATGAAGCTCGCCCAGTCCGGTTCCGGGGAGCAGACCCTCCCGCGCACCCGCGCCATGCTGCACACCATCGAGGCGTGGGCGCAGGCCGCCATGGGCAAGGGCCAGGCCATGCGCCGCACCCTGGGCGAGGCGGAGGAGCTGTTCGTCTCCGACAAGGGCGACGTCCCGCCGCCGAGTTGGATGCAGCACTTCGACGAGGCGGACCTGCACGGCATGCAGGCGCTCGCCTACCGGACCCTCGCCGACCACGACGCCACGGCGGCGCCGATCGCGGCGCGTCACGCCAAGGAAGCGCTACGGCTGCGCGGCGACGGCTACCAGCGCTCGCAGATCTTCGACTACATCTCCATGGCCTCCGCCTGCTTCATCGCCGACGAGCCGGAACAGGCCGACCGCTACGCGCGCCTGGCGCTGGTCTCGATGAACGAGACCTCCTCGCACCGGACCTGGGACCGGCTCCGCGAGATGTACCGGCTCACCGCCCAGTACGCCGGCTACGCGCGCATCGAGGACCTGCGGCAGGAGATCGAGCTGGCCCTCCCCGACAGCCCGGCGCCGAGCGGCCGGCCGGCCGGCCGGGCGTAGGACCCCAGGCCGGCCACCGCCGTCCCCGGCTTCCGCGTCGCCCACGGCTTCCGCATGTCCGGTACGCCGACGTGCCGACGGCGCGAGCGCAGACACGCCCGCGCACAGACGAGAGTGCAGACACGAGAGAGGCCGCGCCTTCCGGCGCGGCCCTGAAGTGCGTACGACCGGCCCGGCGGGTCAGGAGCGGACTCCCCCTAGCCGCCGACCCGTGCGACGAGCACGCAGGCGTCGTCCTCCCGTTCCGCCTCGCCGAACTCCTCGACCACCAGCCGTACGCAGTCCTGCGCCGACCGCGCCGCCGACAAGCGCGGCGCGAGTGCCAGCAGCCGCTCGGTCCCGTCCGCCCGGCTGAACTCGATGCTGCGCGGCGTCAGGCCGTCCGTGTGCAGAACCAGCAGGTCGCCGACTTCGAGCCGTTCCTCGGCCTGCCCGTACGTGGCCCCGGAGGTCGCGCCCAGCAGGATGCCCTCCGGCGGTGCCAGGGCGCGCCCCGATCCGCGGCGGAAGAGCAGGGGGGCGGGGTGGCCCGCCTGGGCCCAGGTGAGCACCCGGCGGGCGGGGTCGTAACTGCAGCACACGGCCGAGCCGAGGGCGGGCTGGACGGAGGTCTCCAGGAGCTGGTTGAGCCAGCCCATCAGCGGCCCCGGTGCGATACCGGCCATGGCCATGCCGCGCAGGGCGCCCAGCATCATCGCCATTCCGGACGTGGCGGTCACGCCGTGCCCGGTCAGATCACCGACCGTCAGCATCGATGAGCCGTCCGGGAGTTCGAGCGCGTCGTACCAGTCCCCGCCGACCAGTGCGCTGGTCGCGGAAGGCAGGTAGTGCGCGGCCACGTCCAGCGAGCCGGCGTCGCTGTGCGGGAACCGCAGGGAGCCGCGCCACGGGGGGAGTACGGCTTCCTGCAGCTCGACCGCCAGCCGGTGTTCGGTCTGCGCGATCTCCCGCTGACGCTGCAGCGAGTCACGGGACTCCCGCACCGCACGCTGGCTGCGGCGCAGTTCACTCACGTCCCGCAGCACGGCCCACATGGAGGCCGTGCAGCCGTCGGAGTCGAGCACCGGCTCGCCCCTCATGTGCAGCGTCCGGACCCGGCCGTCGGCCCGCACGATGCGGAACTCCCCGTCGATGGGCTTGCCGTCCACGAGGCAGGCCGTGACCCATGCGGTGAGCAGCGGCTGGTCCTCGGAGAAGAGGGTGGAGCCCAGTTCGTCGAGGGGGAGCGCACCCGCCTCGGGGGACCGGCCGAAGATCTGGAACAGCTCGTCGGACCAACTGACCTCGTCGGTCAGCAGGTTCCACTCGGCGCTGCCGACCCGCGTCTGGGCCTCGGGCGCGGCTTCGGGAGCCGCCTGCTGCGGGAACGCTCCTGCGTCGGGGACCGGAGGCAGTCCCTCCTTGAGCTGGCCGAGGTGCTCGCGCAGGTCGTCGAGGTGGTGCACGGCGAGGTCGCACAGGGCGCGCTGCCAGCGGCCCTGGGCGTCGTCGTCGTCCACGACGGTGTCGCGGCGGACGGCGTCCACGTCTCCCCGGAGGCGCCGGGTCTGCGAGATCAGTGCGTCCACCGACCCCGGCTCGGGCGGCTGCGCGGGACGGTCCGCGAACAGGTGGGACGGCATGAGAACTCCGATACAGGCGCGGCACGGCCAAGTCTGAAGGAAGGACCGGTAACGACTGTTGCACAGGCAGCGACAGTGTGTAAGGCGTTTGGCAACATCCGCTACGTTCTTGCTCATGGCATATGCCTGAGGCCTTACGGGCCCGCTGTCGTGTGCGAACGAAACCGGTCAGCGCGCTGTGGTGCCGTGATGCGCGGGCCCGCCGGTGGGGCGGGGAGGCATGTCGGCGACCGGTGACCGGAATTGGGCCATCCGCCCACCACGGCTCGATCGGATGCCCGATGTGTACGAGCCCCTCCGCCCGTCCGCGCCCGTGCGGGGGCCTGGTTGACGGCCCGCCCGGCGATACCCCCGAACGGAGGACCCCGTACCCGGTACGGCGGCGTGATCGGGCCTTCACAGCAGGCGCCCCGGCCGCTACCCGCGCGCCGGCGAAACGCCGGAGGGCCCGCTCCGGCGGGTCCGGGACACGAGCGGCGGATCCCGGTGCCTCCCCCGTATCCGTACTCATGGCGCCGGGATCCGTCCGCTCGTCGACCAATCTAGGCGGGCGCGCCGCCGTCCGCAGGGTTCGCTGTGCCCAGTGAGCGGCCGAGACCGGTATCACAGCGCACAGTGTGCGGCGGGTGGTTGAATGCGCCGGTGTCACGGTCCGACGACGTTCTCAAGGCCCACCGGCTCGCCCACACCGGGGGGTCGGCCGCGCTGCTGGGGTGGCTCGCCGCCCGCCTCGGCGGCTGGACCGGCGTGGTGCGCGCGGGAGACCCCGGCGCTGCCGGGGCCGACCGCGGGCAGGCCGGGGACGTGCCCGAGGCCGCCGTCCGCGGCGCCGCCGAGATGAAGGCCCGCGGTGTACGGTCCGCCGTACTGCGCGGCGACGGGTCCGCCACCCTGCTGTTCGCGCTGGACGCGGGCCGGGCCCCGGACACGGGGCGCGCACTGGCCGCCGTACTGCCGCTGCCGCACCCGCCCGAGGCGCCCGCGCTGCTGGCGGACGCCGCCGTACCGCTGGCCCTGGTGCTGTGTGCCGAGGAGGCCCGACGGCGGGAGGAGCGGGCGGCGGTCGCCGAGGCGCGCGCCCGCGAGGCCGTGCTCCACCTGCTGATGAACGACCGGCTCTCCACCGCCCACCAGATCGCCGAGGCGCTGCGGCCCCCGCTGCCCGACCCGATGCGGATGTACGTCGCCGAGTGCCGCTCCGGCCGACGGGCGGAAGTGGCCCGGCTGTGCCAGGAGTTGACCGGCGGACGGGCCTGGGTCGTGCGCTGCCCGGTCTATGTGCGCCACCTCATCATCCTGGTCCCGGCCGACGCGCAACCGGCGTCCGCCGATCACGACCCCCTGGCCGGGGCGCTGACGGCGACCGACCCGGACTGCGCGGTCGGGGTCAGTGGCGAACTGGCCCTGGGGCAGGCCCCCGCCGCCTACACCCAGGCCTTCCACGCCCTGGCCGTGGCCCGCGGACACGCCGAACGGCACGCCCGGTTCGGCCCCGGCCCGGAGCTGGCGCTCGCGGCTCACGAGGCCGGGGCCGACTGGGCCGGAGCCCTGCTCGCGCCCCTCCACTCGTACGTGGCCCGCCGCCCCCAGGACCCCGGCGGGCGGGAACTGCGAGCCACCGCCCACGCCTGGCTGGACTTCGGGCCGCACGCCACCCGGCTGCTGAAGGTCCACCGCAACACCCTGGCCGCGAGGGTCCGGCTGGTCGAGACGCTGCTCGGGCTGGACCTCGGCCGCCTCGGCGACCAGGCGGCGCTCTCCCTGGCGCTCCGGCTGGCCCCGGCGGAGGGGTGGGGGAGCGCCGCCGCCCCGGCTGCCTCCCCGGCTGCCGCCCCCGGCCTGGACGCGGTCCTGCGCGACCCGCGGCTGGCCGAGTGGGCCAGGGCCCACCTGAGCCGACTGACCGGTCCGGACGCCCCGGCCGGCGCCCGGAGCACGGTCGGCGCCTGGCTGGCGCACGATGCCCGCCTCGTGCCGGCCGCCGCCGCCCTCGGGGTCTCCGTCCCCGGCGTCCGCAAGCGGCTGGCCCGGATCGAAACCCTGCTGGAGCGTTCGCTGCTGCAGTCCCCAAGCGCCCGCTACGACCTGTGGCTGGCGCACCGGGCCGAAGAGCTCGCCGGGTGACACAAGCCCGGAAAGGGATGTTCGCCGAAAGAAATGCGCGAACATGCACGATCATGCGCAAATGAGGCGTATCCATGCGAAGCGGGTGCTCGTCGGTGAACCCCTCGACACCGCGCGGCTCGGCGAGACCCTGCTCCCCAAGCGGCTCGCCCTGCCGATCTTCTGCAGCGACCCTCTCTCCTCGGTCGCCTACGCCACCGAGGAGATCCTGCTGGTCCTCGCCCTCGGCGGCGTCGCACTGCTCCACCTGACCTGGTACGCGGCCGCCGCCATCGCCGTCCTGCTCGTCGTCGTCATCGCCTCCTACCGCCAGACCTGCCACGCCTACCCCGGCGGAGGCGGCGCGTACGTCGTCAGCGCCGAGAACCTCGGGCAGACCGCGGCCCTCACCGCCGCCGGCGCCCTGCTCGTCGACTACGTGATGACCGTCGCCGTCTCCGTCGTCTCCGGGGTCTCCGCCATCACCTCGGCCGTCCCCGCCCTCGACGACCACGAAGTGGCCATGTCCGTCGCCTTCGTGGCGCTGCTCACCGTCATGAACCTGCGCGGCGTCAGGGAGTCCGGCCGCCTCTTCGCCATCCCCACCTACGGCTTCGTCCTCGTCGTCTACCTCATGTTCGCCGTCGCCGCCGTACGGCTCGGCACCGGCCAGACCATCCGCGCCGAGTCCGCCGACCTGCCGATCATCGCGACCGGCACCTACACCGGACTCGCCCTGGTGCTCCTCGCGATGCGCGCCTTCGCCTCCGGCTGCACCGCCCTCACGGGCGTCGAGGCGATCAGCAACGGCGTCCCCGCCTTCCGCAAGCCCAAGGCCAGGAACGCGGCCACCACACTCGCCGCCATGGGCTTCCTCTCGGTGACGATGTTCGCCGGCGTCACCGCGCTGGCCATGACCTACGAGGTGCACGTCGCGGCCGACCCCACCGAACTGGGCCTGCCCCCCGGCACCGCCACGTCCACCGCCCTCGCCCAGATCGGCCGGGCCACCTTCGGCAGCTGGCACTTCCTCTTCTACCTGCTCCAGGCCGTCACCGCCGGGGTGCTGATCCTCGCCGCGAACACCGCCTTCAACGGCTTCCCGACGCTCGCCTCGATCCTGGCCCGGGACCGGTACGCGCCCCGCCAGCTCCACAACCGCGGCGACCGGCTCGTCTACTCCAACGGCGTCGTGCTCCTCGCGCTCGCCGCCGTCGCCCTCATCGTCGCCTTCGACGCCGAACTGACCCGCCTCATCCAGCTCTACATCATCGGCGTGTTCGTCTCCTTCACCCTCTCCCAGTCGGGCATGGTCCGGCACTGGAGGAAAGCGCTCGCCTCACCCGCCACCCCGCGCGAGGAGCGCCGCCACATCCACCGCAGGCTCGCCGTCAACGCGCTCGGCGCCACCCTGACCGCGCTGGTCCTCGTCATCGTCCTCGTCACCAAGTTCACGCACGGGGCCTGGCTGGTCGTCATCGCCATGCCCCTGCTGTTCCTCGGCATGAAGGGTGTGCGCCGCCACTACGACCGGGTCGCCGTGCAGGTCGGCGTCGCCCCCGGGGCCAGGCCACGCAGACCGGCCCGCCACCACGTGCTCGTCCTGGTCGCCGCCGTGCACGCCCCGACGCTCAAGGCCATCGGCTACGCGCAGGCGCTGCGCCCCGACACCCTGACGGCGGTGACCGTCGCCGCCGACGAGGCGGAGGCGGCGCGGCTGCGCCAGGCGTGGGACGAACACGACCCGGGCCTCCCCCTGAAGATCATCCACTCGCCCTACCGCGAGGTCGTCGGCCCGATCATGGAACACGTGCAGGAGCTGGCCGCCGAACCGGCGACGGACATGCTGTCCGTGGTCATCCCGGAGTACGTCGTGGGGCACTGGTGGGAGCAGCCCCTGCACAACCAGAACGCCCTCCGGCTCAAGGCGCGCCTGCTGTTCACCCCGGGGGTCGCGGTGATCGACGTACCGTACCTGCTGGAGTCGGCGCAGGCCGCCGCGGCCCCGGGAAGCCCGGGGACCGACCGCGCATGACCGCGCACTGACCGCGGAATGACCGGGCTTCGCCCGCGGACCGCCTCGCCGGGTCCGGTGATCTTATGCTCGGGTTTACGCGCGTCCGCTGGTTTTGCGGGCGGTGAGCGACTTTGATGGGTCTGCCACGCCTCGTACCGGAGCAGGGGGACCATTCATGGGAACCGACCGCATCCAGAAGGACAGCACACCCACCCTGATCGGTTCCGTGCAGCGCGCGCTGCGGCTCGTGGAAGCGATGTACGCGGAAGGCGGGGCGACCGCCAAACGGCTCTCGCGGGTCACGGGGATCCCGCTGCCCACCGTCTACCACCTGCTGCGTACCCTCAGCCACGAGGGCTACGTCGAGCGGGAGGGCGGGTCGTTCCGTCTCGCGGACGATCTTCCGCTGGCTTCGTGATCAGATTCCGACGCGTTCCGGCCAAGCTCTTACACCCCGAATGGCATGTTCCAGCGGAAAATGCCAGAACGCCCTTTCGCCCTGCGGAACTTGAGTAAGTTCCCTCCTGTCGCGCCGCACAACCGTGCACACCGCACGTCCGGCCGGGAGGGGAGCCCGCGTGCCCGGGATCGACGAATGCCTGCTCGAAGCCATGGCCCTGCCTGGTGCGCGGGGGGCCGCGCTGGTCGACTGGAGCAGCGGGCTGGCTCTCGGCACCATCGGGGAATCCCCCGTGGGGGACCACGAGACCACCGCCGCCGAGACCGCCGAGCTGGCCCGCGCGGCCGCCGAGTACGAGTCCTTCGCCCGCGCGGACGCGGGTCCCGGTGGCGGGGCGGGCCCCGCCGGCCCCGCTGTCGAGGACCTGATCGTCACGACCCGAGGCGGCTTCCACCTCCTGCGGTTCGTCGAGACGAGCTTCGACAGCAGTGTGTTCCTCCACGTCTGGCTCGACCGGGCGGACGGGAACCTCGCCTTCGCCCGCATCAGACTCAGGGCCCTCGCCGAGGGGCTGGTGCTCAGATGACCGTCCCGGCAACGGCCGCCCCGAACGCCCTCGCGGCCGTCTCCCCCCTCCTGGCCCGGCTCGCCGCGGAGCGGGCCACCGGCGCCCTGCTCCGCGACCGGGGCACCCTCTTCCTGGAAGACGGACGAATAGTCCACGCGGAGAGCCCCGCCACCCCCGGCCTCGACGTCCTCCTCACGGCCGGCGGCGGCCTCGCTCCCGAGAGGTGGCGCGAGGCGGTGGACCGGGCCGGGGCCCGCCGACAGGTCGCCCGCTTCCTCGTGGACAGCGGCGGGCTCGCCGGCGGAGAGCTGGAGATATGCCACCTCGCAGCCATCTTCGACGCCGCCTTCTTCGCACTGTCCCCGGGCAGCGGACCCTCCCGCTTCCGCCGCGGGGCCACCCACTGGATCGGCTCGGTCCGCTCCGTCGCCGCCGCCGCCGTCGAACGCGAGACGCGGCGCCGACGCGAACTGCTCGACGCGGTCTGGCCGTACCCGCTGCTCGACACCGCCCCCGTGGTGCCCCGCGCGGCCGCGCCGGGCCAGACGGTCACCGCCCGCCAGCGGATGCTGCTGGACCGGGCCGACGGCATACGCACCCCCGCGGACCTGGCCTGGACACTGGGCAGGCCCGCCTTCCACACCCTGCTCGACGTACGCCGCCTCGCGGCCGCCGGACTGGTCGAGACGCCGCACAGCCCGGCCCCTCCGCCGGTCGAGGTGGCCCTGCCCGACTGGATGACCCAGGCCCAATCCCCGGACGTGGCGCTGCTCCGCCGGTTACGCGACGCACTGGAGGCAAGCCTGTGAGGCTCCCGCTGCGACCGGCCTTGCGTGCCGACCGCTCCGAGCGTAGGCAGCCCGAAAGGAGAAAGGACATGAGTACGGTGCCCCCCGAGACGGAGGCCGAGATACTCGCCGAGCTCCGCAGGCTGCGGGCCCGCCTGCCCCAGCTCACCGGCGCCCTCGCCGCGAGCGCCGACGGCTTCGTCCTCGCCCAGGACAGCGCCGCTGCCGAGGCCGAGGCGGTCGCCGCCCTGACCGCCGCCGCCCTCGGCGTGGCCCAGCGGCTCAGCGACAGCACCGGCCAGGGCGCGTTCCGCGAACTGCTCGTGCGGGGCGCCGACGGATACGTCGCGACCTACGCCGCGGGCACGGCTGCCGTCCTCACCCTCACCGCCGAGCCACGGGTCAACGTCGGGCGCCTCCATCTGGAGGCCCGCCGCTCCAGCCTGCGCATAGCCGAACTCATCGAACACACCCTCGCGCGCCGGGGCTCCGGCTCAGCGCCCGCCTGATCCGCGAACGGGACCGGCCGCGGAGGCGGTCCCGCCGCTTTCAGGACAACCACAGTCCGTCACTGCACATCAGCATCGAGCTACATCCAACGGAAAGGGAACCTCTCATGGTCAACGTGGAGACCGCGCTCAAGGAAGCCACCACCGTCATCGAGGGCGCGCTGGGCGCGGCCCTGGTGGACTACGGCAGCGGCATGGCCCTCGGCACCATCGGCGGCGGCAAGGACCTCGACCTCGCGGTCGCGGCCGCCGGCAACACGGACGTGGTGCGTGCCAAGGTCCGCACGATGGAGCTCCTCGGCCTCCAGGACGAGATCGAGGACATCCTGATCACCCTCGGCAGCCAGTACCACCTCATCCGGCTCATGAAGGGCCGGGGCTCCGTGGGGTTCTTCCTCTATCTGGCCCTCGACAAGAAGCGGGCCAACCTCGCCATGGCCCGCCATCAGCTGAAGAAGATCGAAGCCGAACTGGAGATCTGAGCGGGGTCGCCGGTGGGGACGGATCGCGTCCCATCCACAGCGTCGAAGTGGCGGACGGCTGAATTCTTTGCCGTCCGCCCCGGCGATCAGCGCCCTATGCCCGATATGGCTGGAGTTTATAGCTCTGTTACAGAGTAAGATGCTGTGAGCTGATCATCGAAAAAGCAAAAACGCTGGAGAAACCGCCACCCATGCCCCCGCGCCTGAGCATCGTCGTCCCCGTCTACAACGTCGAGCTCTACCTCGACGAGTGCCTGGAATCCATCGCCGCTCAGACCTTCGGCGACTTCGAGGCCATCCTCGTGGACGACGGCTCCACGGACACCAGCGCCGTCATAGCCAAAGCCTTCGCGGCGCGTGACAAGCGCTTCCGGGTCGTCATGCAGGAGAACGCCGGCCTCGGCGCCGCCCGCAACGCCGGCGCCCGCCACATCCACCCGGACAGTGAGTACCTGGCCTTCGTCGACAGTGACGACACCATGCCGGACTACGCCTACCAGCGGCTGATCGAAGCCCTGGACGAGACGGGCTCCGACTTCGCCGGAGGCAACGTCAAGCGCTTCCGCTCGGTCGGCATGAACCAGTCGTGGGGCCACCGGGCCGCCTTCTCCAAGACCCAGCTGAAGACCCACATCTCCAAGTTCCCGGCGCTGGTCACCGACCGGACCGCCTGGAACAAGGTCTACCGGCGCACCTTCTGGGACGAGCACGGCTTCCAGTACCCGGAGGGCATCCTCTACGAGGACGCGCCCGTCAGCATCCCCGCGCACTACTTCGCCTCCAGCGTCGACATCCTCAGCGACTGCGTCTACCACTGGCGCGTCCGCGAGACGGGAGAGCGCTCCATCACCCAGCGCTCCACCGACCCGGTCTCCCTCATCGACCGCGTGAAGTCCGTCCGCCTGGTCCGCGAGTCCCTCAAGGCCAAGCAGGGCCCCAAGTACGCGCGCTACCTGCGGGACTACGACTACAACGTGCTGAGCGAGGAACTCCCGCTCATCTACAAGTACGTCGCCGAGGGCGGCCCCGACTTCCGCGCCGCCTTCGTCAAGGAGGTCGGCGGCCTCGTCCGCGAGATCGGCACCGGCCCCTGGCCCGACCTGACCGTCGCGGACCGCCTCAAGGCCTACCTCGCCGGCGAGGGCCGCGTCGAGGACTTCATCGCGCTCCTGAACCACCAGCGCGACTACCACTACAGCGTGCCGGTCAAGGGCCTCGCCCGCCCGCAGGCCGACTACCCCTTCCTGCAGGGCCGCCCGCCCGTCCCCGCCAAGATCCTCACCCTCGGCACGCGCGAGCGCCGCGTCGTCAGCCGCCTGGAGCAGGCCGCCTGGTCCGACGGCAAGCTGCTGCTGCGCGGCTACGCCCTGCCCGGCCACCTCGGCGCGGAGAGCCGGCTCGGCTCCCGCAAGATGCTGATCTTCCGCGAGGGAGGCAAGCGCCGCCGCTCCGTCGTCAGCACCCGTACGGTCGCCTCCCCGATGGCCACCGTGAAGTCCCCGCACCTCGCGCTGCGGCACGCCGACTGGGCCGGCTTCACCGCCGTCGTCGACCCCTCGATCTTCCAGTCGGGCGGCAAGTGGAACGACGGCATATGGACCACGTCCATCGCCGTCACCGGCGCCGGCGGCCTGCACCGCGCCCGCCTCCGCGGCGGTGAGCACGACACCGGCCAGAACCCGCCCCCCTTCTGGGTCGCCCCCGACGTCCGGATCATCCCGGCCGTCTCCGGCGCCCTCACCATCCAGGTCGAGGTCGCCCGCGCCCGCGCCCTGGACGCCCGGCCCGCGGGCGACGACGCCGTCGAGATCGCCGGCGAGCTCTCCGCCGGAGTCGAGGCCGTCCGCCTCAAGGCCGTCCACGTCTCCACCGGCACCACCGCCGACTTCCCGCTGGAGACGGGCACCGCCGCCGCCGGCCGCACGCCCTTCACCGCCCGCGTCGCGCTGGCCGACCTGGCCGCCGTCCCGGACGCCGAGTGCGAGCCCGGCGAATGGACCCCCGAGCCGTGGAGCCTCTCGGTGATCGGCTCCGACGGCACCGAGCACCGCCTGGCCCACGACGAACGCGCCGGCTTCAACGGCCTCGTCCTGCCCCTGCCCGGCCCGACCGCCGGCCGCGCCCTGTTCGTCAAGCGCGGCAACACCGGCCACCTCACCCTCTCCGTGCAGCCCTCCCCGCCGCTCGTGGACGCCGTCGAGGTCGAGGACGGCGCCCTGACCCTGCGGGGCCGGTTCGCCGCGCCGACCGACGAGCCCTACGAGCTCGTCCTGCACAACGCGCACGGCATGGAGTTCAGCTACCCGGTCACCCGCGACGGCGACGGCTTCGAGACCACCTTCAAGCCCGTGCTCCCCGAGCCGTTCGCGGGCCGCACCACGCTTCCCGAGGGCCGCTGGTGGCCCACCCTGCGGCCGGCCGCCCAGGGCGGCACCACCGCGGGCCTGCTCGGCGTGGACCGCGGGGCCCCGGTCCAGATGTCCCCCGGTCTCCTCTTCGCCGGCCCGCACCCCCTCACCGTGCAAGGCCGCCGGATGCGGATCGAGACCCGCTTCCACGACCGCATGGCGCTTGTCGCCGACCCGCTGCTGAGCCCGCACGACCGCTCCCGCTACGCCCAGCGCGTCGCCCGGTTCGAGACGTACCCGGCGCAGCGGGCCCTGCCGGTCAAGGACATCGTCGTCTACGACACCTTCCAGGGGCAGGGCGCCGGTGACGCACCCCGCGCCATCCACGAGGAACTGCTGCGCCGCGGCGAGAAGCTGGAGCACATCTGGCTGGTCCGCGACGGGCGTACCGAGGTCCCCGCGACCGCCCGCGCCGTGCAGCACGGCAGCGTGGAGTCCTGGGAGGTCCTCGCCCGCGCCCGCTACTTCGTGACCAACGACAGCGTGCCGGCACTGTTCCAGCGCCGCCCCGGCCAGGTCGTCGTCCAGACCTGGCACGGTACGCCGATCAAGCAGATCGGCCACGACTTCGTGCACGACTACTACACGAGCCCGGAGATCCTGGAAGGCCTCGCGCACGACAGCGCCCAGTGGACCCTGCTCGCCTCCCCGAGCTCCTACGCGACGCCGCTGCTCAAGCGCGCCCTCGGCTACGAGGGCGAGGTCATCGAGGCCGGCAGCCCGCGCACCGACGCGCTGGTGCGGCCCGACGCGAAGCGGATCGCCGAGGTCAGGCGCCGGCTCGGCCTGCCCGAGGGCAAGAAGGTCGTCCTCTACATGCCCACCTGGCGTGAGAACTGCGAGGGCTGGTCGGGTGGCTACAAGCTCGACCTGCGGATCGACCTGGACCGGGCCCGCCGCGAACTGGGTGAGGACCACGTCCTGCTGGTCCGCGGCCACCACCACGTCACCGAGCAGGTCCGCGAGGGTGTCCGCGACGGTTTCGTCGTCGACGTGTCCCGCTGGCCCGACGCCGCCGACCTGCTCCTCGTCGCCGACGTGCTGATCTCGGACTACTCCTCCGCGATCTTCGACTTCGCCCTCACCGACCGGCCGATCCTGCTCTTCACGTACGACCTGGAGCACTACCGCGACACGCTGCGGGGCTTCAACTTCGACCTGGAGGAGAAGGCGCCCGGCCCGCTGCTGGCCGACTCGGAGAGCCTGATCGAGGCCGTGCGCACCGCGGACGCGGTCGGAGCCGAGTACGCGGCGGCGCGGGCGGCGTTCCGCGAGGAGTTCTGCGACCTGGACCAGGGCGACGCCGCCGAGCGGGTCGTCGACCGGATGCTCGCCCAGGGCGCGGAGCCCGCGAAGTAGGCCGTACGGTCGAAATCCAGGCCGAATGACGACCGGCCCCGGGCCCACCGATGAGTTTCGGGCCCGGGGCCGGTCTCTATGTGTGGAAGCGGTATCCACCGTCCACGCACCGGCCTGGAGGCAGAGATGAGCGGCAACGGTTTCACCACGTGTCTGTGGTTCGACGGCGACGCGGAAGCGGCGGCCGACTACTACCTGTCCGTCTTCAAGGACGGCAGGATCGGGCGGATCGCGCGCTACACGCAGGCCAACCCCGAGCAGGAGGGCTCGGTCATGACCGTCGAGTTCGAGATCAACGGGCAGCGGTTCGTCGGTCTCAACGGCGGACCGCAGTTCCCCTTCACCGAGGCGATCTCCTTCCAGATCGACTGCGCCGACGAGGCCGAGGCGGACTACTACTACGACGCGCTGACCCGGGACGGCGGCCAGGAGTCCGCCTGCGGCTGGGTCAAGGACAAGTTCGGGGTGTCCTGGCAGGTCGTCCCGCCCGGTGCCGTCGAACTCGTCAGCGACCCGGACCCCGGCCGTGCCGCCCGGGCCATGGCCGCGATGCTGAAGATGAAGAAGCTGGACGTGGCCGAGATGCGCCGCGCCGCCGACGCGGGATAGCGGGTCGGGCGTGGCCGGAGGGGTTTGCCGAAGTGCCGTGACCCGGTGAACCGTCCGGTCACGGCACCGGCTGAGCCCCGTCCGCGGCGATTCGGGCCAGGAGGGCCGGCAGGGCCGTGCCGATCGGTTCGCGGACGACCTCGTCGGCGAGGCTGTCGTACGGCGTCTCCTCCGCGTTCACGATGATCAGCCGAGCACCCGCCTCCGCGGCCATTCCGGCCAGTGAGGCGGCCGGCTGCACCTGCAGCGTCGACCCGACGGCGACGAACACCTGGCACCCCTTGGCCACGGCCATCGCCTGCCCCAGCACCACCGGGTCGAGCCGCTGGCCGAACATCACGGTCGCCGCCTTGAGGATCCCGCCGCACGCCAGACAGGCCGGATCCGGTTCCCCGGCGGCGACCCGGGCCAGCGCGGCGTCCATCTCCGACCGCGCGTGGCACGCCGTGCAGACCACGGACCGGGCGTTTCCGTGCAGCTCGAACACCTTCCGCCCGGGCATCCCGGCCAGCTGGTGCAGTCCGTCGACGTTCTGGGTGATGACCCGGACCGGGGTGCCGCCGCGCTCCAGCTCGGCCACGGCCACGTGTGCGGCGTTCGGCCGCGCTCCGAGCGCGCCGATCTCGGCCCGCATCAGCCAGGACCGCCGCCGGATCTCCGGATCGGCCATGTAGTACTCGTAGGTCACGAGCTTCTCGGCGTCCGGCTCACGGCGCCACAGCCCCTGCGGCCCCCGATAGTCGGGGATTCCGGAATCGGTGGACATCCCGGCCCCACTGAACACTGCGACGAGCGGCTTTCCCATGGGGCGACCCTACGGAGACCGCCGCCCGCGCGCGACCCCATTACCGCGCGCCGACCGCACGGGGGAGGCAGAGGCGTTTCTGCGGTGAATCCCGACCCCCACTGGAGTGAGATCCGGGCCGGGCGTTCCCGGTGGACCGGCCGGGCGGGTACAAACCGGGCATGATGCTGAAGCCCCCCGGCCTTGGTGCCCTGCTGCTGGCCCTTTCCGCCCTGCCGGTCACGGCGCCCGCCCCCGCCCTGGCCGCGCCTGCCGTGGCCACCCCAGCCGTCGCCGCTGTCACCGCGGCCGGAGCGTCCGCGGCCGCCCCCCGAGCACACACCGCGGACCAGATCGGCCGTTTCCTCGCCCGCTTCTACGGGAAGCACGGGCCGTCCGCGCACGACCGGCGCCACCACGTCTCGCAGGTGCTCCTGGAAAGACAGGCGAACACGCAGTCCGACGTCCTGCTCTGCGCGCAGAACGAACCGCTGGACATCGGCATCGGCCCGGTCACCGTCGCCCAGGCGGCCGCGGTCGGCTGGGCCACCGTCACCACCCACTGGGAGGGGGACCGGACCGACACCTTCACCGCGTACGTACGCCTCGACTCCAAGCCGATCCGGATCGACGACGTGATCTGCGCGGGCTGAGCCCGCCCTGCCGCGGCGCTCCGCGCCGGCCTGCGTAAGGTGGCCGCATGCGCACCACGGCCGACGACGCGACCGCCACCGTCTTGTACTGCCGCGACCCGCTGAACGAGCGCCGGGTCGATGCCCACTTCGCCGCGGAGGCACGGCAGTTGCGCGCCGCCGGAGGCAGGGTGCTGCTCGTGGACCACGACGCGCTGCTCGCCGGGGACGCCGAGGGGGCCCTCGCCCGGGTGCCCGGCGGCGCGGGCCCCGTCTGGTACCGGGGCTGGATGGTGCCCGCCGACCGGTACGGGGCCTTGGACGCCGCCCTGCACCGCCGCGGCGGCAGGCTGGCGGTCACCGCCGAGGAGTACCGCCGGGCGCACGAACTCCCCGGCTGGTACGGGACCTTCGCCGGCCTCACCCCGGCCAGCGCCTGGCTTCCGACGGATCCGGGGCGGACCCCGGATCCGCAGCGGCTCACCGCCCTCGCCGCGGACCTGCCGCCCGGCGCCGCCGTGGTCAAGGACTACGTGAAGTCCCGCAAGCACGAGTGGGACGACGCCTGTTACGTGCCCGACCTCGGCGACGCGGCCGCTCTGCACCGGGTGGTCGACCGGTTCGTCACGCTCCAGGAGGACTTCCTGGCGGGCGGCGTGGTCCTGAGGGCCTTCGAGGACTTCGTCGCGCCGCGGACGCGGGCGGGTGAGCCGGTTGCCGGGGAGGTGCGCGTGTGGTGGCGGGACGCGGAGCCGCGGCTGGTGACCGCCCATCCGGACAGCCCCGTCGCCGACGTGGTGACCCCCGACCTCGGACCGGTCCGCGAGGCCGTCGAAGCACTCGGATGCCCCTTCGTGACCACCGACCTGGCCCTGCGCGCCGACGGCGTCTGGCGCGTCGTCGAAGTGGGCGACGGGCAGGTCAGCGACCTGCACCACGGGGCCGATCTCGACGCGTTCGCCCGGCTTCTGGCGGCCGGTCAGGTACCCCTGCGCGCACCTTCGGGTTCTGGTACAACACCGCTATGACGGGATTCGAGATCACCGGGGCGAGCGCCGCCGACATGGAGATGATCCGCGGCTGGGCCGACGAGGAGGGCTGGAACCCGGGGGACTCGGACCGCTTCGCCTTCGCCGTGGCCGATCCCGGCGGCTTCCTCGTGGGGCGGCTCGACGGGCAACCGGTGGCCTGCATCTCCGCCGTCCGCTATGGAGCCGGCTTCGGTTTCATCGGCTTCTACATCGCCCGCCCCGCCCACCGGGGACGCGGTTACGGCATCAGGCTCTGGCGTGCGGGGATGGAACGGCTCGACGGGCGGCTCGTCGGCCTCGACGGGGTCGTCGAGCAGCAGGACAACTACCGGAAGTCCGGCTTCCGTTCGGCCTGGAACAACGTCCGCCTCGAAGGCGTGCCCCAAGGCGGCGACGCGGACGGCGACACGGACGGAGTCGGAGGCGGGGTCGAGATCGTGGACGCCGCCACGCTGCCCTTCGGCCTGCTCGCCGCCTACGACCGGCGGTTCTTCCCCGCCCCGCGGGACGCCTTCCTCTCCGCCTGGACCGCTCTGCCCGGCCGGACCGCCCTGGCTGCCGTGCGCGACGGCCGGATCGAGGGCCTGGGGGTGATCCGCCCGTGCAGCGCCGCCCACCGGATCGGCCCCCTGTACGCGGCCACTCCCGCCGTGGCGGCGGCCCTGCTGCGGCGGCTGGCGCGGCACGCGTCCGGCGGGCCGGTGGCCGTGGACGTCCCCGACGCGAACCCTGAGGCGACCGCGCTCTTCAAGGGCCTCGGCCTGGTCTCGACCTTCGAGGCGGCCCGGATGTACACCGGCCCCGCCCCGGACCTGCCCATGGCCGAGCTGTTCGGCGTGACCAGCCTCGAACTTGGCTGATGTGCCTGTGAGTTGTGTGGTGGACCGGGCGGCGGTCGCACGGCGTCGCCCGGCCCACCGCTGAAGGGGGTGTCGTCAAGGTTCCGTCTGGGTGGCCGCCCTCACGGGCGGCCGACGCTACTTTGACGACACCCCCCAAGGCCGTGCCGGACACATCCCGCCTGGCGTGCGACGCCCGGCCCTGCGGGCGGACGGCGCTGTTTGCCAGACAGGGCCCAGCAGAATCAGAAGGCGAAGAGCGTGCCCGCGGTGTTTCGCAGGCCGCACGGATTGGCGAAGGTGTACGTGTAGTTGAGCCGGCGGCCCTGCCACACGCCGTCGGCCGTCACCGTCATCGGGTTCCACTCCCTGGTGCAGACGGCGTCGGCGGCGGGCGCCGCGAGCGGGTCGAGCTGCGAGCCGGCCGCGCGTAACTCGCCGCAGGCGGCTTCCGGGTCCGGGTGGGTCCCGCCGGGTCCGGGCGAGCAGACGAGCGTCACCGCCCGCAGCACCGTGCCGGTGTCGGCGTCCGGGCCGGCCGTCACACTGAGCACCAGCGCGGACGGCGCGTACAGGCTCTGCGCACCGGTCGGGGCTGCGCCGGCCGTCCCCGGCCAGGCCAGCGCGGTGAGCGCGGTGAGCGCCATGGCGGCGGAACCGAGTCCGAGACCCCTTGCGATGGACCGCATTTCGAACACTCCCTTGGGTTGGTGTTGCGGATAGCGGACAGAGTCTTGCCGACAGAAGTCGCGAACGCCCGTTCGGGCCGCCCTTTTTCGTCACCGATCGTGTGCGGATGAGTGCAGACCGCAGCGGTGGCGGGGGCGTGACCTGTGCGGCAGCGGGCAGCCGAATCGGCCGAACACCGACCGGAAGACCTCCCCGAAACATGCGGCGGCCCACTGGTCATCCGCCCGAAACTGAGCCCGGGGGGCCTACCGGCCCCCCGGGCACGGCAAGGAGCGGCGCCGCCGCCGGGGCACCGGCGGGGCCGGAGACCGCGGGCAGCCCTCGGCATGCCACGCCGCCCGCGCGGCGGTGGCGCGTGTGGTACCCCGGCCTCAGCCGGCAGCGCCCAGGCGCGGGGCGTACAGGTCCAGCAGCCGGGTGCGCGTCTGCTGGAGGCGCATCGCGAGCACGCGACCGACCCAGTGCCCGACCGCGGATCCGAAGGCGGGATCGGCGTCCATCAGCATCCGTACGGCCGCCGCGTCGAACTCGTACGCCCGCACCGGCGTCATCGCCTCCGCACTGAGCTGCCACACGTACGGAGGGAACAGCCAGGACCAGCCCACCAGCTCGCCGGGGCCGAGGTTCTCCACCTGCGCGGGCCGGCGGCCCGCCACCGGCACCTCCAGGGTCACCGTGCCCGAGCGCACGATCCAGAAGGAATCCGCCCGGTGGCCCTCGTCGAAGATCCGCGCGTTCTCCGGGAAATTGACCTCATGGGCCTGCGCCATCAGCCGTCCACGGTGCTCCGTGGACAACACGGCGGCTATTCGGATGGGGGAAGGTGTGCTCACGACGGCCTCCGATCGGACCCCCCGCGACGCTCCTGCTGCTCCCAGTGTCGCTGACGCGGCCCGATCCGGATCGGCCCGCGACACCCCTTTCATCTCCGCCGGCGGCGTGCCCTCACTCCCGCTGGTGACGCCCCTGGTCGTCCGCGTTCGCCTCCATGCATGCCAGCTCCATCGCGTCCAGTACGGCCTCGTGGCTGCGCCCGCTCAGTTCCGCGACGTTCTCGATCTGGGCCGTGGCCCAGGCCGCCAGTGTCATCACCAGCACCCGCAGTCCGTCCGTACCGAGCTCGGCCAGGACCGCGTCGGCGACGAGCATGGCCTCCTCCGGGACCTGCTCGGGTGGCTCCAGGCCCGCGAGGCCGCGCAGCATGGCGAGGGTGCGGCGGAAGATCTCCGGTGTCATCCCCGCCAGCCGCATGTCCTCTTGCTCGTCCATCCGTCCCGCCCTCCGCCGCCGGCCCCGTCCATGCAGGGCACGGTAGAGGGGCGCGGCGCCACGCGGGGCCGTTTCCGCAGGGTGCCTCCGCGCGGGCGGGCGCGGGCGGCCGGATTCGGTGGGTCCGATGCGTCCGATGCGTCCGGTGGGTCCGACGCGTCCGGTGGGTCCGGTGGGTCGGCCGGGCCGAGGCAGCCGCGGAGCACCGCCGGAAGCGTGCGGGCGCGCGGCTTCCCCCGGACGGGACCCGCCGGTAACTTGACCCGCGGCAGCCGCCCGACCGGGCGGCCGAACCGGGTGGGAGCACGATGAGAAGCCTCTTACGCGCCGTCCTGTGCGTCCTCCTGCTGACGGCCGGCACCCTGCCCGCCCAGGCAGCGCAGGCAGCCCAGCCCCCGCAGGAGCCCCCGGCAGCCGGCGCCGAGGCCTGGACGCCGCCGCTCTCCACCCGCGGCCGGTACATCGTCGACGCGAACGGGAACCGGTTCCGCCTGCGCTCCGGCAACTGGGACGGAGCCCAGGGCTCCTGGAACGGCTCCGGCGACCGCGACGACCCGGCCACGCACCACAGCGGCCAGAACGCCAACGGCATCCCGCTCGGCCTGGACCGGGTCCCGCTGCCCGCCCTGCTCGCCGACTTCCGCGCCCTCGGCCTGAACAGCATCAGGCTGCCCTTCTCCAACGAGATGCTGCGCACCCCCACCCCGGTCCCCGACGCGGCCGTCGCCGCCAACCCGTCGCTGCGCGGCCGCACCCCCCTCCAGGTCTACGACGCCGTGGTCGCCGCCCTCACCGGCGCCGGCTTCGCGGTCATCCTCAACAACCACACCGTCACCACCCGTTGGTGCTGCGGCCTCGACGGCAACGAACGCTGGAACAGCGGCCGGTCCACGGCCCAGTGGGCCGACGACTGGGTCTTCCTCACCCGCCGCTACCGCGACAACCCGCGCGTCGTCGGCGCCGACCTGTACAACGAGGTCCGCCGCGACGTCTGGGACGACCCCAACTGGGGCCTCGGCGACAACCACGACTGGCACGCGGCCGCCCAGGAGGCCGCCGACCGCATCCTCACGGAGGCCAACCCGAACCTGCTGATCGTGGTCGAGGGCATCAACTGGTTCGGTCTGCCCGTGGACGGCTTCCCGCACGGCCGCCCCACCCTCACCCCCGTACGGACCCTCTCGCACACCCTGGTCGTCTCGAACAAGCTCGTCTACTCCGCCCACTTCTACGCGTACACCGGCCCCCGGCACAGCGGAGCCACCGGCATCGGCGAGACCCACGACGCCCGCTACCAGGACATGACCGCGGCGGAACTGGAACAGACCCTCTACGACCAGGCCTTCTTCGTCTCCGCCGAGACCGGCGCGCACTTCACAGCCCCCGTCTGGATCAGCGAGTTCGGCATCGGGGCCGACGAGGGCGGCGCCGCTCCCCGCACCTGGTTCGACCGCCTCACCGGCCACCTGGCCCGCACCGACGCTGACTACGCGTACTGGCCCCTCGTCGGCTGGAGCACCACCGCCCAGGGAGCCCCCGGCGGGGACACCTGGGCCCTGCTCCGCTACGACACGGCCGGGCGCCGCTCCGGCGTCCTGGACCCGGGGGACTGGCGCACCGCACGCTGGTCCGGGCTCCTCACCGCTCCGGGCCGCACCGGTCCCGTCGCCGCCGGCACCTCCTGGTACCAGCTGACCACCGACCACCGCGACCACAGCGCCTCCCTGCTCACCAGGGCCGGCGGAGACTGGGACAGCGGAGCCCGCAAAGCGGTCTGCCCCGACGGCGCCCGCCTCGCCGGCCTCGCCCACACCGGCGGCCGAGGCATGTGCACGGACTCCGGCCTGCGCGCCCCGAGCGGCGGGCACACCGTGGTCCGGGACGAGAGGTACGTGTCCGCGGGCGGAGACTGGGCCACCGGGTACACGAAGTTCCAGTGCCCGGCCGGCCAGTTCGTGATCGGTTACAGCCTGCGGGGCGAACGCGTCTCGGCGGCGCTGTGCGCACCGGCCCGTACGGACCTGCCGGCGGGCGGCCGGACCCTCTGGTTCGACCGCGGCGACAACCGTCCGGCCGGCGGCCCGGGCGCCGACTTCGCCACCGGAAGGTACAAGGGGCAGTGCCTGCCCACGGAGTATGCGGCGGGTGTCGCCTTCACGACCCGGGTCGCCTCGCGCCCGTCGCCGGCCGCCCTGCTCTGCCGCCCCCTGCCGGGCCCGGACGTGCTCCGGTAAGAGGGGCGGCCGGCTGCGGAGCGTCCTCGCCCGGCTCTGCGCGGTTCTTCATCCGATGCGTCAAGAAGGGTGAACTGGCCGCCGTTTCGCTCTAGGGTGCGCCGTAGGCATGGCCGTGTACGTAAGTACGGCGGTTTCCGGCCATGACCCGCCGACCGTGCCCCACGGTCGTACCGCACACCGAACTGGGGGGTTCATGCGCAGATCCCGTGGGCTGGCGCTCTCTCTCGCCCTGTCCCTGACCGGAACCGGAGCAGGGCTGGGTCTCGCCCTCGCTCCACAGGCGGCGGCGCTCACGCCGCCCGTGGCCTTCACCGCCGACGCACTGTCCACCTGGCAGCCCAACGGCGTCGTATGGGCCCTCGCCGAGGCCGGCGGACAGGTCTTCGCCGGCGGCACCTTCTCCACCGTGCGCCCGCCCGCGGGCGGCGCCGGCAGCGAGCAGCAGGCCGTGAACTTCGTGGCGCTGGACGCCGCCACCGGCGCCCCCACCTCCTGCAAGCTGTCCTTCACCATCGGGTCGGGCACCGCGACGGTCCGGGCGCTCGCCCTCTCACCGGACAAGTCGACCCTCTACGCCGGCGGGTACTTCGGCGCGGTCAACGGCACCGCGGTCTCCAGCCTCGCCGCCATCGACGTGGCCAGCTGCACCGTGAAGACGGCGTTTCGCCCGGCCTTCGCCGCCACCGTCCGCGCCCTCGCCGTCACCGGTGACACGGTCTACGCCGGCGGCGACTTCCTCACCGTCGCCGGGCAGCCGCGCGCACGGTTCGCCGCCGTCGGCGCCGCCGACGGGGCGCTGAAGGCCTTCACAGCAGACGCCGACGAGCCCGGACGCGCCGTGGAGGTCACCCCCGACGGCAAGAACGTGGTCCTCGGCGGGGACTTCTTCACCGTCAACGGCACGAACAGCCACGCGCTCGCCGTCGTCGACGCCACGAGCGGCGCACTCACCAAGCCCTACCCCGGCTTCATCGAGACCAACTCCGTCGTCAAGGACATCGCGACCGACGCCACCGGCTTCTACACGGCCAACGAGGGCACCGGCGGCGGCGTCTTCGACGGCCGGATCGCGCTCGACCTGCCCGGCTTCGGCCAGCGCTGGCGCGACACCTGCCTGGGCGCCACCCAGGCGGTGCTGCCGTACCAGAACGTCCTCTACAGCGCCTCGCACGCGCACGACTGCGCCGGCGTCGGCGAGTTCCCCGACGGCCAACGCCACCACCTGCTCGCCCAGCCCACGAACGCCATCGGCAAGCTCGGCTGGTCCCCCGACACCAACGACGGCATCGGAGAGGGCATCGGCCCGCGCGTGATGGCCGTCGGCTCCAAGGGCGGCGTGCAGTACCTGTGGGTGGGCGGCGAGTTCACCACCGTCAACGGTGCGGCGCAGCAGAGCCTGACGCGGTTCGCCTCCACCGGCGACACCGGCGCGCCCACCGTGCCCGTGGCGAGCGCCGCGAGCTTCGAGCCGGGCGAGGTCCAGGTGCGCTGGCGCACCAGCCTCGACCTCGACGACAGTGCGCTGACCTACCGGATCTACCGCAACGGCTCGGCCTCGCCGATCGCCACGGTCGCGGCGGACTCGCTCTTCTTCAGGCGGCCGCAGGCCGCCTGGACCGACACCACCGTAACCGCCGGCCAGTCGTACACCTACCGGGTGACCGCCACCGACGCGGCCGGGAACACCAGCGCCCTGTCCGCCACGGCGAGCGTGACCGTGCCGACCCGGGCCGAGAGCTACCCGACCCAGGTCCGCGCCGACGGGGCCCAGCTGTACTGGCGCTACGACGACGCGATCCAGCCCTACGCCGCGGACTCCTCGGCCGGCGGCAACCAGAACGGCGTGCACATGAACGGCCCCGCCCTGCGGCAGACGCCCGGCGCCGTGTCCGGCGCGAGCACGGCGATCGGCTTCAACGGCACGGACTCCCGGATCTACGCGGACAAGCGGCAGACCATCGGCAATGCCTACACCGTCGAGACCTGGTTCAGGACGAACACCACCCGCGGCGGCAAGCTCTTCGGATTCGGCAGCAACCAGGACCGGGGCAGCTACCAGTACGACAAGCACCTCTACATGACCAACGACGGCCGACTGGTCTTCGGCGTCTACACCGGGGCCACCCGCACCATCACCACCGCCGGCGCGTACAACGACAACCAGTGGCACCACGCCGTCGCCACCCAGGGCCCCGGCGGGATGACCCTCTACGTGGACGGCGTCCAACGGGGCACCCTCGCCGTCACCGCGCACGAGAACTACTCCGGCTACTGGCACGCGGGCGGCGACAGCCTCGGCGGCTGGCCCAACCGACCGACCAGCGACATGTGGGCGGGACAGCTCGACGAGAGCGCCGTCTACCCGACCGTGCTGAGCTCGGCCCAGGTGCAGAACCACTACGCCCTGGCCACCGCCCCCGCCGACTCGGTGGTGCAGGTCACCGCCGCGGAGGACACCTACGCCAACGCGGGAGCGCCCGGCACCAATTACGGCACCTCGTCCTCCCTGGCCGTGCGCGGCACCTCGTTCTACGCGAGCTACCTGCGCTTCGACCTGCCGGCGGCGCCCGCGGGCACGGTGCTGAAGTCCGCCACGCTCAGCGTGAAGACGAGCACGGCGGGCGGCGCCGGTACGACGGACACCGTCTCGGTCGTCCCGGTCACCGGCTCGTGGAGCGAGGGCACGACGACCTACAACAACCGCCCCGCCCTCGGCGGTCCGGCCCTCGGCGCCTACCCGGGGATCCCGGACGGCTCGGCCGTGCACACCGCCACGCTGACGACGGGATCCGTCGCGGCGGCACTCGGCGGCAGCCTCGGCCTGGCGCTGAGCAGCTCCGGTACGGACGCCCTGTGGCTGTGGTCCTCCGAGGCGCAGGCCAACGAGGGCACGCCGCAGCTGACGCTCACCTTCGGCGCGCCGTGACACCGGGGGTGTCCGGCACTGATCCACCGGACACCTCCCAGGCCGACCGGACACCCAGACCAGGGGGCGCGGACCACACCGGTCCGCGCCCCCTGGCAGGTGCCGGGCCGGTGCGGGACCAGGCCGGCGCGTACGTGAAGGCGTACTCGACGGAGGTGTCCCCAGGCGGTACGTGAAGCCGCCGGAGCCCGTCAGGCCCAAGAGCGCGTGGTACGGACCTACCGCGTCGCCCGGTTCCTCACGGTGGACACCGCCGAGCAGGTCTTCGAACGGCCGGCCGGCTTCGAACTCGCCGCGTACTGGCAGGAGTCCACCCGCCGACTGGACGCGGCCCTCCACCGGCACACCGCGCACCTGCGCCTCTCCCCGCGCGGCCGCAAGCTGCTGCCGATGCAGTTCGGGGCGGCCGACACCAGGGCCCTCGCCGACGCCGGCCCGCCCGACGAGGACGGCTGGGTCCGGGTCTGCCTCGCCGTCGAGTCCGAGGCCGTCGCCGTCGGCGACCTCCTCCGCCTGGGCGCGGAGGCATCCGCCTTGCGAGCGCACGCACCGGACCCCGCCACCCCCTCCCTCACGGGCCGCCGACGCCACTTCGACGACACCCCCTGGCCGCCACGGTGGCCGCCCTCGCCGACCGCTACGCCTGAGCGCCGCCCGGCAGCCGGGCGCCCGGTCAGCGTCGGGTCAGTGCGGGGGCTCCACCTCCAGGAACCGGCGCCCGCGCGGGCCCCGGTACAGCAGACACACCCAGCCCAGCTCCTCCAGCACGGCCGCGCAGGCCGTCAGCCGCTCCCGCTCCTCGCCCGCCGCGCCCCCGCCCGGCGGGCCGACCCAGGTCACCTCCACCCGTTCCGCCCCCGCCGTGGGCCCCGACCCGGCGGCGGCCACACGGTAGCCCGTACGCGTACGCCGGCCCTCGGCGTCCAGCGCCGACGGCGGGAACCCCGCCGCCTCCAGTACGAGGGCCACCGCGCGCGGCAGCCGACGTACCTCCCACGGTGCGGGAACGGCCGCTCCCGCCGGGCCGTTGACCAGGCGGCGGATCTGCAGCAGCCCCTCGTACGCGGTGCGCAACTCCGCCTCCCGCCGCGCGGACGACGCCTCGCCGCCGTCCCCGGTCGCCGGCTCGAAGCCCTGCCCCGGATCCGCCATCACCCCACCGCCCCGCCCGTCTGAGTACCCCGCACCCAACGGCCTGAGTATCCGCCCTGATTCCCCCGGGCGCCGCCACTGGTCGAATGGGGTCATGAACAACGAAGCCCCGCGCAGCGCGACCGTCCGCCCGCGCATGCAGCACGTGACCACCGCCGGCGCGGCCCTCGCCGTGGCCCTGGTCCCGCTCGTGGTCGGCGTCCTGTTCGCCAAGGCGATGGCCGCCGACCCGATGACCCCCGTCAACGCCCTCATCGCCGGCGGCGGGCAGCGGGCCGCGCTGCCGCGCGGCGAGTGGAAGCGGCGCGGCCACGACACAATGCACCGGCTGCGTACCGCCCGCCGCGACACGGTCCGCCGGTGCGCCCTCGCCTGCGGCTCCCGCCCCCGGGGCCGGGTCCACGGCGGGTGAGGTCAGCGGCCGTACTGCCGCAGGCAGAGGTCGACGATGGACGGCGGTACGACGCCGTCGGCGGCCGCGCACAGCTCGTCCAGGCGGGGCGGCGGCTTCGGGCGCCGGCGCGGGTGGGCGGTCGCGGATCCGGGCACCCGCGTCCGCCGGGGCGGCGCCGCCTGCTTCTCGTGCGCCCGCTCCCGGGGCGCGGCGGGTGCGGCCGGGGCCCGGCCGGTGTCCCCGGCCGGGCCCCGGTCGGCGTCCCGGGCCTGCTCGGGCGGGGCGGGCGCGGGCAGTTCTCCCAGGGGGAGCGCCGGCCGCGCGGGCGGCGGTGCGGACGCGTCGGCGGAGGGAACGGATTCCCGTACGGGGGAGGGGGCCGCGGCCCGGGCCGGGTCCTGCGGGGCGACGGAGACACAGCCGGCGCTGGCCATGAGCGCGACGAGGGAGAGGGGCAGGGCCCGGCGTAACTGCATCCGACCACCTTGCCGTACCGGCCGCCGAGTCCCGCTGTCCGCCTCACGCGTCCGGGTGACAGCGGACGCCGGCGGCGGCCGCGGCGGCCGGAGGACGGTCTGCCGTCACTCTTCCGGGTCACGGCGATCAGACGCCGGTGCGAACGCTCCGTCGGCCGATCGTCCCCGACAGACCGGGACAACGGGGGCAGATCGAGTCTCAGGCTTGACCCGGCCCGGCCGGTACGGCGAGAGTGCGCCCGATCAGAACCACAGTTCGAGCCGCACCCCGGAGATACCCCAGATGTCGATACCGGTTCGCTCACCGCTCGCCCCGCCCGCGATCGGCGGTTCACCGGCACTCGGTACGCCCCGCGCCCACGGCGGCGCGGCCCAGGCTCCGGCCGCCCGGCGGCGCAGAGCCTGACCGGCCGGGCGGGGCCGGCGCAGCACCGCCGCGCCGACCCGCGCCCCGCCGGGAGACAGCCATGTCCCAGGAACCTGATGAGAACGGCCTCGTCGTATCCGACGACGCCCTCGCCGTACGCCCGTACGTCGTCCCCTCCGGCCCCCCGCCGCACGCGGCAGCTCCTGCCTGGCCGCAGAGCGGCGCCTTCGCCTCCCCGGGCCCCACGCACGGCCCTTGGCAGGACCAGGACGCCGCAGTCGCGGCACCGGTGATCGCCCCCGCACCGGTGATCGCGTCCGCCCCGCGCGGTTCCCGGCGTTCCGGCGCGGCCGACCGCCGAAGCCGGCTCCCGCAGGCCGTGACCGCCGTGTTCGCGCTCGCGGCCGTCGGTGCTCTCGTGCTCCTGCTGACCGGGCCCGACCCGGAGCCGCCCCGGGCGGAGCCGCCGGCCGACCTGACCGTGCCGGCGCTCCCGGGCGGCGCGCACGCCGGTACCGAGTCGTCCCCTGTCACGCCGTCCGCCCGGTCCGCCGGCCCGTCCGCCCGGACCTCGGCCGGCGCCGCGTCGGACGCGACGACGGGCCCGGGGCCGAAACCGCCCACCATCCCCAGCACGTCCGCCCCGCGGCCGTCGCATGGGTACGTGACCCTGCGCATGGGCGACAGCGGACCCGAGGTGCGAGCCCTACAGGAGATGCTCCGGGGCCAGGGCTTCACCTATGTCTCCGTCACCGGCGTCTACGACGGCCAGACCAAGCGCGGCGTCGGCCAGCTCCAGCGCGACCGGTCCGTCAAGGGCGACCCCCAGGGCGTCTACGGACCGAACACCCAGGCGGCCATGGGGTAGCGGCGGACGGGCCTCGCCCCCCCGCCACCCGTGGGTCAGCGGCCGCCCGCGACCCGCAGGACGGTTCCCGACGTGTACGAGGCGTCCGGCGAGAGCAGCCACGAGATCGCCCCCGCGATCTCCTCGGGCCGGCCGGGCCGCCGGAGCGGGGTCTCGGCCCCGATGCGTGCCGGGCGGTCGGGGTCGCCCATGGCGGCGTGCATGTCGGTTTCGATCGTCCCGGGGGCCACGGCGTTCACCCGGATCCCGTGCGGGCCGAGCTCCTTGGCGAGCCCCACGGTCAGCGCGTCGGTGGCGGCCTTGGTCGCCGCGTAGTGCACGTACTCTCCGGGGCTGCCCAGGGTGGCGGCCGCCGACGAGACGTTCACGATCGCCCCGCCCCCGGACTCCGTCATGTCGCGGGCGGCCCGGCGGCAGCACAGCAGGTACCCGAGGAGGTTGACCTCGACCACCCGGCGCAGGTCCTCGGTCCGGGCGTCGGCGAGCGGACCCAGCAGCCCCGTCACCCCCGCGTTGTTGACCAGGCCCGTCACCGTGCCGAGTTCGGAGCCGGCGATGTCGAAGAGCCGCTCGACCGCGCACTCCTCGGCGGTGTCCACCCGCACGGTCACGCAGCGGACCCCGGCGGCCCGCACCCGCCCGGCGACGGCGTCGGCGGACACCTCGTCGCGGACGTACCCCAGCACCAGGTCGTGCCCGTCGGCGGCCAGCCGCAGACAGGTCGCAGCCCCGATGCCCCTGCTGCCGCCGGTGACGACGGTGACCGGACGACGTGACATGGGACCTCCTGGGGAGACGCGGAACTGGCGGCGCGAGGCGGAACGGGCGCGCGCGGGGACGCCGGCCCGTCGCCCGGTGCGGCAGGCTAACACCGGGATAATCGCTGGACCAGCGCAAATGCCGAGACGGACAGTGTCTTCACCGATGCGCCGCACGGCTTGCCGACCGCGAGTCCGAGTGAGGTGCCATCCATGACGAACCGTTGGAGCCCGCCATGTCGACCTTGCGTGTCACAGCCGAAGAGCTGACCGTCCACGAGCACCCGAACGCCGACGCGTTGGAACTGGCCCAGGTGGGCCTCTACCGCGCGGTGATCGCCAAGGGGGCCTACCGCACCGGTGACTTCGCGCTCTACATACCGGAACAGGCCGTGCTGCCCGCCGCGCTGATCGAGGAGCTGGGCCTCACCGGGCGGCTCGCCGGCAGCTCCGCCGACCGGGTCAAGGCGGTCCGGCTGCGCGGCGAGCTCTCGCAGGGCCTGGTGTGCCGGCCGCGTGCGCTGGCCGACGTCGACCTCGTACAGGCCGCCAAGGAGGGCACGGACTTCACGGAGCTGCTGGGCATCACCAAATGGGCCCCGCCCGTGCCCACCACGATGAGCGGCGACGTCGAGGCCGCCGCCGACCTGCTGCCGTGGGTGGACATCGAGAACCTCCAGAGGTATCCGCACATCTTCGAGCCCGGCGAGCCCGTCGTCCTCACCGAGAAGCTGCACGGAACGGCCAGCCTGTACACCTACGTCGTCGAAGGCGGACGCTCCATCGTCTCCTCCAAGGGATTCGGTGCGAAGGGCCTCGCCCTCAAGGAGGACGAGCGCAACCTCTACTGGCGCGCGGTGCGCGGACACGGGGTACCCGCCGTCGCCGAGGCGCTGGCCGGCCGGCTCGGCGCGACCCGGGTCGGGATCTTCGCCGAGGTGTACGGCGCGGGCGTGCAGGACCTGGCCTACGGCACCGACGCGCGCACCGCCGACACCCCGCCCGGATACGCCGTCTTCGACGTCTGCGCGGAGATCGGCGGCCAGGTCCGCTGGCTGGACCCGTCCGCCGTCCTGCCGGACGGCGAACTCCCGCTGGTGCCACGGCTGTACGAGGGCCCGTACGACCTGGACACCGTGCTGGAGCACGCCGGCGGCCGCGAAACGGTGTCCGGGCGCGCCGTCCACCTGCGGGAGGGCGTCGTCATCCGCCCGGCCACCGAGCGGTACAGCCCGGTCGTGGGCGGCCGCGCCATCGCCAAGGCGGTCAGCCCGGCCTACCTGACCCGCAAGGGCGGCACGGAGTACGAGTGACCGCCCGCCATGGCGGCGTAGGGTGGTCCGATGCCTCCCACCGATGCCCTGACCCGGGCGCTCGACACCCCGGGCGAGCCACCCGTGCGGCCGCTGCCGCCGGCCGTGTCAGCCCTGCTGCGCACGCTGGCGGCGCCGCCCCGGCTGGCCGCACACCTGCGGCTCGTGCACGACGTCGCGCACGAACTGGCCGACGGGCTGGCCGTGCACTGCCCGGGCCTGCGGTTCGACCGGGAGGCAGTGCTGTTCGGCGCGGCCACGCACGACGTGGGCAAGGCGGTGCACACCGCCGAGCTCAGCGGCCCGGGCTCCGCCCACGAGCCCGCCGGGCGGGAACTGCTGCTCGCGCACGGCGTCGCCGAACACCTGGCCCGATTCGCCGCGACCCACGCCGCCTGGCACAGGGACGGCGTGAGCGTCGAGGAGCTGCTGGTCAGCACCGCCGACAAGGTGTGGAAGGGCAAGCGGGTCCCGGATCTGGAGGACTTGCTGGTGGACCGGCTGGCCGCGGCCACCGGTGCCGAGCGCTGGGCCGCGTACCTGGATCTCGACGGCGTGCTCGGGCGGATCGCCGAAGGGGCGGACGGCCGGCTGGCCTTCCAGGCCGCCTTTCCCGTGCACCCCTGACCGGGCGGTCCCGGCTGGGCCGGTCGTGTCCGACCGGCCGGGGCGCCGTGTGCGTGGTGGGATGGAGGGCAGGTGGATCCCATCAGCACAGTCACACGGAGAGGTCGGGGACATGTCCGAGTCGGACCGGGGCGGCCAGGAAACCATGCGGGCGATGGCGTACGAGACGTACGGCGGGACGGAGGTGCTCTCCGAGGCCCGGCTGCCGCTGCCCAAGTTCGGCCCCGGCGAGGTCCTCGTCCGGGTCAAGTGCGCCGCGGTCAACCCCGTCGACTGGAAGATCATGGCGGGCGGTCTCGACCCCCTCATGGACGTCGTCTTCCCCGTCGTCCCCGGCTGGGACGTCGCCGGCACGGTCGAGAAGGTCGGCATCGACGTGCCCGAATACGCCGAGGGCGACGAGGTCGTCGCCTACGCCCGCAAGGACTACGTGCACGGCGGGACGTTCGCCGAGTTCGTCACGGTGCCCGTACGGGCCCTCGCGCACAAGCCGGCTTCGCTGAGCTGGGCCGAGGCCGCCGGGCTCCCGCTCGCCGGGCTCACCGCCTACCAGCTGCTCACCCGCCTGGGCACCGGCAAGGACGACACCGTCCTCATCCACGGCGCCGCCGGCGGCGTCGGCTCCTTCGGGGTGCAGATCGCCCGCGCGCTGGGCGCCCGCGTCATCGGCACGGCCTCGCCCCGCAACCACGACCGGGTGCGTGAACTCGGCGCGGAGCCCGTCGAATACGGCGACGGGCTCGCCGAGCGCGTCCGCGCCCTCGTGCCCGACGGGCCCACCGTCGTCGCGGACTTCGTCGGCGGGGTCGGCGGCGTCACCCGGGAGGTCCTCCACGACGACGGGCGGCACGCGTCCATCGCCGACCCCAGCGTCCTCGGCTCGGGCGGTGAATGGATGTGGGTCCGCCCCGTCGGCAGCGACCTGGCCGAACTGGGCCGGCTCGCCGACAGCGGCCTGCTGAAGGTGCCCGTCGCCGAGACCTTCCCGCTGGCCGAGCTGGCGGCCGCCTTCGAACTCAGCCAGGGCGGCCACACCGCCGGAAAGATCATCATCGAGATCTGACCCCTCCCGTCCCGCCGGCCCTCCCGCCGACCCTCCGCCGGTTGGCGGCGGTTCAGGCACCCAGGTCCGGCACCTCACCACCCGCCGCCCAGGCCACCTCGACGCCCCGCAGGCCGGCCCGCCACGGGCCGGCCGCGACGGCCAGCCGCGCAGCGTCCGGCGGCACGGCACCCAGACCGATCGCGTACCGGGCGAGACCCGGTTCCGACTCGAACGGGCGGGGCCAGGCATGCGCGTCGGTGACACCGGCCTCCTCCAGCACGCCGAGCAGCGCCCGCAGGCGCCCGCGCACCCGGCCCCGCACCTCCTCGAACTCCGCCTCCGCCGCCCGTACGCTCACCACCGCCCAGGCGGCGTGCCGCCGGTGCGGCGCCGGCGCGGCCGCGGCCAGGGCTTCCGCCCCGACTCCCGACTCCAGCAGCTCCCACGCCCCGTACAGCTCCTGCACCAGCAGGTCCCGCAGCCCCGATGTCACCTGGGCGGTGCAACTGCGAACCGGCTCCGACGGGGTGAGGATCGTGACCGGATGCGGATGCGGATGCGGATGCGGATGCGGATCCCGCCCATGGTCCGAGGCCGTCAGGGCGACCGGCTCGCGCCAGTCCCAGGCGGCCCACCGCCCGAAGAACTCCCGCAGCAGGGCATCGGGGGGCAGCGCCCCCGCCTCCCGGACCGTGCGCGCCGCGAGGACCGACCAGGCCAGTCCCGGCAAGCCCCCGAACGGCGCCGAGTCCAGCCCCCTGGCCCGCGCCCACGCCTTCACCCGCCGCGCGAGCCCGGCGAACGCGGCATGCTCCGCCCCCACCGCCTCCCGTACCGCCTCGGCGTCGCTCACCGCGCTCAGCGCGACGGCGGCCGCCTCACCCAGCTCGGCCCGCCGCTCCACCACCCGCGCCGGACCGGGTCCGCCGGCGGCGACCACGACCAGGTCCACGGACAGCGCCCCGACACGCAGGCACAGGCCCGGCACCCGGGCCCCCGACACCTCGCGCAGCCCCCGCGCCTGCGGCAGCGCGCCCGCCACCCGCTCGCGCACCCGGTCGACATCGACCGGTCCCGGCAGCGCCGCCACCAAATCCAGATCGGCGCCCGGCAGCGCGCAGCCCATCCGGCGCGAGCCGGCCACGTGCACCCGGGCGCCGGGCAGCGCGGCGCGAACGCGCGCGGTGACCGACTCGGCGTGATCGTCCCCAGACCCCCCGGGCTCCGCTTCGGGCAGGGGCTCAGGCGCCCAGCACACCTCGCCCGTGCCGAGCGCCACCGTCGCACGGACCCGCATCGGCCCGTCCCCGCGCCGCGAGAGCACGGCGAGTTCCCCGACCCGGACCGGCACCGCCCCACCGAGGCGCGCCGCGAACGCGTGGACCGCCCGCTGCGGGTCGCCGCTGCGCCCCAGCGTCAGGTGCGGGGTGTATCCCCGGTGCTCGCCACCACGCCCCCCGCATCCGGGGAACCGGTCCGCCAGCGCGCGCCGCAGCTCCTGCCACGGCTCCTCGCCCGCCGCCGCCGGGTCCAGCCAGAGCGTGGCCTCCTCGCGGTGCCCGAAACTGTGCACGCCCTCCAGCCGGGCCTCGAACGGCGCCGTTGCGGCGGCCACTTCGGCCAGCAGCGGTACGGCCTCGGTGAAGGAGGACTCCGGGACGAAGCCGAAGAGCAGGTTCACGTGCGCGGGCCAGCGGCCGTGCGCCGGGTCGTGCGCGCGGCGCAGTTCCCCCACCGCGTCCGGCAGATCCGGCGGCAGCCACGCCACCGCCGTCCGGACGGTCGCCGGTACGTCGAGCCGTGCCGGGCCGGCGGCGGGCGGCCCGAACTCCACCGTCGCCTCCACCCCGAAGTGGTCGGAGACGAACAGGCCGTCGGGAGCGGGGGAGTCGCCGCGCAGTGCCGCCCCCGTCACCCGGGCCGGGGTGGAGCCCAGCAGGATCCGGTCCAGCCGGGCGGCCCGCCCCGTCAGCGAACCCACCGCGGCCAGCGGGTTGGACGCCGGGTCGAAGGTCGGCGTGGCGTCCGCCGCCCCGTACACCTCGCACCAGGCATCCCGCATGCCCAGCGCGGGCGCGGGCCCCTCGGCACCGTGCCGGCCGTCGTTGAAGTCGCCCATCAGAGCCACACCGGCTCCGGCGCCGCCCAGGCCCTCGGCGAGCCGGGCCAGTTCGGCCTCCCGCCGCTCGTGCCCGTTCTCGGTGTGGTCACTGGTCAGGTGGGTGGCGGCGACGATCAGCGGCCCGGCGGCGGTGTCCACCGTCACGGCGGTGACCGCCTTGTGCGCGCGGAACATGTGCAGGCCGGCCTCCCGCACCGGCAGCCGGCTCAGCACCAGCAGCCCGCACTCGGCGACGTCCCGGCCGCCGGGATCCGTGCCCACGGTGTAGCCGTCCCGCACCCACGGAGCCGCCAGCAGCATGGCGAGCAGCGCCGGTTCGACCTCCTGCAGCGCGATGACGTCGGCGTCCGCGCCCGCCAGGTCCTCCAGCAGGAGCGGCCTGCGCCGGGCGGTGGCGATCCGCGGGGCGTCGTAGCGGTCCCAGAGCGTGTTCCAGGTCAGCAGCCGCACCGAGGACGGCGCCGCCGCCGCGTCCACGGGCCCGGCCTGCGCGGGGCGCCACGCCCCTCCGCCCGCGGGATCCCAGGCGTACGGGCTCCGCGCGGTGAAGAACGGCGCCCGCAGCAGGCGCCGTTCACGGACCCGGCCCGCCGCCGTCACGTCGATCAGGTCCACGCCGGTGGCCCGGTCCCACACCAGCTCGCCGTCGGCCTCGACGAACAGCACCCGGTGCCAGGGGATGTCCCCGCCCGGTACGAAGGAGGGCAGCGGAACCCGCTTGGGCGCCGCCCCGCGCTGGAGCAGGCCGAGGACGAACCGCGCCGGATCGAACCGCGGGTCCCAGCGAACCTGGTGGTAGAGCTGCTCACTGGTGCGCATCGCCGCCGCCTCCGCCCGCCGTCGCCGCGCCGGGCGCGAGCGCGCCCGCCGTGTCCTCCACGTGCCCGCCCGCGCCGACGTACCACGTACGGTGGGCCTGGCCCGCGTACGGCGGGCTGAACCGGTGCAGCTGCGAGGCGAGCACCCGCGGCGGCACCGAATGCGGGCGCACCCCGTTGCGTCGCACCAGCTCGGCCTCCTGCACCAGCACCACGGCGTGCGTGACCAGCGCGTCGCGGCGACGGGCCACCGCACCGGCCAGGTCGCGCTGCGGGCCGGTGAGCGAGGTGGCGTCCCACACCACCGTCCCGCCGCGGGCCAGGGCAGCGTCGAGCCGTGCCAGACCCTCGCCGAGCACCTCTCCGTTGGCCCGCTGGTCCGTACGCGAACCGCGGGCGGCGCGCAGGTCGTCGAGACCGATGTACGTGTCCACGCCGGGCAGCCCGCGGCCGAAGGTGCTCTTGCCGCTGCCCGAGGGCCCGCACAGCTGCACCAGCCGGGGAAACGATCCGTCGCGCCACTGCCACGTGGCCGCCACCGCCTCCTCCACCGAGGACCCGGAGATCCGCCCGTGCGCGAAGGCACGCCGGGCCTCCGCCCAGCAGCGGTCGGCCGCGGCCGCGTCCAGCCCGGCGAGGGGCTCCCGCAGCGCGCCGCGCAGGGACTCCAGCGGATCGGGTCCGCCGAGCAGCCCGGCCTCCTCGGCCCACAGAGCGGACCACTCGACGTACCCCCGCGCCTCGGGGCCGTCCGCCAGCGCCCCGGCGAGCGCGTGCAGCACGCCGAGATCGGCCGCCGCGGACATCCGGACCAGCCCGGCCCGCCGGTCAGCGTCGGGGAACGGCCGCTGGAGGTACGGGTACAGCCCCAGCAGGTCGCCGACCCGCCGGGCGAGTGGCATCCCGGCCGGGCCGGCCGCGAGCCGCGCGGCGACCCGGGCGCGCGGCTCGCGGCGCAGCACGGCGGCGAGAACCCCGGCCAGCCGGTCGTCGCCGGTCCGGCCCGACGCGTCGATGCGTGCGGTGACCTCGGCGACCGCGTCCCCGCCCCGGTCGTCGGGGGCGTCCCCGCCCCGGTCGTGGGCGGTCTCCCCGCCCCCGCCCTCGGAGAGCTCCCCGCTCCCGTGCTCCGACGGGTCCGCGCCGACGGCGGCCGACAGGGCCGCGGCATCGGGCTCCGCACCCGAGCGCACCGCCCACAACGGGGCCGCCGGACCGAGCCGGTTGGGCACGACCTCCGCGTACATCCAGTGCGTGTCGGTCTGCACGTGGCCGCCCCGCACCCACTTGGCCACGCACCGCGCGAAGTCCGCACGGGAGAATCCGGCGGCCGTCCGCACGACGTACCCCTCCTGCCGGGCGGTGTCGAGCTTCAGCTTGCGCAGCGCCCGCTCGTCGAAGGTGCCGCGCCACAGCACGGGCGGGGCGGGCACCCCCAGGCGCCGCAGGAACGACACCGTCCGGTCCCAGTCCAGGCAGTGCTCCCCTTCCCACACCGAGAACCCGTAGAACCAGCTGTCCAGATCCTCGTACGGGATCGAGTGCCGGGCGTACAGGTTCTCCCCGCACACCCGCCACCCGGCCGGAATGCCGGGGCCGATCCGTCCCTGGAGGCCCTTGACCCAGGCCCGGGAGGGGTGGTGCCCGGAGTCGAGCGAGCGGGCGTGCAGCCCGTCCGCGTAGAGGGTGGTGTTCTCGCCGTCGAGCTTCTCGGTGACCACGACCTCGCGTCCGGCCAGCCCGGCCAGGCCGGCGGCCCGCACGTCGTCCGCCGACGCCCCGGGCGACCAGGGCAGATGCGGCGTACGGGGATAGTGGGTGCGCATGATCCGCTCCGGGTCGACGACGGGTAGGTCGTCACTGTAGGTATCGGGAGCGGGCGGATCCACCCATTTCAGCGGCAGAGGGCCACGATGGCCGGCGACACCGTGCCCTCGGCCGCCTCGCACAGGGGAGTCATGTCGTACGAACGCCCGGGCGCCGGACGGGGTTTCGCCGGAGCCGCCGCCTGCCGCCGCGCCTTCGCCCGGGGTGCCGGATTCGCCCGGGGTGCCTGCTTCACGGCCCTGGGCGGCTTGGCCCCGCGCGGTGGGCGCGCCGGCCGGCGCGGCTGCACGCCGGCCGCCGCCGCCCCGCGTGGCGCCGCATCCGGCACGGACCGGGGCCCGGGCGGCTCCGCCGCGCCTTCCTCGGCACCCACGGCCGGAAGACCCACCAACGGCCGCGCGGCAGCCGAGGGTTCACCCGGCTGACCGGGCGTCCCGGCCGGGGCGGGCGCCGGCGCGGGTGGCGATGCGTCCGGCACGGAAGCGGGGTGGACCGTCACGCATCCGGAAGCCATGACGAAGGCGGCAAGTGTCAGGGGCAGGGCCCGGCGCAGCTGCATCCGACCACCCTGCCGCACCGGCGCCGCGCCGGCCCTGCCGATCACACGGTCGGGTGACGAGGAGGGGCGGGCGCACGGAGAGCACCGGGGGCGCACGCTCCGTGGCGAACCGGAGCGGATCCGGTCGATCGAACATACGATGGGCGGGAACCGGCGCGGGCGGCTCGCCGCACCGCCGGACCGGGCCGCTCGTGGGAGACGCATGGCACAGGGCGCCGAACCAGCTCGGACCGTCATCCTGACCGTGGACGACGATCCAGGAGTCTCCCGTGCCGTCGCCCGTGACCTGCGGCGCCACTACGGGGCCGGCTACCGGATCGTACGCGCCGAGTCCGGCGAGTCCGCGCTGGAGGCACTGCGCGAGCTGAAACTGCGGGGCGACCTGGTGGCGGTGATCCTGGCCGACTACCGCATGCCGCAGATGAACGGCATCGAGTTCCTCGAACAGGCCCTGAACGTGTACCCGGGCGCCCGGCGCGTGCTGCTGACCGCCTACGCCGACACCGGCGCGGCGATCGACGCGATCAACGTCGTCGACCTCGACCACTATCTGCTCAAGCCCTGGGACCCGCCCGAGGAAAAGCTCTACCCGGTCGTCGACGACCTCCTCACGGCCTGGCGCTCCAGCGATTACCGGCCGGTCCCCGCCACCAAGGTCGTCGGGCACCGCTGGTCGGCGCGGTCCTCGCAGGTACGCGAGTTCCTCGCCCGCAACCAGGTGCCGTACCGCTGGTACGCATCCGACGAGCCCGAGGGACGCCGGCTGCTGGAGGCGGCCGGGGCCGACGGGCGGCGGCTGCCCCTGGTCGTCACCCCCGAGTGCACCGTGCTGATCGAGCCCGAGCCGGCCGACCTCGCCGCCCACGTGGGGCTCGCCACGACACCGGCCGCCGACTTCTACGACCTCGTCGTGATCGGCGGCGGTCCGGCCGGGCTCGGCGCGGCCGTGTACGGGGCCTCCGAGGGGCTGCGCACCGTACTGGTCGAGCGGTCGGCGACCGGCGGACAGGCCGGGCAGAGCTCCCGCATCGAGAACTACCTCGGCTTCCCAGACGGCGTGTCCGGAGCACAGCTCACCGAACGCGCCCGCCGCCAGGCCGGCCGGTTCGGCGCCGAGATCCTCACGGCGCGGGAGGTCACGGGACTGGAGGTCCACGGCCCCGCGCGGGTCGTCCGCTTCTCCGACGGCTCGTCCGTCGCCGCACACAGCGTCATCCTGGCGACGGGCGTGTCCTACCGGCAGCTCATGGCGCCGGGCTGCGACGACCTCACCGGCCGCGGCGTCTACTACGGCTCCTCGCTGACCGAGGCCGCCTCCTGCCAGGGCCACGACGTGTACATCGTCGGCGGCGCCAACTCCGCCGGACAGGCGGCCATGTACCTCTCCCGGGGCGCCAAGTCGGTGACCCTGCTGGTACGCGGGGCGTCCCTGACGGCGTCGATGTCGTACTACCTGGTCCAGCAGATCGAGGAGGCGCCGAACATCTCCGTGCGGACCCGGACCGTCGTCGAGTCGGCCCACGGCGAGGAGCACCTGGAGCGGCTGGCCCTGCGGGACGTCGACAGCGGCGCGAGCGAAATCGTCGACGCCCAGTGGATGTTCGTCTTCATCGGCGCGGCCCCGCTGACCGACTGGCTGGACGGCACGGTGCTGCGCGACGAACGCGGCTTCATCCTGGCAGGCCCCGATCTCACGCCCGACGGGCGGCCGCCCGCCGACTGGCCGCTGGACCGGCCCCCCTACCACCTGGAGACCAACATCCCCGGCGTGTTCGTCGCCGGCGACGCCCGCGCCCAGTCCGCGAAACGCGTCGCCTCCGCGGTCGGAGAGGGAGCGATGGCCGTCATGCTCGTCCACCGCTACCTGGAGCAGTCATGAGCGGCACGTACGCGCACTGCGACCCGCAGGAGATCGCCTCGCTGTTCCTGTTCGAGAAGCTGACGCCGCGGCAGCTCGGCCAGTTGTGCGCCGAGGGCCGGGTCGAGCGCTTCGAACCGGGACCGGTGTACACCGAGGGCGCGCCGGCGACCTGCTTCTACGTGATGATCGAAGGCACCGTCGTACTGTCCCGCCGGGTCGGCGGCGACGACGTCGAGGTGAGCCGGACCTCCCAGCGCGGTGTGTACGCCGGAGCCATGCAGGCCTACCTGGGCGACCGGGTGCCGCAGACCTACACCAACTCGATGCGGGTGACCGAGCCGACCCGCTTCTTCGTGTTGCCCGGGCAGGCGTTCTCGGACTTCATGCAGGAGTGGTTCCCGATGGCCGCGCACCTGCTGGAAGGCCTCTTCTTCGGGGCGAAGAACACCCAGCGGGCCATCGGCCAGCGCGAACGGCTGCTGGCCCTCGGCTCGCTGTCCGCCGGCCTCACCCACGAACTGAACAACCCGGCCGCGGCGGCCGTCCGGGCCACCGCGACCCTGCGGGAGCGCGTCGGGAGGATGCGGCACAAGCTGGCCGTCATCGCCCGGGGCGACTACTCCCGCGAGGCGATCGCCGACCTGATCGAGATCCAGGAGCGCACGGTGGAACGCGTCGCGAAGGCGACGGCGCTCAGTCCGCTGGAGGCGTCCGACCGGGAGGACGAGCTCACGGACTGGCTCGACGACCACGGCATCGCCGAGGGCTGGCGGGCCGCACCGACCTTCGTCCAGGCCGGGCTGGACGCGGACTGGCTGGACCAGGTCGCCGCCGCCGTGCCGGAGGACATCCTCCCGGGCGCCATCGGCTGGCTCAACTACACGGTCGAGACAGAGCTGTTGATGGACGAGATCGACGACTCCACCGCCCGCATCTCCCACCTCGTCGACGCCGCCAGGCAGTACTCGCAGCTCGACCGGGCCCCCCACCGGGTCGTGGACGTGCACGAACTCCTCGACAGCACCCTGCTGATGCTGTCCGGCAAGATCGGCCCCCGGGTGCGGGTGGTCAAGGACTACGACCGCTCCCTGCCGAAGGTGCCCGCCTACCCGGCGGAGCTCAACCAGGTGTGGACCAACCTCATCGACAACGCCGTCTTCGCCGTCGCGAGTACCGGCGGCGACGGCACGCTGACCGTCCGCACGGCACGGGAGGGGGAGCGGCTGCTGGTGGAGTTCCGCGACACCGGGCCCGGCATCCCCGCCGACATCCGCAACCGCATCTTCGACCCGTTCTTCACCACCAAGCCGGTCGGCGAGGGGACCGGCCTCGGCCTGGACATCTCCTGGCGGATCGTCGTCGACAAGCACCACGGCAGCCTCCAGGTCGAGTCCGCCCCCGGCGACACCCGCTTCCAGGTACTGCTGCCGTTGACCGCACCCGGACCCGAGGACGGACCCGAACCCGACGACGGACCGGACGCCGAGAGGGCCGGGGACGAGCCCGGAACCGAGACAGTCGAGGAGCCCGCATGACCGACATCAAGGGAATCGACCCCAGCGTCCCGCCGACCGGCACCGGCTGCGCCGACTGCGACGCCGTGGGCGGCTGGTGGTTCCACCTGCGCCGCTGCGCCCAATGCGGCCACGTCGGCTGCTGCGACTCCTCGCCCGCCCAGCACGCCACCGCCCACTGGAAGGCCACCGGCCATCCGCTGGTGCAGAGCTTCGAGCCCGGCGAGCAGTGGTTCTGGGACTACGACGGCGGCGAGATGTACGAGTCCGGACCCCGGCTGGCCCCGCCGGACGACCACCCGGCCGACCAACCGGCCCCCGGGCCGGCGGGCCGGGTACCGGAGGACTGGACGCGCCGCCTGCACCGATGAGCAGCCGACCCGCTGAACCGGCGGCCCCGCTGACCGGCCACCCCGGGCGCAGCCGTCAGCGGAGGACGGGCTCCCGGCGCAGCGCCGCGGGTGTGGTTCCGTACCAGCGCTGGACGGCCCGGCGCAGGGCGCGGGCGTCGGCGTAGCCGCTGCGGGCGGCGATCGCCTCGATGCTCAGGTCCGTGGTGTGCAGCAGCCGCGAAATGTGGTTCCGGCGCACCGTCTCGACCTCGGCGCTCCACGTCGTGCCGTGTTCGTCGAGGCGGCGCTGGAGGGTCCGCGGACTCACGGCCATGCGCCGTGCGACAGCGGCCAGTACCGGGGCGCCTTCGTCCTGGACGCAGGCCAGGGCGCCGCGGAACAGATCCAGCCAGTCGCGCAGCGGGACCGCGGCCGCGAGGGTCTGGTCGGCGTGCCGTCGCAGGACGGCCGACAGCCCGGGCTGGGCGTGCGGCGCCGCGGCGGTCAGGTCGGAGCCGCGGAAGACGAGGGAGCTGACCGGGGCACCGAACTCGATGCTGCGGGTGCCGTAGAGCTCGATCAGCGCGTCGTGCCGGCGGGGTGCCTCGGCGGCCAGCGTCACGCGCAGGGGGACGAGGCACCGTTGCGCGGCTTCGCTCAGGCGGCGCAGGTACAGGCCGAGCGCACAGGCGAGCACGGCGCAGGCCGCCTCGTGTGCCAGATCACCCCGGTTGAGGTGGCTGAGGGTGACGAGACCGCCGTCCTCGCTGATCCGGAGGTCGTCCGTACTGGTGTCCAGGACGGTGCCGAGGTAGGCCTCGGCGTCCCGGATCCCTTCGAGGGGAGTGGGCGCGGAGGTGATCAGGTAGTCCCACACCCCGAGACTCCCGACGGGTGCCTCCCGGGCGAGCACCAGGGACACCTCGGTCCAGGGCGCGCGGACGATCGCGAGTTCGGTGATCCGCACACTCGTGACGACGGGGGGCCGGCACAGGTCGTCGTCGAGGTGCTCGGGCGCCGTGCCCAGCAGGTGCGTGTACGCGGTCGGGGGTATGCCGAGCGCCCGCGCGGCATTGACGTTCAGACGGGTGAGGGCGGAGGACGTTGTCCCCTGGTGCGCATGCGAGACCACAGGGGGTGAGCATAGACGCAGCGTGAAACACCGGCGCAGGCCGCAGTGCGGTGCCTGAGGTCCCCGATGCGGCGCGGACGGCCCCCGGGTGGCGCGTTCGGTCCCCTTGCTGACGCCTGCTGCCATGGGTCAACCGGCCCGCACGGCCCTAGCGTGGTGGTCGTCCTCGCAAGGTGCCCCGGCACCGGAGGCGCACGGGAGGTCCCGTCCGGATCGGAGCTCCCCCACGGGGGTGGGGGGCTCGGGATCCCCGGACGCGGGCCACACCACCTCCCCGGTCCGGACCGCCGTTTGACCCTCTACCTGGTGGAGGGCGCAGAGTTCCGGGTGTGGAGAACGAGATGCGCAGCATCGGCGAGATGGCCAGGGACAGCGGACTGAGCGTGAGTGCTCTCCGGTTCTACGACGGGGCGGGCGTGCTGGTACCGGCCCGGGTGGATCCGGCCAGCGGCTACCGCTGGTACGGGCCCGAGCAGCTCGACGAGGCGCGGGTGCTGGCCCGGCTGCGCCGAGCGGGCATGCCGCTGGCGGACATCCGGCTGGTGCTCGCCGGCTGGTCCGGCGCGGACACCGACCTGGTACGCGGCCTGCTCCAGGCGCATCTGCGCCGGCTGGAGACCGGACTGGCCGAAGCCCGCAGCGAGTTCTCCACGGTCCGAGCGCTACTCGAACGCAGGGAGAACCCCATGACATCGCTCCGCACCGCCACCGTCGTTCTCACCGTCCGCGCACCGGAACCAGGGCCTGTATCGAGTTGCCCCGCGGCGTCGCGACGCCCGGCACGCACCCTCGGCGCACGAGCCGATGCCCTGGTAGCTCCGCTACGAGGGCATTCGTCCCGCACGCCGAGGGCACGCACCGAACGCCGCTCCTTGCTCCACGGGGCAACTCGATACAGGCCCTAGCCCGGGCACTGGACAGCGTGCGCTTCGCCGCCGGCAACGACCCCGAGCTGCCGGTGCTCGGCGGCCTGCTCTTCGACATCGAAGGTGACGGCCTGCGGATCGTGGCCACCGACCGGTACCGGATGGCCGTCGCCCGGGCCGAGACCGCCGGGTACGAAGGACCCCGGGTCCAGGTCGTCGTACCGTCCCGGCTCACCGATGCCATGCGCGCCCTGCTGGGGGACGAGGACACCGTCCGGCTGACGGTGGACGGCGACCGCGTGGCCCTGCGGACGGAGGGCCACGAGACGGCCGGCCAGTGCCTCGACCACGACTTCCCCGACTACCGCCGCCTCGTGGTCCTGCCCGCGGGGCGCCGCGCCCGCGTCGACGTGCCGGCGTTCCGGCACGCGGTGGAGACCGGGCCCGTCCGCGAGAGCGAGGTGCGCGAGCCGGGCGGCGTACCCTGCGACCTCAGCGTGCTCCGGGTGGCGGACGGCGCGGTGACCGTCTGCGGGGACGGCCCCGCCGGCCCGGACCAGGTCGCCGTCAACCGTGCCTACCTCCTGGAGGCCCTGGCCGCCGCCGGCCGAGACGAGCTGGTCGTCGAGGTGGGCGCCCCCACGGCGCCGCTGGCGATCCGCCGCACCGACACCGACGGGACCTTCTCGATCCTGATGCCCGTCCGCCTGGACGGCTGACACCCGCGCCGGCCACGGCAGGCCCCATCACGCCCGGGCGCCCACCCGCGTGGCCACCCGCAGGGCGTGCTCCACCGGGCCGCGGCGCAGCGGGCTGTCCGCCCAGACCCGCTGCCAGACCCAGGTCAGCGCCAGCGCCGCGCCGCTGAAGGCGAGCCACGCCGACCAGGACGCGGCGCCGTGCGCCGGGCCGGCCAGGACCAGCGCGTGGACGACGTACGCACTCAGCGCCATCGCCCCCAGCACCGTGAGCGGCCGCAGCAGGCGGGCGCCCACCGCGTGCCGCGCGGCGAGTGCGCACAGGCCGATGAGGGCGCACCCCACCCCCGCGTTGCCCAGGGTCTCCAGCGGGGTCTGGCTGTAGGGGTCGGCCAGCAGCAGCCAGTCCCAGGAAGTGCTCGGCACGGCGCCGAACTGGCTGTTCAGCACCTCCCGTACGGGGTCGGCGGCGGCCATCGCCTCCGGGTGGTGGACCGCTATCGCCTCCAGCAGCCGCTGCCGGGTCCCGAAGACGTGGCCGGCCAGCCAGGCGCCGCCGTAGCCGGCGACCGCGGCCGCCGTGCCCCACACGGCCATCCGCCAGGCCATCACCCGCTCCCGTATGTCGCACAGGCGGGCGAGGGCCATCCCGGCCAGGACGTACGGGAAGTACGTGGCCAGCGGATACCCAACGGCTCCGGCGCCGCCCTCCTCGAAGGCGGCCGCCCCACCGCACCGACCGCCCTCGACCGGCTCGGCGTGCTCCGCGCCCCACGGACCCCGCAGCGCGGTGCGTGGCGCGGCGGCACGGTCCCCGCGCAGCGGCCCGTGTCCGACCTGACCGGATGGCTGTTCGCCCCCGACGGCCGGGTCCTCGTACTGATCGCCCGGGCCACCGGCGCCGCCCGCCTCCCGCACCCGGACGCCGCGGCCGCCACGGGATCCGCCCCGCTCGGCTACCGCGACGGTGAGGCGGGGGTACACGTCCGCGTCGCGGCCCGCCTCACCGGCCTCCCGCCGGCCGCGGACCCGGCGTACGCCCGCCTGCTGGCCACCCCCGAACAGGTCCGCGAGCTGAGCGACTGGGGCCCGGCCGGCGAGGACGAGCTCGCCGCGGTCCACGCCGCCCGCGCCCGCCTGGGGCTCCCCGTCCCGGCCCGCACCCCGCTCACCGAGCTCCCCGACGAGGGCCTGCGCTGGTGACGGGGCGGCGGGACCGGCCGGCGGGACCGGCCGACGGGGCCGTCCGCCGGAACCGGCCGCCGGGGCCGTGACCGGGAAATCCGCCGTCCGCGGTGCACGGTCCCGCAGCATGGGGCCATGAGCGACAGCGCGATCACCTACACCCTCTACATCCAGGCCGATCCGTCGCGGGTCTGGCAGGCCCTCACCGACCCCGCCCTCACCCGCCGGTACTGGGGGCTGAGCTTCGAGACCGACTGGGCCGTGGGCTCGGCGATGGACTGGGTGGAGCGGGGGGCCCGCACCAGCGACCCCGGCCAGCTCGTCCTCGGCTGCGTCCCGGATCGGCTGCTGTCCTACACCTGGCACACCTTCAGCCCGCAGTGGGCGGCCGCGGCCGGGATCGACGAGGAGATCCGGTCCGAGCTGGCGAAGGAGCCCCGCACGAAGGTGACGTACGAGATCGAGCCGGTCGGCGGGGCCCTCGCCCGGCTGACGATCCGCCACGAGGGCTTCCAGCCCGGCGGCACCCTGATCGCCATGTGCGGACAGGCCTGGCCGATGCTCGCGTCGAGCCTGAAAACCCTCCTGGAGACCGGCGCGCCCCTCCCCGGACCCGAGCGCCCGCCCGGCGCCCGCACGGCCTGACCCGGGCGAGAACGCGTACGCAGGGCGCCGCGCCGCCGACACGGCGTACGGGTCCGGCCGGCCGACGGGGGGAATGTTCGTCCCTCGTAGGCAGCCTCCGGGCTGACGGCCCTGGCACCACTTGACGGCACCCTGGCCACGGGTCCCCGACAACGGTCGTGTGGAATGGAGCCCATGCGGAGTGGCAAGAAACAACGGCGACCTGTCATAGGCATGCCGACGGGAGCGCCGGTCCTGCCGGTGGCGGAGTGCTCGGCGACGCCGATCACGGGTGTCGGCTTCGGACGGCCCGACCCGTCCGCCGACGCGGCACAGGCCGAGGGCACCGCCGCCGCGACCGCGGCCGCCGACACCGCGTCCCGCCGCCACGGACGGAGCGTGCGGACCGACTGCACGCCACCGGTGGGCGGCGCCCGGTCGGGGCACGTCCGCGAGGCGGCCGCCCGATGAGCCTGCCCGACCTCGACCCCGATCTCGACCCCGACGCGCCCCCCGAGCACCGGCGCTACACCCGCCACCTCGAAACCCTCGCCGCGACGCCCGGCCCGAGCGCCGAGGCCGAGGCCATGGCGGCCGTCCTGCGCGACCCCGACCGCGTGATGGCCGAGAGCGCGGCCGTCACCCACCTCGACCGACGGGCGGCGGTCCTGCTCGCCGACGACGCGTTCACCGCCTGGGCGCGGGCCATGTCCGCTGTCCTGGCCGGTCGGGAGTTCCCCGAGCGCCGGCTGCGCGAGTGGAGCCTGCTCAAGGCCGTCACCCGCGGCGAGCCGTGGTCCGCCGCCGATCTGACCGGCGCGTCCGACTGGTGCCAGCGCACCGCGGTCCGGCTGCTCGGCTCGTACCGGGCCCTGGAACTGCTCGCCGCCGACGCCCGCACCCGCCGCGTCCGCAACGCCGCGGCCGAGCGCCTGCGCAGGCGGCCCGTCCTCCCGCGCTCCGAATGACCCGCCGCCCGCCCGCTTACAGCCCTTAGGCTGCCCGGGTGACCAGCACACAACTCTCCCGCGTCAACCGCTTCATGGCGGACTTCGCCCGCCGCCAGGCGGTCCGTACCGTCCCACTGCCCGGTGGCTTCGCCGCCTACGACGACACCTTCGCGGAGTCCCGCGCGAACAACCAGGTCGTCATCGACGGGGACGTCGACCCCGAGGCCCTCCCCGCCCTCGCGGACGAGGCCCTGGGCCATCTGTCGCACCGCCTGGTGAGCGTGCTCGACGACGAGACCGCGCGGGCGTGCGCCGCCCCGCTGGTCAGCGCCGGCTACACCCACTCCACCTACCTGGTGATGCTCCACACCGGCCCGGTGCCGGCCCGCGCGGCCGCGCACGAGGTCGGCCTCGACGCACTGCGCGGCCCGCTGACCACCCGCTGGCGCGGCATCCTCCCGGACGTGGACGACGAGGTCGTACGCCAGCTCGTCGACCGGCGCGAGGCCCGCCTGCGCGGCGCCGACGACGTCCGCTTCATCGGCTCCCGCGCGCAGGACGGCGAGGTCGCCTCCTGGGCCGACCTCTATCTCGACCCAGCGGCCGGAACGGCCCAGATAGAGGACCTGATGACCGCCGAGGCCCACTTCCGCCGCGGCCACGCCGACGCCGTTCTGGCCACCGCCCTGCACCTGGCCGGCGAGGCGGGCTGCGGCACCCGCTTCCTGACCGCCGACGCGGCTGACTGGCCGCGCCGGTGGTACGAGCGCCGCGGGTTCCGCGTCATCGGCCACTCCCACGCCTTCGAACGCGAGTGACCACCGAAGCCACCGGCGGGCCCCTGACCGGGCCGCCGCGGGGCCGTGACCGGGCCGCCGCCGGCCCGGGCCGTGAGGGGCCTCCGGTGGGCCGGCCCCGACTGTGGCCTCAGATGCCGCGGCGGACCCGGGCGGCGCGGCGGGCCTCGGCCTGCTGCCGGGCCTCCAGCGTCTTGCGGGACTCCTTGCCCTTGCCGGACCGGCCGGGCCGGGTGCCGATGCCGCGGAAACCGAGCTCCGTCCCCGACGGCCTGCCCTTGGCGTCGGTCGGCGCCGAGCCGGACAGCGGCACCCCCGAGGGAGCCTTCGCGCCGGTGATCCTGCTGAGCGCCGCCTCACCCGAGCGCACCTGCGTGATCGTCGGCCGGATCCGGGCGTCGGACAGCAGCCGGACCATGTCCCGGCGCTGGTTCGGCGTGACGAGCGTGACGACCCGGCCCGACTCCCCGGCCCGGGCGGTGCGCCCGCCGCGGTGCAGGTAGTCCTTGTGGTCGGCCGGCGGGTCGACGTTGACCACGAGGTCGAGGTCGTCGATGTGGATGCCGCGCGCCGCGACGTTCGTCGCGACCAGCACCGTCACCGCCCCGGACTTGAACTGGGCCAGGGTCCGGGTGCGCTGCGGCTGCGACTTGCCGCTGTGCAGCCCCTCCGCCCGTACGCCCATGGCGCGCAGGTGCTTCACGAACTGGTCGACCCCGTGCTTGGTGTCGAGGAACATCAGCACCCGGTTGTCGCGCGCCGCGATCTCGGTCGCCGCCGAGACCTTGTCGGCGGCGTGGATGTGCAGCACGTGGTGGTCCATCGTCGTCACCGCACCCGCCTGCGGGTCCACGGACGAGGAGACCGGGTCCTTCAGGTACCTGCGCACCAGCTGGTCGACGTTGCGGTCCAGGGTCGCCGAGAACAGCATCCGCTGCCCCGCGTGGTGCACCTGGTCCAGGATCTCCGTGACCTGCGGCATGAAGCCCATGTCGCACATCTGGTCCGCCTCGTCGAGCACGGTGATCCGTACCCGCTCCAGGTGCACGTCGCGCCGTCCGACCAGGTCGCTCAGCCGCCCCGGGGTGGCCACGACGACCTCGGCACCGGCCCGCAGGGCACTCACCTGGCGGCCGATGGACAGGCCGCCGACCACGGTGGCCATCCGCAGCCGCAGGGCCGCCGCGTACGGCTCCAGCGCCTCGGTCACCTGCTGCGCCAGCTCACGCGTCGGTACGAGGACCAGCGCCAGCGGGCGCTTCGGATCGGCCTGCCGGCCCGCCGTCCGCGCGAGCAGCGCCAGGCCGAAGGCGAGGGTCTTGCCGGAGCCGGTCCGGCCGCGCCCGAGCACGTCACGCCCGGCGAGGGCGTTGGGGAGGGTCGCCGCCTGGATCGGGAACGGCTGCGTCACCGACAGGGAGGCCATGGTCTGCGTCAGCTCGACGGGCAGGTCGAGCTCGGAGAACGAGTCCACCGGTGCCAGCGCCGGCGACTTCGGCTCGGGCATCGCGAACTCACCCTGCGGCCCGAGGCTCCGGGGGGCCTTGGCTGCGGTCCTGGAACCGGCCTTGGCACCGCCCTTCACACCGAAGCGCCCATGAGCTGACGGGTTCCTCATGCAGGACCTTTCGAAGTACGGGGAGAAGCAGGAAAGAAGATGGTCAACCGCCCATGGTACCAGCGGGGGGCGGACCCGCCGGGGCGTCCAGTTCGCCCGAGCGCACCTGGGCGCAGTGGGCGCGGACCTCGGCCGCCGCACGCTCGAACCAGTCGGCGATCACGGCGACCTCGTCGGGGGTGTAGTCGGCGAACAGCGCGCCGAGCCGGTCGTAGAAGGGCTGGTAGACGGCGAAGACCCGGGCCGCGGCGGCCGGCTCCGCGACCACCCGCACCCTGCGCCGGTCGGCGGGATCGGGGCGGCGCCGCGCGTATCCGGCCTTTTCGAGGCGGTTGAGCACGCCGGTGACCGCGCCGGTGGTCAGGTCCACCAGTTCGGCCAGGTCGCCGGCCGCGAGCGGGGTCTCCCCGGCGCCCAGGATGTGCCCGAGGCAGGTCAGATCGGTGACGTTGAGGCCGAGCCGCTGCGCCACCTCCTGCTGGCCGACGATGCCGAGGGCGACGAACTGGTCCATGCGCGAAAGCGCCTCCGCGGCCGTGGCCGCGGGGCGGGGCTTGCCCTGCACGCAAATACTCCTTAGCATCTAAGTTACTTAGCTTGTGAGATACTTACCTCGCTAAATAAGCATCTCCTTGTCCGAGCCTACTGCTGTCCCCTCCGACCAGGGAGAACCATGAGCGCGCACGGTCACGTCGACCTCGGCCACACGGTGGCCGGCTGGACCGGAACCACCTTGGCCCTACTCGGCTTCGCCGGAGCGGGGGCCGCCGTATGCGCGGCCTGGACGCCCGGGATCCTGATCGGCCTCGGCACCGTGGCCCTGGCCGGTCTCGTCACCTGGGCGCTGCACCTCGCCGGCTGGGGCAAGCCGAGCGGCCCGCGGCCGGAAGCCGAGTGGGACTGGCGGGTCCGGGACACCGCGGGGCGTACCGGGCACGCCGACTGCCTGGGCTGCCGCGCCGCGGGACCCCGCCGCCGCGCCACGGCGGCCGTCGCCGGTTCCCGCTCCCCGGCGGCGCTGCCGACCGCCGAAGAGACGGCCTGAGCCCGTACGGGCGAAGGGGCTCCCCGCACCGCGGAACCGCGGACGGATCGACCGCGGCAAAGGCCGGAGCCGTGCGAATGACCCATGCTGCTCATCCATCGGCCTGCCCGCCGCACGCTGCACCCGCGTACGTCACGGTGAGCGGCCGGGTCCGGGGCGCGTGCTGCTCGGGCGGCGGCTTCCTCAGGGCGTCGGGGGAGGGCTGCCGGGGGTGGGGAGGGTGGCGGTGATGGTTTTGCCGCCGCGGTGGAAGCGGATGAAGGTGCCGGGGGCGAGGGTTCTCACCACGCGCCACCCGAAGCCGCCCGGTGTGTCGGGGGAGGGCGGGCGCAGGTGCGGTGGGAGGGGTGAGCGGTCGGAGACCTCGATGGTGACCTGGCCGGCCGAGACGGCGATGCGGAAGCCGGTGAGGCCTCCGCCGTGGCGGATGGCGTTGGAGACGAGTTCGCTGACCACGGTCAGCACGTCTGCGACCAGAGCAGGGGGTGCGTCGTGTTCGGCGAGGACGCGGCGGGCGGTCTCCCGGGCCTGCGCACAGTTCACCTTGGCCGGGAGACCCGTCCTGCCTGATCGAGGCCTCATACGGAGCGCCTGCCCCAGGCGCCGCCAGAGATTCCGGCTGCCTGCCCCGAGCGGCTCAGCCGGCACGGTCTGGGGTGTCGCGGATTTCGAACAGCGCCAGGGCACCGGTCATCTCCAGCATCCTCCGCAACTGGGACGGGAGCGGGCCCTGGAGGGCGAGAGGACGGGTGTTGCGCAGCCGGATGAGCGCGTTGAGGAAGCTGGAGTCGCCGAACTCCACCTGCCGCACATCGACGACCAGGAGACCGGCCGGGAGCGTCTGGACGTCGCACGCGTCCACCAGGAGTCCGGTGGTGTCGAGGTCGAACTCGCCGGAGCACACGACGACCCGCACGCTGTCGACGTCGGTGCGGACCGTCACCTTGGGCGCAATCACACGGCCTCCTGGAACACGAGTGGATCTACACACCGTGACGGTACGGTACGCCCCCGCGCCCCGGTACCCCTCCGCGCGGCAGCGGGTCAGTGCCCGAGACGGAGGGTGAACAGGGGGCGGGTTTCCGTGAGGTCCAGCAGGTGCAGAGGCTGGTCGCGTAGACCGGTGAGTTCCAGCGCTCCGCCCGCCAGGCCGACGCGGTGGCGCAGGGCGAGGAGGGCGTTGAGGCCGCTGGAGTCGATGAACGTGACGGCCGACAGGTCCAGGGTGAGGGTCCGACGGTGCAGGTCGATGGTGCCGGTGGCCTCGGCGAGGTGCGGCGCGGTGTCCATGTCGAGCTCGCCGGCCACGGTCAGAACCGTCCGGCCGGGGCGCACGGCCACGCGGAGACCGAGGGTGGGGGACAAGCTCTGACCGGAGTGCGGTTGCATGCTGGGCCGTCCTGTCGGATCGGAGCCCTCCCTTTCCGCGCGCTACAGCGGGAAAGAAGTGCGCGGCATTCGGCGGCCGCGCGGTCGAGGAGGCCCGGACCAGGAACACCCCCACCCCGCGAATGGCTTCTGAGGGCAGGACGCGGCGGCACGGATATCGCCAACGGCTACTACACACCTACCCCCACCACCACCGCCCATGCCCGGCCGCCGACCCGATTCGGGGCTGGGGGTCCCTGGCACCAGCTGCCCCATGCGCCCGTAAGCGCCTGGTCCAGAACTGGGAGCCGGGTGCCGGGCCCTGGGATACGCCGCCACGGTCCCCGGCTCCTGGACCGTGTATGCGCTCTGGCCGCCGATCGCGGTGGCACTCGCTGTGATCGTCGACGGCCGGGAGATCGGCGGCGGGCTCGACGCGAGCGGGATGGGCCGGGTCAGCCGCCATCGGCAGGAAGTCAGGGAGTCAGGGTCACGGTGTCCGCGTGGCGGTGTGCCACCTTCCACGCGCCGTCCTCCCTGCGGTAGACCTGGGTGGCCCGCAGCGTGTAGGTACGGGGCTGCCCCTCCACGGAGGCGGACGTGTGCTCCAGACCGACCGTGTAGGCCATGTCCCCGCTGACGTCGTAGGCCTGCAGCTCGTACTCGTAGGACGTGCAGTCGCTGAAGCCCTGCGCCAGGTCGGTGAAGAGGCTGTCGAGCTCGTCGCGGCCGACCGCACTGCGCCACGCTCCGAGGACGCTCACGGGCTCGGTGTGCGACCAGAGGGCACGCCGTGGCGCCGCGTCGCCGTTGTGCAGCGCGACCTCCGCCTCGTACAACGTGGTCCGTACCCACGCCAGGAAATCGTCGTGATCGGCCATGCCTCCATCATGGCCCCACCCGCGGGCCGGGTCCGGCAAGAGCGTGGCCGTTCCCGAACCGGCGGGCCACGCCTGGTCGCAGCCGACAGCGGGCCGGTGGACCGGCAACGGCAGCGGCAACGGCAGGGCGAGAATGCACCGATCACCCGACCGATCACCTTGTCCAGGGGGCACCGCATGACCACGGTGAAAGACATCGACGCGCGCGGCACGCAGCACTGCGAGACGACCACCCTGGGGCTGTTGCTCCGGCACCAAGGACTCGATCTCTCCGAACCCATGCTGTTCGGTCTCGCCTCAGGCCTGTCCTTCCTCTACTGGAACAGCAAGAAAATGGACTTTCCCTTCCTCGGAGGGCGCGTCAAACCCTTCGACCTCACCCGGAACCTGGCCGCCAGGCTTCGGCTGCGACTCCAGGTCCAGGAGACCACCTCCCCACGCAAGGCATGGGACAACGTCGCGGCCTCGATCGACGCCGGCCACCCCGTCGGACTCCAGCTCGACAGCCACCACCTTGACTACTTCGGCTCCAAGGTCCACTTCGGCGGCCACATCGTCGCCTTGTACGGCTACGACGATCACACCGCCTACCTGGTGGACACCGACCAGCAGGGCGGAGCGGTCTCCACCAGCCTGTCCAGCCTGGCGCGGGCCAGGGCCGCGCGGGGCCCGATGACTGCCAAGCACCGGTCCTTCACCCTCACCACTCCGAAGAACATGCCCGCCCCGCACGGACAGATCGTCCCGGCGATCACCGCCTGCGCCGACGCCTTCCTCAACCCGCCCATCGCCAACCTGGGCCACCGCGGCATCGAGAAGGCCGGCAGGCTGGTGCGGACCTGGCTCCAGTGCACCGACGACCCGCAACGGGACCTGCCCCAGGCGGCATCGCTCATGGAGAAGGCCGGTACCGGCGGCGCCCTGTTCCGCAACGTCTACCGCGACTTCCTCGCTGAGTGCACCGAACTGCTGGACAGCAGCCACCTGCGTACCGGCCACAGGCTGTACGCCGAGGCAGCCGTCCTCTGGACGGAGGCAGCGGCCTTGATCAATGAGGCCGGTGAGAGGGGCGATGCCCAGTGCCTCGTCCAGGCCGGCGCGGTCATGGGCGATCTGGCACGTATCGAGCGCGAGGCCATGTCCGCGCTCAGCTGCCTCAAGGGCGCCTGAGCATACGAGCATCAGCCTCCGGCGTCGCGGAGGCCCGTATCTCAGCGCTGTGCCTGCTGCAGGAGAGAGATCTGCTGGGCGATCACGGAAGGCGGGAAGGTACGTATGTCGCGGCCGCCGACCGACAGTTTGGTGAACGTGGCGATGACGCTTCCGGTGCGGACCACGGTGTACCGGGTGACGTGCGGGCCCACCTCGGTGGGGGCGGTGATCTCGAACTGCACCGCTTCGTCCCCGAGCTTCGGGGCGGTGTCGACTGTGACCGTGCCCTTGTAGGGCGTGGTGGGGGCCGGGCTCTCGTAGTACCGGCAGGTGCTCAGCCCCTCGCGAACCTCCTCGAACACCGCCACAGCGCCGGAGTTCCCGTACGAGGCGAGGGTGGATCTGCCGCCGTTGTCGTTCTCCCAGTTGAACGTCTGGTCCACCACGGCCGGAGCCGGCTGGGAGGGACGCCGGGCATGGGCGGCGGCCAGCAGCTGCCGGCAGGCAGGATCGGAGATCTGGTCCTTCCAGTCGACGACCCGGGGCTCGCGGACGGAGACGGGATGCCAGTCCGCGTCCGGGCTCTCCTGCGGCAGTGCGGCGGCCACCAGCTGCTCGGCGGTCAGCGGGCGGCTCGCGGAGGCCACGGCGGAAGGGGAGACGGAGGCGGCGACGGGCTCGGGGCGCGCGGGCTCGGAGGCAGGCTTTGCAGGATCCGCCCCGCAGCCGGCGACGGCCAGTGTGGCGACGGCCACGAGAGCCGGCACGCCGGAGGTCCGTGATGCAAAGCGTATGGGCATGGTTCGTCCCCGGGCGGCGCGGTGTGGATGATCGAGCGGAGGGTACCTCACCGGAATCCCGCCCGTGCGGCAGCCCTGCGGACGTCGATCTCGGACCGGCGTACCTCGACGGCAACGTCGTGTCGGCGTAGGCGGTCCGGCAGGCGTACGCGGTGTGCGCCCCTCTCCCCGGGAGCGGACCGGTACCCGCTTCGTCGCTCCGGTGTGCGAAAACGCGAGTGCGGCCGGGTCGGGCGGTCTGGGACCATGCCCGGATGGCCCATCCTCTCGAATCCCTGGTCATCCGACACACCCACCACCTCCCCGCCCCCTCCGGGCCGGCAGGGCAAGGCGGTGCCGCGGCGCGGCAGTTCGACGCAGCGCTGATGTCCCTGGGCTTCAAGCTCTCGGGGGAACTGCTGGAGCGCCTGTCGGGCCTGGCCGAGGAGAGCGTCCTCGACACCGCGTCACGCACGCTGGACACCGTTCGCGCGATGGTCGGGGACCACGTCCGGCACAACGCCTACTTCGTCGACTTCCCCGCCAACGTGCCGGACACGCTCGACTTCTGGACGCAGTGCATCCGCGAGGCGCTCGACCGCGACGACTCCCGGGCCGGCATCCTCGACCAGCTCCGGTCCGGTGTCGTCGACCTGCTGAGCCTCCCGACGTACGGCACCTACCGGCACACGTACGAAGAGATGCTCACCGCGCACGACGAGCTGATCGCCGCCCTCGGCGACCGCATGACGGTCCTGCACGCGGGCGGCGCCCCCGAAGCCGAGGTCACCGCCCTGTACCTGGGCCTGGCAGGCAGTGCCACGCCGTTGGGCGAGGAGGACTTGCGCGACCTCGCGGTGCTCGCCGAGCACTGCGCCGACGGCCCCCAGCCCGCGCAGATCCCGGTCCGGGAGAACCGCGCCGTCGTCAACCGCGCCCGCCTCGACCGCGGCGCACACCTCCTGCTGGACACCGTCACCGACGCCCTGCGCCTGGCCTGCGCCCTGTCGGACGGCGACGTGTCCCTCGCCGAACCGACCCGCTTCCGGTCGCTGACCCGACCGGTCCGCCGCGCCCTCCTCGCCGGCCTGGACGCGGTCGTCGCCGCGTCCCCCGCCAAGCTCGCCGACGTCAGCGCGCACCGCGAGGCGTTCAAGCGCCTCGGCGAGCGCCTCCACCCGCACGAGTACCCGCGCTGGCCGCACGCCGCCGACGTGTTCGCCGTCGCCCGCGGCGAGAAGGACGCCCGGACCCTCGACAGCCGCGTCGAGGAACTGCTCGGCGCCGACGACGTCACGGGCGCGGCACGGCTGCTGGCGTCCGCCGCCCCGGGCAAGCTGCTGCGCTCCCTGGACCGGCTGCTGCGCGCCTGCCCCGGGCAGGCGGAGCGCGACGCGGTCACGGCCGCCGCCGAGGAGGCGGCCCCGCAGGTCTCCGGCCGGGTCCTGCTGTCCGTACGCGAACACCTCCACAACCGGACCCAGGCGCAGGCGCACCCCGCGCGCCGGTTCTTCGTCAACCGCGGGGGCCGCGCCTGGGTCACCACGGACACCCGCCCGCCCGTGCCGGAACCCGAGACCAAGCGCCTCGCCGCGGCCCTCGACGCCGAGACGCGGCGCCGGCTCCCGGAGCCGGAGCACCTGCTGGTCGACCCCGCCGTCCTCGACGTCGCACTGCCGCTCAGCGGCAAGGCGACGGCCGCCGGACTCGGCGTACTGCCCAGGGGCTCCGTCTCGCCCGTCGACGGGGAGCTGCTGCGGTTCTTCGTCCACTGGCGGCAGGCGCAGCGCAGCACCGACTTCGACCTGTCGGCGCTCATGCTGGACGGGTCGTACGAAACGCTGACCTGGCTGTCGTACACGGCCCTGCAGAACCTCGAAGGCGAACACTCGGGGGACATCACCGACGCCCCGGCGCCCGACGGTGCCTCGGAGTTCATCAACCTGCGCCTGGACGCCGTACGCGGCGATTTCATCGTCCCGCAGGTCAACATCTTCGCCGGGGAGGGCTTCGAGGAGGTCGCCGAGTCGTTCTTCGGCTTCATGCTGCGCGACGCCGATCAGAAGGGCCGCCCCTTCGAGCCGCGAACGGTCCGCATGAAGTCGCAGATGCGGGGGACGGGCAGGGTCGCCCTGCCACTGGTGTTCCTGCGAGGGGACGACGGCAGGTGGTACGCCAAGTGGCTGCACCTGTACCTGAAGGGCAGCCCGAGCGCCAACCGGGTCGAGGGCAACAGGGTGTCGGTCGCCACCCTGGTGCGCGGCATCGTCGAACGCGACCACCTGACGGTCCGGCACCTGATCGGCCTGATGGCCGACCGGTCGGCCGACCGGTCCACGGCCATCACGTGGTGGGACGGCACCCAGGTCCCGAACGGCCCGGTCACGTACGTCGGCCTGGAGCGTCCGGAAGGACTCCACCCGCAGTCAGTGGTGATCACCCCGGAAAACCTGCGCGCACTGATCCCGGCCTGACTGCTACCGTTGGCGCCGGCGAGGCCATGGGCGGACTTCCTTCTCACCACTCCACTGAACTAGTCCCCCCGCTTTCCTCGCCGTCGACGGCGAAGCCGGGAGGCCCCACGGGCACCCCGGCTTCGCCGCGTCCGCGCCGACAGCGGGCGGCGGGGTCGGGCGTCAGGCCTCGGGCCGGCACGGGCACCACCCGGCCAACGAATCACCGATGCTCTGCCACGCGCGCCACTCCAACCACGCCGACGGACTCCGACCTGAGGACTGTCGTCGAGCCCGGCGACCTCATCTGCCCCTTCGGGGTCTTCCCGCGGGAGTTCTGCGGTGACCGTGGTGAGGGGAAAGGCAGCCGCAGGCGACCGGGTGCGAGGGCCCGGTGCCGGCCCGCACAGGCTCTCGATCGAGACGCCTGCCGCCCTGCGCTGGATTTTCTACTGTTCCCCGGGCTGACCCGATCGAGGTGCGGGCTGTCCCTTGTGGTGGCGCCCGACTCGTTGCGGGCATGCCCCCGTCCGCCTGGGCCGCACCCGAGCGCATCCTCGCCACCCAAGTACATCTCGGATCCTAACCGCGTGCGGAGATGTCCGCCCCCGGTCCCACCGGCCTAGGTCCTGTCTGGAGTCCGGATCATGAGTGTGGTGCGATGCTGCGGAGCCAGAGCATCGCACCGCACAGGTGCAGTCCGGCCTCGTAGCTCTTCGGGGTCTTGTCGTACCGGGTAGCGATACCGCGCCAGTTCCGCAGTCGGTTGATGCACCGTTCCACGGTGTTGCGCTCCTTGTAGAGCGCCGTGTCGTGCGAGACCGGCCGACCGCCGACGCTGCCACGCTTCTTGCGGTTCGCGGCCTGGTCGACCTTCTCCGGGATCACCGCTCGGATACCGCGTCGTCGCAGGTAGCGGCGGTTGCGCCGGGACGAGTACGCCTTGTCCGCGGCCACCGCGTCCGGCCGGGTCCGCGGACGCCCGATCGGGCCGCGTACCTTGACCCGCTCCAGGACCGGGGCGAACTGCGGGCTGTCGCCGGCCTGCCCGGGCGTGAGGACGAACGCAAGCGGGCGGCAGCGCCGGTCGGCTGCCACATGGATCTTGCTGGTCAGCCCGCCTCGGGAACGCCCCAGCTCGGCGGCTTTCAAGCGGGCCCTGTGTCGCCGACGGGCCCGTCGCCGCTCGATGCGCGCCTCATCCTCGACCTGTCCGTCCTGCGGCCTTTGCCCAGTCGCCTCGCCCCCTTTTCGACCTCGACGACCATCTCCAAGGCCGCCAACTGCTCGGGGTCCAAGGCCATTCCGGCGGCGTGATGGTGGGCCCGGGCGGTCGCCGAGTCCACGCTGACCAGGCCCAAGTCGGCCTGGCCGCGGGTGGCGGCCTCGGCGATCACTGCCTGCATGAGGTGCTGGAAGACGCCCTGCGTCGCCCAGATCTGGAAGCGGTCGTACGCGCTCTGCCAGGGCCCGAACTCGCCCGGAAGGTCACGCCAGGGGCTACCGGTCCGGAACCGCCACATCACCGCGTTGAAGTGCTTCCGCAGGTCAGGGATGGGCCCAACCGCGGCAATCGGCAGATGGGGCTCGATCAGGGCCCACTGCTCGTCGGTGAGATCGCCTCGCGCCATGACTGACGGTCTATCAAGACCGAGCCTCCGCGCGCAGGCGATCTACTGAACTCCTGATCCGAACTCCAGACAGGACCTAGCACGCTCGCGGACTTCGCCGTCTGGGCCGCACGTCGGCGCCACAGCCGTGATCTCCGTCTCTGCACCGGCTCAAAGTCGCCCGTATGCGGCTCGACGAGGGGGCGCTCGATAGCGTCCAGCCATGACCTCAAGTGAGTATCTGCTCGACCTGATCCGGAACACCCCGGAGGTTGATCTGCTGCTGCGGACGTCGTTCGGCTTCGACATCGGGCGGAAGCATCACGGCGAGGGGCTGAGGCTTGCCTCGGGTGCTCCGCTGGAGCCGATAGCCGGGGAGCCCGCAGGCGGGACCTATTTCCTGTGTGCTGAGCAGGATGGCCGTCGACCGGTGGTGTTCGCTAGTTCCGAAGGAGAGGCAGGACTGATCGCCGACGACCTGGCGGATGCGCTGGAGATCATCATCGGGATCGAATGGCGCGACTGTCTAGGGTTCTCCGGCGGCGGCGATTTGGAGACCATGCAGGTCTCTGCTCGGCACCTCGACCGGTACGCGGCCCGGGGCAACCCGGAGATCGCCAAGGAGCGCGCCCTCGTAGCCGCGGCCCTGCGGCTTCGTGTTGTGCCTGTCGCCGACCTTGTCATCCGCCTTTGGGAAGCCGCTTCGAGAACTGAGGCGGGCCATGCGGTGACTGACGGGGACGGCGAGGTGTACGACTCACCTTTCGGCGAGCATTCGCAGCCTCGCCACGGTGACTGGAGCTGACCAACCGGTAGTTGCTCGCCAACCAAAGCGAGGCACGACTGGGACCACCATGCACGGGCCTCATAGACAACCGGCATGGCGACGTTCCTGGCCCTCTTCGACCGCACCAGCATCGCCTGGAGTCTCGAACTGTCAGCGCTGACTCCCGCACTGCAGGGATCCGATCACCCGGGAAGAAGCCGCAGGTTGCACGTGGAGCTTCGAGACGTCGAGCGGTCCGGGGGAGACGTACCTGCGACAGACGGCACAAGTGCCGTCTGTCGCAGGGAAACGGCAGTCGGTGTTTGAACTGGTCCAGGACGGCTGCAGTCCAAAGCGGCTGGGCGGTCTGGTGGCGCCGCCGAGAGGCGGGCCTGCCCCGATTCCGCGCAGATCGACTCGGCGGCGCTGCGGGGACGCATACGGTTCAGGGATGGAGATCGTCTGCGGCGTTGTCGGCATCGAGTACTCGCACTTCTTCATCGGCGAGCCCATCGAGGGCGCGTTGGTGGGCGTCGACCAGATGCCGGACTTCCGTACTGAGCAGCCCGTGATCATCACCCCTGGAAAAGTCACTGTCCGAAGCTGCGTCCAGTCCCACGACGCCTGGGTGACCCTCATGCTCGCCGACTGCGCGCCGGTCGAGCAGTCGGAGCAGTGGCCGTTGCTCGGTGTGTGGTCCTACGAGCCGGCTGCCAGTGGGCGGATGATCCTCCACGGACCCACCACCGGCCCGGCCCGACCAGCCGTGGGTTGGCTTCCAGGCGGCCACGACCACCCGAGGCCCCTGAAACTCAGCCCGGGTACGAAGTACGCGGTCCACGTCTATGCCAGGGGACGCAAGGACTCCCGAGCCAGGTTTGAAGCCGCCATGACCCGCAAGGACTTCGGCCTGCATGAAGGGTTCGAGGACTACGTGGTCGTCTTCGTGCCCGTAAGGCAACGGGCTGGTATGGGCACCCCTGACGTCAGCGAGATCCCTGTGACAAGCCCCCAAAGGAACCGTCTGGCCGACACTCGGCCGGGGCTTCAGAATGGCGGCTTGGCGGATCAGAGGAGCGCTGTCCGCACGAGAGGTGGAGCGGGGATCGTGGGCAGAAGGATGGTTCGCCGGGGCGGGCCTGGTCGAGGTACAGTCCGGCTGCCTCCCGCCGGTGGGTTACGGGACAACCCTTAACAACCTGAGTTAGAGATCTTTCGGTGGATCACCGAGGCCCCGGCCGCCCGGCCGGGGCCTGCCCTCTCTGGTGCCAGGCAAAGACTGTGTGGCTGGAACTCTGTTTCCAGAAGTGCTCTTCCGACTCGGTAATTAGCGCGTTTCTCGCATGGGTTCACCGGTTCCCTGTCTCCGGCTGTGCACTGGCTCAGCAAACGTGAGCGGTGGCCCAGGTACGGAAAAGCGCAAGTGCCTCGCTGAGGTTCCCGGGGCCGCACGCGGCGTGGAACGTGTTCTCAGCGGTCCAGGCCCAGACCCAGTCCTGCGCGCTGCGATTGACGTCCTGACGGGGGCACTCGCGGCCTTCCAGGTCCGTCTCCTCCAGATCGATTTCGACGGTCCAGCCTGGGTTGTCGATCGTGGCGACCTTCACACCCCACTCGTGCTCCCAGTCGCCGTTGCATTGCCGCGCGTACCAGTCCTGCAGCCAGGCTAGAAGATCCTCTGAATCGCTCATGACAGGAGATGCTAAGCGCCGATCATTCCGGCTCCGGCATGGCTGGGCAGCATGAGAAGCACGGAACCGGCGTAGACGGTGGTGAAGACACTTAAGGCACAGGCGGTCAAGATGCACCGAGGATGCGTAGTGCGCATCGTCGTGATGGCGCAGCCGAGGTCTCGCGGGCTGGCCTCGGAGCATCGAGGGCCGACCGTGTAAGGGCGCGGCCGGGTAGGCGGCAGGCTGATCGGCATGATGGATCTTTTCTGGCTCGGCCACCTGTACTCGTGCACTCACGACGGCGGACACGGAAGAGCTCGTCTTCGGTGAGGACTACGAGGCGGCCGAGGCATTCCACAGGGAACTGCGGGAGCGGGCGAAGTGGCCGGCCTTCACCGTCCCTCCGGCCGCCGAGCACTCCTGCCACGTCGTTTACCGCGCGTGGAAAGACCACCCGGGTGTTGACTGTTTCCTGCATCACCCCAGCTGGGCGCAGGCACTGTTGCTGGCGCAGGACGACAGGCACTTCATGGGTCCCGCCCCCTGTCCTGCCCCGAGTTGTTCTCTGTCACCGACAACGGGCTGCCCGGTGGCAGCACCGCCGATTCGCACCGCCGGACCCTACGGCTCCGCTGCGGCCGCAGAACCTTCTCGGCGTATCTGGGACACCGGCCGTTCCCGCCCGGTAGGATCCTGCACGTTTCAAGTTGTTGTGCCAGTGCCTTGAGGGGACCCATGACGACGGCCGCAACCGAGACTGTTATCAGGACCAAGACGGGCGAGATCGTCACCATCACCCGCGCCGATGTCGCCGTCGCCGCCCTCGACACACCCGACTACACCGCCCACGGGCGCAACGACTTCTGGGTCATGGCCGACATCGGCGGCCGCCTCATCCCTGTGGTCACCCTGATGCGCGCAGTCCTCGGCGACCGAGACCCCCACAACACCAATGACGCAGAGGTGAAGTTCCGTGAGCTCGGCTTCCGCATCTTTATGACCCGCCTCTACGACGAGAACGGGCGCCCTGTGACGCTGCCCAACGACCGCACCCGAGGCGCCAAACCGTGACCCGTCACGCGGCCCGGCGGATCAGTGGGGGTGGAGGGGGACACCCGCCTGCGGGTTCGCGGTCCCGTACCGCTCCGTGGTCGTGGAGGTGGCGGTTGACGCCTCGCCACAGGTGGCCAAATCGCCGAACACGAACGCGCCGCCGTGCTTCGGGAACGGTCGCCCTGCGGTGGGCAGATCCACGGGGCGGGGACCGGCTTGCGCATCACCAGGCCTGACCTGAGCCGACCCAGGACCCCGATCGGCATGTCCGTGGGTACGTGTTTCTGATTTGGAACCGCCTTACTGGGCTTCGCCGGAGCGGGGGCCGCCGTGCGTGCGGCCTGGCCGTCCGGGATCCTGATCGGTCTCGGCACCGTAGTCCTGGCCGGTCTCGTCACCTGGGTGCTGCACCTCGCCGGCTGGGGCAAGCCGAGCGGCCCGCGGCCGGAAGCCGAGTGGGACTGGCGTGTCCGGGACATCGCGGCGCGTACCGGGCACGCCGACTGCCTGGGCTGCCGCGCCGCGGGACCCCGCCGCCGCGCCACGGCGGCCGTCGCCGGTTCCCGCTCCCCGGCGGCGCTGCCGACCGCCGAAGAGGCGGCGTGGGGCCGTGGGGGCGGGGTGGGTGCTCGTATCGCGGACAGGTCGACCGCAAGTTCGAATGTGCGACGCGCCCCGGTTGGCCGCGTTCGGCGTGTGCTGTGGGGGACCGTTGGGCACGATCGAGACGGCCGCGTGTGCGGCCCGCAGTGGACCGTTGTGAAGGATCAGCAAGATGGCAACAGGTGTCGTGAAGTGGTTCAACTCGGAGAAGGGGTTCGGCTTCATCCAGCAGGACGACGGCGGTCCTGATGTGTTCGTGCACTTCTCCGCGATCCAGACGACGGGGTTCAAGTCGCTGGAGGAGAACGCGCGGGTCGACTACACCGTCACCCAGGGGCCCAAGGGCCCCCAGGCCGAGAACGTGGTCCCCATCGGGTAGCCGCCACCACGCGCCGTGTCGCGGAGAACGCAGCCCCGCCGGTTTCGCCGGCGGGGTTCTCCGTGCGCCGGTGCCGGCACTATTGCGGCCGGACCGCCCGGTGCAGGGCCAGGAGCAGGGGCCACAGGTGGTCGGCCAGTGCGGCCGGATCCGCCGGGACCTCCCCGTGCAGCCAGTCCGCGAGCACCCCGGTGAAGGTGGCGGCGACCGCCGAGGCGACGAGCTCGGGCTGAGGAGCGCCCACCGCCGCGCGTTCGGCGCGGGCGCGGGCGCGTAGCTCCCGGTGCAGGCGGTCGCCCAGGGGGCCGCTGCCGCCCGGCAGTAGCAGGCCCCGGTAGAGCGGCGCCCGCTCGGCCGCCCCGGTCAGGAACTCGGCCAGCGCCGCCGGAGGGCGGGCCGGGGGGAGGGGCGAGGGGTCGGCCTGCCAGGCGTGCAGGGCGTCGACCGCCGCGTGCACGACGTCCGCGCACGCGTCGACGGCGAGCGCGGTGAGGTCGTCGTAGTGCAGGTAGAAGGTGGCGCGGCCGACGCCGGCCCTGCGGGCCACCGCCGAGACGCTGATCTCGGCGAGCGGCCGGCCGGCACACTGCGCCAGCAGGCTCTCGCGCAGCCGCGCCCTGGTACGGGCGGTACGGGGGTCCTCCGGACGGGGCCGCGGATCCTGTTCCCCTGGGTCAGGTGCCTGGCCCGGTGCCTGTGGGCTCATGCGGCCAGCAGCGCGGCGCCGAGCGCCAGAGCCCCCGGCACCGCCTGGGCGACGAGGATCCGGCGGTTGGCCGTCGCGGCCCCGAACACGCCGGCCACGATCACGCAGGAGAGGAAGAAGACCTGCGTGGCGAGCGAGCCGCTGGCGAGCCCCCACACCAGTCCGGCGGCGAGGAAACCGTTGTACAGGCCCTGGTTGGCGGCGAGCGGCGCGGTCAGCCGGGCGGTGTCCGCGTCGAAGCCCGACAGGGCCCGGCCCGGCGGCCGCTGCCACAGGAACATCTCCAGGACCAGGAAGTACGCGTGCAGCGCGGCCACGAGGCCGATCAGTATCTGAGCGACCGTCTGCATGGCCGTCTCCACTTCTGGGGATGAGAGCGCGGGGCGATTTCCTGGACAACTGTACAGGAAGTGGTTTACCGCGGCTTCCGACCGGCCGCGACGTACCCTGACCGCATGCTCGTGTACGAGGACTTCGGCCCGGGGCGCCACCGCGAGAGCTCCCTCATCCGGCACGCCCTCGGCAGCACCCACGACGAGCCGCTCGTCGCGGGCCTCGCCGGCGGCGTGGGCTTCATGTACTTCGTCTTCGAGTACACCGGACGGCCGCCCCAGCTCACGATCGTCGCCCAGGCCCACCCGGTCTCCTGGGTCCGCTCCGCCCTCGACCGGCTCCGCGTCCCCTACGAGGCGGCCCACAGCGCCGCCCCGCGCTGGGACCGCGTACACGCCGCCCTCGACGCCGGGCGCCCTGTGTTCTGCACCGTCGACCGGTCCGGGCTCCCGTGGCACGGCGCCCCGGACGAGATGGCCGGAGCCGATCCGTACACCGTGGTCCTCGCCGGGTACGAGGGCGATTCCCTGTACGTCGAGGACGGCGCCGGGTCGCCGTACCGGATCGCCGCGGAGGAGTTCGGCGCCGCCTGGTCAGGGCACCGCAAGGGGCGCCACGAGATGATCGTGCCCACCGGCCCCGCCGACGGGGAGCCCGACGTCGAGGGAGCCCTCGCCGCCACTGCCGCACGGCTCACCGGGCCGGTGCTCGGCAACAAGTTCGACGTCAACTTCGGCTTCAGCGGCATGGAGAAGTTCGCCGCGCAGCTGCGCGACACCCGCACGAAGGCCGGCTGGGAGCGCCGCTTCGCCGCGCCGGACGCCTTCCGCGCGGGAACCCGCCGGCTGTACGCCTGCCTGGAGGAGGAGTGGACCGCCCCGGGGGCCACCCGGCCGCTGTACGCGGACTTCCTCGACCTGGCCGGGCGGCAGCGGGCGGCAGAGCTGTTCCGCGAGTCGGGCGGGCACTGGTCCCGGCTCGCGGGCCTGGCCCGCGCCGCCGCAGCGGACGCCGCGCCGGAAGCCGACGCCGCCCCCGACCCCGCCGTGCGGCGTGCGCTCCTCGACGAGTTCGCCACCCTGGTGGAGCAGTCGGTGGCCCTGGAACGCAGGGCCGTCACCCTCCTCTGAGCCGCCCGGGGGTGTCGTCGAAGTAGCGTCGGCCGCCCGTGAGGGCGTGCGTGCCGGGCCCCGCCGGTCAGAGACGGGCGTCGAGGAACGCCCGGAACTCCTCCCGGCTCATCGGGCCCGCCTGGCTCGCGACCGCCTCGCCCTGCTCGATGAGCACGGCGGTCGGCGCGCTCGTCACGCCGTAGCGCTTCGTCGCCCCGGGGCAGCGGGTCATGTCGGTGCGGACGGCCGTGAACCTGGTCCCGTACTCCTGTGCCAGCTCGCGGACGACCGCGTCCATCGCACGGCAGGCCTGCACGGCCTTGGGCCAGGTGCCGCAGAAGTAGGCGAGAACGGGTCCCGTCGTCATCGACAGCACGAAGTCGAACTCCTCGTCCTCCTGCGGCCGGTGCACCCCACGTGCCATGCGTTGTCGCTCCTCGCTCGTGCGCTCCTCCACCGGGAGCGCCGCACCCATCATCGCCGCCGGGCGGGCGTCCGCCGGGCCGCTGTCAGTGCCGCCTGTGAAGCTGATCAGTATGGACGACAGGATGCTCCGGCGCCGGGTCTACGGCGCCGACCACGAGGACCCCGACCCCGGCCCACGCTCCGGCCGCGTATACGGCGAACTGGTCGGGGGCCCACTCGACGGACTCCTCCTGGACATCACGGGCTGGAGCGCGTCCCAGCTCGACGAGGAAGCCCGCCTCCCCACCGAGATAGGACGCTACGGAGCGGGCGGCCGGGCCCACTACCGGCGCAGGGCGGGGGATCCGGGCCACTGGGACTGGACCGGCGACAGCCGCTGACCGGCCGGCGGGCTGCCCGGCCGGCTGACGGGTGGGCGGAGGCAGCCCCGGCACTCCGCCGCCGGGCGCCCCGGCGGAGCCGCCGGTGGTCGCCGCCGAAAGTTCTTCGAAGAATTTCCGCAGGGCTGTCGATCCGGGCGCCTCCCGTTCGACGCAAGGGTGAGAGGCGGGGAAGGACCCCGCCCCCGCGACCGAGGAGTCACCATGCCGCGCTTCCTGACGATGATCCGCATCAACGAGCAGGACCTTCCCCCGAACGAGTTCCCGCCGGAGTTCGAGCAGCGCATGGGCGCCCTGCTGGAGGAGATCACCAAGGCCGGCGTGATGCTCGACACCGCGGGCCTGCTCCCCACCTCCGAGGCGACCCGTCTCAGCTGGTCCGGCGGGAAGATCAGCTACACCGACGGCCCCTTCACCGAGACCAAGGAGGTCGTCGGCGGCTACTCCCTCTGCCAGTGCAAGGACAAGGCCGAGGCCATCGAGTGGACCCGGCGGTTCCTGGAGATCCACCCGGCTGAATGGAACGTCAGCGCCGAGGTCCGTGAGATCCAGGAGATGTGATCCCGGACGCCCGCACGCTCGTGCGCCCGACCGCTCGTGCCGTGTTTGCCCTGCACCGTCGCGGCTGCTCTCATGGGTGGCCGTGACGGCAGCGGACACGGCCCAGGCGGTCGAAGCGGTGTTCAGGATCGAGTCGGCGCGGATCATCGCGGGAGTCACCCGTATCGTGCGGGACGTCGGCATCGCCGAGGAGATCGCACAGGACGCCCTCGTCACCGCACTGGAGCAGTGGCCCGGGTCGGGTGTCCCGGACCGCCCGGGCGCCTGGCTCATGGCGACGGCCAAGCACCGCGCGATCGACCTCGTCCGCCGCAAGGAGACCTACGCGCGCAAGCTCGCCGAAGTCGGCCGGACCCTGGAGGACGAGCCGCCACCCGCAGAACCGTCCGAGCCCGACGACATCGACGACGACCTGCTGCGCCTGGTGTTCACGGCCTGCCACCCCGTCCTCGCCACCGAAGCCCGCATCGCGCTCACCCTGCGCCTGATCGGCGGGCTGACGACCCAGGAGATCGCCCGCGCCTTCCTCGCCTCCGAGAGCACGGTCGCCCAGCGCATCGTGCGGGCGAAGCGCGCCCTCGCCAAGGCCGGGGTGCCCTTCGAGGTCCCGTACGGAGCCGACCGCGAGGCGCGGCTCTCCTCGGTCCTGGAGGTCATCTACCTGATCTTCAACGAGGGCTACTCGGCCACCTCGGGCGACGACCTGGTCCGGCCCGCCCTCTGCGAGGACGCCCTGCGCCTGGCCCGCGTACTGGCCGCCCTCATGCCCGAGGAGGGCGAGGCGCACGGCCTCGCCGCGCTGCTGGAGTTCCAGGCGTCCCGGATCGCCGCCCGCACCGGCCCCGACGGCGAACCGGTGCTGCTCGCCGACCAGAACCGGGCCCGGTGGAACCGCATGCTCATCGCCAGGGGCGCCCGGGCGATGAGCCGCGCCGGCAGCGGCCCCTACGCCCTCCAGGCCGCCATCGCCGGCTGCCACGCGGCCGCCGTCCGCTACGAGGACACGGACTGGACCGCGATCGCCGCCCTCTACGGGCGGCTGGTCCAGCTGACCCCCTCACCCGTGGTGGAGCTCAACCGGGCGGTGGCCGTCTCGATGGCCCAGGGCCCGGCGGCCGCCCTGCCGCTCGTCGACGCCCTGGCGCGGGAACCGGCCCTCGGCGCCTACCACCTGCTGCCGAGCGTCCGGGGCGACCTGCTGGAGCGCCTCGGCCGGCCGAGCGAGGCCCGGGCAGAGTTCGAACGCGCGGCCTCGCTCACCCGTAACCAGCGCGAACGCGCCCTGCTCCTGCGGCGCGCGGCCCGCCTCTGAGCCGAGCCCCCGGGCCGCACCTCTGAGCCGAGCCCCCGGGCCGCGCCTCTGAGCCGAGCCCCCGAGCGGCGCTCAGCCGCGCCGTGCCAACCCGGCCACGTCCAGCGGGGCCCCCCGCACCGGCCGGCGCTGCGGCGTGAGGGCGACGGGCCGGCGGAAGCCGCCGGAGCGGGCGACCTCCTGAACCGTCAGTCGCAGTGCCTCCTGGAAGTCGCCCATGGTCCGGCGGGCCGCGCGGGTGTCGACGTAGATGGAGTTCATGTGCAGCCCCTCCGTGTCGCGCTGGAACCACGAGCAGGCACCGTTGGCCCGCGCCGACCACACGTGCGTGGTGGGCCGCCACTCGTCGTGGCGCTCGGCGCCCGGGCACTTGCGCATGTCGATGTACGAGAAGAAGTTCACCGGGTACGGCCAGGAGCGGGCGGCGAACTCCTCGGGCGCCAGCAGCTCCCACGCCCGCACGAACGGCACGTCGCCATGGGCGATCATCTCGGCGAACCCGGCCCGGACGGAGGCCGTCACCTGGGCGAAGTCCCGGCCCGGCGAGGCGTCGAACTCGATCGGCAGGGTGTTGACGAACCAGCCGACCGAGTTCGTCCAGGTGCTCCGGCCGCGCTCGCTGACCGGCATCAGGCCCCGGTAGACGCCAGGACCGCCGGCATCGCGCAGACACACGGCCACAGAGCCGAGCACGCCCATGAACGGCTTCCCGCCGACCGCCAGGCAGGTCTTCTCGAAGACCTCCGCCTCACCGGCGTCCAGCAGCATCGAGGCCTCGTTGACGATGGGGTACATCCGCCCCGGCTCGACGCCGAGATCCAGGGGGAAGCGCGGGAAGAACTCGCCGGCGGGCCCCATGAAGGCCTTCCAGTGGTCCAGCCGGCTGTCGCGGACGTCGATGGACAGGTAGCGGCGGCGCTGCTCCTCGGCGAAGTCGAGATAGCTGGGCGCCGGCGGCAGTTCGGCCGCCTCCCCGCGGCACAGGCCCTCGTAGGCGGTCAGCACCTCGCGGGCGACGATCGGCATCGACATGCCGTCGCAGACGATGTGGTCGAAGGCGAGGTAGACCGTCGCCGAATCCTCGCGGACCACGGCGCCCATGATGAACAGCGGCCAGGACAGCGTGTCGATGCTCCGCTTGAACCGTTCGACGAGGAAGTCGGACAGCACCCCGGCGTCGTCGAACGTGCCCACGTGCTCGGGGTCGAGGGTGAGCGAGGCCGGGGCGAAGGGCTCGCAGGCCACCTCCCCGGCCAGCCGGCGGAACGCGCAGCGCAGTACCTCGTGCCGCTGGACGAAGGAGAGCAGGGCCCGGGACAGAGCCTGCTCGTCCAGCGGGCCGGTCACCTCGAAGGTGACCGCGACCCACGACGCGACGGGGTCGTCGGCGGCCCGGCTCTCCTCGGCGACGGTGAAGTGCTTGTCCTGGTTGAAGGACGCTTTCCGGCTCGCCGGGTCGGCCGGCCCGGCGGCATCCGGCCTCCCGGCGTCCGGCGCGGCGGCATCCGGCCTGCCGGAACCCGGCCCGCCGGCCTCCGCTCCGCCGGAACCCGGCCTGCCGGCCTCCGCTCCGCCGGCCTCCGCCGCGGTGGTCCTGAGCCGCCACTCGACCACCCTGCCGGGTGCCACGTGGTGCATCTCCAGAGGAAACTGCCGCATACCGCCATCCCTTCGCCCCCCGAGTCAACCCCCAGGCCCTAACGACCCCCGGCCCGGTGAGGTGACGGAGTCACGCCCTGGCGGCGCCCGCGTTCCGCCTGCACAGGGCGGCCTCGAAGAGGGTCCAGCCGTCGATCTCCATGCCCGACGGGCCGTCGGGACGCCACCCGCGAGCCCGGGCCTCCTCCAACAGGGCCCGGACCGTGCCGGGTTCGTGCAGGTACAGGGACTCGGTGCCGGCGAGGGACACCTCCCCGGAGACCAACGGGTAGCCTTGCGGGACCAGCCTGCCGGGCCCCTCCCGGAACACGATGCGCAGGTGTCCGCGCGCCCCGGCCAGGTGGAGGGTCAGGGACTCGCTGCAGTCGCCGGCGCCGCCGCCCGGTCTGCCGTGCCGGTGGCGCACCGACCGCGTGTAGGTGTCCCCGTCCACGACGAGGCGTCGGGCCTTCTTCGGACTGCGGGGCATCCGAGTCTCCTTCCCACGGGGTCCGGCGGAGCCGGGGCCCCGCGCTCGTGCGCCGGGAGAGTTTACGAAGCCCCGCTCGCCCGGCGCATCCGCAATTCGCCCCGCTACTCGGTGTGCAGGGCGGCCGCGATCGTCATCCGCGCCGCCGACCGGGCCGGAACCAGCGCGCCCATGACGGCGATCGCGACGCCGGCGAGCAGCAGGATCGACAACTGGGGCACGTCCCATATGTTCTTCATCGAGTCCGGGAAGGCGACCACCCCGACGTTGTCCACGACCAGCCGGTGCGCGAACATCCCGAGCGGGATGCCCAGCAGCCCGCCGACCGCCCCGATCCCCGCCACCGACGTCACGGTCATCGCCACGACCTGCCGGGGTGTCATCCCGATCGACTTGAGCATGCCGAGGTCCCGCCGGCGCTCCCGGGTGCCCAAGAGGACGGTGTTGAGGACGCCGAGGGCGGCGACCACGCTCAACAGGACGGTGAACACCGAGGAGAACGCGACGACGGTGGTGGTGCCGGCGTTGCCCGTGTCCGGCACCGTCGCGCGCAGCCCCGGGTCGGCGGCCTCGGCCTCCGCGGCGTACGCCTGCGCGTCGGTGCCCGGGGCGAGCCGTACCTCGTACTCGACGGCGCGGGCGTCCGGTGACAGCTGGGCGAGGGTCTGCCAGGTGGCGTCCAGTGCCCTTGCGTTGCCGTCGACGAGTACGCCGACGACGGTCGCCGTGACCTGCCTGCCCTCCAGCACCAGGGTGACCCGGTCACCCAGCTGCAGGCCGCGCTGCGTCAGGAACGAGGGGCCGGCCGTGATCTCGCCCGCCGCCCGCGCCGGCCTGCCCCTGGCGATCCGGCCGTCCTGCGCGGAGTCGTCCCCGCGGTAGAAGGTGGCGAACACCGACTGGGACTGCCCGCCCACACCGACCTGGGCCAGAGCGCGAGCCCGGACGTGCGTCGCACCGGGCAGTGACCGCAGCCGTTCCTCGATCTGGTCGTCGCTGAGCGCGGGGGCGGGCCGGCCGTTGCCCGGGGCTCCCGCCTCCACCCGGACCCGGGGACCGCCCTCGCCCCGGCCGGCCTCGTCGAAGGCGAGCATGGTGCCGGTCAGCCCGGTCGCCAGGGTCACCGTGGTCACCCCCAGAACGATGGCGGCCAGGGTCAGCACCGTGCGGCCGGGGCGGGCGAACGGCTGCCCCAGGCCAAGGCTGACGGCGCGTGGGAGCGGGCTGCCACCGAGGACGCGCTGCACGCGCAGTCCGCGGCCGGTCCCGGGGGCGCCGCCGGCGCTGATCGCCCGGGCGGCGGACAGCCGGTGGGCCCGCAGGGCGGGAACCAGCGCGGCGAGCAGCACCAGGGCGGGCATGCCCAGCAGGCAGACGGCCGACACCCAGCCGGCCACGCCGCCGACGGAGGCCCGGCCGGTCTCGATGCCGGAGAAGGCGACCTTCAGGATCGGCTCGGCCAGCGCGTTGCCGAGCAGAGTGCCCAGTGCGGAGCCGACGACGGCCGGTACGGCCATCATCGTCAGGTACACGGCGACCACCTGGTTCGGGGTGAACCCCAGGGCCTTGAGCACGCCGATGTGCCGGTAGCCGGAGACCACCGCCCCGCTGACGACGTTCCCGACGATCAGGGCGGACACCAGGAGGCCGAGGACGCCGAACAGCGTCATGAACGGGAGATAGCTGTCGGCCAGCGCCGAGAAGGCCCGCTTCAGGGTGAGGTGGGTCTGCCGGTCGGCCAGCGCCCCCTCGGGCAGACCGGCCGTCGCCGCGGCCAGCGAGGACCGCAGCTCCGCCTCGGTCGAGGAGTCCGTGAAGCGGTACAGCATCTGCGCGGCAGCCGGCCGCATCGACGCCATCTGCTCGGGCGTCACCCAGCCTTCCGCCGACTTCGACATGGTGGCGCCGAATCCCACGACGCGCAGCGGCCCGCCCCCCGGCACCGCCAGCTCCGCCCCCAGCAGCTCCGGGCCGGGCGTGCCCCCGGACGGCCAGGCCACGACGATCTCGCCGGGCGCGGTCGCCCACCGGCCCTCCAGGACCTCCACCCGGTCGACCGGGCCGGACGGGTCGGCCCGGCCCACCACCGTCAGGGAGCCGCCGGGCATCCACAGCCGGCCGTCGGGAACGTCCACGACGCCCTGCCCGAACGGCCCCGCCGCCGCCTCCACACCCGGGCGCCGCGCGGTCAGGGCCAGCT